>NZ_JAUJQE010000009.1:0-290446 GCF_030482505.1 Burkholderia sp. AU45274 | reverse complement strand
CAGCGACCGCGTTCGCGCCGTCCTGGTTCAGGTCGGCGATCGCGACGGCCGCGCCCGCTTTCGCGAGCTCGAGTGCGATTTCCTTGCCGATGCCGCTCGCGGCGCCCGTGACGACTGCGGTCTTGCCATTCAGGTTGCTCATGTTCGAATTCCCGTGGTGAAAGGATTGACAGGGAGAAAGGACTGCGGACGTGTTACTGAGCCAGGTAATCGTAGACGACTTCGCCGAGGCCCAGTGTCAAATCTGCGACGATGTGGCGGGCTTCGACGATTTCGAGCACGGGCAGGTCGGCCACCGGCGCGAGCGCATGCGGCGCCAGCTCGAGCGATGCGGGGCCCGTCCACGCGCCCTTCATCTTGATGTCCTGCATGTAGTAGCGCACCAGTTCGCAGACGCGCGCGGTGCCGTCGACGTGCGGGATGATCTTCAGCAGGAAATTGGGGCCGGCGAGACGCCTGGTCTGCTCGTCGATGTCGAGCTCCTTGTGCTTGTAGCCCATCGTGCCGGTGGCGACGCGCACCTTGCCGTAGTCGAGCGTGCCGAGGAGGTGGTCGGTGTTCACGTGCAGCGTGGGCGACGCGAGCTTCTTCGGGAAGCCCCACAACTCGCGGCCGCCGGCGATCGGCGGGTGATCGTCGAGATACATCGCGAGCGTATAGCCGCCCGGCTGGCCGTTGTATTCGACGGGAATCACCTGACCGCTTTCGGTGTAGTCGCCGAAGCCGGTCGAATCGGCCATGCGGATGAATTCGTAATGCACGAGCGGCTCGGTGACCTGCAGCGGCTCGGGGACGATTTCGCGGAGACGGTCCGGATCGGTGCGATACGTGATGATCAGGAACTCACGATCGACGAAACGGTAAGGGCCCATCGGGAAGGCGGGGCTGGTCAACGGCATCGCAAACGCTTTCGATCGGACATCGCTGGGTTTCATGCGGACTCCTTGTTGTTGATCGCTTCGTGGATGAGTGCTCGTAAGCTCGTAATCCTATGCCTGTGCGTTACCGTTGTGCGATGCCGCATATGGAATTAATTGTTGCCGATTTCGACGCATTCGCAGCGTAAATATTGAGATGAATGACGCAAACGGTCTGGATGGCACCCGGCGTCCCGATGTTTGCACGCGTCGATGACGCCACGATGTGAAAAAGGTGAGTCTTTACGGGATGCCAGGTGAGCCTTTTCGGGAGACGGTCTCGCGGGAATATGACAAATGTGTGAACTTGTGTTGCAGTGCAGGCTCTAAGCGCGTTCGCGGCGGCGGGCTTCGTCGCGCGGTCGTCTTATTAAGCATCACTTAAGCGGGCGCGCCTTAGCATCGTTCGTAGCAGGCCGGGCAACCGGCCGATTTTTTATGCCCCACGCAACCGGATTCATGCAGACCCTCAATCTCACCCTCTTTTCCGCCATCAACGCCGGGGTTGCGCCGCAGCCGGGCGTGGCCCGCCTCGCCATCTTCGCCGCCGACTGGCTCGTCTATGCGTTGCCCGCGATGCTGCTGCTGACCTGGATCTTCGGCGCGCGCCCGACGCGGCGCCAGGCGATCGAAGCCGGCGTCGGCGTGTGCGTGGCGCTCGCGCTCGCGCAGGTCATCGGACATTTCTGGTTCTCGCCGCGCCCGTTCATGGCGGGCGTCGGCACGCAGCTGATTCCGCACGCGCCGGACAGCTCGTTTCCGAGCGATCACATGACGTTCGCGTGGAGCATGGCGGTCGGGTTGATGCTCGGCGGCACGACCCGGTTCACCGGGTTCGTGATGGTCGCGATGGCCGCGGCGATTGCATGGGGACGTATCTATGTGGGCGTGCACTGGCCGTTCGACATGGCAGGCGGCGTGCTGGTCGGCACGGCCGGCGCGCTGGCCGCGCACCTGTACGGGCAACGCGTGACCGCGCTGCTCGAACGGCTCGGCGATTCGGTGCATGCCGCCGTGATGGGCCGCCGGCACGCGCCGTAAGCGGCAGGAGAAAGGGCCGAACGCGGTCAGCCGGGTGTCTTGGCCGATTCGGCCGATGCGGACGGGCCAGCGCCCGCATCGTGCAGTTCAGCGGTATCGGCAGGGTGTTGCGCGGCGTCGCGGTCGAGTGCGCTTTCCTTCAGGATCGCGCACATCGCGACGAACAGCGCGAGTACCACCGCGGCAAGGCCGCAATAGCCGACGATCTTCAGGTTGCGAAGGAACGGCGAAGCGTGGCTTTCTTTTGTCATGACCGGGCGCTCCTGGGCGGGCTGCGGCGGCTGTCGCCCGACAGCGGCGTCGCACCCACAGATATATACCAGTCGCGATAGCGGTGCCAAGCCCGCTGGTGCGCCGACGCCACGATTGTGTCATCGGCCGGCCAACCTCAAGCGGTACCCGTTTGCCGGGCACCCGCATCCATCAGTCTTCCAGCGTTTCGTGCACGGCCGCCGCGCCGCGCTTCCAGTAGGCCGCCGCACGGATGCGCGACTTGTCGACGCCGCGCTCGCCGGTCAGGTGCTGGCGTACCGCGCGCATCGACAGCGCTTCGCCCGCCGCCCACACATAGCCGTCGCCGGACGGCGGCAGCGGCAGGTCGCGCACGGCATTCAGCAGCACGTCGCCGTCCGCCGCGTCGGCTTCGGCGCGGAAGCGCCAGATTTCATGCACGTCGGCGCGCGTGTCGAACGCGATCTGCGCGGTGCGATCCGCGACTTCCATCACGACGGCTACGCGCGCGCCGGCCGGCAATTCCTCGAGACGCCGCGCGATCGCCGGCAGCGCCGTATCGTCGCCGATCAGCAGGTGCCAGTCGAAACCGGTCGGGACGACGAACGAACCGCGCGGGCCGCCGATGCCGAGCCATTGGCCGACACGTGCCTGGGCGGCCCACTGCGACGCGGGGCCCGGGTGGTTCAGCACGAATTCCAGATCGAGCTCGCCGGCGGCGCGGTCGAAACGGCGCGGCGTGAAGTCGCGCGCGACCGGCTTCGGTTCGCCTTCCGGAAACTCGGGACCGTTCGCGCCGAGCGTCGGCAGCACGGGCCGTTCAGCGCCGGGCGGCGGGAAAAATACCTTCACGTGATCGTCGAACGACGCGGATTCGAAATCCGCGAGATCGGGGCCGCCGAGCGTGACGCGCAGCAGGTGCGGCGTGACGGTGTGCACGCGCAGGACCTGCAGCAAGCGGAACTTGAGAGTGTGGCGCACGCGGGTCACGGTGCGGTCGGATGTGTTCTGCATCAATCCGTTCTCCTTAGGGTTTGAGGGGGCGGCGCGGATTACGCACCGCTGCCGCCTTCGATTTCAGCCGTCGCGCGGCGCATGATGGCGGCGATGCGGCGCTGTTCGTCGGCGTCGGCGGCGCTCTTGTGCAGCAGCGCCCGCTTGAGTGCGAGACGCGCCTCGACGAACTCCGGCAGCCAGCCGGCTTGTGCTTCGTCCTGCGCTTCGTTGCCCGCCGATTCCCCGGCGAACGCGCGGCGCATGAATTCCATCTTGCGGGCGAGGTGCGTGAGACGCGCGAACAGCGTGTCGACGCGTTCGCGCTGCGCGTCGAGATGCACGCGGCCGGCGTCGGTCAGTGCATAGCGCTTGCGGTTGCCTTCCGCTTGCGACGCGACGAAGCCGACTTCTTCGAGATACGTGAGCGCCGGATACACCATGCCGGGGCTCGGGCTGTAGAAACCGTTCGAACGCGTGTCGAGCGCCTTGATCAGCTCGTAGCCGTGGCTCGGTTGCTCGGCGACCAGCGCGAGCAACAGCAGCTGCAGATCGTCGGAGCTGAACTGACGGCCGCGCGGCATGCCGTCGTCGCCGAAATCGCCAAAGCCGCCGCGCCCGCCACGGCCACCGAACGGGCCGCCACCGCCGAACGGATCGTGGCCGCGACGATGGCGGCCGATCGCGTACCAGAGACCGGCGAACCCGTCAGGGCGGGCATGCGCACCATGACCGTCGCATCGGGCATGGCCGCGGGAAGGGTTGTGTCGCATGATCGAGTCCTATATGTCGTAAAACATATCTAAAGATATATATCGAAAGATAGGTCGTCAAGGGGATTTATTGGGGCTGGATGGCGCGCGAGGATGGGCTGGCGGCTCGGGGCGGAGATGGCCGTGGATGCGGTGCATCAAGCTCGTTGGCGTGTCGATCACGACGATCGGACCGTCCGCGCCTTGCCGGCCTCTGCGGCCATTGCCAGCGATTGATCGTGACGCGGCGGCGTGCCGGCACGTATCCGCTCGCCGATGACACCGCGAGAGATCGGCTGCGACGCAGTTGAACCCCACAGTAATTCACGTAATGAGATTTGATAAAACACCGACGATAATTATTTGAATCTCTGAAACTGTTTAATTTATTTTCTTTGGATCAAACAAAATTTCCGCGCCGGCAAAGGTATTTAAATCGACCCCGTCATTCAATGTGGTGACTCTGTCGATTGCAAGCCTGTCATGGCCTCCAGGGTGGTGAAGATTTTCGACCCTTTATATACGAGCTGAAGATTCGTTGTAAATGTAAAGCATTGCAATATTAAAGTGGGATTTGAGTATTTCGATTGTGAAGCGTGATTTTATTTGGCAGGATTTTCATCAAGTTGCTCGAATTTAAAACAACAAAACAACCGACCATTCAATCAGTCGAAATAACACACACCGGATGAGCAACGATCCGAATGGAAGCTGACGAAGAAACTGGTAACGAGGCGGCGAACGGTCGACACCGTTCGCGATCACTGAATCAATCGCTATCCCGGGCGTCGACGCGTCACTCGAGCGATCCGGGCGAATCCGATACGGGGCAGCCATGGCGATACTCAAGAACGATTCTTCCGGGCAAGCGTGCCTGCTCCGCGCGTATCACGTGTTCGGCCGCGACGCCGCGCGCTGCGATACGGTCATCCGCGACGCGTCGGTGTCCCGGGTCCACGCCCATATCCGCTGGGTCGGCGGGCGATGGGAGCTCCACGATCACAGCAGCAACGGCACGTCGGTATCGGGCGTGCCGTTGCGCGACGGCGAGCACGCGGTGCTGCAGCGAGGCGACGTGATCCGGTTCGGCAGGGCGGGTGTCGCGCCCTGGCGCGTCGAGTCGCTCGACGATCCGGCCGATACGCTATGGCCGGTACGGGGCGCCGTGCACCCGATCGTGCTCACGCCGCGCCAGATCCTGGCTGCCCACGCCGCGCAGCCGGTCACGATCGTCCGGTCGCCGGCCGGCGATTGGCTGTGCGACGACACGTTGCCGCCGCGCGCGCTCCATGACGGCGATGAAGTGTCGACGGGCGACGTCACGTGGCGCGTGGCGCTCGTGCGCCACGGCTCGACGATGACGCTGCGCGCGCCGGCCGATCCGGCCGTGCCGGCCCGATTGCTCGAATTCTTCGTCAGCCGGGACGAAGAGCATGCGCGTGCGCTGCTGCATGTTCGCGGCGGCGTGGTCGATCTCGGCGAGCGCGCGCATCACTACAGCCTCGTCACGCTCGCCCGCGCACGGTCGGCCGACATGCAGGCCGGCTACGACGCCGCCACGCAAGGCTGGATCGAACTCGACCGGCTGGCGCGCATGCTCGGTATCGATACGTCCCATCTCAACGTGCAGATTCATCGCGCCCGGAGCCAGTTCGCGGCGCTGCCGGGGCTGGACGCGAGTCAGCTGGTCGAGCGGCGGCGCGGCAGCGTCCGCTTCGGCGATTTCCCGTTCCGCGTCATGCGCGGCGAGCGCCTCGAATGCCAGTCGGTGCCGGGCGTCGAGACGCGCATCGGCATGCATCGTCCGGCGCCGGATCCGGTCGTCCATTGCTCGTGAACGCGGAACGACAGCCCGGGTTGCCGACCGCGACACGCGCTCGCGTCGTGCCGCACGCGCATGAATCGCAGCGGCCCGCCGCGCCTTTCGCGACGTTGACCGGCAAGCGGCATTACCGGCTCGGTGCATTGCTCGGCGAAGGCGGCAGCGGCGTGGTGTTTCGCGCGACTTGCGGCGAGACGGGGCAAGACGTCGCGATCAAGTTGATGCGGGACGATGTCGCGTGGACCGAAGCCGAGCGCGCGCGCCAGCGCATGCGCTTCCGGCGCGAGACGAGCCTGTGCGAGGCGCTGCGGCACCCGAACATCGTGGCGCTGCTGGACCAGGGGGAAGCGCCTGACGGGCGGCTGTTCGCCGTATTCGAGCGTGTTCAGGGCCAGACCCTGCACGACCGGCTCGCGATGGAGGGGCCACTGTCGGCCGTCGACACCGGACGGCTGATGGCGGAGGTGCTCGATGCGCTCGCGGCTGCACATCGCCGCGGCATCGTGCACCGGGATCTGAAGCCGCAAAACATCGTGCTCGCGATGGCCGACGACGGGCCGCACGCGAAGCTCCTCGATTTCGGGATCGGCGCGCTGTTGCCCTGCGTGACCGAGATCGCGCCCCAGGCGGCGACGCTCGCGGCCGAGGCGATCGGCTCGCCGTCATATTGCGCGCCCGAGCAACTGCGCAACGAACCGCCGACGTCCGGAAGCGACCTGTATGCGTGGGGCCTGGTCGTGATCGAATGCCTGACGGGCGAAGTCGTGATGCAGGGCGCAAGCGTCGCCGACATTCTTTATCAGCAACTCAGTCCGGTGGATGTCGCGCTTCCGCCGTCGATCGCGTCGCATCCGCTCGGCTCGGTGCTGCGGCATGCGTTGAGCAAGCATCCGGCGCAGCGTGCCGCCTCGGCCGACGAACTCGCGGCGCAGTTTCGTGCGCTCAATTTCGCCGCGCTCATCGGCCCGTTCGATGCCGGCCGCGCAAGCCGCCGCACACGGCCGCAGCCGTTCGCGCCGCACAGCGACGCGGCCGCAACGGCGGGCGAATACCGGCAGGTCACCACGCTGTGCTGTTGCGTGACGATCGCCGGAGACGGCCGGCAACGCCATGCGGGAACCGATCACGGCGCGCTGCTCGACCGCTACGAGGCGCAGTGGCTGACGCAGTGCGCGGATATCGCCGTCGGCTATGGCGCGCAGGTCGACGAGCGGCTCGGCGACACGCTGCTGTTCCATTTTGGCCTGCAAGGCGATATCGATCGGCCCGCGCGCCGCGCGGCGCGTGCGGCACTCGACATGGTGCGGGTGGCCGGGCGCGCGCGGTTGCCGGTGCCGGCCGAAGCCGGCTGTACGGACAGCGGCGAAGGCTGGCACGTCGAAGTGGCCGCTGCGATTCACGTCGGGCAGGTTCTCGCGCATGCGGCGCAGTGGGCGGGCGGGTCGACGCCGGCCGCCGCGTCGCGGTTGTTGCGGCTGGCTGGGTCCGGGCAGATCCTGATCAGCGACGATGCGCGGCTCGCGCTCGAACGGCATGCCGACTTCCGGCCGACCGGGTTGCGGCTGGCGCGGGCGGGCCTCGCGCCGCAGCCGGTGCATGAACTGCTCGGCGAGCGTCGGGCCGATACGCCGTTCGATTCGCTCGACGGCGGCATGCGGGCACCGATGATCGGCCGTACGCGCGAACTCGATGCCCTGCTGCGTGCGTGGCAGGAGACGCTTGCAAGTCATCGTCGCGCAATGCACGGTGTGCCGCCGCGGCTCGTCGTCGGCGATGCAGGAATCGGCAAGTCGCGCCTCGTGCACGGGCTGTGCGAGACCGTGCGGGCACAGGGCCACGCGTTCGCGCATTGCGGATGCCAGCCGGAGCGGGAGAATCATGCGCTGTTTCCGATCCTGCGGTTCATCGGCGCGCATTGGCAACTCGACGCCGACAGTCCGGCCGACATCACGCACGCGGCGATCGACGCGATGCTGGCGGCGCTCGAATGCGATCGTGCGGCGGCCCGTGTCGCGCTTGCGACCTGGCTGGGGCTGCCTTGCGATGCGAAGGCGGCGAGGTGGCCGGGCGCGCGCGAACAGGACGCACTGTTCGATGTGCTCGAGCAATTGATCGTGTCGCTCGGCAATGGCGCGCCGGTGTTGCTCGTCGTCGAGGATGTGCAGTGGATCGATCGCTCGACCGAGGATTTTCTGGCGTACCTGCAGCGCTCGCCGCGCGCGGCGGCGCTTTGCATCGTGCTCACGTCGCGACCCGCCAGGCTCGCGCGCTGGCGTGGCGTGACCGAGCGCCTGGTACTGCGCCGCCTGCCGCGCGACGACGCGCGGCGCCTGATGTCGGCGCACCTGGGCCAGGGCGCGCTCGATCCGGCCTGGCTCGACCCGCTCGTCCATCGTACGGCGGGCATTCCGCTGTTCATCGAGGCCGTTGCGCGCGAGCTGACGATGTGCGGCGCGGACGGCTCGCTCGCGGGGCTGCGGACGATGGACCCGTGCCCGCTTCCGCTCAGTCTCGGCGGAATGCTCGGTCGCGCGTTCGACCGGATCGACGATGCGCGCGGCACCGCGCAGCTCGCCGCGACGATCGGGCTCGAGATGGATGCGCAACTGCTGGCCGCGGCATCGCCGCATGATCGCGTCACGCTCGACGCGCACCTGCAACTGCTGCTCGAAGAGCGGATCATGTACGCGCAACATCGGCGCGATCGCGTGTTCTATTCGTTCCGCCATGCGTTGATTCGCGACGCGGCGTACGCGTCGATGCCGCCGGCCGTGCGGTGCGCCAACCATGCGCGAGTCAACCGCGCGCTGGCCGCGCAAGCCGATCGCGGCGCCGGCGCGCATGCGAACGGCGTCGACGGACACTTCGCGCGTGCATGCATGTGAATCCTGCTATCGATGCACGGATGTCCCGGCGGCGTCGCGACCCACGTCTTACCGTGAGCCAGATAGGCCGATCCGGCTTTCAGCGCCGGATCGGCCTTCAATAATCTGAAGACAGCCCCATGACAACCGGGTACACCCTTCAACACCGGAGCCGGCGCATCGTTCACGCGATTGCGCGCCTGTTTCGCCGAACGGGTTCCGGCTTCACGCATACGTTCCGATCCGGTCGACCGGCGGCCGGCACCGCGCCTGCGTCGTCAGGCGATCCGAACACAGGGGCGTCGCCAGAATCCGCCGAGACGGCGGCCTAGAACCGCGTGCTGAACCCGATCCGCGCGATCGACTGCAGCGCGCCGCTCGACGCGCCGTTCGCATCCATCACGCCGTTGATCTGCGCGTTGCTGCCGTGGTCCGCGCGCTGATTCACGCCCGCCACGTACACCATCGTGCGTTTCGACAGCCAGTACTGGACGGCGGCCAGGAGCTGGTGCGCGTGCGCGTTGTCGAGCGTGTCGTTGCCCTTCATGTACGTATAGCTCGCGCCGATCACCCATGCCGGCGACGGCCGCCATGCGGCACCGGCTTCCGCCGACCACGCACCCGCGCCGTTCTGCGCGTTGCGTACCGTCGTGAAGAGCGCCTTCCCGGTGACCGTGCCGAGCGTGTAGTGCACGCCCGCGCCCCAGTTGCGCACGCTGGTCGGCGGTAGCCCGTTCGTCGTGCCGTACTTCTGGTTCGTATAGGCCGCGCCCGCGCCGAACGGGCCGTTGTCGTAGCTCGCGCCGACGCTGACCGTGTTGTTCGCGCCGACCGACCCCGCGACGTTCCCGAAGCCGTACAGCGCGCCGACGGTCAGGCCCGACAGCGACGGGCTCGTGTACTTGACCGAATTCGCGACACGATTGCTGCCTGCGACGCGATCCCAGTCGAATGCGCCGGTCGGGTTGTTCGGCAACGCGAGCTTGTCGAACGGCCCGTTGCGAAAGCCGTACAGGCCGACGAGATCCTGCGCGATCTCGTTGCCGCTCGCGGCCAGCGAATCGACCATGAACTCGTACTGGTTGCCGAGCGTCAGCGTGCCGTACCGGTCGTTTTGCAGCCCGACATAGGCGGTGCGCGCGAACAGCCCGCCGCCGATGATCGAGCCGTTGCCGAGCGAATACTGGTTGACGAGCCGGAAGATCGCGCGCGTGCCCGCGCCGAGATCCTCCTTGCCTTCGAAACCGAGCAGGTTCGGGAAGAAGATGTTGTCGTCGAACTTCGCGGCGCCGCGGCCGCCTTGATTGCTGACGTAGCTGATGCCGGCATCCATCAGCCCGAACATCGCCACGCTGCTCTGCGCGAACGACACGGCGGGAATGGCGCATGCCGTGAGCGCCAGAACGGTCTTTTTCGTCATCTCCAATGTGCTCCTCACATGTTTCCGATCGACTCGGATATTTTTAATTGGACTACTGATTGATATGAGCAAAGCTGAACCGGATGAATCCCGGCTCAGTGACAACCGAAGGAAATCGATGTGGGACGGGCATCGGCAGCAATCGCGGGCGTGCCGATGCCCGCTCAGCCGCGTGCTAGACCGTCGAATACCCGCCATCGACCGGCACGACCGCGCCGGTCACGAACGACGCGCTGGGCGAGCACAGGAACAGGATCGCGTCCGCGACTTCGTCGGCCGTGCCCCAGCGCCCGAGCGGCGTGCGCTCGAGGATGCGCCGCGACGCCTGCATGTCGGCCATCAGGCCGCTGCTGAGCGGCGTATCGATCCAGCCGGGCGCGACCGCATTCACGCGAATGCCGCGATCGGCCCACGCCTGCGCGAGCGAGCGCGTGAGCTGCGCGATGCCGCCCTTGCTCGCGCTGTACGCGGGCCGGTCCTTGCTGCCGAAGTACGTGTACATCGACGCGACATTGACGATGCTGCCGCCGTGTGCCGACAGCGCCGGCCGCGCGGCGTCGGAGGCACGCATCACCGACGTCAGGTTCACGTTCAGCACGAGCTCGAACTGGTCCATCCGGTATTCGTCCGCGTGCCGGCTGATGCCGACGCCGTTGACGAGCACGTCGAGCCGCGGCAGCGCCGCGATCGTGCGCGTCAGCGCATCGCTGTCGGTCACGTCGAGTTCCACGCAGCGAACGCCCGCATGCACGGGCGCATGCGGGCCGGCCGCATTGAGCCCGAGCGCGACGACCGACGCGCCGGCCTCCGCGAACCGCATCGCCGTGCGCGCACCGATGCCCGACGTGCCGCCCGTCACGACGACGGACTGCCCCTCAAACGCCCACTGACGACTCATGCTCGACGCTCCCGATGGTGTGCGCGCGACGGGCGGGCCGTTGCGCGGGTGAAACGAGGATCTTGATTTGCGCGCGGTCGGCGAGCAGCGCGTCGAAGCCGTCGGCGACGGCGTCTTCGAGCGACACGGTGCGCGTGACGATCGACGTGAGGTCGAGCGCGCCCGACGCGACGATGCGCAGCAGGTCTTCGTACGCATGCCGGTAGCCGACGCTCGCAGTGAAGGTCAGCTCGTCGTTGACCGCGCGAAACGCGTCGAAGCCGGCATGCGGCATCAGGCCGACCATCACGACGCGGCCGCCCTTGCGCAGTGCCTGCATCGCCGATTCGAACGTGGCCGGCAGCCCGGCCGCTTCGAAACTCGCGTCGACGCCGAGCCCGCCCGTGACCGCGCGGATCGCGTCCTGCAGCGCGGATGCACCGAGTGCGCGTGCGTCGAACGTATGCGTTGCGCCGAAGCGCGCGGCCGCCGCGAGCCGTTCGGGCGAGACGTCGACGGCCACGATCGTGGTCGCCCCCTGCAGTTTCGCGAGCATGATCAGCAGCAGGCCGATCGGGCCGAGGCCGAACACCGCACAGGTTTCGCCGAGCCGCAGTTCGCCACGCCGCAACGCGTGCAGCGCGACGGCCGCCGGCTCCATCACCGCGGCCTGCTCGAGACTCACGCCGTCAGGCAGGCGATGCAGCATGTACGCCGGCACGACCGCGAAGTCGGCCATGCCGCCGTCGCCCATCAACCCGGCGAAGCCCATCGACACGCACAGGTTGTACGACCCCGCGCGGCAATACGCGCACTGGCTGCAGCGATACTCGGGCTCGACCGCGACGCGATCACCCGCGCGCAGCGCCGTCACGTCGTCGCCGACCTCGACGACGGTGCCGCAGAACTCGTGGCCGAGCGTCAGCGGCGCGGTGCGGCGCGACAGCGGATGCGGCGTGTCGACCGGAATCGCGTGCGGGCCGTCCGCATATTCGTGCAGGTCGCTGCCGCAGATCCCGCAGTACGCGATCGCGATGCGCACGTCGCCGGGGCCGACGCGCGGCGTGTCGATTTCCACGAGACGGACGTCGCGCGGGCCATGCCATTGAAGTGCCCGCATGTCAGTGGCCTCCGAGGTTTTGTGGATCGAGATGGTTCGCGGCCGAGCCGGCGAGTGCGCGCTTGCGCAGCACGGCGGGCGCGGTCTCGACGAGGCCGAACGACAGCACGCACGCGAGGATCGCGCCGGCAGCCGACGTCCACATCGCGAACTGCAGGCCGTACTTGTCCGCCGCGAAGCCGGCAACGGTCGGTGCAACGAAGCCGCCGATCAACTCACCGGCGCCCATGATCAGGCCGAGCGCGCTGGCGATCGCGCGCGGCGGCACCGTTTCGGCCGGGATCGTCGCCATGAACAGCGTGAAGCAGCCGAGGCCCGTGTACGTGGCGAACACGAGCGCGCCGAGCGCCCACAGCGAGCCGGCATGGATCATCACGACCGGGCACACGGCCGCGATCAGCGCAAACGCGATCATCGTCGGCTTGCGGCCGATCCGGTCGGAGATCGCCGGCACCGCGAAGCCCCAGAACACCCACGCGGCGCCGAGGCAGGTCATCACGACGCCCATGTCGGACGGCGACAGATGGCGGCTTTCCACGAGGAACACCGGAGCGAACGAGATGATCACGACGAACCACGTGAGAAAGAAGCCGCTGATCAGCACGCAGAGCAGGATGTTGCGCTCCTTCAGCAGCGCCCATCGGTTGATTGCCGCGCCGCTCGCGGCCGGTGCGCCGCCGGGTTCGGCCCGCGCGTGCCGCACGCCGCCGGGCGGCGCTTCGCGCACCCAGCGCCAGATGCAGAACGCGATCAGGAAGCCGGGAAGGCACGACACGTAGAACGCCTCGCGCCAGCCGTACGTGGTCGCGATGCCGATGACCACCGGCGGGCCGATCATCGCGCCGAGCAGGCCGGCGGCGGAGCCTTGCAGCAGGCCCATGTTCAGCCCGCGGCGGCTCGGCGTCGAGCTTTCGACCATCAGCGATTGCGACAGCGGCAGCACGGGGCCTTCGGCGATGCCCATCAGCGCGCGGAACGCGATCAGGCTCGCGAAGCCGCCGACGAGCCCCGACAGCGCCGAGCACGCGGAAAAGCCGAGCACGGCCGCGATCAGCAGCGGCTTGCGCGTGCCGCGCGCGTCGGACCACGCGCCCGTCGCGGCGCCGGACAATGCCCACGTAAGCGCGAGCGCGGACGACACCATGCCGAGCTGCGTGTTCGTCAGGTGCAGCTCGGCCGACATGAACGGGAACAGGAACGACAGCGCGAGGCGGTCGAAGAACACGAAGCCGAACGTCATGAACAGGATCAGCAGCAACCTGTTCTCATACGTCCACGCGGATCGGGAGGCGGAAGGGGATGTCATGGTGAGCCTCGCCGCGCGTCAGCGGAACAGCTTGTCGATCGCTTGCGCGCCGAGGCCGACCTTCTCGTAATGCGCCTTGCACATCGCGATGTACGAATGCACGTCGAAGTAGCCGTCTGGATTGCCTGCTTCGTCGAGCCAGATCAGCGGCCCCTTCACGATGAAGAACGCGCGCATCGGCTCCGGGTGATCGAACGCGACGAGCGTGTGGCCTTCGCCTGGCGTCTCGTACACGAAGTCGCCGCGCGTCGCGGTCCATTCGTGCTCCAGATAACCCCACTTTCCCGACAGCGTGTAAGCGAACACCTCGTGCGGGTGATAGTGCCGGTTCACGAGCCCGGCTTCCTTCGCCATCAGGATGTCGCACCATTTGTTCTGCGACGGCGAGATCCACAGCGGCCGCGACGAAACCGTTTCGGTAAACGGAACGTAATAGCGATCGTCGTCGGTGGCCGCGTTCGCGATGTACGCTTCGGGCAGCGCATCGGGCTTGAACGGATTGGCAATCGGCGGGATGTTTTGCCAGAATTCGGCTACGGCTTTGTCGACCACGGTTTGTCTCCTTAGGTATCAGTTGTCGTGGGCTCGACTGTAGCCAGCCGGTGCGCGCCGCTCTTGACTGGGCTGGACGAATTGCTTGACCGCGCCGGACATTGCATCGCACCAGAATCCAGACGAACCATCCCCCAATCCGTGCCGCTCCGCACGACAGGCGCCCGCAGGAGGCGACGTGACGAATTCGACCGTTTTTTCCCGCACGCGAGGCTCGACGGCCGACGTGCCGGCGCGCGACAGGATGGCGTACTGGGATGCGTTCAATGCGGCGACGCTGGTCGGGCTGCGCTGTTCGTCGCTGTCGCCGGCCGGGCTCGAGGTCGAGAAGACCGATATCGCGTTGCCGGGCCTCGGCATCGCGGACATCAGCGGCCAGGATCACGTGATCGAGCGCAGCCCCGCGCTGGTGCGCCAGTTGCCGAAGGAGTCGCTGTTTGCGTGCCAGATCCTGAGCGGGCGCGCGTATTTCATCCAGCGAGACCGTTGCCTGCTCGCGGACGCCGGCGATGTCGTCGTCTACGACACGCGCGTGCCCTATCTGTTCGGATTCCTGACGCCGATGCGGCAGCTGCTGATCGATATCCCGATCACGACGTTCGACGACCGGCTCGATGCGGAACTGGCGGCGCTGCCGCTGCGGATCGCGCCGAAACCGGGCGCGGGCGCGATGCTCGGCGCGACGTTGCGCGCGAGCGTCGAGCGCTTCATGAAGGATCCGGTCGAGCGTGACGCCGCGCAGTTCGCCGAACACACGCGCACGCTGGTCGCGGAACTCATCGATGCGGAGGTGAACGGTGCGGGTGCCTCACGTGCGTCGCTGTCGTATCTGCTGACCGCGAAGCAGTACGTCGCGACGCATCTCGGCGATCCGGAACTCGGGCCGCAGGCCGTCGCCGACGCGGTCGGGCTATCGCTGCGGCATCTGAGCCGGCTCTTCGCAGCCGAAGGCGAGTCGATCACGCAGCACATCTGGTCGGAACGGTTGTCGCATGCGTATCGCGAGCTGACCGATGCGCGGCTGCGCAAGACGAGCGTCGGCGAAATCGCGTTCCGCTGGGGCTTTTCGAGCCAGGCTCATTTCAGCCGTGCGATTCGCGAGCGCTATGGCGCGTCGCCGATGGCGCTGCGCGAGGCGGCGCGGGCGGACGGGGCTGATTCCGGCAGGTGATGCAGAGGGAGCGGCGGCGCGTGTCTCACGCGCCGTCTTTTTATTGTCGTGAACGAAAACGCCCGCGCGCCGCGTTGCGTTACTCCGCGAGCATGAATTCGGCGCAGCGTTCCGACATCGTGATCGTCGGAGCGTTCGTATTGCCGGACACGATGCGCGGCACCACCGACGCATCGCAGATTGTGCGGCGGGCCGCCCGGACGCGCGCCATTGTACTCACCCGCCACTCACGAATGACCCGCCCCCGCGAATGCCGTGACAAGCGCGCGCACATGACACCGGCCGGTCGCGGAACCGCGCGGACTGCGCGATCCGATCGACCGGCCTGCTACAGCTGACTTCAGGCCGCGCTGGCTTCGTCGATCCGGCGAATGTCGTCCTGATCGAGCTGAACGCGGATCGCTTCGCCGAGCGATGCCAACTGCGCCAGCGACGTCGCGCTGGCGATCGGCGCGGTGATCGTCGGCCGCGCGATCTGCCAGGCGAGCGCGATGGCGGCCGGCTGCGTGCCGTGCTTCGCCGCCACCGCATCGAGTGCCGCGAGGATGCGCAGCCCGCGTTCATTGAGATACCCGGCGACGCGATCGCCGCGCACGCTCTTCTTCAGGTCGGCCTCGCTGCGGTACTTGCCCGACAGGAAGCCGCTCGCGAGCGCGTAGTAGTTGACGACACCGAGCTTCAGGTCGCGCACGACCGGTTCGAGATCGCGTTCGTAATCGGCGCGGTCGAGCAGGTTGTATTCGGGCTGGATGACCTGGTAGGCGGGCAGGCCGTCGCGCTTGCTGATGTCGGCCGCTTCGCGCAGCCGTGCGCCGCTGTAGTTCGATGCGCCGATGATCCGCACCTTGCCCGCGTCGATCAGCGTTTGATAGGCGCCGAGCGTTTCTTCGAGCGGGGCCGTATCGGCAAGGTCGCGATGCGAGAAATACAGGTCGATGTAGTCGGTCTGCAGGCGGCGCAGCGAATCGTCTACCGCCTTCAGGATGTTGTCTTTCGACAACCCCGCGCGCGCGCCCAGCAGGCCGACCTTGGTCGCGATCACGACCTGCTCGCGCTTGCCGGAGCGCTTCAGCCACTTGCCGATGATCGTTTCCGATTCGCCGCCGTGGTTGCCGGGTACCCAGGCCGAGTAGACGTCGGCCGTGTCGATGAAGTTGATGCCGGTGTCGGCGAGCGCGTCGAGCAGCGCAAACGACGTGTTCTCGTCGACGGTCCAGCCGAAGACGTTGCCGCCGAACGCGAGCGGCGAAACCTGGATGTTCGATGTGCCGAGGGTGCGTAGTGCCATGTTCTGCTCCGATATCTGCGGGTGACGGAATGGAACTGCGGGATGGGCCGAGACGATCACGGCGAGACGACGGGGTACGTGGTGCGGTCACGCCGTTGTCGCGGGACGCCGGACATTCTCGCCGATCGCTCCGAATCGTGCAGGCGGCGCACCGTCGCGATGGCGGACGGCCTGACGCGGATGACGGACGCTCCGTCCGTTGCGTGGGTACTTCGTGTGGCTGCGTTCGATCAGGAACCGATTTTTGTCGCGGCTGGCGCGACTTGACGCGGCACGGCGCGTGGGCGGAAGCAGGCGGGAGGGCGGGAACGTGGATGCTCCGGCATTGCGCCGAAGCGGGCGGGACGACGGGCGGCAAGCGGCCGCCCGTGCGACGGTGAGCCGGTCAGCGCAACTGCACCGCCGCGAGAAACAGCACCATGCTGCCGATTGCGCCATCCAGTACGCGCCACGCCATGGCCTTGCGGAACCACGGCGCCAGCAGCCGCGCACCGTAGCCGAGCCCGAGGAACCACACGACGCTGACCGACATTGCGCCGATCGCGAACGCGAGCCGCGCGCCTTCCGGCTCGCGTGCGCCGGCCGTGCCGATCAGCAGGAACGTGTCGAGATACACGTGCGGGTTGAGCCACGTGAACGCGAGCGTCATCAGCACGATCGCGAGGCCGCTCTGCGGCGGCGGCGCGACCGCGTCGCCGCGCACGTCGAGCGTTTCGTGGCCCGGCTTGAACGCGCGGCGCAGCGCATTGATGCCGAACCACGCGAGATACGCGAGGCCGAGGTACAGCACCGCGTGGACGAAGGTCGGATAGCGTTCGACGAGCGCCGACGCGCCGCCGACGCCCGCGCCGATCAGGATCATGTCGGACAGTGCGCACAGCAGCACGATCTTGCCGACGTGCGAGCGCATGATGCCCTGCCGCAGCACGAATGCGTTCTGTGCGCCGATGGTGACGATGAGCGAGCCGCAGAGTACGGCGCCGTGAGAAAAAGCGAGCCAGTTCATGGTGGGTGACAACAGTGGAAGCAGTAGACGAATGAATCGGGTAGCGCTAGTCTGCGGTCAGCCTGAAAATAAGAGAAGCTAAATCACCTAATGCCGATTAAGGAAATCTAATGCTCGACTACGCGTTGCTCGATGCCCTCGCGGCCGTGATCCGGCACGGCTCGTTCGAGCGGGCGGCCAAGGAGCTGAACGTCACGGCGTCGGCCGTGTCGCAGCGCGTGAAACTGCTGGAGGAGCGGGTCGGCAGCGTGCTCGTCAAGCGCGGGCAGCCATGCGTCGCGACGACGTCGGGTGCGCTGCTGTGCCGCCATACCGAGCGCGTGCAACTGCTCGAGGCCGAGCTGGGCGGCCGGATGCCCGCATTGCCGGGCCAGATCGCGAGCACGTGGCCGACGTTGCGCGTGGCCGTCAACGACGACAGCGTCGCGACGTGGTTCATCGACGCGGTCGGGCCGTTCTGCACGGAGCGCGAGACGTTGCTCGACCTCGTGATCGACGACCAGGATTACACCGCGTCGCGCATTCGCGACGGCAGCGTGCAGGGCGCGGTGACCGCGCAGGCCGAGCCGATCCAGGGGTGCCGGTCGGAGCGGCTCGGGCGCATCCGCTATCGCGCGGTGTGCTCGCCGGCGTTTTACGCGCGCTACTTCGACGCGGGCATCACGCGCGATGCGCTGCGCCGCGCGCCGTGCGTGATGTTCAATCCGAAGGACGGTCTGCAGGCGCGTTTCATCCGGCGCGTGACGCGCGCGGATCTCGATCCGCCGCAGCACTGGATACCGCACGTCGCGGGCTACCTGCGTGCGTGCGAAACGGGATTGGGATGGGGGATGTGTCCGGACCGGATGGTCGACCGCCAACTGGCGGCGGGTGAACTGGTCGACATGTCGCGCGGGCGAACGATCGACATCGACCTTTACTGGCAGAGTTGGCGTTTGTCGATCGGCTGGCTCGACGATTTCAGCGCGGCGCTGAAGGCGCGCGCCGCGCTGTTTCTCGATTGACCGATCGCGTGACGCAGGCGGCGCGCGCGAGGTGCGCGCCGTGCGGCATCACATCAGACGTGATGCAGGCCGTCGAAATCGACGATCTGGACGTGGCGGCCCTGCATTTCGATCAGGCCGCGCTTCTGGAATTTCGACAGTGTGCGGCTGACCGTTTCGAGCGTCATGCCGAGGTAGCTGCCGATGTCTTCGCGCGTCATCCGCAGGTTGAATTCCGACGGCGAGTACCCGCGCTTCAGGTAGCGCGACGAGACGTCGAGCAGGAACGCGGCGACGCGCTCTTCGGCATTCAGCGAACCGAGCAGCATCGTTTGCGACGTTTCGCGCACGATCTGTTCGCTCATCAGCTTGTGCATGCGCAACTGCATCGAACCGGCTTCCGAGCAGAGCGTCTTGAGCGCGCTGTACGGAATCACGCAGACCGAGCTGTCTTCCAGCGCGACCGCGGTGCGCGGATGCGTGTCGTCGCAGATGCCGTCGAGGCCGAGCGCTTCGCCGGCGAGATGCAGGCCGGTGACCTGCTCGCGGCCGTCGTGGCGCGTCGCGACGGTTTTCAACGAGCCCGAGCGCACGGCGTACAGGTTGTCGAATGCGTCGCCTTCGCGGAACAGCGCTTCGCCGCGCTTGACGGGGCGCGCCGCGCAGATGACCGACTCGAGGCGACTGAGCGCTTCGGGCGCCAGGCCCTGCGGCATGCACAGGTGCCGCATGGCGCACGACGAGCAGTGCGCGGCCTGGCGAGGAGCCCAGCTACCGGCATGAGGTGTGGCGGCGGGACGTGTGGCGACGGGCGTCAGCATGATCGTTTACTCCGGCGTTGAATCGACGGAATCATTGTCCCACCGCAACTTGCCGCTGTCGGGTGACAAAACGTCGCGACTGCCCGCGCATGCCGAACGCGGCTTACGCAACCGTTTCGTCGACGTTGGCGGCCGCCGGAATCAGCAGCACGGGCAGCGTCGCGTGGCGCACGCATTGCTCGGCGATGCTGCCGAGCACGAGACGGCGGAACCCGCGGCGGCCGTGCGTGCCGAGTACGAGCAGATCGGCATCGAACGCTTTCGCGCCGTCGAGGATCAGCGACGACACGTCGTTGAGCGACGTCGCTTCGCCCAGCTTCGTCTCGCCTTTCACGCCCGCTGCCTGCATGAGCGCGGTGAATTCCTTCGCGAGTGCGTTGCCCTGCGCGACGAGCTGATCGCGCAGCACGGACGGATCGTAGCCGGGCACGTTGTAGTAGATCGCGGCGTTCTCGACGACGTAGAACGGTTGCAGCTCGGCGCCGTGCGATTTCGCGAGCGCCAGCGCGGCATCGAACGCATGGCGGGACGTGTCGCTGCCGTCGACGGCAACCAGAATACGCTTGTACATAGTGTCTCCGAGTGGCGGGTTGAAACGAAGTCGGCCGGATGGCCGATCGGGCTGGGCAATGCGCAATGCTGCGAGGCAGAGTAAACCAATGGCAGGGACTTTGCAGTGAGGTGCCGGTCGTGCCGCGCGGCGGCGCCGCTTCCGTTTGCGCGGCGCACGGCCAGGCACCTACGTATGCTGTGACACGCGACACGCGACACGCGACACGCGACGCATGTCGTGCGACGTGGTGGTCGCTGTTGTCTGCATCGTTGGCGGGAAGGCATGCGCGCGCATCGGTGTCGCGTGTGGCGCACGCACACGCCTCGCCGCGCACGCCGATCGCATCGACACGACACGACAGTCACGCGGATGCATTGCCCGCATCGCCATTCAATCGCAACCGCGCCGTTTCGACATGACCTCGATCAACGCATGTGCGTCGGTGCAATTCACGGTGTGCATGACGCCGCCCGCGCTGCTGCGCGGAATCATTCGTTCGTGCATCGTGCACCGCGCGATTACCGGTGCACGATCGGCGCACGGTCGCGTACGCCGATCCCCAGCCATCGGCTAGTTTGCCGATACCGGTTCGCAAACGAACGATCGATTCAAACGCCGCGCCGGCTATCTCGGCACGGGCGTCAGCTCGAAGACGCGCTCTGGCCGACGCTGGTGGCCGGGCCAGTACGTGCTGCCGTACATCCGATGGACGGGGCCGAACAGCGCGTCGCTCAGGGGCGGCGGCGCGTCGAAGCCCTTCTCGATCACCATGTAGCCGGCACGCAGCGCGAACGCCGGATGATTGCCGCCGGGGCGGCTGTCGAAACCGGCGAAGCCGTCGCCGGCTTCCGGCATCGCATTGACGAGCGACGCGTTGCTGCGCGTGATTTCGTCGGGCGAGATCGGCCCGCCGCCGGCAAGGCGCGCCGCCTCGCGGTTCTTGCCGTCGGTGTCGACCGTGCTGTCGTGCGTGTCGTCGTTGTCGAGCTCGATGCTGCGCGGACGCGAGCGATTGGTTTGACCGGATGATTCCATCGCGGCTCTCCTCGCGGCGAAGCGTTCCGGATCGAAGCAAATCCCGTTCCGGGCGTGACGGGAAAAGGCGCGCGGGCGATCGCCGCGGTCGCGCGACGCGCACTGATTTGTCATGATTTATTTCAGCTAGAAGACCCGTTTTCTACAGAGTATGATTCTTTTCCTGCGAAGCGGCGACAGGGGATTCAGTCGCGCCGCCTCTGCCCGCGCCGGGGGGCCGCAGCACCCCTTAAAGACGGGTAGTGAACAACAAAGCAAGGGACTAGAGGTGGCGGATTCATGCAAGCGACTACTGCCTTCACGCACCGCGGTTATCTGTTGAACTGCGCGCCCGCGCGCGCCAGTGACGGATCGTTCAAACCCTACGTCGTGATCTCCCGATCGAGCGACGGGGAACTCGTTGCGAACCGATTTTTCCCGATCGAACTCCAGTTCAACGACGAAGGCGACGCGATCGCGCACGCGCGCGACTGGGCCGTGCGATGGATCGACGCGAGCAGCATCACGATCTGACGCCGTCGCGATCCCGTGGCATCGGCCGTCCGGCCGATCCCCGGCGTGCCGCTCCCGGACGGAAAACGCGGTAATCTTGCGGAACCCGTCACTTTATTAGCGGCCGTGCGACCGAGCGCGGCCGCCTGCATTGGCATATGTCGACATCACCCGCCCGTCAGTGGGGCCTTGAAGAAATCGTTGCCGGCTTGCGCGAGTCGCGCGAGGAACTCCATCGCACGCGCCATCCGCGCGGCATTCGCGAACTGCCGTCGCGCGATGCAATCTGCAAGATTGTGACCGGCCTGCGCGCGTCGATGTTTCCGACGCACTACGGCGCACCGGATCTGACCGACGAAAGCGTCGACTTCTACGTCGGCCACACGCTCGAAAGCACGCTGCGCATTCTGTCCGAACAGATCCGCCGTGCGCTGCCGTTCCTGCCCGAGCATGCCGATACGCCATTCGCGGAGCTCGACGAACGCGCGTTCGAAATCGCGCGCGAATTCGGCCGACAGTTGCCGGCGGTCCGCGCGCTGCTCGTCAGCGATATCCAGGCGGCCTATGCAGGCGATCCGGCCGCGCAGCACATCACCGAGATCCTGCTGTGCTACCCCGGCGTGCTGGCGATGATGCATCACCGGCTCGCGCATGCGCTGCACCAGCTGGGCGTGCCGCTGCTGGCGCGATTCATCAATGAAATCGCCCACTCGGCGACCGGCATCGACATCCACCCGGGCGCGCAGATCGGCCCGAGCTTCTTCATCGACCACGGCACGGGCGTCGTGATCGGCGAGACGGCGATCATCGGCGAGCGCGTGCGCGTGTACCAGGCCGTCACGCTCGGCGCGAAGAGCTTCCCCGCCGATGGCGAAGGCGCGCTGGTCAAGGGCAATGCGCGGCACCCGATCGTCGAGGACGACGTGGTGATCTACGCGGGCGCGACGATTCTCGGCCGTGTGACGATCGGGCGCGGCTCGGTGATCGGCGGCAACGTGTGGCTTACGCACAGCGTGCCGCCCGGCACGAGCGTCGCGCAGGGCAAGGTTCGAGAAGGCGGGAGCGCCGACAAGCCGTAACGCGGCGCGCGGCCGACGGCTGCCGGCCGTCGACGCGCGCACCGGTCAGTGCTTGCGGTCGGGCGCGCGGTGCTTGTACAGCACGTCCTGGTCGACGCGGATCAGGTTCTGCCCCGCATCGACGACGAAATCCACGCCGTTGTACGCGTTGCCCGTCAGCATCAGGATCGCGCTCGCGACGTCGTCGGGGCCCGCGATGCGCGCGAGCGGCGTCGATGCGCGGCTCGCGTGCTCGAAGTCGGCCTGCGTCTGGTCGTCGCTCGGCAGCATCAGCCCGGGGAACACCGCATTCACGCGCAGCACCGGCGCGGACGACAGCGCGAGCATCTGCGTGAGGTTACCGAGCGCGGCCTTCGCGACCGTATAGCTGAAATGGTCGCGGTGAAAGTTTTCCTTGATCTTCTGGTCGACCACATTCACGACGACACCCTGCGCGCCGGCCGCGCGGGCCCGTTCGTAGAACGCGCGCGTGAGCAGGATCGGCGCGCGGCAGTTGACGGCCCACGCCTGATCGAACGCCGCGAGGTCGAAGCTCGGGAAATGGTCCTGCCAGAACACCGACGCGTTGTTGACGAGCACGTCGAGGCGCCCGAAGCGCGCATACACCTGGTCGATCAGCGCGGTGATCTGCGCGGCATCCGACAGGTCGGCCTGCAGCGCGACCGAATCGTGTCCGCGCTCGGCGATCGCACGGGCCGCCGCCTGCGCGGCATCGGCCGAACGGTCGTAATGCACCGCGGTGCGATAGCCGTGCGCGGCGAAATACTCGGCGAACGCGCGCCCGGCCCGGCGCGCGGCGCCGGTCACGAGCACGACGGGCGCGTGCGCCGCTTGCTTCGTCTGCTCCATTACGTATTCGTCAGATTCACGGAAGAAGGATTCGCGACGATCGACAGGAATTCGCGCCGCGTCGACGGATCGGTGCGGAATGAGCCGAGCATGCGTGACGTGACCATCTCGACGCCCGGCTTGTGCACGCCGCGCGTCGAGATGCACTGATGCGCGGCTTCGAGGATCACGCCGACGCCCTTCGGCTGCAGCACGTCGAACAGCGTGTCGGCGATCTGCACGGTCATCTTTTCCTGGATCTGCAGGCGCTTCGCGAACGCGTCGACGAGGCGCGCGAGCTTCGAGATGCCGACCACGCGATGGTTCGGCAGATACGCGACGTGCGCGCGGCCGATGATCGGCACCATGTGGTGCTCGCAGTAGCTCTCGAAACGGATGTCCTTCAGCACGATCATTTCGTCGTAGCCGTCGACTTCGCTGAACGTGCGCGCGAGGATGTCGCGCGGCTCCACCGCATAGCCGGCGAAGAATTGCTCATAGGCGCGCACGACGCGTGCGGGCGTGTCGATCAGGCCTTCGCGCGCGGGATCGTCGCCGGCCCAGCGCAACAGCACGCGAACCGCGTCTTCCGCTTCTTCGCGGCTCGGTCGGGATGCGGCCGGCTCGGGCCGCGCGGACTTCTTTTTAGCCATCTATTTGCTCCATCGAATGCCGCCGCCGGGGCGGCGCGGAATCCGGGCATTGTTTCATGCTTTCGCGGGGCGCGTGTGCGGCCCGGCACTCACTTCACTTCGGCCATTCGTCCTGCTCGTCGTTGAACAGCGACGCGACGACGCCGCGCAGCCACGCGGTGCGCGGATCGTTGTGATATTTGCGATGCCAGTGCTGCTTCAGGTCGAAGCGCGGCAGCGCCAGCGGCGGCTCGACCGGCACGATGAACGCGTGCTCGGCCGCATAGGCGTAGCCGATCGCATGCGGGACCGTCGCGATCAGGTCGGTGCGGCTCAGGATGAACGGCAGGCTCATGAAGTGCGGCGTCTCGAGCACTGCGCGGCGCTGCATGCGCTGCTTCGCGAGATATTTCTCGAGCACCTCCTGGCTGCGGCCTTCGGCGCGCACCACCGCGTGCCCGCACGTAAGGAACTGCTCGACCGTGAACGGCGGCGCCTGTTCGAACGGATGGCCGCGCCGCATCAGGCACACGAACCGGTGCGTGAACAGCCGCTGCTGGAAGAAGTTGTTGCCGTCGAGATCGGGAAAGTAGCCGACCGCGAGATCGATCGTCCCGGCTTCGAGGCCGCGACCGACCTCGTCGTGCGCGAGCGACACCGAGCGCAGGTTCGCATGCGGCGCGCGCGTCGCGAACGCCTGCAGCAGCTTCGGCAGGAACACGATCTCGCCGACGTCCGACAGCGCGATCGAGAACGTATGCGTGCTCGCGGCCGGGTCGAAGTCGTGCGGGGCGACGAGGCCGCGCTCGATCTGCGCGAGCGCGTCGCGGGCGGCCGGCAGCAGCGCGAGCGCGCGCGGCGTCGGTTCCATCCCGCGCGACGTGCGCACGAACAGCGGATCGCCGAAGTACTCGCGCAGGCGGCCGAGTGCCGTGCTCACGCGCGGCTGGCTGACGCCGAGCAGGTCGCCCGCGCGGCTCACGTTGCGCGTGTCGTCGAGCGCGACGAGGTAGGGAATGAGGTTCAGATCGAGCGCATCCATCGCCGGAACAGTATCGTCAAAACGTATACAACATATCTCCTGAATCGCGTTGCCGCATAGTCGGGAAAGCGCTCAAATGTGTTCCATTACTCGAACCAATGTTCAGGAGACGAACAATGCGCACCCAAGTCGCCATCATCGGCGCCGGTCCGTCCGGCCTTTTGCTTTCCCATCTGCTGCGCCTGCAAGGCGTCGATTCCATCCTCGTCGAAGCGCGTTCGCGCGAATATTGCGAGAACCGCATCCGTGCCGGCGTGCTGGAGCAGGGCACGGTCGACACGCTGAACGAAGCCGGCCTCGGCGACCGGATGCGTCGCGAAGGGCTCGAACATCACGGCATCGAGCTGCTGTTCTCGGGCCAGCGCCATCGCATCGACCTGTCCGCGCTCACCGGCGGGCGCGCGATCACCGTCTACAGCCAGCACGAAGTGGTACGCGACCTGATCGCGGCCGGCGTCGAGCATGGCCACGCGATGCACTTCGAAGTGAGCGACGTCGCGTTGCACGACGTCGAGGGCGAGCAGCCGTTCGTCACGTTCAAGCACGCCGACGGCCGCGAAGACCGCATCGACTGCGACTACATCGCCGGCTGCGACGGCTTCCACGGCATCGCGCGCCAGACGATTCCGGCCGAGCGGCTGAACACGTTCGAGCGCGTCTATCCGTTCG
The DNA here is from genome assembly GCF_030482505.1 of Burkholderia sp. AU45274. Classification (NCBI taxonomy): domain Bacteria; kingdom Pseudomonadati; phylum Pseudomonadota; class Betaproteobacteria; order Burkholderiales; family Burkholderiaceae; genus Burkholderia; species Burkholderia sp. AU45274. The sequence goes on along the minus strand of NZ_JAUJQE010000009.1, from coordinate 264,952 downwards.
CGTGGCTCGGCATCCTTGCCGACGCGGCGCCGTCGCTCGACGAGCTCGTCTACGCGCATCACGACAATGGTTTCGCGCTGTTCTCGATGCGCTCGCCGACGGTTACGCGCCTGTACCTGCAGTGCAAGCCCGACGAAGACCTCACCGAATGGTCCGACACGCGGATCTGGGACGAATTGCACACGCGCTTCTCGAACGACACGGGCTGGACGCCGACCGAGGGCCGGATCACGCAGAAAAGCGTGACGCCGATGCGCAGCTTCGTGTCCGAGACGATGCAGCACGGGCGCCTGTTCCTCGCCGGCGACGCCGCGCACATCGTGCCGCCGACCGGCGCGAAGGGGATGAACCTGGCGGTGGCCGACGTCCGCGCGCTGTCCCGCGCGCTCGGCGCGCGCTACCGCCACGGCGACGCGACGCTGCTCGACATGTATTCCGCGACCTGCCTCGAGCGCGTGTGGCGCGCCGAGCACTTCTCGTACTTCATGACGAACATGCTGCATTCGTCGCCTGAAGACTCGCCGTTCGTCAATCGCCTGAAGTTTGCCGAGCTGAAATACGTGACGCGCTCGCGGGCTGCCGCGCAGGCGCTCGCCGAAAACTACGTCGGCTTGCCGTTCGACGACGCAGCGCCCCCCGAGGCAACCCGCCTTGACAACGCGCTGTGCGCGACTCTATGATCGGCCCATCGTTCGCTAATCGAATCTAGGTTCGAATAGCGAACAAAACCGGGATCGACATCGGCCCCGGCGCGGCACGCGGCACGCGCGTGTCCCCTCGACAGGCCGCGCATCGAGCCGCGGGTTCGTATCAGGAAGAGACATGGTCAACAAGATTTTCGAATCGCTTCAGTCGGCGGTGGCCGACATCCACGACGGCGCGACAATCATGATCGGCGGCTTCGGCACGGCAGGCATGCCGTCCGAGCTGATCGACGCGCTGATCGAACAGGGCGCGCGCGACCTGACGATCGTCAACAACAACGCGGGTAACGGCGAGACCGGCCTCGCGGCGCTGCTGAAGGCGAAGCAGGTGCGCAAGATCATCTGCTCGTTCCCGCGCCAGAGCGACTCGCAGATATTCGACGGGCTGTACCGCGCCGGCGAGATCGAGCTGGAGCTCGTGCCGCAGGGCAACCTCGCGGAGCGCATCCGCGCGGCGGGCGCCGGCATCGGCGGCTTCTTCACGCCGACCGGCTACGGCACCAAGCTCGCGGAAGGCAAGGAAACGCGCGTGATCGACGGCAAGCCGTACGTGTTCGAGACGCCGATCCACGCCGATTTCGCGCTCGTGAAGGCATACAAGGGCGACCGCTGGGGCAATCTCGTCTATCGCAAGACCGCGCGCAACTTCGGGCCGATCATGGCCAGCGCCGCGAAGGTCGCGATCGTGCAGGTGTCGGAAGTCGTGCCGCTCGGCGCGCTGAACCCGGAACACATCGTGACGCCGGGCATTTTCGTCCAGCGCATCGTCGAGGTGCCGCAGGCCGCGCACGCGGCCGAGCTGGCCGCCGAACACGCATCGCAAGCTGCCTGACCGCCTGAGGAAACCGACATGAAACGACTGACCCGCGATGAAATGGCCAAGCGCGTCGCCCAGGACATCCCCGAAGGCGCGTACGTGAACCTCGGCATCGGCGTGCCGACGCTGGTGGCGAACCACCTCGATCCGAGCAAGGAAATCTTCCTGCACAGCGAGAACGGGCTGCTCGGCATGGGCCCCGCGCCCGCGCCCGGCGAGGAAGACGACGAACTGATCAACGCCGGCAAGCAGCACGTCACGCTGCTCACCGGCGGCGCGTATTTCCACCACGCGGATTCGTTCGCGATGATGCGCGGCGGCCACCTCGATTACTGCGTGCTCGGCGCGTTCCAGGTATCCGCGACCGGCGACCTCGCGAACTGGCATACGGGTGCGCCCGATGCGATTCCGGCGGTCGGCGGCGCGATGGATCTCGCGATCGGCGCGAAGCAGGTATTCGTGATGATGGAGCACCTGACGAAGCAGGGCGAGAGCAAGATCGTCGCGCAATGCTCGTATCCGGTCACCGGCGTGCAGTGCGTGAGCCGCATCTATACGGATCTCGCCGTGCTCGACGTGACGGCCGACGGCCTCGCGGTGAGCGAGATCTTCACCGACCTGTCGTTCGACGAACTGCAGAAGCTGACCGGCGTGCCGCTGATCGACGCGACGCAAAAGGCCGCTGCCTGAACCCCGAGCGTGCCGGCGCGTGCGCTTGCGCGCAGGCCGGCACGCTTGGGTGGACAATAGGCGCACGCCGTTTCCCCAATCTGATGCCATGCTCGAAGACAGCGCCCGCCTGACCTCCCTCATCTGCGGCACCGAGCCGCTCAACCGGATCTGGTCGCCCCGCGCGACGATCCAGCGGATGCTCGACGTCGAAGCCGCGCTCGCGCGTGCGCTCGCGGCGCAGCAGGTGATTCCCGCCGCCGCGGTCGCACCGATCGAACACGCGTGCGATGCGAGCCGGCTCGACGCCGACGCGCTCGCGCACGGCGCGGCGCTCGGCGGCAATCTCGCGATTCCGCTCGTCAAGCAGCTCACCGCGCAAGTGAAGGCCGACGATCCCGAGGCCGCGAAGTTCGTGCACTGGGGCGCGACGAGCCAGGACATCATCGATACCGCCACCGTGCTGCAGTTGCGCGACACGCTCGACGTGCTCGAACCGATGCTCGACGACGCATGCGCATCGCTCGCGGCGCTCGCGCGCACGCATCGCGCGACGCCGATGATCGGCCGCACGTGGCTGCAGCAGGCGCTGCCGATCACGCTCGGCCTGAAATTCGCGCAATGGCTCGATGCGCTGCTGCGCCATCGCGCGCGCTTCACCGAATTGCGCGAGCGTGCGCTCGTGCTGCAGTTCGGCGGCGCGGCCGGCACGCTCGCGAGCCTGCGCGAGCAGGCGGCCGGCGTTACGGCCGCGCTGGCGGCCGACCTGAAGCTCGCGGCGCCGGCCGTGCCTTGGCACACGCAGCGCGACCGCATCGCGGAAGCCGCGTCCTGCTTCGGGATGCTGACGGGCACGCTCGGCAAGATCGCGCGCGACGTGTCGCTGCAGATGCAGACCGAAGTCGGCGAGCTCGGCGAGCCCGTTGCCGCCGGCAAGGGCGGCTCGTCGACGATGCCGCACAAGCGCAACCCGGTCGGCTGCGCAGCCGTGCTGACGGCTGCCGTGCGTGCGCCGAACCTCGTCGCGACGGTGTTCGCGGGGATGGTGCAGGAGCATGAGCGCGCGCTCGGCGGCTGGCAGGCCGAATGGGATGCCTTGCCCGATCTCGCGCGCCTGACCGGCGGCGCGCTGGCGCAGATCGCCCAGATCGTCGCGGGTCTCGACGTGAACACCGAGCGCCTGGCCACGAACCTCGACCTGACGCGCGGGCTGATTCTCGGCGAAGCGGTGATGCTCGCGCTCGGCGACAAGATCGGCCGGCTCGACGCGCATCACGTCGTCGAACACGCGTCGAAGGAAGCCGTGCGCACGGGCGCGACGCTGTTCGACGTGCTCGCCGCCGATGCGACCGTGTCGGCCCACCTGTCGCGCGACGCGCTCGCGCGGCTGCTCGATCCCGCTCATTACGTCGGCGAGGCGCAGGCCTACGTCGACGCCGTGCTCGCGCTGCACGCGGGCGCGCAATCACCAGGAGAACATTGATGCCTTTCGCCACTGTCAACGGCGTGAAACTGCATTACCGGATCGACCGTGCGGCGCGCGACGACGCGCCGTGGCTCGTCTTCTCGAACTCGCTCGGCGCCGACCTGCAGATGTGGGCGCCGCAGATCCGCCCGCTCACGCAGCACTTCAACATCCTCCGCTACGACACGCGCGGCCACGGCCATTCCGATGCGCCGGCCGGTTCGTACACGATCGAGCAGCTCGCCGGCGACGTGATCGGCCTGTTCGACCACGTCGGCATCGCCCGCGCGCATTTCTGCGGGATCTCGATGGGCGGGCTGACGGGCGCGGCGCTGGCCGCACGCTTCCCGTCGCGCATCGTTCGCGCGGTGCTGTCGAACACCGCCGCGAAGATCGGCTCGCCGGAAGTGTGGGCGCCGCGGGCGCAGAAGGCACGTGCCGAAGGGATGGCCGCGCTCGCCGACGCCGTGCTGCCGCGCTGGTTTACCGACGCGTTCGTCGAACGCGAGCCGCGCCTGTTCGATGCGATCCGCGACACCTTCGTGCATACCGACAAGGACGGCTATGCGGCGAACTGCGACGCGCTGAACGCAGCCGACCTGCGCGAAGAGGTGAAGGGCATCGCGCTGCCGGTGCTCGTCGTGACCGGCGCGAAGGACATGTCGACGCCGCCCGACCAGGGCCGCGCGCTGGCCGCCGCGATTCCGGGTGCGCAGCACGTCGAATTCGACGCCGCGCATATTTCGAACATCGAGTGCACCGACGGCTTCAACCGTGCGCTGCTCGATTTCCTGACCGCGTGAGGCACCGGCGATGGATGACCAGGAACGTTATGAAGCAGGGATGAAGGTGCGTCGCGCGGTGCTCGGCGACGCGCACGTCGACCGTTCGCTCGAGAACCGCACCGAGGTGACCGACGAATTCCAGAACCTGATCACGCGCTATGCGTGGGGCGAGATCTGGACGCGCGACGGCCTGCCGCGCCATACGCGCAGCCTGCTGACCATCGCGATGATGGTGGCGCTGAACCGCGGCGAGGAACTGGCGCTGCACCTGCGCGCCGCGCGCAACAACGGTGTGACGCGCGACGAGATCAAGGAAGTGCTGCTGCAGACCGCGATCTATTGCGGCGTGCCGGCGGCGAATTCCGCGTTTCATCTCGCGGACAAGATCTTCAAGGAGCAGGATGGGGCCGCCTAGGTGCGGCCGGTTAAGTACCTGTAGTCCGATGTTGAGCCGAGGCCTGCGGATGATTCGCAGGCTTCGGCGATGAATGAACGCGCCGGCAGAGCATCGGCGCGCGGCGCACCGGATGGCCGGTGCGCGAACAAAGGCAAGACGTGGTTCCGAGGCCGCGTCGCTTATATATCAGGAGACTCGCGATGAATCGCGCACCCGTGGTCGATGTCCAGACCTTCATCAACGAGCAGCCGTTCGGCGGTTTTCAATGGCTCGTATTCCTCATGTGTTTCGTGATCGTGCTGCTCGACGGCTTCGATACGGCTGCGATCGGCTTCATCGCGCCGTCGCTGCTCGGCGAATGGAACCTCACCAAACCTGATCTCGCACCGGTGCTGAGCGCCGCGCTGTTCGGCCTCGCGTGCGGCGCGCTCGTGTCGGGCCCGCTGTCCGACAAGCTCGGGCGCCGCTCGCTGCTGCTCGGCTCGGTGTTCCTGTTCGGCGTCGCATGCCTGATGTCCGCCTTCTCGACGACGATCGGACACCTGACGATCCTGCGTTTCATCACCGGCGTCGGGCTCGGCGCGGCGATGCCGAACGCGGTCACGATGATGGGCGAGTTCTGCCCGGACAAGCGCCGTGCGACCGTGATCAACCTGATGTTTTGCGGCTTCCCGCTCGGCGCCGCATTTGGCGGTTTCCTCGCCGCATGGATGATCCCGCATTTCGGCTGGCGCAGCGTGCTGATCCTCGGCGGCGTGACGCCGCTGCTGCTCGGCGTGCTGTTGCTGCTGAAGATGCCGGAATCGGTGCGCTTCATGGTCGCCAACAACCACGCCGTCGACAAGGTTCGCGCGACGCTCGCGCGCATCTCGCGCGATGCGCTGAACGCCGGCTCGTTCGCGCTGACCGAAGCCGCGCCGCAGACCGGCAGCAAGGGCCTCGGCGTCGTGCTGTCGCGCTCGTACATCGTCGGCTCGGTGATGCTGTGGCTCGCGTACTTCATGGGGCTCGTGATCTTCTACGCGTCGATCAACTGGATGCCGATCCTGCTGAAGGATGCCGGCCTGACGCCGAAGAGCGCGACGCTGATCTCCGCGCTGTTCCCGCTCGGCGGCGTCGGCGCGGTGCTGTGCGGCGTGCTGATGGACCGCTTCAACGCGAACCGTGTGATTGCCGTGTGCTACGCGCTGACGGCGGTGAGCGTCTATGCGATCGGGCAGGCGGCGGGTAACGTCGGGCTGCTCGTGCTGGTCGTGTTCGTCGCCGGCGTGCTGATGAATACCGCGCAATCGTCGATGCCGGCGCTCGCCGCCGCGTTCTATCCGACCGAAGGGCGCGGCACGGGTGTTGCATGGATGCTCGGTGTCGGCCGCTTCGGCGGGATTGCGGGATCGTTCCTCGTCGCCGAGCTGACGCGCCGGCATTTCTCGTTCGCGGGCGTGTTCGCGACGATCGCCGTCGCGGGTTTGCTCGCATGTGTCGCGCTGCTGATCAAGCAGATGGCGCGGCCGCATGGCGTGACGCAGCCGGCAGGCAAGATCGAATCGCTCGGGCATTGAGCGAAGCGCGGGCCGATGCGATGCGCCGGCCCCTGATACGGCGGCCGGCGGGCCGCCGGCTATTCTTCCGTGTCGTGTTCCCGCACGAAGTTGCGCAGATATGCGCGCAGCGCGGCCTCCCGGCCGCGATGATCGGCGAGGTTCGCGGCGCCCATGTCTTCCTCTTCACCGAACATCGTCGGCGGCGCGCTGTAGATACCGATCTCGATGTCCTCGCGCAGCACGCGAATCTCGTGCGTGAGCGGGTGATACTCGGCGATCCAGTGCATCCCCTCGATGTGTTCGCCCGCCCTCAGCAATGGCTTCATCGGCACTCTCCCGGCAGCAGCGGCGCAACCGGCGAAACGGCTGCGCGCGCCCGTAACAAAAGGGTACGCCTGCATCGGGCGAATCTCAACGGGCGCGCGGTGAGTGCTCACTACGCCAGCAGGTGCGCGATCAGCGGATACAGCGACAGGATCAGCAGCACGGCCATCGTCATGTTGAACATGCGCAGCGCTCGGGGGTTCGACAGGAAGCGGCGCAGGCCGAGGCCGAAAGCGGCCCACAGGCAGATGCACGGGAAACCGATCAGGATGAACACGACGGCCATCCAGGCGGCGTTCATCCCGTAGTCGGCGGACAGGCGGACCGTCGTCGCGGCGGTCAGCACCATCATCCAGGCCTTCGGGTTGATCCACTGGAACGCGGCGGCTTCGATGAACGTCATCGGGCGCGGCTTGCCGCCGTGCGCCTTCACTTCACCCGACGTGCCGATGCGCCACGCGAGGTACAGCAGGTACGCGACGCTCGCGGCTTCGAGGATCGTGTACAGCAGCGGCATGCGCTTGAACGCTTCGCCGAGGCCGAAGCCGACGCAGAGCATCAGGATCGCGACGCCGATGCTGATGCCGAACAGGTGCGGCATGGTGCGGCGGAAACCGAAATTGACGCCGGATGCGAGCAGCATCGTGTTGTTCGGGCCGGGCGTGATCGACGTGACGAGCGCGAACAGCATGCCGGCGGGCAACGCGCTGAGGGTGAGGAATTCCATCGCGGATTCTCCATTCGGTTCTGGACTGGGATGGAGGTCAGTTTAGCGACGGTTTTCTGTACAGTACCGGTACAGTTGGGTTGACGAATGCCGGTACGGGGGAGGGGGTGAATGGGATTGCGGGCTTGTGTTGTTGTCTCTCGGAAAAGATGTCCGCAGTCTCAATAAGTTGTCTTTGAATAATTGGCTACCTTTCATGCGTTGGGCATGTAACCCGTATGGATAGGCAGAAATGATCGGAGAATATTTGGCAGTGACGGCCTACGACGCAATGTTTAGTCGATGGTGTCAGATCGATGTCGCCGCATTGACGACGCTCAATCGCCGTTTCACGTCTGGGTGTGTTTTCACAAGCCAATGGGGAGGTCGATGCTTAGTTCAGGGCGCAAGCCATCTGCCGAAGCTACTCGGCTCGTTCGTCTAACCCTCCCCGTGCAGGTCGATGTGGCACTTGAGTGCATCGCCAAGATTGGCTTCTATGGCCGCTCCGAGTCGGAGGTTGTCGTGATCTTGCTTTAGCGAGAACTTGATCGAATCGCCGGGGATGGCTTTGTCGATCGTCTTGATGACCTGACGAAGTAGACCTAGAGGCTCTGTGCAGCCTTTCTGCGCCACACACTTCCAATTGTCATGCCAATCGTGACGATGTGAGCCATGGCTATTTGTGTTGCTTTGCAACCCGGCCCACACTTGTCCTGGGAGTGTACGCCTGTCTGTGGCACTGCTTGTGGCTAGATCTCGTCGAGGGACCTAGGCGGGGTTGTGACATTCTCAAAGACGACTTTTCTGAGAATTTTCGTGGCCAAGGACATCTTTTCTGAGACAAGAAGCATGCGGTGTTCTCAAAAAAGATGTCCAAGTCCTTGATCTGTATAGGGGCCAAAAGCCCCCTTTTCTGCGAGCCCACATGTTTGTGATGCGGCGATCTGGTCGCGCGACGTCCCGCAACATCTCCGCGGCAACGTTGCGTTCGGCTCGGCCATTTGCCCCGGCTTGCACGTTGCCCACCAGACTGTGCAACGATTCGTTATAACCGTCCTCGCCTCGCCTCGCATCGGCTTGCTTTTCCTTGATTTCGGGAACGGCCTGCTAGTGATCGCCTTTTCTGATTGCCCGCAACTTCCATTCCATGAATAAAACCATTATTTGTTTACTTTAAAGAGTATTTCATTATGCTTTCTGTGAATTTCATTTATTTTCCGTTTGAGGATTTTTAACGGATCATAAAATTTTGGCGCTGAATTTGGACTCGAATGTTTGTTGACAGACGTTGGCAGGTTGACTAGATTAGCCCCATGAACGCACTTTTCGTTACGACTACCGCGACCACTACCACGACCGCCAACGGCGGGCCGGGGGGAGGTTGCACGTCGTAAGTCAGTGCCTCAAACCATCCCTAAGCCCCGCCGGAAACGGACGGGGCTTTTTTGTGCTCCGTCGACCGGTATCAAGTCAACGGAGAACATGATGGACGATTTCGATCACCGAGTGCTCGGCAACAAACTCGATCTGTTTCATCAGCAGGACGAAAGCCCGGGCGCTGTCTTCTGGCATCCGCGCGGCATGGTTCTTTATCGGGTTGTCGAGGAATATATCCGAGTCCGGATGCGTCAGGCGGGCTTTTCCGAAGTGCGGACGCCTCAGATCGTCTCGCGCGATCTTTGGGAACAGAGCGGTCATTGGGAGAAATTCGGGCGAAACATGTTTTCACTCGAGAGTGACAACAATCCGTACTGTCTCAAACCGATGAGTTGTCCGTGCCATGTGCAGGTTTTCAAAAAAGGCAGTCGGTCGTATCGCGATCTTCCAATCCGATATTCCGAATTTGGGGCGGTCCACCGGGCCGAACCGTCCGGGGCGTTGCATGGCCTTATGCGTGCCCGTGCGTTCACGCAGGACGACGCTCACGTGCTTTGCATGCAGGATCAGGTCGAGGTTGAAGTCGCACGATTCTGTGTGTTGCTGAAGACGATCTACGCAGACTTCGGATTTGGCGAATTCGATGTGGCTTTGTCGACGAGGCCGGCGGTCCGTGCGGGTGACGATGCGGTCTGGGATCGTTCGGAAGCGATGCTGGCATCCGCTGCGCGCGCGGCAGGTCTCGATTTCGCGATCCAGGCGGGAGAAGGGGCATTCTATGGTCCCAAGCTCGAATTTCATCTGCTCGACCGCCAAGGACGAAAGTGGCAGTGCGGAACGATCCAGCTCGATTTCGTATTGCCGGAACGGCTCGGTGCGTCATATGTCGCAGAGGACGGTGCGAAGGCAACGCCCGTCATGTTGCACCACGCGATCCTGGGAAGCCTTGAACGGTTCATCGGTATTCTTCTCGAACACTACGAGGGATGGTTGCCGACCTGGCTGGCACCGGACCAGATCGTCGTTGCGAACATTGGGAAAGATGACCGCGAATTTGCCGACAACGCGGCGTTCGCTTTCGAAGACATCGGCTGTCGGGTGCTGAGGGATTTCCGCGCCGAGCGCCTGCCGCGCAAGATCTTCGATGCAAGGGAACTGGCCGCGCCGATCGTCGCAATTGCAGGACGCAAGGAGGCGCTGGCCGGAGAGGTGTCGTTACGAATGAGGGACGGGGAGCAGCACGTTCTGACGATCAACGATGCGCTCGCGTACGTCAAGCAGCATGCGCGCGTCCCGTCAGCGACGCGGGTGTTCTGATTCGACGACGGGGCCGTTTCCTGCTATCGCAGGCGGATTGAGGGCGCCTTGAGAATTCATCGAATCGATTTTCAAACATAAATTGATTAGTAATTCTAAAAATTATGAGAGAAGCCAGAGAACGCGTCATTCTATGGGCCGAAGGATGTCGTGAGTCCGCATCGTGTCGGTGCGGTGAGCGGATGCTTGAGATGGTGTTCAAGATCGGCGGTTGCACTTGCATGGACGAACTGGGCCGGATGCTGGTCGACATCGGACGCCTGGCGGGATTTGACCATGTCTGTTACCAGGACTATCGAATGACGGGCGGGACACTGAAGAGCGGCCGCACACTGTCGAACTACCCGGAGGCGTGGTTGTCCCGTTATCGGGAGCGGGCTTACCTGATGATCGACCCGGTCGCGCAGCATGCGATGTCGTCGTTGACACCGCTGATCTGGTGCGACCGGATCTTCGCGACAACCGAACAGCGCGAACTTCGAGACGGAAGTCGCATGTACGGGTTAAGCGACGGAGTGTCGTTTCCGGCTCACAACAGGCATGGCGATGTGGCGTGCGTGAGCTTCGTTCGACAGGCGCGGGCGTCTGACAACGGCGATTTGCCCTTCGCCATTCCGTCGTGGGGCACACTTGTCGCGAATCTGACGCTCGACACGTGCCGCAGGCTGGAGGCGCTGCAATCCGATGCACCGTGCCTCAGCGCGCGTGAACTCGAAATCCTGAAATGGGTCGCCGAAGGAAAGTCCAGTTGGGATATCTCGCGCATTGTCGCGTTGACCGAGCATGGCGTGCTTCATCACATCCGCAACATCATGAAGAAGTTCGACGTGCCGACACGCCGGCAAGCCGTTCTGATGGCATCCAGATTCGGATTGCTGTAACGCGTTGGTGACACGAGACGCGAAGTGGACCGGGACCGTGCGCGCGCCGATGCGTCAAATCACGCCACGTCGGCACGGGGACTACAAGCTTTTGTAGTGTGAGACCGCATCGAAAATCGGCAAAGTGGTACCGACGCAAGCGACCAGATCGACTTCTGATCGCCATACTCGGCGGCCGGCACAGGCGTTTTGTGCCGGCCCATCACAATCGCGATGGTAGATGAGGTGAACGCATGGCTGATGTTTGTGACGAAATTCTGAACCCGGTCGTCGATGGGGAAATCGATTCGCTGATGGTCAGTCTGCGCGACGGACTCGATGATCATCCGTTCCGGCACGTGTCGTCGTGTGCTGCACTGGAAAAAATCTTTCCGCACTACCTGGCGATGTCGCAGGCGTTTCCGTATCTGCAGGCGGGTGCGCAAGTTCACGCCGTTCTGGATGCCATTCAATCGAATCGACCGGTGGCGCGAGACGTCGAAATCACGAGCGTGGTGGGAAATTTTCTCTGTTGGGACGAGACGGGTGGCGCATACGTCATCGAACGATACGGCAAACAGGGACTGCGGGGCATTCTCGATACCGGCAAATGGTTTCACTCGAGCCTCCTGAAAAATGACATCGAGAGACTGACAGGACGCGTCGCGGTTCCGAATTTCAGCGTACCGACGGGGCCTTATCTGACGAAACTACTTGCCGGACTGGGTGCGAAGACGGCGCTCGAGCGGTGCGCGAACATGGTGGCGTTCGAACTGCACGCGAATGCGATGATCGACGCACTTTGGGCGTCGACGAGTCGTTGTTATGGTGTCGACCGACAAGGACTCGTTTATTTTCAATGTCACGTTGGCGGTGATGATCCTGCCGAGGCGTACCACGTCGAAATGACGAGACGAATGATTCAGCTCCTTGTCAGCGATGACGAAATTCCTGAATTCGCCGTACGGGTTGCGCAGGCCGTTTCCGACAACGTGTCGTGGTGTGCGGCGCTTGTTTCGCTGGCTGAATGAACATGAGCGCCGAATACGGTCCGGATCCGGTGTTGCTCGAGATCGACGCATATCGCGCGCGGCGAGGCGGGCTCCGCGATGCAGCTGCGATTGCGAAGGTCGTTGGCGCGATCGCGGTCGTTAGTTTGGTGGCATGGTTGGCGTGCCGATCCGGAAACGCAATGGGCCGGATCGTCCTGATGCTTGCCGAAGGTTTTGTGTTGAGCGGGTTCCTGAATCTCGCCCACGAATGTCTGCATCGAAGCCTGGTGAGTGCGAAATCCGTCAACGCGATCATCGGCAATCTGGCTGCGAATGTCCTGTTCGTAAACTTCACGGCCTATACCGACAAGCATCTGAAGCATCACCGGTGTTTGGCGACGGAAGAGGACACCGAGTCGGCCTCCCGATTCGACACGTTGCGTGCCTATGCGGGTGCGATGAGCGGTGTTGGTTTTCTCGTTTCGAATCTGCGACTGAACGTACATCTGATCGCCGGAGGCGCACCGTCCTATCTCGCAACAGTGCGACGGAAAGTGCGAGCGCGCAACGAAGCGCGGTTCATTGCAGCATGGTTGCTCGCCATCGCGGCGGCAACCTGTGCCTGGCCGTCGGCATTGGTTACGGCCTATATCGGTCCGGTGTTTTTTGCCTACTTCTGGTTGATGTTCTTCGGACTACCGGAGCATTACGGCTGTGAACCGGTGCAGCCGCGTTACCTGGCGTCGAGAACGATGACGACTAACGGCATCGTCCGGTTTTTCATGTGGAACGCGAATTTTCATACCGAGCATCATCGCTATCCGGGAGCTCCGGCACCACTGCTCGCCCGGATCGGGGCGCACCCGAATGTTGGCATTCATCGTGAATCGTCTTATCTGAAATGGCACTGGCGCGTTTGCCGGGATCTTATCCAACGTCGGGAGCACGGGGCAACTCATGGCTAAACTCATTGTAGGCAACGTCGATAACGAGGCAATGATCGGGGATACGAAGCGTGCATCGCTTCCGCTTCGTCAGGTGTCAGCGATTGCGGCAAGGCGCCTCGTATGGCAGATGGCAAGCGACGACGTGGCGATTCTGCCGTCGCCGGTATCGGTCCCCATGATCGAGTACGTATCGGCTGTGATGAGGCGTAGTCTTTCCACTACGCAGATCGTGTCACCGTCTTCCGATATCTCCGATCCGGTGGTATTGACTTCCGACCGCCTGCTCGATGAAGCGACGCTCGCTGCATTGCGTGGCCTTCGCGTCGGTGGCGCAGGGTGGACGGTTTACCCGTACTTTCATACGTCATCGGTCGGGTTGCTTTGCGATCAGCTCGACATCGCGCAGCCCGTGTCGAATGGATCGCACTTCATGGAACAGGCCGGTGCTGAACTTTTGAACCGAAAGGCCGTATTTCGAGCGCTCGCGTCGGGTCGGGTCGGATGTGCGGACGGGCGAGTCTGCCGGTCGTTCGGTGAGTTCTACCTGACGCTGCGTGACATGCTTGCGAAGTATGCGAGCGTGATTGTCAAGCAGGATGTCAATGCCGGCGGTGACGGAAACATCGCAGTCACACTCGAGCGTCGCACCAGTTATCCCGGTGTCCGCAAGGTGTATGCGCTGACGCACCTGTCGGACGTCGATACCGTATTCGCCCGTGACTTGTGGTCGAGACAGACCGACACGGCGGGCAACTGCCAGGTGGTCGTCGAACGGTTCCACGAAGGTTCGGATGTCCTGTATGCGGAATATGAGATTGGTGCGGACGCGATTCGGCTTGTGAGCTATGGCGACCTGCGGATGGACGCTTCGGGCGACAAGCGGGGCAATGGCATGATCATGTGGACCGGATTTCAAATCCCCAGCCAGTTGTCTCCGGGCGTGATCGACACATTTCTGGCGCAAGGCGACGTGCTTGCGTCGATCTCCCAGCGCCTCGGATTCGTCGGGCGCGCAAATTTCGACGCCATCGTGACCGACGACGGCGAAGTCGTCTTTACCGAGATCAACGGGCGTATCGGCGGTTGCAGCCATCTTGACGCGATCCTGTGCGAACTGGTGGGGCCGGACTACCTGTCCACGCACGCCGTCGTGACGCGCAACAGGGTGCCCGCTCGCGACCTGCGTGCTGCGCTGACTGTCTCGCATCGACTGACGCAGCAGCGCGACGAAGCCGGTGTCGTCGTCCTTACGGAAGATATGGCGGGTACAGGCACGATCGAATACATGGTATATGCGCGCAATTTGTCAGGTGCGCTTGCGCTCGAGCGCACGTTCCAGCGCGAATTCGAGATGGCTCAAGAATCAGTCGCTGTACCGGGGTGAAACGATGGATGCAATCAAGTTCACACGGCCCTCGGCATGGTTCAGCGGCATGGCCGACGGTGTGCCGGTTTCGACGCGGATCCTGCTGAGTTTTCAGTTCCTCGTGAATTTGTCTGTGTTCGGGTCGCTTCCGCTGCTCGCTGCGTTCCTTGACCTGGAGCGTCATCTGGACGCGGGCAGCGTTGCCAGCGTACTGACGGTGAATTTGCTGGCGAGCCGGTTGTTGCCGCTGGTGCTGGGTGCGTCGACGGATCGCTTCAGCAGCCGCGTGCTGGCAACACTTGGTCTGATCTGCCGCGCCGCGGGATTTGTCGGACTGGCGCTTACGCCGTCGTTTGCCGGACTGCTGATGTGGGCATTCTTGTCCGGGCTCGGCGCTGCGCTTTACGAAACGACCGCGTATTCGATCTTCGGTTCGCTCGATGCCGCGGTACGTCCAAAGGTGTTCGCGCTGAATAACCTGGCGCTCAATCTCGGCGCGCTGATCGGTCCGGCGGTGCTGATCGTCGTGCCGAACACGGACCGGACGTTACCGTTTCTGGTAAGCGGCATGATTTTCGCCGTGCTTGCGCTCGTGGCGCCCTGGATCTCAGGACGGAGAGCGAGCAACGCAGCTGCGGTACATCCGCTGCGTGGTTTGATGATCGCGTTTGGAGACAGACGGTTCCGCCGACTGTGCTGGGCGCTCGTTCCGTTCTGGACGGTGTATACGCAGATCTACGTCTTCATCCCGCTGACGTTTTCGAACGGCTCGAGCGGCTATAACGGCGTCAGGCCATTCTACATAACGAATGCGCTGGTTGGCATTGCTACAGCTTCGTTTGGCATGGGCTGGTTTCAGCGCACGACCTGGCGATCCATGATGACCATCGGGCACGCCGCGATGTGTTGCTGCTTCGCGATTGCCACACTGCTGTTCGATCACGGCTGGAGCGCTGGTGCGTCGCTGGTCATTCTGATTGCCGTCGCGGTCGTCTTCACGTTTGGTGAAAGCCTGATTCTTCCTGCATCGAATATCGCGCTCGCCGATCTGACGACCGATGGCAACGCCGGCAGCTATTTTGGCGCATCGGCGATCTCGTGGGCGATCGGCGGGATGCTCGGCAACTTCATCGGCAGCGCCGCGGCAAGCTGGACCGTGCATACCCTGGGGTGGGTCGCGTTCATGGGCATCTCCCTGATGGGTCTACTTGCATTCTGGAGATGGCATAAATGAATCGCGAGCCTGTCACGGGGAAGGGCGCGACGGGCACTGCCCTGACCACAGTGAGCCGCGCGCCTGCCGCACATTTCGGCTTCGTCAATCCGCCCGTATATCGAGGGTCGACAGTCCTTTTTGAATCATTCGACGAAATGGCACCTGGTGCGGCCCCTTATCACTACGGACGCTGGGGGACACCGACAACGGATGCGTTGTGCGATGCGATGACGGAAATCGAACATGGCGTTGCCGCGCTCGTGATGTGTTCGGGACTGGCCACTATCGCGACGGTGTTGCAGACGCTGGCGGCTCCCGAGGGGCGGGTATTGATCTCGCGTTCGTCGTATCCGGCGGCACGTAAATTCTGCGACGAGGTGCTGCATCGACAGGGTGTATCGATCGACGAATTCTCGCTGGCCGATCCGGCTGAACTGGCGGCGAAACTCGATGAACGGACGTGTGTGGTTTACCTCGACCTGCCGGGGTCGTCGCATTTCGATATGTGCGTGTTACGAGACCTCGTCGAGATTGCCGGACCCGTTCCGGTCGTTGTCGACAACACCTGGGGCACGCCGTATTTCTTCAATCCGCTCGATCAAGGTGCGAGCATCGTCATTCACAGCATGTCGAAGTACATCGGCGGGCACGCCGATTCGATGGTCGGCACAGCGGTGTTTGCGAGCTTCGACATGTACGAGCGCGTGAAGAGCGTAAGCCGTTTGACGGGGCAAGCCGTCGGTGCGGACGACGCGAATTTGGCTTTACGAGGATTGCGGACGCTGGCAGTCCGGATGGATCGGCATTTTCAGTCCGCGTGCGATGTAGCGTCGTGGTTGCGGGATCATCCGCTGATCGAAAGCGTTCACTACCCGCCGCTGGTCGGCGATAGCGGTCACGCCGCATGGCGAACACAGTATTCGGGTGCGGGCGGTGTGTTTGCATGCGTACTCAAGGATGGCGGCGAGGGGGCGGTCAGAAATGCCATCGACGGTCTCTCGCTGATCGGGCGAGGCTGGGGCTGGGGCGGTTACGAGTCCGTCGCTTGTCCGACCACGGTGTCTCGAGACAATGCCAGGCGTATCGGTATCCGGTTGAGCATCGGGCTCGAAGATCCCGACATGATTCGACAGGATCTGGATGTTGCGCTGCGTGCAGGGCACCGATGAAAGGCCGTGTGTATTTTCTGAAACGAGGGGCGATCAATGACGGAAGCAACACAATATATCTACGGAAATTGCCACTGTGGTGCGATACGCTTTCGCATTCGATCGACAGCGTCGCGCAAGGTGATCGATTGCAATTGCTCGATCTGTTTTGCATCGGGCTTCCTACACGTTCCGGTCGAGCACGACGATTTTGAGTTGCTCGAGGGTGGCGAGAAATTGACGCGATACCGCTTCAATACGGGGATTGCGGAGCACACGTTCTGCCGAGTTTGCGGCGTGAAGCCATTCTATCGTCCGCGTTCTCATCCCCGCGATTACAGCGTCAATCTGCGCTGTCTGGATCTTGCAGGGGCCAACGCTTTCGATGTGGTTCCGTTTGACGGGAAGAACTGGGAAGAAAACATCCAGTCCTTTCCGCAATGACTCGGCCGCGATGCGACAACTCCAGGAAATGAAACCCGTCGTCGGCGTGCTGTGCTCGGCGGAGGATATCGAGATACCGGGTTGGGGGTGCCTTTCCCATCAGGCGGTGTTCGACCGATATCTGCAGGCTGCGACGGAGTTTGGCGGGGTACTGCCGCTCCTGATCGGTTCGACGGACGATATTGCATCCGATCGAAGTCTCGACACGCTGCTCGATCGTCTCGACGGAATCATGCTGCCGGGCGGCGCGAGCAACGTCGACGTTGCGTTTTACGGCGGCACGCAACCACACGTCGGATCGCTCGACAGGACACGTGACAGGATGGCGATTCGTGTCGTCCGGGAGGCCATGGCATCGGGGCGCCCGGTGTTCGGGATATGCCGCGGCATGCAAGAGATCAATGTCGCGTTGGGCGGCACCCTTTGCGCGACACTTCACGACGAGCCAGGGAGACGGGATCACCGGGCGAATCGCACTCTGGCTTTCGAGGAGCGCTATCGGGACGTTCATGCGGTCGAGTTGGTGAGCGGCGGCTGGCTTGACGAGGCGATTCGGACAATGTCGCCGGATTGTCGGCGCGCTCATGTGAACTCGTTGCATGGGCAGGGCATTGCCGCCCTGGCGAACGGATTGAGTGTCGATGCATATGCCGACGACGGCACCATCGAGGCGGTGTCGCATATCAGGGCACCGATCTTCGGTGTGCAGTGGCATCCTGAGTGGTATGTGCGGGATAGTGTGTTGAACCGTGCAGTCTGGGCGCGGTTCGGTCGCGAATGTGCAACCTATTTGCGCCGTCGATTCGACGCCCAGTCCTGTCGGGATACGCCGACGGGGGCGGGCAACATTCTCAAAGACAACTTTTCCGAGAATATCCGGGGCCACGGACATCTTTTCTGAGACGAAGGACAGGCAGTCTTCTCAGAAAAGATGTCCAAGTCCTTGAACTGTCTAGGGGGCCAAAGACACCTTTTCTGAGAGCCCACATGTGGGGTCGAGTTTTTCGGCACTCGCTCGCGTTCCTCATCCACTGAGGCCGTCAGACCCTCGAGGCATGAATCAACCGTTCCCGAGTGAGCGCGTCGGGATGAAGCCGATCAAGCCGGGCGCGAACAAGCGACCCGGTGCGCCCGAGAATTGTTGAGATTGTGTGGCGTAGTTTTTTGACTACTGTCAAGGCCTTCGTATAAGAAAAATCGCGGCAAAGATACCGTATGAATATTCACGCCGGCACGCAAAAAAATCATTTAATAACATCGGCTTGCGTATTTGTATGAGTTTTCTGTTGTGAGAAAAGAAATACACAATTTCTATTTCTTCGTGGGGCTCGTTGCTTTCACTGCTCTTACACTCGCGATTCCCCAAACGGGCATCTATCCGGGCATGACCGACAGAACAAGGTCCCCGGGCGGTTGCAGACCGTTTATGAACAAGGTCGCGAGACCTGCCTCTTTTTAGAAGGGAGCACCACGAATGAACAAGACCCTGATCGTTGCAGCAGCTGCGGCATCGTTCGCTACCGTCGCTCACGCGCAAAGCAGCGTGACGCTGTACGGCGTGCTGGACGCAGGCATCACCTACCAAAGCAACGTCCAGACCGCATCGGGCCAAGGCAAGTCGCGCTTCTCGATGGGTTCGGGCATTGACCAGAGCCGTTTCGGCCTGCGTGGCTCGGAAGATCTCGGTGGTGGCCTGAAGGCGATCTTCACGTTGGAAAGCGGCTTCAACATCGGTAACGGCAAGTTCGCGAACGGCAACGGCGGCATGTTCAACCGCCAGGCATTCGTCGGCCTGTCGAGCCAGTACGGCACCGTCACGCTGGGTAAGCAATACGACGCGACGCAAGACTACCTGGCACCGCTGACGGCAACGGGCTCGTGGGGCGGCACGTACTTCGCGCACCCGCTGAACAATGACCGCCTGAGCACGAACGGCGACGTCGCGCTGAACAACACGATCAAGTACACGAGCGTGAACTATGCCGGCCTGCAATTCGGCGGCACGTACTCGTTCTCGAACAGCACGAACTTTGCGAACAACCGTGCATACAGCGCTGGCGTGTCGTACCAGTTTGAAGGCCTGAAGCTGGGTGCGGCGTACTCGCAAGCGAACAACGCTGGCCTGTCCACGTCGGGCGCGGTGAACCCGTCCGTCGACACGAGCGGCAACGCGTTCGGCATTCAGGGCCGCACGCGTACGTATGGTATTGCCGCGGCCTATGCATTCGGTCCGGCTCAAGTCGGCGCGGCATGGACGCAATCGCGTCTCGACAACCAGACGAACGGCCTGGGTACGCTGCGCGCGGACAACTACGAAGTCAACGCGAAGTACAACCTGACGCCGGCCCTCGGCCTGGGCGCAGCCTATACGTACACGAACGCGAAGCAGAACGGCAACAGCACGCACTGGAATCAGTTCGGCGTGCAAGCTGATTACTTCCTGTCGAAGCGTACGGACGTCTACGCTCAGGCGGTGTACCAGCGTGGTACGAAGGGCGCCGGTTTGGGCGCATCGATCTACAACGGCGACATCAACGCGTTCCCGAGCTCGAAGGTCAGCCAAACCGCCGCAACGGTTGGCCTGCGTCACCGCTTCTAAGCGTGACGGCTGGCTAGTCAGTTCCGAAAAAGCGCCTTCGGGCGCTTTTTTTTGATGTCTGAATTGGATTCTTGAAAATCATCAGTATTGCGAAACGATGGAGAATTGTCGATTTTGGCGGGAATGTGACGGCGGAGTGAGGGAGCATGCTTGAGAGGTTGCGACAGTGCGTTGCCCAATATGGCTGGCAATGTTTGGCGAGCGAGTGGCTGGGTGTCAATTCACGTCATCCGTTCGCTTGCGCTCGTGGGCACGTTTTCGAGCGCGTGGCATTGACCCTGCTCTATCGAAATGGCGGTGCACCGGTCTGCATATCCTGTCAGCAGGAAGATATTCGTGATAGATGGTTGGCGAAATTGGCAGAGCGAGGAGGGACGCTTCTGAATGGTCCATTCATTGGATTATTCGCGCGTTACCAAATTCGTTGCGCAGCGGGGCACGAGTGGAGCGTGGAGGGAAGGAAGATCAGTGAGGGGCGTTGGTGTCCGAGCTGCGCGCATGGTGACGCGACGCGGCGAAGCTGCTGTTCGGAGGGGTTGGCCCGGCTTCACGCGAAAGCACAAGAGAGAAACGGGAAATGTCTTTCGGCTCACTATACGATCGAGAGTCGTCTATATCGATTCGAATGTGCAAAGGGGCATCGTTGGGAAGCGAGGGCAAACGATATCTTCCGGGGAACCTGGTGTGGTCGTTGCGCAAAATTGACCTCCTCCGGGCAAGTCGATCCCAATGGCTTGGCGCGTCTGCAGGGGGCCGCCCGGGAAAAGGGAGGCGTTTGTTTGGCAGATGCTTATGTGGGCTCAGCCGAAAAATACCCTTTTCGTTGCGCGGTGGGACACGAATGGGTGGCAATTGCGAGTCAGATTTGGCTCGGACGCTGGTGTCGGCAATGTACGGGCCTCAAATTGCGTCAGACAATTGATGACATGCGAGCGCTTGCGGCCGCCCGTGGTGGACTGTGTTTGTCGACGGAGTATCAAGGGCGGCGGACCAAATTGACTTGGCAATGCCATCGCGGCCACGTCTGGGAGTCTCGGCCGATCAATATCAGTGCGGGAACATGGTGCCCGCAATGTGCGATTACTAACCGCACTCGCCGTAGAGACAATTGAGCGCGATACCGGCCTTAACGCTTCAGGACATGCGTATCCCGGTTGGCAACAGTACAGATCCCGCACAGCCCACCGTTACCGCGAAGTGCGGCCACGTCGACCAGACGGTTCCCTTGCACAATGCTCATCTCCCCCGTGCAAGACACGACATGAATGATGATGCGGTCTGCGCGAACTCGGCGGGCGCGCCGACAGCGAAATTGCACCGTGTGACGTGACAGGCGGAACGCGCATTTCAATTCATCGCATGCGCGTTCGCCAGGCGTCAATGAACGGTTCGGTAAGCGCTTTAGTCGTAGTACGCGTCGTCGTAGCGATGCTTGTTGCGACGCATCCTGCGCATGTTGTCGCGGTCTCGCGCGTCGTCACGCTCCCGCGCGTTGCGGCTGAGGTTGCCCCCCAACGCCGCGCCGCCGCCACCGCCGAGCGCCGCGCCGAGGAGCCCGCCGTTGCGGCCGCCCATCGCATGGCCGGCCGCGGTGCCCGCGCCGCCGCCGAGTGCGCCGCCAATGATTGCGCCGTCGCGCTCGTCGCGGTTCGCCGCGATCGCGCCGCCGGCGCCACCGCCGATCGCGCCACCCACCACCGCGCCGGTGCGGCCGCCCAGTGCGTCGCCGACGGTTGCGCCGGCGACACCGCCCAGCGCACCGCCGAGCGCGTTGTCCCAGTTGTCCGCCGCGGCCGGCAATGAAATCACCGCGGCCGCGGTGACGATGAATGCGGAGGCGATCTTCTTCAACATGCGAATGCTCTTCCTTGTGCTCAATCTGAAGTCCGGTTTCTTGCGTTGCTGCCGATTCGTTTCAACGAGTCATTTCAACGAGTCATTTCAACGAAAGGCCGGCGAAAGATAGCACTCCCATTCAAACCCGGTTCGCCATTGTCGTAACAGATTGTGTGCGCCCGGAAGGCCCCTTCGGCATCGCTACTTTTTTATTCCGAATCCATTGTTTCTCCATCAAACCGCACAAAGACGTCCATCGACGCCAGGCTCTCGCGGGACGCCGGCGATTTCACGCACGTCGATTTCGAGATCGCACCGCGCCTTCGAGCAGCACAGCAGCGCGAGGCCGCGGGTGCGCTCGTCATTGGACAGCGCCCAGATTGCACGCCGGAAGCAGATGCGCGATCGGACCGTTGCTTTGCGCTTCACTGCCTCGCCTCAGTTTCAGCCATTCACAGCGGGGAATGTGTGCGTCCATACGCGTTCTTTCGCCGTCAAGCCACACGCGCAACTGATGCAGGTCGATCTCTCGTTCGTGATAGCGGCGGAGCATGTCCTGAATATCGGGGTCCATTGCGGTCGTGCAGCTGATTTTCGACGGGTGTCGTCCGGGGGGGACAGCGTTGGAGACGGGTTTCCGATCGTCATAAATACGATGCGTCGCCTGTGTGTCAGGAATTGGCTTCCCTGACCTTGCCGCGCTCGGCGGGTGTCACGCCGAGCGCGCTCTGGACGGCCTCGTAGCGCGAGCCGACCTTGAGCTTCTCGAAGATGTTCTTCAGATGCCACTTGATGGTCTCGGGCGCGACCCGCAGCGCCCGCCCGATTTCCTTGTTCGACATGCCGCGGGCAATGTGATTGAGGATCTCGATCTCACGCGCGCTGAGCAGGTTTCGCGCGTCGCGCACGTCGCCGTCGTCCGTCGGCGTGCGACGCGGATCGAACGCGGCGAGCAGTTGGTCCACGAAGGCCGGTTGAACGGCATCGCGTCCGGGCGCTTCACGCCGCAACTGAGTCAGCAGGCGCAGCATCGGTTCGCCTTCGTCGACGAAACTGCCGATCATGCCGTTCTGCTGCGCATAGCGCAGCGCGTCCGTCAGCGCGGCCAATGCCGCTTCATGCGCGTGTTCCTGCTGGAGCGCCATGGCGTACAGCAGCGACATCCGTGCTTCCAGGTAGGTCATCCCGGCACGGGAGAGCGTGGTCCTCAACTCGCGCAGCCGTTCGGCGGCCCGATCCGGCCGGCCTGTCGCGATGTCGAGGCGTGCCTTGATCGCGCACCAGCTCGCCCACGTCTCGATGAAGCTGCCCATCGGCGTCGGGATCTGCTCGGGCATCAGCAAGTCCAGTGCGTCGGCGGTTTCCCTTGCGCGATCGACCCAGCCCTGCTGCAGGCACAGCCGCACGATTTCCGCGTCACACGATGCACGCATGCGCAACCAGTGTCGGGACGCTGCGATTTCGCCGGCCTGCTGCAGGCACAGCAGCGCGGATGCGATGTCGTCGTTTCGTGCGTGGAGCCGCGCCGCGGTGCGGCAGTAGCTCGACAGGGAGCCGAGCGGGCACGCTTCCGCCGTGATGGCCGAGCGATCGTTGATCAGCTGCCGCGCACGGGACACGTCATTCTGCTCGTAGCAGAGTGCCGCCAGGTAGCCCGCCGGAACCGCCGCCGCCGCCGACTGGCGGAACACGTTCGCTTCCGCATGCGCGATCGCCGACTCCATGAGCACCATCGCTTCCGGCAGGCGGCCGCTCACCAGCAGGTTCAGCCCGAACATGCATTCGCGGTAGACGTTGGCGTAGATGAAGTCGTGATCGTCGGCCGGGACGGCGGCTGCGCCGTGCCTGAGGTGCTCGACCTCGTCGAAGCGGCTGTCGTAGATCAGGCCGAAGATGTGCGCCGTTTCCCCGAGCCGCCTGACCCACGCGGACGCGGGCAACGACGAGAGGACGACTTCGCGTCCCAGTTCGAGTGACCGGTAGCTGTCGTCGTCGAAGCCGGAAATCGCCGCATCCACCGCGATCATCTCGATCGGCAGCGCCGCGTCGGGTTCGCCTTCTGTCCGCGAGCGATCGGCGTGATGGCGCGCAAAGTCGGATTGCGCGTGTCGCAGCACCTCGCCGGCTTCCGGCATGCGCATCAGGAACGCGAGCGCCCATGCATTCGCCAGTCGCAAGCGCAGCCGCGACTTCACCAGTTGGCGCGGCAGCTTGCCGATCAGGCTCAGCAGCGTGTTCACGTCGCTGCGATCCATCAACGCCGCTGCGCAGTGCTCGACCCAGATCGCGGCCTGCAGTGTGTCACCGGCGGCGAGCGCGTGACGCACGGCGTCCGGCCATTGCCGCGCATTCGCGAACCACTGGCCGGCGCGTTGGTGAAGCCGCGGCAATTCATCGGCCAGTTGCCGGGCGGCCCGCCGCCTCAGCGCGTCGGA
Source organism: Burkholderia sp. AU45274 (assembly GCF_030482505.1). NCBI lineage: Bacteria > Pseudomonadati > Pseudomonadota > Betaproteobacteria > Burkholderiales > Burkholderiaceae > Burkholderia > Burkholderia sp. AU45274. The sequence goes on along the minus strand of NZ_JAUJQE010000009.1, from coordinate 241,004 downwards.
CAGCAATGCGTGATAGCGGAACCATTGACGCTCGTCGTCGAGCGCGCGGATGAACAGGTTGTGACGCTCGAGCCAGTCGAGCTTTTCCCAGCTGCGCGCGCCGGCGCCCATGATGGCGTCGCAGAGGTCGGGGCTCAGGTGATCGACGATCGAGGTCCGCAGCAGGAACTGATACACGGGGCGCGGCAGATGTGACAGAACGGCGTCGTCGAGATAGGTGTCGATGCCGAATCGATTGCCGGCGAGATCGCGCGCGACCTTGGCGGCGTCCGTTTCTTCCTTCAGCGACAGCGACGCGAGTTGCAGGCCCGTGATCCATCCTTCGGTCGCGTCATTCAGCATCTCGACGGCGCCGCGATCGAGCGGCGCGGTGCCGGTGCGTGCGAAGAACGCCTGTGCATCGTCGGCGGAGAAGCGCAGATCCGATTCGTCGATCCGCAGAAGCTGGCCCTGCGTGCGGAACTGGGCCAGCGCCAGCCTCGGCTCGCCGCGCGCGCCGAGCAGGACGTGGAAATTCGCCGGCGCGTAGCGCAACAGGCGCGACACCACCGCACATACCGGGGGCGACGTGAGCCGGTCGAAATCGTCGAGGATCAGAAAGACCGGTTTGCCGCACGCGGCGATCTCGTTGAGCAGCACGGAGATGACCGTCTTGCCGGGCGTCATCGGATCGTGGCGCAGCAGCTTTTCTGCCTGCTGACCGACGCCGCCCGTGCCATGGTTCAACGAAGCAACGAGGTAGGCGCCGAGCTGATCGGGATGGTCGTCGTCATGGTCCAGGCTCAGCCACGCGACGAGCTGATGGCGGGTGCGGAGCACTTCGCACCATTCGGACAGCGTCGTCGTCTTGCCGAACCCGGCCGGCGCGATGACCAGCGTGACTGCGTGTTCGGCCGTCGCGGCCAGCTTCTTCGACAGCGTCCGCCGCGCGACTCGGAACCGGGGCGGGCGCGGTGGCGCCATTTTCGTCTGTATCAGCGAGAGATTCCAAAGGGGCTCATCGGATTCGGACGGCAAGTTCATGGGGGGAAAGTCCGGAATGCACCACATCATGTTAATGATAGTCGCCCCCACGACGATGGGGGTTTTCCCACGGTAGGGGGGCGATCGCATGGCACCCCCCCGTCGCCAGACTTCTGCCTCCCCTTTGGAGGGGGGCGAATCCCCCCGGCCTGCTCTTAGTCTTGCATTCAGTCCACGTCGGTCCGGCGCTGCGATACGGTCATCATCGTTTCGCATGACGTCGTGAACGACGTGCTTCGTCGAATCGCGCTCTACCGGAAATTCATCAAGGAGTCCTGCGTGCATGCCGAATCGCCGGTCGGTCAGACGTCCTCGACCTGTACCTGCCTGCTGCGAACCACATCCGGGGAGCCGACGAGGTTCGCCGCCTGACGCACATGCGCATTCGCGAGCGTTGCCGCGGGTCGACGCGATTCGCGTACGCCATTCCCTCCATGTGCCGGGATCGGCCCGCCGCAGCCACATCGTTGGCCCGCGCGGGTCATCGTGAGCCGTGACGGTTCGATCGCCTCATGGTGAATGCCGGATGGCGTGTGGCGATTGATTGTCACTCGACATTCAATGCCGTCGATGAAGGCGATACGCGTCGTCGACCGCATCGACGCGCACTCAGTTTCTGCCGGACGCGGCGCGTCCGGATTGGGAAGTCTCCGCTCGGCGCCAGCACCGGCCGTGACGGACAGGTTGTGACGTGTAGCGAAAGCGCCGATCGGCATTCCGCCGTGACGCGACATTGAAAATAACGATCTGGGTTTGGAGGATAGACATGAAATCGACATGGCGTCAGGGAACGCTCGGCCTGGCCATTGCTGCGTCGCTGGGCGCGACGTCCGGCATGGCAGATGCCCAGAGCAGCGTCACGCTCTACGGGGTGCTCGATGCCGCCGTGCTCTACACGAACAAGTCGCTGAATACGAGGACCGGCGCGAACGACGGCCACAAGTTCGCGATGGTCGACGGTGCCGCGGCGGCATCGCGATTCGGCTTGCGGGGCGTGGAGGATCTGGGCGGCGGGATGAAGGCGACGTTCGTCCTCGAGAGCGGCATCGACATCCCGAGCGGCGCGTTGGGCAATTCAAACGGCAACCTGTTCGGCCGTCAGGCGTGGATCGGGTTGAGCGGCGATTTCGGGGCGGTCAAGGCCGGCCTGCAATACTCGCCGTTCGTGCTGTCGCTGATCGGAACCGACCCGCGCGACGTGGCCTATTTCGGCAGCGGCGCCGTCATCTATGTCGACAGCGTGCTGGTGACGGGGCTGTTCAACCAGAACGCCGTGTCCTACACGAGCCCGGACATCGCCGGCTTCCAGGGTAGCGCGATGTTCGGACTGGGCGGGAAGGCGGGCGATTTCCAGGCGGGGCGGCAGTATTCGGCGAGCCTCAAGTACCAGCGAGGCGGATTCCTCGTCACGGCGGCGCTCTACAACGGCAACGCGGGCGGCACGCCGGGGACGCCGATTCCCAGCACCGTCCCGTTTACCGGCCGGACCATCGGTGCGGCATACAGTGTCGGCAACCTGACCGTCAAGGGTTCCTACGCGCTCTACAAAGTGAGCGGCGGGTTCGACAGCCGCGTGTACGGCGCCGGGGCAAGTTACTTGTTCACGCCCGCGGTCGAAGCCGACGCGGGCGCCTGGCTGACGAGCGACGGCAACGATACCGGCAACCGTTCGGTGCTGACCGCGATCGGGTTGAGGTACTTCCTGTCGAAAGCGACGACGGTGTACGGGCAGGTCGGGGTGGTCCACAACCACGGCCTGATGAATACCGGGCTCGCGATCAACGGCGCGCTGCACGAGGGGCGCGGAACGACCGTCGGGACGGTGGTCGGCCTTCGTCATACGTTCTAGGCGGGAGCCTGCGCCGTCGCGGTGCCGATGGGGTACCCGGCGGCGTGCCGGCAGGGTGCGTAAGGTGTGCCCAGGACGGTTCCAGGGCGGCGATCCGGATACGGTAATCCGTCAGTCGCGCCGCCTCACGCCCCGTCCCGCACCGCCATCGCGAGCGGCATCATCGCCGGCCCGATGGAGGCGAGCAGCCGCTCCTTCGATACGCCGTCGCGGGATTGCACGGAAATGCCGTGCAGCTGCGTCGCATAGAAATCGGCCAGCGCCTTGATGTCGGTGCCCTGCGCGAGCTGCCCCTGCTCGGCCGCGCGCTGCAGGCGTTCGACGATCGACTGCGTGCGTGCGCGCCGATGGGCGGCCAGCCATTCCATGACCCCTTCGTTTTCCGCCGAATAGTTGGTCGCGGCGGACACCACCATGCAGCCATGCGGCTGGCCACGTTTGGTGTAGGCGGCAACGGCGTCGCGCAGCATCCGTTCGACGGCCGCGCGCACATCGGTTTCCTCGCCGAGCGCGCGATCGGCGAAGCCGCCTTCGCCTTGCTCATAGAGCGACACGGCTTCCTGGAACAGCGCTTCCTTGCTGCCGAAGGCGGCATAGATGCGCGCTGACGCGATGCCCATCGCTTCGACCAGGTCGGACATCGACGTGCCTTCGTAGCCGTGTCGCCAGAACGCGAGCATCGCGCGTTTCAGCGCCATGTCGCGGTCAAATTCTCTCGGTCGTCCCGCCATATCCCTTTCGTCCGTCGTCACATCGTGCGCCGATTTTATCGCGCGCCGTGTTGACACGCGCCTTTCCGTTACTCTATTCTTTGTCGATCAACAAACAATAGGAGTTGATCATGCGTACCCTCAGAGGCCCCAGTCTCCATCTCGCCCAGTTCGCCGACGATGCTGCCCCGTTCAACAGCTTGCCGAGCATCGCGCAATGGGCGGCCGGCGTCGGCTTCAAGGCGCTGCAGATTCCCGCATGGGACGGCCGGCTGTTCGACGTGGAGACGGCCGCGGAAAGCCAGGCCTATTGCGATGACATGAAGGGCATGCTGGCCGAACACGGGCTGGAGATCAGCGAACTGACCACACACATCTTCGGGCAACTGGTCGCCGTGCATCCGGCGTACGACGCCATGTGCGACAACTTCGCGCCGGAAGCGGTGCGCGGTAATCCGGCCGCGCGCACTGCGTGGGCGCTGGATCGCCTCAAGCTGGCGGCGCGGGCTTCACGCCGCCTGGGGCTGACCGACATGGGCACTTTTTCGGGTTCGTTCGCGTGGCCCTACCTGTTTCCGTTCCCGCAACGGCCCGCCGGCCTCATCGAGACGGCTTTCGACGAGCTGGCGCGCCGCTGGCGGCCGATTCTCGATGTCTGCGATGAAAACGGCGTCAACCTTTGCTACGAGATCCACCCCAGCGAAGACCTGCATGACGGCGTCAGCTTCGAGCGTTTCCATGCGCTGGTCGGCCAGCACGCGCGCTGCAAGATGCTGTTCGATCCGAGCCATTTCGTGCTGCAGCAGCTGGACTATCTCGCGTACATCGATATCTACCGCGACCACATCCGCATGTTTCATGTGAAGGATGCCGAGTTTCTGCCTTCGGGGCGTCAGGGCATTTACGGCGGCTACAGTTCGTGGCTCGAACGTGCCGGCCGTTTCCGTTCGCTCGGCGACGGTCAGGTCGACTTCAAGGCGATTTTTTCGAAATTTGCTCAGTACGACTACACAGGATGGGCGACGCTCGAGTGGGAATGCTGCCTCAAGGACCAGGAGGACGGCGCGCGCGAAGGGGTTGCGTTCATCAACGACCACATCATCCGGGTGACGGAGCGCATCTTCGACGACTTCGCCGGTGCGGCGGTCGATCAACAGCAGATCCACGACATGCTCGGCATCGCCTGAGCCGGCCCCCACTGCGAGGAACCATCGATATGTCCGCTCAACTTCAGTCGTCGTCGGCCGACGCTCAACGCTTCGATCATCAATACGTGCGCATCGACGGCGAGCGCATTCACTGCGTCACGGCCGGCGCGGGCACCCCGGTCCTGCTGATTCCGGGTTGGCCGCAAACCTGGTATGCCTGGCGTCATGTGATGCAGGCGCTCGCCGCGCGCGGCTTCATGGCCGTCGCGGTCGATCCGCCCGGCACCGGCTATTCCGACCGGCCGGATGCGGGTTACGACACGGGCCGCACGGCGGCCACGTTGCATCGCGTGATGGTGCAGCTTGGCTTCGATGTGTACCAGGTGGCCGGCCACGACGTCGGCATGTGGGTGGCCTACGCGCTGGCGAGCGATCACCCCGAGGCCGTGACGTCGCTGGCGCTCACGGAGGCGGTGATCCCCGGGCTGGCGCCCGCGCCGTCGATTTTCGCTCCGCCGGAAGAGAACATCTTCCTCTGGCATTTCATGTTCAACCAGCTGGCCGATCTGCCCGAGACGCTGATTGCGGGACGTGAACGGGCCTATCTGGAGTTCATGTTCAACCGGTGGTCGTTCCGGCGCGATTGCGTGGCCGTCGATGTGTACATCGACGCCTATTCGGCGCCGGGTGGCTTGCGCGGCGGCTTGGCCTATTACCGCGCGATTCCGGAGACGATCCGGCAGAACCAGGCACGGGCGCAGCGCAAGCTGACAATGCCGGTGCTCGCCATTGGTGCCGAACATGCGACCGGCGATGCACCGCTGGTCACGATGCGTGACAACGCGACGGATCTGCAGGGCGCGGTCGTGCCCGATTGCGGCCACTTCATCATGGAAGAGGCGCCCGACGCGTTCATCGGCCATCTGCTGCCGTTCCTGGAACGGAGCCGCTGATCATGCCGGTCGATTGCGTCGTGCTGCCCGGGATGATCCATGCGTGCATTCATATGGCCGGCGTGACGCCGGCAGCCCGTCGGGTGTTCGACGTGGCTGGCGAGCAGATGCGCAGGGCTTTCCAGCGGTGAGCGCATGGACGAAGGGGACGTATGACGTGCGTGGTCGTACGGTCCGGCGTCCGCGCGATTTCGTGGGCGATCGGCGGGATGCTCGGCAACTTCATCGGCAGCGTCGCCGCAGGCTGGACGACGCTCACGCCGGGATGGTTCCTGTTTATGGGAATCGCGCTGACTGGTCTGCTTGCATTCCGCAGGCAGCGGCCGAAATAGCGAGGGCTACCTGCGCCGCTGAACCCGCGCCTTCGCACACTTGAACCACAGCCGCATCGCACCGACGCCGCCCGCGACCGTGATCCGCGGCAACAGGAACCGATCGTCGCGCATATCGGCGCAGCCGCGCCGGGTCGTCGTCGCGTTGCGGTAACCCGCGGCGGCGACCTGGTCGCGCACGCGCGGGTCCAGATCGCCGTACGGGTAGCAGAACGATTCGACCGTCTGGCCGCTCAACGCTTCGAGCCGCTGCTTCGATTCGACGATCTGAACCTCCGACACGTGCGCCGGCACGTGCGACAGCGCGACGTGGTCGAGCGTATGCGAGCCGATTTCATGGCCGTGATCGCGCCAAGCGAGCATGTCCGCGTGCGTCATCAGCGGCGAGCGTGCGGTATCGGCGGCCGCATCCCAGTCGTTCTCGCCGCCGAACCGGCCGGCGACGAAGTAGCAGGTCGCGGTGAAGCCGAGCGCATCGAGCACGGGCATCGCATGCGTCAGCACGTTGAGAAAGCCATCGTCGAACGTGATGCCGAAGACCTTCCCGCTGCGCTCGCCCCGCAGGTACGGCTGCAGTTCGCGCACGCTCAGGCCGCGGTAGCCGAGCCGCCTGAACAGCGTCATCTGGCGGCGGAACGCATCGGGCGCGACGCTCAGGCTGCGCAGCCGGTCGGGCGGTGGCGGCGGCGTGCGGACCTGGTGATACATCAGGATCGGGTAGCGCGTGGCGGGCAGCAGCATGAGCGGGTCGCGGGAACGGGGAATTACGCGGCCTTGCGGAAAATCCGCAGGGTCTTGAAGTCGCCGATTTCGACGAAATCGGCATTCGCCGCCCATTGCTCGATGATCGGCTCGGCCTTCCGGTACGCCGACGAGCCCTTGTAGAACAGCAGGTGGCCGTCGCGCGCGGTGTGTCGTGCGAACAGGTCGAGCACTTCGGCGTCGGTCTTCGCGCCGTAGCGGCTGTTCGACTCGTCGCGGAATTCGCACAGATGGAACAGCGTGACGACGTCGAACGCCGGCAGCAGGTCCGAATTGCTCGTATAGATGTCGCCGAAATAGGCCAGATAGGTCTTGCTTACCTCCGGTTGCCGCGTGACGAGATCGACGTACGACTTGTATTCCTTCGGCGACGCCGTCACGCCAAAGACCGTGTTGTTCAGGTGCGGCCGCGCGCATTCCACGCCGACATGGTGATGGCCGCCGGTGCCGAAGTGATAGATGCGGATGCCGTTGAGGCGCGCGGTTTCCAGCCATTCGACGAAGTGCACGTCACACGGGCACTCCTGCGTGCGCAGGTCCCAGTACTTCTTCCAGATATTCATTGCCATTAAACGGACCTCATGGATGTCACCCGACGATACGGGTTGTGGCGAATCGATTTCTGATAGACGGACAGCGTCGCGTCGATGAATCGTTCGAACGAGAATTCACGCTTGCCCTTCAGCCGCGCGCTGCGCCCCATCGCGCGCACGCAACCGGGCTCGCGCACGATCGCGCGCAGGATGGCCTCGATCGCTTCGGGCTCGCGCGGCGGGACGACCCAGCCGTCCACGCCCGGCTCGACGTTTTCGGGCAGCCCGCCCACGCGCGTCACGATCGCGGGGCAGCCGAGCGACATCGCTTCGCGGCACGCATACGACAGGCTCTCGTGGTACGACAGCACGAACGACACGTCGATGATCGAGAACGGTGTCCGCACGTCGTCGAGCCGGCCGGTGAAAGCCGTGCGCGCGGCCATGCGGTGCAGCGCGATCTGTTCGCGTTGCTCGGCGGTCGGCTCCGCGCCGACCAGCAGCACGCGAAACCGCTCGCGCTCGTGTTCGGGCAGGCGGCCCAGCGCCGCGATCAGGTCCATCCAGCCTTTCTCCGGCGCGGTGCCGGCGCTGCTGCCCAGCACGATCGCGTCCGCGGCGGACGGCCCGAACAGCGCGATCTTGCGGCGACGGATTTCGTCGCTGGCCAGTCGTTCGGCGGCCTGCCGGCGCACGCCGTGCTTGACGACCGTGACGTTCCCGTACGGCGACCGGAGCGCGAGCATGCCCGCGACGTAGTCGCTGACCGCGATGGTGTGGTCGGTGGCGAGGCGTGCGCGCAGCACGTTGCCGAAGCTGTCGGCGCGGTAGGTGTTGTGCTTGGTGAGCACGACGGCGGGCCGATACCGGCAGCCGAGCAGCGCGAGCATTACCTGCCGGTGATCGGCGGAGCCGTTCACATGGATGACGTCGAAGCGCTCGGCGACGATCCGCTGGCGCAGCCGGAGGATTTCCTGGCACAGCCGGTTCCAGCGCGGTTTGAATTCCATGTCGAAGATGGCCACGTCGGGACTGTCCTTCAACAGTCGCGACAGGCGGCTGCCTTCCGGTGACGCGACGGTCACGCGATGACGCCGGCTCATCGCGGCGGCGAGATCACGGACGTAGGTGTCCTGGCCGCCGCCGTAGTCGCCGTGGAAGTTGGTATACAGTATGTTCATCACGATGCCGCCTTTCCCCGATCATTCATTGGGCAGGACTGCTGAGAAAATGAGCGTGTCCGCCTGTTGAAAGCAATGACTCGAACCTGGTCCCGCGTTGTCGATGCGGGATCGCGCATCGACGCCCGGGCGGGGCGTCACCGCGAATCGTTTCCAAATATTACAGAAGCATTACGTACCGTAGTGTCGAGGTCTGCGCATCTTTGTGAACATGTGTCGCGATCGTTCACCGTGTCGTCACGCGGCGCGATGCCGCCGGGGAAGAGGGGAGTCCGGCGATAGGGTTCCTGTCGCCGGTGCGTGGAGCGTGGCGAGCCCGGCGCGACCGGTGATGCGGCCCGATTACCCTCGTCGGCGGGGGCAGGAAGCGGGCTGGATCGCGACAAAACCCGACTTTTCGACGGCATCCGGACGCAGATCAACCCCCTCGACTTTCAGATTCGAAAGCCGGGCGGCCATTTGCGTTAGAATGCCCCCCCTTGTCCGCCATGGCGACTGCCAATGGCGGACTCGTCGCACCCAGAGAGACGTGGGTTTCGATTCGTAGCCGGGCGCGGAAGATGTGCCAGCCGTTAGCAACATACGCTTTGTGATTTGGATTACTAATGAAGAAGAAGCACAACATCACCAAGTACATCGTTGTCGCGATGATTCTTGGAATCGCAGTGGGTTACGCCTGTCATAGCGCGTTTCCCGACCCGAACATGGCGAAGGAGGTCGCCGGCTACGTGTCGTTGCTGTCCGACATATTCCTGCGCCTGATCAAGATGATCATCGCGCCGCTGGTATTCGCGACGCTGACCGTCGGCATTGCGCAGATGGGCGACGGCAGTGCCGTGGGCCGCGTCGGCGTCAAGGCGTTCGGCTGGTTTTTCATCGCGTCGTTCACGTCGTTGCTGCTCGGCCTGCTGACCGCCACGATCCTGCAACCGGGCAGCCATCTGAGCCTGCCGCTGCCGGCGTCCGATGCGTCCCTCGGGCTGAAGACGGGCGCCTTCACGCTGAAGGACTTCGTGGTCCATCTGGTGCCGAAGTCGATCGCGGAAGCGATGGCGAACAACGAAATCCTGCAGATCGTCGTGTTCTCGATCTTCTTCGGCACCGCGCTGTCGGCGCTCGGCGAGTCGGGCAAGCGCCTGACCGGCGTGATCGACGATCTCGCGCAGGTGATGCTGAAGGTGACGGGCGCGGTGATGTGGTTCGCGCCGGTCGCGGTGTTCGCGGCGCTGGCGTCGACGATCACCACCCAGGGGCTCGGCATCCTGCTCACGTTCGCGAAGTTCATGGCGAGCTTCTATCTGGCACTGGCGCTGCTGTGGGGCGTGCTGACGCTCGCCGGCGTGACGTTCCTCGGCAAGCGTGCGTTCACGCTGATCCGGCTGATCCGCGAGCCGTTCCTGCTGTCGTTCGCGACGGCGAGCTCCGAGGCCGCGTATCCGAAGCTGCTGGACGCGCTCGACCGTTTCGGCGTGAACCGCAAGATCTCGAGCTTCGTGCTGCCGATCGGCTATTCGTTCAACCTCGACGGCTCGATGATGTACTGCACGTTCGCGGTGCTGTTCATCGCGCAGGTGTACGGCATTCATCTGCCGCTGGGCACGCAGATCACGATGCTGCTGATGCTGATGGTCACGTCGAAGGGGATGGCGGGCGTGCCGCGCGCGTCGCTGGTCGTGATCGCGGCGACGCTCAACCAGTTCAACCTGCCCGAAGCCGGGTTGCTGCTGATCATGGGCGTCGACATGTTCCTCGACATGGGGCGCTCGGCCACCAACGCGGTCGGCAACTCGATCGCGGCGGCCGTGGTCGCGAAGTGGGAAGGGCAGCTCGACGACCCGCGTGACGACAACGATCCGGGCAATGGACGCGCGATGCAGGTGAAGGCGCCGGAGACCTCGGCATCGGCATGATGTGCAGCAGTGCGGCAGCGCAGCGATAGGGGTGCGCTGGCTGCTTCCCGGTAGTGGATAATCGCCGGCCTGGATTCGAAACGGATTCAGGCCGGCGATTTGTTTTTGGGACGACGATTCCGTCTTGAACGCGGTCGTTTTCCTCGATTCCCTGATTGATACCTGGCGCTCGCCATTTCAATCCGTCGTCGTTGAACACACGGCGATATTCCCCCAGGTACGCGAAAGCCTGATTTTCCCGATCCCGGATTCGACGTGTAAGTGACCATTCACTGTCGCGCAGTCGCACTCGCCGTCAGCGCGCCTGGGTGTCAACGGCAATGCCGTCAAAGCCGATTCCTTGAAAATCGCAATGCCACGAGCGATTCGCAATTTTTTTCGATTTATATAACGCTATTCTCGCGCTGCGCATTATCGAACGCATGCTGCACGTAATACCGACTGCGCCGGATGATTCAGGGGAAGAATTTACGTATTACGGTTTTCAAGCCATCCGGCCGGCCCTTCATGTGAATGTTCGCACCATTCAGGAGAGCATCCGTCATGGTCGCCAGACAACGGTTTCAGGCTGCGCTTCTCGCCGCAGCGATCGCCGCGATTACTCCCGCCGTTTACGCAGGCAACACCACCGACTGGCTGGCGAATACGTACGGCACGCTCGCGGCCCACGTCGGCAACGTCGCGCGCGCGATGTGGGTCGCGCCCGAAGGCGTGATCTATACGGCGTCGATGTGGGACGAGGACGAGGGCGGCGTCGCGATCTACCAGAACGGCAAGAGCATCGGCTCGATCGGCACGCACTCGGAGTTCCAGGGCAGCGCGATCACCGGTAACGCGACGTCGCTGTTCGTCGCGCTGCAGCCCGGCAAGACATACGGCAGCGGCGCGGTGGGGCGCTACAACCGCGCGACGAAGTATCGCGACCTTGTCATCCAGGTCAGCGCGGCGACCAACCAGCCGCGCATCGACGTCGTCACCGGGCTCGCGACGGCCGGCTCGCTGCTCTACGCGAGCGACTTCTACGGCAATCGCGTGCGCGTATTCACCACCGACGGCGTGTGGCAGCGGGACATCAGCGTATCGGCGCCGGGTGCGCTCGCGGTGGATGGCGCGGGCAACGTGTGGGTCGCGCAGAAGAGTGCGGGCGCGATCGCCGGCTTCAGCCCGGCCGGTGCGCTGCTGAACACGATCCGGATGCCGGCCGGGTCGCAGCCGTCGGCGCTGGTTTTCGATGCGGCGGCCGGCCAGTTGCTGGTGGGCGACGAAGGCCCCGACCAGAACATCAAGCGCTATACGGTGTCGGGCCGGCCCGCGCTGGCCGGCACGTTCGGCGTGCGCGGCGGCTATCTCGACACGACGACGGGCATCAAGGGGCAGGTCGGTGCGCAGCGCTTCACGCGCATCGTCGGGCTCGGCAAGGACACCGGCGGCAATCTCTACGTGCTCAACAATCCATGGGGCGGCAGCTGGGATCTCGGCCGCAACGGCGCGACCGACATTCACGCGTACAGCCGCACCGGCAGCCTGCGGTGGACGCTGCAGTCGCTGAACTTCGAAGGGATCGCCGCGCCGGACCCGGTCACGGACGGCGCGCTGTTCTACGGCGGCACGCATGTGTATAGCGGCGGCGCGGGCGGCACGTTCGTCGCGAACACGGTCGATCCGTTCACGTATCCGGCCGATCCGCGCATCAACATGAGCGACACGCAGCGCGACGAGCATTTCGGGCTGCTCACGTCGGTGGGGGCGAACCGGATCCTCGTAGCGGCCGGCCAGAATCCGCCGGTCTTCTACTTCTTCCACTTCAACGCGGCGAACGGCTATATCGCGATCCCGGACGGCTCGATCCCGGGCCCCGCGTTCAACACGACGCGGCGCGTGACGAGCGGCTTCAGCATCGACAGCAAGGGCGGCGTGTGGGCCGGCCTCGACAAGACCGGCGCGATTACCCACTACCCGCTGACCGGTTTCGACGCGAGCGGCAAGCCGTCGTGGGGGCCGGGCGTCGCGACCCGCGTGCCCGACAGCATCCAGCCGCTCACGCGCATCGTCTATCTCGCGGACAGCGACACGATGGTGCTCGCGCAGGGCGCCATCGGGAGCAACGACTGGACGTCGATCGGCACGCGCATCGAGGTGTATCACGGCTGGAGCGCGGGCAACACGACGAAGCCCGACCCGGTGATCACGCTGCCGCACAGCGGCGCGAAATCGATCGACGCGGTGGGCAACCATCTGTTCGTCGGCTACTGGTTCAGCAGCAGCGGGCCGCTGTGGCCGAACGTCGACGCGTTCAACCTCACCACCGGCAAGCTCGACACCACGCTGGTCAACGCAAGCCCCGCGACCGTGGATACCAGCAGCGCGATCGATGCGATGTACAGCATCCGCGCATACCGCCGATCGAATGGCGAGTACGTGGTGATGAAGAACAACGTGAAAGGGAACAGCATCACCGTGTATCGCTGGACGCCCTGACTTTGATGAGGCATGCGCGGCCGCCTCGACCTCGGTCGGCGGCCGGGCTCGCGACGCCATGATGTGATTCATCGCGGTTTCGCGGGATTTCCATGCCGCTTCCACAGAATTTCCACATCACGCGTTCGTAATGGCCGGCGTGCGCAACGCGCGCCTCACCGCCCGCCGGGCGGCTGTCCCTAACCACACGACGCGGAAAATCGCTTCCGGGCACAATGGCAGCGGTATCGGCAGGCACTGCGCGTGCCACGACGATGAACCGAATCGACTGACGGGTTGCGCCGGCGCATTGCTGCCCCGGTGCATGTGCGCGGCAACCCCTGCCGCGTTTTTTGAGCCGAAGTGACGAAAAGATGAAGACGAAAACCACCCCGAACCGCCTGTTGCTGATCGCCGTGCTGGCCGGCGCGCTGAGCGGGACTGCCCACGCAGAGACGGCGCCGGCCGTCGCGACCGTCGCGACGGTCAACGGTACGCCGATCACGCAGGCCGACGTCGATACGTTGCTGCGCGCGTCCGGGCAACCGGACTCGCCGCAGATCCGCCAGGCGATCAAGAATCAGCTGATCACGCGCGTGCTGGTTCAGCAGGCCGCCGAGAAGGCGAACTATGCCGACAAGCCCGAGGTCAAGGCGGCGGTGCAGCAGGCGAAAACGAATGCCGAAGTGCAGCTGTATCTGCGCGACAACGTGAAGCCCGAGCCGGTGACCGAAGAACAGGTCAAGGCGCGCTACGACGAACTCGTGGCCGCGCTCGGCAAGAACGAGTACAAGCCGCGCCTGATCATCGTCCAGGACCCGGTGACGGCCGCGACGGTGCTCAGCGAGCTGAAGGCGGGCAAGTCGTTCGAAGGGCTGGCGCGTCAGTACAGCATGGCGCCGAGCCGCGACACCGGCGGCGAGCTGCCGTGGGTGAGCTTCCACACGCCGGCGACGGAAGGCAAGACGTCCGGCTTGCCGTTGCCGGTCGCGCAGGCGCTCGAGAAACTGAAGGTCGGCGCCGTGACGAACGATTCGATTCCGGTCGACGGCGTGCGGGCGATCGTGAAGCTGGATGCGAAGCGGCCGACGCAGGTGCCGGGCTTCGCGACCGCGAAGCCGGGGCTTCAGCAGCAACTGCAGGCGGCTGCCGTGGAGAAGGCGAGTGCGCAGATGATCGGCAACCTGCTGAAGGACGCGAAGATCACGCAGTGATGCAGTCACGCGGCGGCGTCGAAACGCCGGACGTCACGCGCGCCAGATCATGCTCGCGCTCGTGTCGGATTCCGACTCGCTGTGGAAGCCGAGCCGTTCGTAGAGCCGCCGCGCCGGGTTGCCGTGCAGCACGCTGAGTGACACCGGCACGTGCGCGCGTGCGGCGTCGTTCAGGAGTGCGCTCAGCACGGCTTCGCCGATGCCCCGACCCTGATGCGCGGGGAGGATCTGGATCTGGTGCACGTGCCACTCGTCGGTGGCGCGTGTCACCTTCAGCAAGCCGATGGCTTCATCGCCTTCGCAGACGATCATCGCATCGTCGAAATGCGCGCGGATGCGCCGGTCGTGCGCGTCGTCATCGGACGGCATGCCGGCGCGTTGCAGGTGCTCCGTCATCGTGAGCCGGCGCAGGTTCAACAGGAACGGCAGGTCGGCGGCAGACGCCGGGCGCAGGCGGATTGCGTGTGTCATCGTGCGGGCTCGTTCGTTCGGGAAGGCGGGATCGTCGACGGGAAGGTCGCCCCCCCGCAGCGCATCATTCCCGATGACGGGCCGCAGGTCAAAGGGCGCCGTGCCGAATCCCGCACGCCTCCGTGGCCGATCATGCGGCACGCCGGCCGGACACCTTCTGCGCATCCGCGAGATTGGCGATCAGCGTGTCGACCACGACGCGTTTCAGGCTCGCGAGCGCGGAAGGCGCATCGCCTCCACCCGCATGGAGGCACACGTCCACTGACGGCAGCGGCGGCAACCCGTCGCGCTCGCCAAGCTGCCGCAGTGCTGGCGGCACACCCACCATCGTTCTCGCCGTAATGCCCAATCCGCCCGCGATTCCGGCCCACAGGCTTTGCAGGCTGCCGGTCGTGTAAGCGAGTCGCCACGGGACCCCGGCCTTGTCGAGCGCATCGGTGCCGGCCTTGCGGAACAGGCATGGTGGCTTGTACAGCGCGAGATCCAGCGGCGTGCCCGCGCGCGGACGCACGTCGATGCCTTGCGGCCCGATCCACGCCATCGGCAGCGTGACCAGATGTTCGGCGTCGGCACGATGCCCGCGGCCCATCGCGAGCACGACGTCGAGTTCGCCGCCGTCGAGCCGGTCGAGCAGCGCGCCGTTGCCGTCGACAACGATGTCGACGCGCACGCCCGGGTGCGTGCGCTTGAACTGGCCGAGCGCGACGGGCAGCCACGATTCGGCGAAGTCGCCCGGTAGCCCGAAACGCACGGCCCCTTCGATCGCCGCGCCGCGGATCGCGCCAACCGCCTCGTCGTTCAGCTCGAGAATGCGGCGCGCATAGGACAGCATCAGTTCGCCGGCCTCGGTCGGCACGAGGCCGCGCCCCTGGCGGCGAAACAGCGGCTGGCCGATCTGCGTTTCGAGCTTGCGCATCTGCTGGCTAACCGCCGACTGCGAGCGGCCGATCCGGTCGGCGGCGCGGTTGAGGCTGCCGAGCCGATCCGCGGCGATCAGCGTGCGCAGCGCATCCATGTCGAGATTCGGGAGCGTCATGATTCGGTTTTTCTTATAAATCGATTTCGAATTATCGTATTTATTGCATATTCCCGTCGCTACCATCAAGTGAACCGGTCGTTCCGGTTCACGGGGATGCGCGCCGTACGCGGCTGCGGATGCCCCGTGAGGTTGCTTCCCTTCTTTCTCACGAGGACAGTGAATGAACATCCGCTCGATATTCCGCCAAGGCTTTCCCGGCATGCTGCTGGCCGCTTCGATGATTCCCGGCGACGCATCGGCCGCGCCGTCGCTCGCGGGGACATGGACGTTGGTCGCGGCGGACGTACAGCATCCCGACGGCACGGTTGGCCGCGACTATGGCGCCGATCCGAAGGGGCTGCTGCTGATCGACGTGCACGGGAATTACTCGCTGCAGATCTTCAAGTCGGAGCGCCCGCGCTTCGCGTCGAACGACAAGGCGACCGGCACGCCGGACGAATTCCGTGACGCCGTGCTCGGCTCGAGCACCCACTACGGCACGCTGACCGTCGATCCCGCGAAAGACAAGCTTGCGTTTCACATCGTCAATTCGTCGTACCCGAACTGGATCGGGCAAACGCAGACGCGAAGCTATCAATTGAAGGACGGCGAGCTGAGCTACCGCGTTCCGCCGCGTGCGAACGGCGACATACCGATCTCGGTGTGGCGGCGAGTGGATTGAGGTCGGTGGGCGGCCGACGCGGGTGGCATGCGGGCGCGATCGCAGCCGGCCAGCCCGCATTGACCGATTGCCGGCGCAGGCCGGAGCCGATCGCCGTGCTGGCCGGCGCGCGCCCGGCTACCACGCCGTCGTGATCGCTGCCGGCCCGTCATGGGACGGAAAGTGCGGCAGTACTTCCTCGGCCAGTTCCTGGATGATCTCCGCCGCGGGCCGTTGCGAGAACTGGATACCGAGCGCGACATGATTCACGCCCGCCTCGCGCCATTCGTTCAGCAGCGCGATGAGCCCGTTGCGGCCGGTCCGCAGGATGAACCCGCCGCGCAGCGGCGTGCGCGGGTGATCGGGATCGTCCACGAGGTCGATCCATTCGTTGGTCATGTGCGGCCGGAATCCACCGTCGGGAATCAGTGCGCGCCACGCGCGGATTTTTTCTGCGAGTCGCAGCGGGCCGGCGCCGGTGTGCGAATCGCCGGGATAGGTCAGCCAGCCGTCCGCGTGCTCGGCGATCCACGTGAGCGACTGGCCCGATGCGCCGGTGACGATCAGCGGTACCGCGCCGGTGGTTGCCTTCGGGAGCAGTTCCGCACCGTCGAAGCTGCCGAGCGGTGATTCGATCGTCAGGTTTCCTGATCGCATCAGTTTGCGGAAATAGGCGACTGCGTGCGCGAACCGTTCGCCGCGCGATGCATGCGAGAGCCCATAGGCGGGAAACTCGATGGGCCGGTCGCCGGACGCGATGCCCATGACGAGACGGCCGCCCGACAACCGGTCGATGGTGGCCGCGCCCTTGGCCAGGTCGATCGGATGGCGCAGTGAAAAGATTGCGCTGCCGGTGGCGAGCGCAATGCGCGTGGTTCGGGCGGCGAGGAAGGACAGGTAGGTGAACGGGTCGAAGACCTGCCCCGCATCGCCGAACGACGGGTCGAACAGCGGCACGTCGCGTACCCATACGGCGGCAAAGCCGCGGCGGTCGATTTCCGTAACGAGGTCGGCCTGCCCGGTCAGGACGCGCATGTCGCCGTCGTAGGCGCGCAGCGGCAGGAAGATGCCGAGGGTCAGCTGGTTCGCGGCGAACATGCGCCGATAACCGGGGTGGGCGGAAAAGGCCGGATTCACCGCGCCGGTAGGCGCTTGCGAGGCATTCATGGCATGCATGGTCAGTGACGGTGTGGCGGTTCGGGAAGAGCGAGTCCTGGCGCGCGGTCGCTGCGTTGACGCTGTCGGGCGACCGGCCGACGCCGGGATCGATCATGGCGGTTTTGATTTAGACGGACTAAATCTGATGGCGCGCGTGTTTCGTGTGCGCTTGCGGAATGTTCGGCTACGCGTTGCAACGGGAAAAGCGATAATTTATGCCCGATGAGTTTAGGCAGGCTAAATCCCATGACCGCTGTTCCCCCGTTGCAGGCGCTGCGTACCTTTGTCGAAGTCGGCCAGCGCGGCAGCATCAAGGCTGCCGCCGAGGCGCTTCATGTCACGCCCGGCGCGATCAGCCAGCAGATCCGGTTGCTGGAAGACCGGCTCGGCGTGACGCTGTTCGAGCGGACGCGACAAGGGCTGCGCCTGACGGAAGCCGGCACGAGTGTTCATCCGTCGTTGCGTGATGCGTTCGCGCGGATCGACGCGGCGGTGGAGACGCTGGAAGCGAGCAAGGGGCGCCGGACGCTGACCGTCAGCACCGTGGCGACCTTCGCCGCCTCGTGGCTGGTCCCTCGCCTCGGGCGCTTCAACCAGCGGCATCCGGATATCGAGGTGCATGTTGAGGCGACGTCCGCGCTGGCGGACCTTCGACGCGATCGCGTGGACGTGGCTGTGCGTCACGGCCTGGGCGACTACCCGGGGCTGGACGTCGAGCGGCTGATGGCGCCCGTGCTGGTGCCGGTGGCCGGTCGCGGGCTGATCCCGAAGCGCGCCGGGTTGAAGGCGCCCGGCGATTGCCTGAAATATCCGCTGCTGCATGACGCCGACCGGGCCGACTGGCCGCTCTGGTTTGCCGCGCACGGTGTGGCCGACGAGCCGCGTGCCGCGCGCGGCTCAGCCTTCGAGGACGACTTCCTGCTGATTCGCGCCGCGGAAGCCGGGCAGGGCCTGGCGCTGGTGCCGGAGCAATACGCCCGTGCCGAAATTGCCGAGGGGCGACTCGAGCAGGTGCTGGATCTACCGTGGCCCGCGCGGTTCGCCTACTACGCGGTCACGCGGCCCGGTGCCACGCAACGACCGGAAGTGCAGGCGTTCATGGACTGGATCGTCGAGGAGTCGGCCGGCGACGCGTGAAGGGCGCCGGCGCGTGTACCGCATCAGCGGATGAGGTGGTCGTGCGCTGTGTCGTCGGTCGGTGTGCCGACCCGTTGCAGGTGCGCGTTCATCGTGAGCCGGCGCAGCGTCCGCAGGAATGGCAGGCCGGCAGCGGACGCCGGGCGCAGGCGGATTGCGTCTGCCATCACGCGAGCGCGTTCATTCGGGGTGGCACGCGCGAAGGGCGAACCCTGCTCGGTCGCATGGCGCACGCCGACGTCGCGCAGCAGCGTGAGGACGGGCAGGTCGATTTCGAGGGTGTCGCCTTCGACGTGCAGGATGGCGGTGTGGTCCTGCATCTGCACCTGCAGGATCTCGCGCCCGCGCAGCCATTTGAGGACGGCGAAGAGCCCCTTTCCCGCCTTCGGCGCGGCGATGCCGAGCGCGGTCAGGATCGTGACCGCATTGGCGAGCGCCGTGCCTTCGTTGCCGCTCAGCATGTCGCGCATGCGGCCGAGCAGTGACGTCGCGAGCGTGAAGTCGATGCCGAAACTGCCGGTCTTGAAGCTGCCGCGCACGTTCACCCGCGGCCGCACCTGATTGCCGCACAGCGCGCGGGTCGATGCGTCGAGCAGATCCCCGATGGCGAGCAGTGCGGGCGCGAGTTCGCGCACGTCCATTTCCGACGATTCGAGCGCGGGCCCGTCGTAGGTGGCGCGAAAACGGCTCATGGCGCAGAGGGGGCCGGGATCGGCCGGGCCGGTACGGTTTTCATGGCGTAGGGTCATGCGGAAAGTGGGCGGATGACGTGGACGATACTTGAAGCAGATGCTTTCGAATATCTTTCATGCTAGATGCGATCCACCGACCGCGGGCGATTTTGGCCGTCCGGCCAAGACGACGTTCTGACGTGTCCCGACCGTACCCGGCACACGCCGAACTTTTCCGATCCTGGCCCGGTCACAACCGCCAGCGCGCGGGCGCGCCGGCGCCTCGCAAGTGCTTCCGGCCCCGGTATTCCCCGGCCCGCCCCGTCCGCATATCATTCGCACATCGCGCGCCTGCCGACCGCGGGCGCAGCACACTGGGATTCTCGATGGACACCAAACGATCGCGGCCGGGCCTCGTCGCCGCGCTGCTCTGGGCGACGCTGTATCTCGCGACCGGCTACATCTCGCACCGGTTCAACGGCCCCGTCCGGCTGACGGGCTACATCTGGCTGCCGGCCGGCGTGACGGTCGGCGCGTTCATGCTGCGGCCGATGCGCGAATGGCTGACGCTGGCCGGCGCGTTCCTGGTCGGGCAGCTCGCGCTGAGCGCCATCGAACAGGCCAGCCTGGTCAACGCGGTGCTGTTCACGGTCGACGAGGTCGGCGCGGCCGCGCTCGCGGTATGGCTCGTCCAGCGCGTGCGCTTCTCGCTCGAAGGGCTGTATTTCCTGCGCTCGGTGATCCTCGCCGGCCTGATCGCGGGCGTGGTCGGCGCGATCGGCGGCGCGGCCTGGTACACGGTGGTCAAGGGCGCGCCGTTCTTCGACGTGTGGTCGGTGTGGGCCGCGTCCGATTTCGTCGGCGTGCTGCTGGTCACGCCGGTGCTCGCGTCATGGTCGCGCTTTCGCGCGCACCGCTCGGGCGATCACGAGCGCTTCGACCTCGTGCTCGGCATGGTCTCGTTCGTGCTGGTCGTGGGCGTCGCGCTCGTGATCTTCGACGGCGACACGTCGCGGAAATTCGGCACCGGCGCGGGCTTCGCGTTGACGTATATCCCGTTGTTCCTCACCGTCGCGGTGACGCTGCTGCTCGGCGGCCGCGCGGGCTCGTCGTCGGTGCTGGTGCTCGCGCTGATCGTGATCGAGCAGACCGCGCAGGGCGACGGCCCGTTCGCGTCGTTTCACGAGCATTACGGCAGTGCGCTGCTCGAGGCGCAGCTTTATCTGGCGGTCGCGTCGCTGCTGGTGCTGACGGCGAGCACGCTGAAGACGACGCGCGAACGCGTGCACGAGCATGCGGCCGTCCTGCAGAACAACATGGAGCTCGCGCTCGCGAGCGCCGGCCAGATCGCGTACGTGCTCGATCCGGAGTCGGGGCGGATCGAGTGGAGCGGCGACGTCGAGCGCGTGTTCGGCGTCGGCGTGGATGCATCGCAGATCGCGAGCGTGCCGCTCGTGCTCGAACGCGTGCAGCCGGGCGACCGCGATGCGCTGCGCGACTACTGGGATGCGGAGATCGCGGGCGAGGATCGCGCGTCGCTGTCGCTGCGCATCGTGCAGCGTGACGGCGGCACGCAGACGATCACCGATCATGGCGCGCCGCTGCTCGATTCGAATGTCGACGTGACGGTGGTGGCGGGTGTCTGGCAACTCGAGCGCGTGTGGCCGGCGGCGGACGAATGAGCGAACGCACGTCATGACGGGCCGCACGGGCGTCCTGCTGATCCACGGGCTCGGCGGCACGCAATACGATCTCGGCTCGTTGCACAAGGCGATGCGGCGCGCGGGTGCCGACACGCACATGATCACGCTGCCGGGGCACGGCACGCGCCCCGAGGATCTGGTCGGCGTGCGCGCGGAGGCGTGGCTCGACGCGGTGACCGAGCAGTATCGCGTGCTCGAAAACGAGTACGACACGCTGCATGTCGCGGGCATGTGCATGGGCGCGCTGGTCGCGCTGCTGCTATGCCACCGCGTGCAGCATGCGCGCGGCCGGCTCGCGTTGCTGGCCACGCCGGTGTTCATCGACGGGTGGTCGACGCCGTGGTACCGCGCGCTGCGGCACGTGCTGTACCGCGTGCCGGGTGTGGCGGAGCGGATGCGTGTGGAAGAAGGCGAGCCGTTCGGCATCAAGAACGCGACGATCCGCGCGATCGTGAAGAAGAAGTTCGAGCGCGAGGACAGTTTCCACTACGCATGGGTGCCGCTCGCGTGCGTGCGGCAGGTCGACCGGATGCGCGACTGGGCGCTCGAGGCCGCGGCCGGCACGCCGTGCCCGACGCTCGTGCTGCATGCGCGCGAGGACGAACTGACGAGCCTGCGCTCGGCCGATTTCCTGCTCGAGACAATGCCCGATGCGCGCGGGATCGTGCTCGAGAACAGCTATCACATGATCTGCGCGGACAACGATCGCGACGACGTCGCGCGCCACGTGCTCGACTTCTTCGGGTTCGATCCGGTGCATGCGGTGAGCCCGGCGATGGCGCGCCGGATGGGACGGCTGGCATCCTGACGGGCGACGTGCGCGGCGCGGGATGCGCGATATTCGCTGCCCCCGGTACGCATCGGGTCTTGCATGCGTACCGCGGCGTGGCGAATTCATGCCGTTTCCGTTTCCGTCGCGCGTCGCGCCAGCAGGTTCGATGCGGCCAACTGGCCGCGTACCGCATCGATGGCGGCGTCGCTCGGCGCAATGCCTTCGAGGTAGATGAAATCGACCGTCGACAGGCCGATGACGGCGAGCACCTGCTTCAGGTACGGGGTCAGGAAATCGGGCTGCCGTGCCGCTGCGCCGGTGCAGATGCCGCCCGAGCGTACCAGCACGAGCACGGGGCGATCGGCGAGCAGGCCGAACTTGCCTTCCGGCGTGGCCGTGAACGTGCGGCCGATACGCAGCACGAAATCGATCCACAGCTTCAGCGCGGCAGGTACCGTGAAGTTGTGCATCGGTGTGCTGATCAACACGCCGTCGCTGTGTTCCACCTCCGCGATCAGTTGTTCGGAGTACGCCAGTACGGGATCGGAATCCGGCTGCCTCGTGACCACCGCATGCGCATAGTCGGCCGATAGCGAAGGCAATCCGGGTTGACCGAGGCTGCGCGACACGACCCGCGCATCGGGGCGGGCCGCCCGCCATTGCGCGATGGCTTCGTGCGCAATGCGTGCGCCCAGCGAATGACTGCCATGCGGACTGGCATCGACAAAAAGAAGGTTGTTCATCAGAGCGCCTGTAGTGACTGACTGAAATGCACGCCGCGGGACAGCAGCCCCTGGCGGAAATAGAAACGCTGCGCGAGCGCGTTGGAGAGCCCGGTATCGAGTACCAGCTGCAGGCAGCCGTGTTGCCGCGCGTCGTCGCGCACCGCATCGAGCAGCCGCTCGCCCAGCCGTTGATTGCGCGCGTGTTCGGTCGCGACCAGATCGTCGACATAGACGAAGCGCCCGTACAGCGTGTTTTCGAGGTGACGGTATCCCGCCAGCGCGACGACCGCGCCGTCCGGGCTGCCGTGCCGTGCGGTCAGCAGCACATAGCCTTGTTCGGCCTGGCGGTGCATCTGCCGCACGAACGCATCGACATCGGTCAGGTGCGGGCGTAGTTCTCGCATCACGTCGAACGTCGACCGGTATTCCGCGTCCGTCACGGCGCGTTTCAAATGGATCTCTGGCATCACGATTGCTCCACGGTAACGTCGTTACTGTACGAATCGGATGGCGTATCCTGAAGGTCCAAAAAGTGACTATTTGACTGGGACATGAAATTCGACGATCTGATGCCGGACCGTCATCTCGACATGCCGGTCTATCGGCAACTGGTCCGGCGCTTCCGCGAGGCGATCGAGACGGGCAAGCTGGCGCCGGGCAAGCGCGTGCCGTCGGTACGGAGCCTGGCCAGCGAACTCAATCTGGCACGCGGCACCGTCGAAGCGGCCTATCAGATCCTCATCGGCGAAGGGTACCTGGTCGCACATGGGCCGGCCGGCACCGTCGTGTCGCCCCAACTGCCGGATGGCCGGCAGCCGCGTGCCGCGGCGCCCCGGCCGGACGAACCGCCGCGCGGCGATTCGACGGCGAGCGGGCCGAAGCCGTTCCAGATGGGCATTCCCGCGCTCGATGCGTTTCCGCGCATGCCGTGGATACGGCTCACCGGCCGTCATGTGCGGGCGATGGCGACCCCGTCGCTGGACTACGCGCCGCCACAAGGTCACGACGGGCTCAGGCGTGCGCTGTCCGCGTACCTCGGCGTGTCGCGCGGCATCGACTGTTCGGCCGGGCAGATCTTCATCACCGCGGGGTATCGCGGCGCGCTGGACCTGATCTGCCGGACCTTGCTGCGTCCCGGCGACGCCGGCTGGTTCGAGGATCCCGGGTATATCCACGCGCGCCGCGTGCTCGAGCACGCGGGGATGCGGCTCGTGTCCGTGCCGGTCGACGACGACGGACTGTGCGTGGAAACGGGGCTGCGCCGGGCGGCCGATGCACGTTTTGCCGTGGTGACGCCGACCCATCAAAGCCCGCTCGGTGTCGCGCTGTCGCTGCCGAGACGCCTGGCCTTGCTCGACTGGGCCAGGCAGCAGCGGGCCTGGATCGTCGAGGACGATTACGACAGCGAGTTCCGATACCACGGTCGCCCGTTGCCCGCGCTCAAGAGCCTGGATCACCACCAGCGCGTGCTTTACACCGGGTCGTTCAGCAAGGTGCTGTATCCGGGCTTGCGGCTGGGGTATCTCGTTGTTCCGGAGGAGCAGGTCGCGGCCTTTCGCGACACCGCCGGCTGGCTCGGCGGTAGCGGCCAGATGCTGATGCAATCCGTCGTCGCCGATTTCATGGAGCAAGGGCACTTCGCGCGCCATCTGAAGAAGATGCGGGCGCTTTATGCCACTCGCCGCGCGTGGTTGATCGATGCGTTGGGCAAGGTGTTTGGTGATGCGCTGCACGTTCCGCCCCGTGCGGGCGGCCTGCATGTGGTGGCCTATTGGCGCACGGCGGTCGACGATCGCGCCGTCGCACGCATGGCCGACCTGCAGGGCTTGTCCGTTCAGCCGCTGAACGACTGGAGCCCGGGCGGCCGGATGCCACCCGGCATGTTGCTCGGTTTCACGAACCTGACGTCGGCGCAGCAGGCGTTGACGCTGGTTCGGCGCCTGTATCGGCTCGTTCGTGTGTGAACCGGGTGTGGTGGATGACGAACCCGCGGGGCGCCGGAGTACGTGCGACTGGCGCCACGATTTTGCGATTGTGTGACAGAGTTACCGCGACTGTTCTACGCATGGTCGATAACACCCCGTGATGTCGTCGTCCGAGTTCGTGCCTCATGGGTGGCTGGCACCATGCTTTCCGCCTTTCGACCGAGCTGACTTAACCGGCCTGGTTCGCATCATCGGCGGCGGCTCTCGGCCACAAGCGGTCTTCCAACAGTTGGGGCTAGAACGTTGACACCAGGGCTCCACGGACGCATGCTCCAACGCAATCGCCCGCGATGTTCCGGTGAGAACCATCCGCGTTGCGATGCGACTGATCCTGCGAATCGGGAGTGGCAATGGCAAAAAGTCGGAAGCGGGTCTCCCAACGACGCACTGCGATACACGCGGGATTATGGGTGCCGCTTTATTTTGCGCTCGCACCTTGGGCGTCGCTCGCATCCCCTTGGCAAGACCTCGAAGTACTGGGAAAGAGGTTTCGCATTGAAATCGACAAGGCGTACCAGAAGGTCCCCAAAAGCGGCTCGACCCAAGAGATAGATAAAGCCGGGGACATTACTTGGCTCGCAGTGCGCTACATTCCGCTCGGAAGTTCATTTGACGACGCCGAAGTTATTCTTCGCGCCGCCGGATTTGCAGTCGGAGCACGGCCGGGACCAAACCAGCCGGGGAATCTACCGCATAGATATGATGTTGTTGCGCGGATAGAGCAGTACCGTACAAGCTTACTTTTCTCGCGCACCGACGTGTCCGTACTTCTTTCGCCCAAAGCTCCCGGCGATTTTCAAGATGGTGTTTCGGCGGTTTTCGCATCGTTTACGACGAGTTATTTGTAGCGAAATTGCGATGCCGCTACCCCGCCTCCGGTCGCCGTGCGATCCGCGCTCGGGTCGCAGGCGACGCAAGACAGGTAGCCACGGCTTCGTATCCCGGTGCGCCGGGGTACGGCGCGACGCGGGCCGGCGGGCTATGGTTCGCGGGACACAGAATGATCGCTTCGTCGGGGCCGACGGCCGACAGGTCCAGGATCGCCGACGAGCGGGTCAGCATGAACAGCGGCCTCATGCCGTCGGCTCTGGCACGCTGCCGAAGGCACGCAATCAGCGCTGCCTGCGTCGGCTGGTCGAGATCCTGTTCGATCATGTCCACGACCAAAGCACCCACGCCGTCTGCCTCGAGTCCGGCGAGCAGCACGGTCAGCGCCGCAGACGCCGTGGCGCCTTCATCCGCGAGCCATGCCGCCGTGCGTTCGACCCGCGCCTTCAGCGCCGGATCGGCCCGCAACGCGGCGAAGGCAGCCGCGCCGTCGTCTTCCAGCCGGTCCAGCCCGATGAACGTCGCGCCGGGCAACGCGTCGGCGAGCCGATGCGCGAGACGGGTCTTGCCGCTGCCCAGCGAACCGATGATGTAGTTCAACGGGCGGATATCGCGAAATTCGAACCATTCACCGTCCCACGGCCAAGGGAGGTTGAACGCAACGCCCGCGGCCGCCGGAGCGAGCAGGCGCGTCAGTTCGCCGTCGTCGGGCATGCGGCCGCGGGCAAGATCGGCGCGGATCGCGCGAACCTTGTCGACCTTGCCGACCAGATCCTGAATGCCGCGCCCGAGCGCCGCTTCATGCGTCGCCAGGGCGTCGCTCAGGCTGCGGGCGTCGCCGCCCAGCACGTTCGCGACCTGGGCCAGGCTCAAGCCGAGCGCGCGAAGCGCCGCGACTTCGGCCGCACGCGCCAGATCGTCCGGGCCGTAGGCGCGGTATCCGGCCACCGTTCGCCCGGGCGTGACCAGTCCTTGCCGCTCGTACAGCCGCAGCGCCTTGGCCGATACGCCAAGCCGCATCGCGGCTTCCGATGCGCTCAGGCCGCGCGTGACATCGCTCATGGGTCACCTTCGGGTCGTCGATTCGTTGCGCCCAGCATAAAGGCGATCCCAAGGGCCGGGTCAAGCGCGTTCGCGTGTTGACGTGAATCGACGAAGACGCCGACCGCGCCGCGCGTCAGTCAGTCGGCCGCCGCGAATTCGTCGCGCAGCGCGTGATACAGCCGCCGATACCGCGCCAGCCGCCCCGCCAGCAGATCGACCATGGCGGCATCGGGCGCGACCGTCTCCGTGACGGGCGGCGCGACGCAGACCTCTGCGAGCGTGTCATCGGTCGCGGTCAGGCGTGCAAGCCGCGCCGCGCCGAGTGCCGCACCAACCGCGCCGTCCGCGTGGCGTTGCATCGCGAGCCCGGTCGCATTCGCGCACAGCCGCGCCCAGAACGCGCTCTTCGAGCCGCCGCCGATGAACGACACCGCGTCGAGCGTCGTGCCGGCCGCACGCAGCGCGTCGTAGCCGTCGGCCATCGCGAACGCGACGCCTTCCATCACCGCATAAGCGAGCTCGTCCGCGGCGTGCTCGTTGGACAGCCCGAAGAACACGCCGCGTGCATGTGCGTCGTTGTGCGGCGTACGTTCGCCACCGAGATACGGCAGGAACAGCGGCGCACGCGCCGGCTCTGCACGTTCGGCGCGCGCGGCGAGCACGCCGGCGGTGGTGCCGTGCGCGCGGGCGAGCCAGTCGAGGCTCGCGGCGGCCGACAGGATCACGCTCATCTGGTGCCAGCGCCCTTCGACGCAGTGGCAGAACGCGTGCACGGCCGCGTCCGGGTTCGGCGCGAAACGGTCGTTGCCGGCGAACAGCACGCCCGACGTGCCGAGCGACAGGAAGCCGCTGCCGGCGCCCGTCACGCCCATGCCGATCGCGGAGGCCGCGTTGTCGCCGGCGCCGCCGGCGATCGTCACGGGCCCCGCGATGCCCCATTCGCGCCGCAGCGTGTCGCGCAGCTGCGCGGCGGGCGCGTTGCCTTCGACGAGGCGCGGCATCTGCGCGCGCGTCAGCTCGGTCGCGGCGAGCATCCGGTCGGACCAGTCGCGGCGCGCGCAGTCGAGCCACAGCGTGCCCGATGCATCCGACATCTCGGACACGAATTCGCCGGACAGGCGCCAGATCAGGTAGTCCTTCGGCAGCAGCACCTTGTGCACCGCGCGGAACACGGCGGGCTCGTATTTCGCGAGCCACAGCAGCTTCGGCGCGGTGAAGCCGGGCATCGCCATGTTGCCGGTGATCGCGCGCGATTCCGGCACCAGCGCCTCGAGTTCGACGCATTCGGTGCCGGCGCGCGTGTCGTTCCACAGGATCGCGGGGCGCAGCACCTGGTCCGCGCGATCGATCAGCGTCGCGCCGTGCATCTGCCCCGAGAGCGCGATGCCGCGCAGCGCGGCGAAGCCGGCCGGGTGTGCGGCGCGCACCGCCGCGATTGCGTCGAGCATCGCGTGCCACCACGCCTGCGGGCTCTGTTCCGACCAGTGCGGATGCGGGCGGCTGATCAACAGCGCGGCCGAGCCGGTCGCGAGCGGGACCGAACGGGAATCGGTGAGGAGTACCTTGACCTCGGACGTGCCGAGATCGATGCCGAGAAATGTCACGTGTGAAGCATCCTGTCTGGGGCGCGCGGCGGCGTGCGTCGCGGGGGCGGCGCGTCGTCGCGGCCGTGCGGTTCATTGAGCCGGTGCAGCGCGCGGAACCTCGACGGCGGCACCTGCTTCATCGCGAGAAACTGACGGTTGAAATTCGACAGGTTGTTGAAGCCAACCCGGTAGCAGATGTCGGTCACCGTCAGGTCGGAAAACATCAGCAGCTCGCAGGCCTCGTTGATGCGCAGCCGGTTCAGGTAGCGCACGAACGACGAGCCGGTATGGCGGCGGAAAAACCGCGTGAAGGTGCTGACGCTCATCCCGGCGAACGCGGCGACGTCGGTCTCGCGCAGCATGCCGGGCAGGTTCTGCTGCAGGTACGACAGCACCTGGTTGATGGTCGACGACATGTAGTGCTGCGCGTCGCTGCGGTAGCCGGGGCCGGCGAGCACGCGCCGTTCGCGGCACGACGACAGCCGGTCGAACAGCGACATCAGGATCTCGACGCGCCGGCAGCCGTGCGCGTTCGCGAGTTCGAGCATCAGCGGCGCGACGTCGCGGCCGACGCGGTCGGGAAACTGCACGCCGCGCGCCGCGTCGTCGATCAGCTCGATCACCGGCTGCAGCTCGCTGAACGCGCCGACCATCTTCTCGATCGCATCGCGCGAGAACTGCAGCACGACGTCGCGCGACGGCACGCGTTCGCCGTCGGCGAGTTCGCTGACCCAGTTGTGCGGCAGGTTCGGCCCGGTGACGATCAGGTTGCCGGGGCCGAAATCGCCGATGTGATCGCCGACGAACATCTTGCCGTGCGACGACTGGATCAGATGAATCTCGTACTCGGGATGGAAGTGCCACTTCGCGACCGAGTGCGGATAGTCGTGGACCCACGCGCGGAACGATTCGTCGCGGTGGGTGGGAACGATCTCGAGATCCGGGTTCATCGTGTGCTCCGTCGGGGGCGTGCCGGCGTGCTACGAACGGGACATCGACCAGCCCGTCGCGGCGGGCGGCGTGGTGCGCGTCGCGGCCGCCGGCGGCGCCGCGTGCGCGATCGGGTTCGCGTCCGGCAGCGCGACGTTGCGCTCGGTGCCGGCGTCGAACAGATGCAGGGCTTCTTCGTCGAAGCGGAACGCTACCACGGCCCCCGGCGCCGGGGCCATCGGGGCCGGCACGAGGGCCGCGCACGGCTGGCCGCGCCAGTCCAGCGTGACGAGCGCCTCGGCGCCGAGCAGCTCGACGAGCTCGACCGTGCCGGTCAGTGCGAGCGTGCCCGGGGTCGGATCCGGTTCGGTGACGAGCCGCAGGTGGTTCGGGCGGATCGCGGCCTTCACCTGCTGGCCGTCGTGCAACCGGGCGAAGCGTGGCGACGCGAGCGGCCAGCGCGCGCCGTTGCAGTCGAGCAGCACGTTCGCGCCGACCCGCTCGATCACGCCGTCCGCGAAGTTCATCGCGGGCGTGCCGACGAAGCCGGCGGCGAACACGGTGTGCGGCTGCCCGTACAGCTCGGCCGGCGTGCCGATCTGCTCGATGTGGCCGCCGCGCATCAGCACGACGCGGTCGGCCAGCGTCATCGCTTCCAACTGATCGTGCGTGACGTACAGCGTGGTCGTCTTCAGCCGCCGATGCAGCCGCTTGATGTCGCCGCGCAACTGCGTGCGCAGCTTCGCGTCGAGGTTCGACAACGGCTCGTCGAACAGGAACACGGCCGGCGTCTTGATCATCGCGCGCGCGATCGCCGCACGCTGCTGCTGGCCACCCGACATCGCGCGCGGGCGGCGGTCGAGCAGCGCGTCGAGGCTCAGGATGCGCGCGACGTCACGCACGCGGCGGTCGATCTCGTCGGCCGGCACCTTCAGGCGCCGCAGGCCGAACGCGATGTTGTCGTACACCGTCATGTGCGGGTACAGCGCGTAGTTCTGGAACACCATCGCGACATTGCGCTCGCGCGACGGCAGGTCGTTGACGACCGCGTCGCCGATCACGAGCTCGCCGCCGGTGATCGCCTCGAGGCCCGCGATCATCCGCAGCATCGTCGACTTGCCGCAGCCGGACGGGCCGAGCAGCACGATGAATTCGCCGTCGGCGATCTCGAGGTCGAGCGGGTGCAGCACGGCGGGGCCGCCGTCGTAGTGCTTCGACAAAGCCTTGCAGATGATCTGGGCCATGGCTCAATCCATTTCGATCTGAATCTTGACGTCGCGCGGGTGGCCGCTCGCCGCTTCCTCGAACGCGCGCACGCCTTCGGAAAACGGGAACGTGCGCGAGATGAACGGCTTCACGTCGATCGCGCCGGACGCGATCAGCGCGAGCGCGCGTGGAAAGATGTTCGCGTAGCGGAACACCGATTCGATGCGGCCCTCCTTCGCCTGCAGCGCGACCACGTCGAGCGGCACCGGGGCGACCGGCATCCCGATCAGCACCGCGCAGCCGCCCGGGCACATCAGGTCGACGAGGCCCGCATACGCGTTCGCGCTGCCGCTGGCCTCGAACACGACGTCCGCGCCCCAGCCGCCGGTGGCTTCGGCCACGACGTCGGCGAGCGACTGCGTGCGCACGTCGACGGTCGTGACGGCGCGGTTGCCGGCGAACAGCGCGAGCTTGTCGGGCACGACGTCGGCGAGGATCACGCGCGCGGCGCCGCCGGCGAGCGCGGCGAGCGCCGTCATCGCGCCGATCGTGCCGGCGCCGATCACGACCGCGAGGTCGCCCGGCTTCATCGCCGCCTTCTTCGCGGCCTGCAGGCCGATCGACAGCGGCTCGACGATCGCGCCTTCGGCGAACGACACATTGTCCGGCAGCCGGTACGTGAACGCGGCCGGATGCACGACGAACGGCGTCAGGCAGCCGTGGATGGGCGGCGTCGCCCAGAAGCGCACGTCGGGATCGAGGTTGTAGAGCCCGCGCAGCGTCGCGGGCGAATCGAGGCGCGGCACGCCTGGCTCCATGCACACGCGGTCGCCGACGCGCAGGTGCGTGACGCCGGCGCCGGTCTCGACGACGGTGCCGGACGCCTCGTGGCCGAGCACCATCGGCGCGTCGACGCGAAACGGGCCGATGCCGCCGTGAACGTAGTAATGCACGTCGCTGCCGCAGACGCCGACCGTATGCACCTTGATCCGGACGTCGCCAGGGCCGACCGCCTGCGGCAGGTCGATGTCGCGCAGCGCGAGCTCGCGCGTGCGTTCGAGTACGAGTGCTTTCAACACATCCTCCTTATTTTCCCTTGACCATCGAATTGAGCAGGCGGCTCAGCATGCCGACGAACACGAGCGGCGGCAGCGCGAGCAGCACCGTCGACGCGTTGATCACGCCCCATGGCACTTCCTGGCCGAGCGACGTGAACGCGGATGCGACCACCGGCAGCGTCGCGCTGCGCGACGACGTCAGCGCGAGCGCGATCATCAGTTCGTTCCACACCAGCACGAAGCTGAACACGATGCCGCCGAGCAGCGTGCTCGCGCACACCGGCAGCGCGATATGCCAGAACACCGCGTACGGGCCGTAGCCGTCGAGCGCGGCGGCTTCCTCGATCTCGCGCGGCAGCCGGCGGAACACGGGGATCGACAGCCACGTGATGGTCGACAGCGTGACGAGCAGGTACGTGACGATCATCGACAGCTTCGTGTCGTACAGCCCGAGATCGACCCAGATCGCGATCAGCGGCAACGCGACCGCGACCGGCGGCAGGAAGCGCAGCGACAGCAGGAAGAACTGGATGTCGCGCTTGCCGCGTATCGGGTAACGCGCGATCGCATACGCGGCCGGCACGCCGAGCACGGCGCCGATCAGCACGGCCGCGCCGACGATCGCGATGCTGTTGCCGAGCCCGATCAGCACCTCGGGGCTCGACAGCACCTGCTCGTAGTTCGCGAGCGTCGGCGTGAAGATGAAGCGCGGCACGGGCGTGACGATGTCGAGCAGGTGCTTGAGCGAATTGAGCACGGCCCAGAACAGCGGGAACGCGGCGACGAGCAGGATTGCGCCGGCGATCATCACGGTCGACAGGTTCGAAACGGTCGCGGCGGTGCCGCGGCGGCCCATCAGTCGTCCCATTTGTTGACCCTCTTCCAGATGAGCGTGAAGACGAGCGTGGTCGCGACCATCATCAGCACGGCCATGCCCGACGCATAGGACACCTTGCCGGCGAGGCCGATGCCCTGCTGGTACGCGTACAGGTCGAGCGTTTCGGTCGCGATGCCGGGGCCGCCCTTGGTCATCACGTAGATCAGGTCGAACGAGCGCAGCGATTCGACCATCTTGATGAACACGAGGCTCACGAGCGGCGCCTTCAGCATCGGCAACGTGATGTACGCATGCACCTGCCACGTGGTCGCGTAGTCGAGCCGCGCGGCTTCGAGCGGCTCGGGCGGCAGCGTCTCCAGCAGCTTCAGGATCACGACCGCGAAGAACAGCCCCCATTGCCACACGTCGACCAGCGCGACCGCGTACAGCGCGAGATGCGGATCGGCGAGGAACGCGGTGTTCTCGATCCCGAGCATGCCGAGCAGCCAGCTCAGGATGCCGGTGAGCGGCGCGTACATGAACTTCCAGATGAACGCGGCCGACACGCGCGGCAGCAGCACCGGCATGATCAGCACCAGCGACGCGAGGCGGCGCCAGCGGCCGTGCACGCGCTCGAACAGGAACACGGCCAGCGCGATCCCGACCAGCACCGCGCCGGCCACCGTGACGACTTCCCACAGCACCGACACCTCGATCGCGTTCAGGAAGCGCCGGTCGGACGCGAGCCGCACGAAGTTGCGCAGGCCGACGTATTCGCTGTCCGGATAGCGCAGCACGCGGTTGCGCAGCGCGAGATTGATCGCGGCGACCGTCGGGACGAGGCTCAGGACCGCGAGCAGCGCGAGCGTCGGCGCGAGGAACACCCACGGCAGGCTCGTGCGGTCGCGGCGCGCGCGGCCGCGCCGGGCGGACGGTGCGGAAGGCGGGGAAGGGGCCGGACGGACGCCGAGCGCGCGTCCGCCGGCGCCGTCATTTGCGAGCGCCATGTTCGAGCGCGTCCTTCGCGTACTGGTCCGCGTCGTCGAGCGTGCCGCGCACGTCCGTCTGCGTGCCGGTGAACACCTGCTCGAGCGCGATGCCGAGGTTGTCGCCGATATCCGGCCACTGCGGCGTGCGCCAGATCGTCACCTGCGTGACCGGGTTGGTGTCGTTCAGCCCGGCCTGGATCTGCGGCGCGACGTGCTGCTTGAAGTACGGGCTCGCGATCGTGCTCGACCGGTTGTAGTCGCTGAACACGCCGTTGCGCAGCCGTGCCTGCTCCTGGTCCTTGCTGGTCGCCCACGCAATGAAGCGGCCGGCGGCCATCCGCGTGCAGTCGTCCTTCGCGCCGACCGCCGAGATCGCGAAGCCGTGGCCATAGGCGGCCGACGGCAGCGGTGCGGGCGGGCGCGTGTAGCCGACCTTGCCGGCCACGCTCGACTTGCTCGCATCCTCCATCCAGTCCGCGAACGGTGTCGACTCGATCATGAACGCGACCTTGCCCGAGCGGAACGCTTCGAGCGCGTTGCTCCAGTCGTAGGTCGCCGCGCCCGGCGGCGCGTACTTGAACAGGTCGCTGTAGAGCTGCGTGGCCTTCACGGCGGCCGGCGAATTGAACGCGGGCTGGCCGCCCTTGTCGGTCCACGCGCCGCCCATCCCGAGCATGAACGGCGACCAGCGCCACACGTTCATTCCGGAGCCGCGCTGGCCGCGCGCGACCCAGCCGTACAGTTTCGGCGGCGCGTTGAGCTTCTTGATCGCGGCGACGAGCTGGTCGAGCGTCTTCGGCACCGGGATGTGCGCGGCGTCGAGCAGGTCGCGGCGGTAGAACAGGAAGTCGCCGCCGCCGATCAGCGGCGCGAAGTACGCGACGCCGTTGTAGCTCGCGACCGCGCGGCGGCCGGGCAGGAAGTCGTCGTAGTCGTATTCCTTCGGGTAGTACTTGAGGAGCGGCACGATCCAGTTGGCCGACGCGAATTCGGCGACGTTCGCCTCGTCGACGTAGTAGATCTGGTAGGAACCCGCGCCGGTCGACGCGTCGAGCCGCGACTTCGCGCGGCGGTCGTTTTCGCCGAAATAGCTGATCTCGACCTTGGTGCCGCTCTTCTTCTCGTAGTCGGCCAGCGACTTCTCCATCACCGACAGGCCGAGACTCTTCTGCGCGAGCACCCGGAGGGTCGGCACCTTGCAGACCTGCGCGGCCGCGACGCCCGGCAGACAGGCGCCGAGCAGCAGGCCGGCTGCGACGATTCGCATCTTGTTCACCCGTGTCTCCTTGATTCTGCTTGTTCGAATGCCGTCGATGACGGCAGGAACAATGGTGTGACGGGGGCGATGCGGGCACCACATCAAAAGAAAACGCCAACCGATACTTTTTGCTCAGGGTTGGTCGTGCGATGCACAAAATGTGGTGGTGGGGGGGAACCCGGCTGGTCAGGCTGTTCCAGGCGATGCGGTAAAGTGTCGCCTTCGCAGGGGCACCCGCTGAGAGAGCAGCGCCCTTGCTGGATCAGGAGAAAAATGAACGAGTGAAAACAGGTACACGTACGGCACTTGGCGGGATTTGCGGCCGTCGACGTGTTCGCCTTGGTCGCGTTCGACGAGACACGCAAGCACCTCGGCCTGGACGATCTCGCCGCTGCGTCGGCGATGCTTCTCGGTCAGGCCGACGTCCCCGTCCCTGGCAAGTTCGCTGGCGCTACGCCGGGCACGTCCGTCGCCTCCCTTGCAGCTCGGAAGTTGTTTCCTCAAACGTTGCCGTTTCGCCTGCCGATGATCATGGGTGTCGGCTTGTCCGGTATTCGGATCGCCTTCACTCGCCGCCTCGGCGCGTGGGTCGGTCGGGCGATCCCCGTCGTGGGTGAGGTGTTCCTGGCGCGCGGCGCCTAGCTGATCATGCGCAACACCGTGTCGACCTACAACCGATTCGTAAAGCCCGAGGACCGGGTGCTCTGAACCATGAAAGACGATACCTGGGAACGCCTGGAAGCCTTCACACGCGAAGAACTCGGTCGACCGCTGCTCGGTGGCAAGCTGAACCTGCAGCCGGAATCCCGGCTTGAGCAGGATCTCGGCGTCACGGGTCTCGATGGGGTGGAGTTCATCGACAGGTGGGCAGAGACATTCGGAGTCGACGCCCAAGGATTCCCGTACCGGCGCTATTTTGGCCCCGAAGGTCAGGAACTGCTTTCGTCACTTATCGGGTTGTTCGTCAAGCGCCTCCGGCACCCTGAGCGGCGGCCGCTGACCTTGGGGATGCTGGCCGAGGCAACGCGACGTGGGAAGTGGGACACGGACGTGATCGAGGCTGCTGCGGGGCAGTGATCGTATATCGCAGGGCCGGTCGATGTACTGACCGGCCCTTTTCGCTGGCGGAAACACAATTACGCCACGCGAATTTTCTCCACCTACCTGTTTATTGCGCTTGAGCCGGTGCATTTGTCGCGCGCGCGGCTTCATCCGCGCGTCGGCCCGTGCGGCGTGTCGAGCGCGATCCGGTACACCCGCACTGCGTTGTCATGCCAGACCGCGCGGCGCTCGGCATCATCGAGATGCGTCATCGCACGAGCGAACGTGCGCAGCAGCGCGGGATACGACACACGCAGCCCCGCCACCGGAAAGTTGCTGGCGAACAGGCAGCGCTGCGCGCCGAAGATCGCGATCGTGTCGCGGATGATCCGTGCGTTGTCCGCTTCGTTCCACACCGCGTCGCGCAGGCCGAGTTCGGAGATCTTCACGGCCACGCGCGGCGACGCGGCAAGCGCCTCCATGCCGCGTCGCCATCGCGCGAGGCCCGCGTCCGAGCGATCCCACGGCAGCCCTGCATGTTCGAGCACGACGTCGACATCCGGTGCATCGGCGAGCATCGAAGCCGCTTCCTCGAGATGCCAGAACGGCACGCGCAGATCCCAGCACAGCCCATGCGCGGCGAGGCGCGCCAGCGCGGCCGGCCAGCGCGGATCGCGCAGCGTGCCCGACCCGTCGACTGACGCATCCGGCGCGGCCGAGGTGCACGGCTTGAAGCGCACGCCGCGCACGCGCGGCCACGCGGCCTGCTCGGCAAGCCGCTCATCCGCGTCACCCGCGAGCAGATCGACCCACACAACGACCGCCGACGGTAGCCCATGCGACTCGGCGACTTCATGCAGCCAGCGCGTTTCCGCCAGCGCCTCATCACGCGCACGTTCGGCCTCGACGTGCACGCTCGCGACGATCGGTGCGCCCTGCGCCGCGTGCCGGAATTCGTCCACCCCGAAATCGCGGCACAGCGCCGCGTAGTCGCCGAACATGAAGCGCGCCGGATCGTAGTCCGCCTGCAGCCACGGATAGTGCGCACCGGCATCGAGTCGCCACAGGTGATGATGTGCATCGACGAGCGCATCCGGCATGCCGTCGGGCGGCGACGCGTCGTGCATGTCAGCGCGCCCCCGCGAGCACGTACGACGCATCGGGCTCGCGCAGCGTCGCCAATGCACCGACGAAACGCCACGTATCGAGATCGAGCTCGCGCACGTAGTCGTCCTGGAACGACACGTACGCGACGCGCCGCGACGGATGAAACGACAGCGCGGTCGGGTTCGCGGGCAGCGCGATGCGTTCGATCTCCTCGAGCTGCCGCGCATCGAACACGGAGATCGACTGCTCGCCCGAATTGGTCAGCAGCAGCAGGTCGCGGCCGTCGGGCGCGCTCGTGCGGTAGATGCGGTTCGGATCGCTGCGCGTCTTCACGCGGCGGCCGCAGGTCATCGTGTCGGTGTCGATCTCGACCAGCGTGTCGTCGCCGCGATTCGCGACGAACAGCGTGCGTTCGTCGCTCGACAGCGCATTGCCTTCGGGGCGCGGGCCGGGCATCACCGCGCGCGGCGCGACCGTCGCGTCGCGCGGATGGAATTGCGTGACCGTATTCGACAGCAGATGCACGCCGTACGCGCGGCTCGCATCGCGCGTGAGCGTGACGAGGTGCGTCTTCACGCCGCCGGACGGCACGGCCATGTTCGGCACGGGCTGTCGGGTCGGCTCGTCGAACACGAGCAGCATGTCGTGCGCCTCGCTCATCGCGTACAGCCGGCCGTCGCGGTCGCTCGCCATCCCGTGCGGCCGGTAGTACGGCCACAGGTCGAGCATGCGCGTATGCGTGCGTTCGACGAGATCGATCTCGGCGATCCGGTGATCGCCGTCATGGCCGCGTGACCACGCGGTCTCGATCCCGAAGATGCCGACGTAAGCAAAACGCTCGTTCACGTCGACGGTGAACTCGTGCGGGAAGTTCGGCAGCACGACGTGCTTGAGCGCGGTCTTGGTGTCGAGGTCGTAGAAGCTGAAGGTGTGGGCGCATTTCTGCACCAGCAACAGGATGTCGTTCATGGTGGGGTCTCCGTCGATTCGTCAGCAAGCCTGCGTATTCGTGTATCCGGTGTCAGTCCTCGCAGCGTTTCGGCAGCGTCAGCGCGAGCAGGCCGGCCACCGCGAGCGTGATCGCGAGGCTGTACACGCCGGCCGCCGCGCTCACGTGCTGGGTCAGCACGCCGACCGCATACGGGCCGCAGAAGCCGCCGAGATTGCCGAGCGCGTTGATCAGGCCGCGCGCGCTGCCGGCCGTCTCGACGCTGCAAAGCTTCGGCGGAATCGCCCAGAACACGCCGGCGGCCGCCTGCAGGAAGAAGCCGCAGCCGATCAGGAACGCGAACGACACGGCCATCGACGCATGCGTGAGCACCGACAGCGCCAGGCACGCGGCGAAGCCGACGAGCGGCAGCAGCACGAACAGGCGGCGCTTGCCGGTTCGGTCAGACAAATACGACGTGACGAACATGCCGATCACCATCGCGACATACGGGAGCATCGCGAGCAGGCCGATCTTGCCCATCCCGGTATGCGTGAGGTTTTTCAGCAGGGTGGGCAACCACATCGTATAGCCGTAGATGCCGACCTGATAGCAGAAGTTGATGGCGATCAGCAGCCAGATCGTCGGGTTGCGCAGCAGCTCGCCGAACGACGCGGCCGCCGGCGTGCCGGCCGCGCGCTTGCGTTCCTGTTCTTCGCGCAGCGCGTCGAGGATGTAGGCCTTCTCGCGCGGCGACACCCAGCGCGCGGTCTCCGGGCCGTCGTCGGCGAACATCAGCCACACGACGAGGCACAGCAGCGACAGCGCGCCCGCACTGAAGAACAGGTGATGCCAGTCGTACGCGGCGAGGATGAAGCCGGACAGCGGCGCGGTGATCATGCCGGCGAGCGGCACGAACATGATGACCATCGCATTCGCGCGGCCGCGCTCGCGGTCGGGAAACCAGTGGCTGACCATCGTCAGCACGACCGGCAGCATCCCGCCCTCGGCCACGCCGAGCAGGAAGCGCAGCGTCAGCAGTTGCCAGGTATGCGTGACGAGCCCGGTCAGCACCGACAGCACGGCCCAGCTCACGAGCGACCATGCGATGAAGGTCTTGCCGCTGCCGAGCGCCGCGCGCCGGCCGCCGGGAATCTGCAGGAACAGGTAGCCGAAGAAGAAGATGCCGCCGGCGAGGCCGGCCATCGTCGCGTCCATGCCGAGATCGGCGTTCATCCCGCCGGGCATCGCGAACGCGATGTTCACGCGGTCCATGTACGAAATGATGCAGGCGAGCAGCAGCGGCGGGATCACGCGCAGCCAGCGGCGGCGCGGGATGGCTTCGCCGGCTTCGTAGGCCGGGGTGGCCGGGTTCAACAGGGTCATGGTGTCTCCAATCTTGGTGATGGCGGCGGCGGTCTTCTGATGGACCGATGTCACGCCGTGACGCGCCGGTGCGCAACGCCTTGCGGCGTTGCACGGGTGAACCGATGCCGGGTGCCTCGCGCCTAGCGCCCCCAGCGCAGCACGAGCGGATCGAGCCGCCGCGCCGCGTCGAGCAAGCCGGCGCGCACCTGCGGATGCAGCTCGGGCCACGGTGCGCGCGGCGCGTCGCACGCGATCACGCCGCCTTCGCGCATCAGCGCCTTCGCGGTCAGGAATCCCGAATGACGGTTCTCGTAGTTGATCAGCGGCAGCCAGCGCGCGTACTGTTCGACCGCTTCGTCGCGACGGCCGGCGAGATACGCGTCGGTGATCCGGCGAATCCCGTCCGGATAGCCGCCGCCCGTCATCGCGCCGGTCGCGCCGGCATCGAGATCGGCGAGCAGCGTGATGCCTTCCTCGCCGTCCCACGGCCCCTCGATCGCATCGCCGCCGAGCGCGATCAGTTCGCGCAGCTTCGACGCGGCGCCGGCCGTCTCGATCTTGAAGTACGACACCGCGTCGATCTCGCGGGCGAGCGACGCGAGGAGCGGCGCGGACAGCGCGACGCCGCTCGCGGGCGCATCCTGGATCATCAGCGGAATGTCGAGGCCGTCGGCGGCTTCGCGGAAGAACGCGCGCACCTGCGCCTCCGGCACGCGGAACGTCGCGCCGTGATACGGCGGCATCACCATCACCATCGCCGCGCCGAGTGCTTGAGCGCGCCGGTTACGTTCCGCGCAGATCCGCGCGCTGAAGTGCGACGTCGTGACGATCACCGGCACGCGACCTGCGACGTGCTCGAGCGTGGCGCGCGTGATCAGGTCGCGTTCGTCGTCGCCGAGCGCGAATTGCTCGGAGTAGTTCGCGTGGATGCAGAGGCCCTGCGAGCCGGCATCGATCATGAATTCGAGGCAGCGGCGCTGGCCGTCGAGATCGAGCGCGCCGGTCGCGTCGAAGATCGTCGGCACAACCGGAAAGACGCCCTGGTAGCGTGCGTGCATGGCGGGCCTCACTCGACGATGTCGAACTGGTCGAGGAATTCGGTCTTCAGCGTGAGGCCGAGGCCCGGCACGTCGTCGCGCAGTTGCACGAAGCCGTTCTCGGCCACCGGCTCGCCGTCGAAGATGTAATAGAACAGCTCGTTGCCGACCTCGACGTCGAACATCGGGAAGTACTCGCTCATCGGCGACGCGAGCGTGCTCATCGTCAGGTGATAGTTGTGCATCTGGCCCGCATGCGGAATCACCGGCACGCTGTACGCCTCGCACAGCGCGTTGATCTTGTGCGCCATCGTGATCCCGCCGACGCGGTTCGTGTCGTACTGGACGACCGACACGGCCTTGCGATCGAGCAACTGCTTGAAGCCGTACAGCGAGAACTCGTGCTCGCCGCCGGAGATCGGGATGCGCGTGAGCTGGTTCAGCTCCGCGTAGCCGTCGATGTCGTCGGCGATCACCGGTTCCTCCAGCCAGCGCGGCTGGTATTTCTCGAGCTTGGGCAGGATGCGTTTCGCGTATTCGAGGTTCCAGCCCATGTAGCACTCGAGCATCAGGTCGTTGTCGTAGCCGATCACCTCGCGGATCGCCGCGACCGACTTCAGGTTCTCGGTCACGCCCTGCTGCCCGTGCGCGGGCCCGTAGCCGAAGCGCATCTTGAACGCGCGGAAGCCTTCCTTCAGGTAGCGCTGCGCTTCGTCCTGCATCTCCTTCAGGTCGGTGCGGTAGAGCTTCGAGTAGTAGCAGGGGATCTTTTCCTTGGTGCGGCCGCCGAGCAGCTTGAACACGGGCTTGCCGACGCTCTTGCCGAGGATGTCCCAGATCGCGATGTCGACCGCCGAGATCGCGGCCATGCCGATGCCCTTGCGGCCCCATGCGTGGGTCGCGCGGTACATCCGCTGGTTCAGGTATTCGTAGTCCCACGGGTCCTGGCCGATCACGAGCGGCGCGAGGTACTGGTCGATGATCACCTTCGCGACGTGCGGCGCGAGCGCGACGTTGCCGAGGCCGACGATGCCGTCGTCGGTCTCGACTTCGACGACCGTCCATGAATGGAAGCGGAACGTGCTCATCGTTTCCTGCGGCGCGTACAGCAGGTCCATCGCGTTCGAGCAGAAGTTGCCCTGGGGCGGCACGGTCTTGCCTTTCCACTGGAAGACGCGGGCGCGCACGGAACGGATCTTCATCGGGTGTCTCCGGAGTTCGGTGTGATGTTGTCGTGTTGAGAAGCGGTCGGCCGGCGGGGCGGTCGGGTCAGGCGGAAATGGGCTGTGCGCGGCGCGCGGCGCCCATCCGGCACGCGATCTGCAGCGCTTGCCAGGTGGCGCCGACGTCGGCCGTGCCGCGGCCCGCGATGTCGTAGGCGGTGCCGTGCGCGGGCGTCGTGATCGGCACGGGCAGCCCGCCCTGCACCGTTACGCCGCGCGAGAAGCCGAGCAGCTTGATCGCGATCTGCCCCTGGTCGTGGTACATCGTGACGATCGCCTGGTAGTCGCCGGCCTGCGCCTTCAGGAAGATCGTGTCGGCGGGGAACGGGCCGTGGAACGGCGCGTCGGTTGGCCAGTCGCGCGACTGCAGCTGGCGCACCGCCGGCTCGATGATGTCGACTTCCTCGCGGCCGCAGCTGCCGCCGTCGCCGCCGTGCGGGTTGAACGCGGCGATCGCCACCTTCGGCGCGGCGACGCCGTTGGCGAGCAGCGACCGGTAGATCAGTTCGGATGCCTGTTCAATCCGCTCGATGCTCAGGTAGCCCGGCGCATCCTTCAGCGGAATGTGCGACGAGATGCGCGCGGTCCACAGCTCGCCGAGCGTGTTGAATTCGCAGAAGTAGCCGGTCACGCCGAGCGCTTCGGCGAAGTGGTGCAGTTCGTCCTCGTGCTTCAGCCCGCCGAGCTTCATCGCGTACTTGTTCAGCGGCGCGAAGCAGATCGCGTCGATCTCGCCCGCGAGCGCGGCGTCAAGGCACAGGTCGAGCACGGTCAGCGTCGAGCGCCCGCCGGCCGCGCCGGGCTGCCCGACCGTGACGTCGGCCGGATCGATCGTGTCGAGGGCGACGAACGCGGCGCGTTCGGTCGACGGCCGGCCGCGCGCGGCGGCGAGTGATTCGACGGGTTCGACGTCGACCGTCACGCCCGCGACGCGCTGGCCGGCTTCCCACAGCCAGCGATCGCCGATCAGCACGAGATTCGCGCGGGAAGTGGCGTCGGGGCGGGCGAGCAGTTTCGCGATCAGTTCGGCGCCGATGCCGGCGGGGTCGCCGAGCGTCAGCGCGACGACGGGCAGGGCGGCGGCGGGCGAGGGGGTGTTCATGCGGTGTCTCCGGTGGCGGCGCTTGGCCGTTTGTCTATCGGGTTCATGCTAGGTAGACGGAATGAGTCGGTAAATTGAAAACTCTTGATGAATCGATAACCTGGAGTAATCAAAGATGGGCTCGATCGACCGACGAGACTCGACGCCGC
Organism: Burkholderia sp. AU45274; assembly: GCF_030482505.1. Lineage (NCBI taxonomy): Bacteria > Pseudomonadati > Pseudomonadota > Betaproteobacteria > Burkholderiales > Burkholderiaceae > Burkholderia > Burkholderia sp. AU45274. Next base: position 198,960 of record NZ_JAUJQE010000009.1, on the reverse strand, counting down.
AGCTGCTGAACCGGCTGCGCATGCGGCAGATCGCGCTGCTGCTGGCCGTGGACGAATGCTCGACGCTGCGCGCGGCGGCCGACCAGATGGGCCTCACGCAGCCGGCCGCGACGAAGATGCTGGCCGAGCTGGAGAGCGCACTCGGCCAGCGGCTGTTCGATCGCGTCGGGCGCGGGCTCGTGCTGAATCCGGCCGGCGAGCGCGTGCTCGGCTATTTCCGCGGAATCCGCGGCAGTGTCGAGGCGTTGAACCGCGAGCTCGGCGAACTGCAGCTCGGCAGCGCGGGGCGGCTCGCGATCGGCAGCATCATGGCGGCGTCGCCGGGACGGCTCACCGAGGCGCTGGTGCAGTTGAAGGCGCGTTACCCGCTGCTGGCGATCGACATCGCGGTGGATACGAGCGACCGGTTGATGCCGCAGCTGCGCGAAGGTGTGCTGGAAGTGGTGATCGGGCGCCACGTCGGGACCGATTGCGATTTCCGCGTGGTGGACGACGAGGCGCTCGCGATCATCGCGGGCCGCGACCATCCGCTCGCGGGGGCGGGGCCGGTGGCGTTCGACGCGCTGCTCGATTACACGTGGATCCTGCAGCCGGCCGGCAGCCCGGCGCGCGAGGTCGTCGAGCGCGAGTTCAACGCGCGGCACCAGCCGATGCCGCGTGGGCTGGTCGAAACGGGGTCGATCCTGACGACGATGAACCTCGTCGACCGTTCGACGATGCTTGGCGTGATTCCGCTGACGGTGGCGCAGCGCAATGCGGAGCACGGGCTCGTCGCGATCATCGATTACACGCTCGAACAGAAGCTGCCGTCGTACGGCAGCCTTGTGCGGCGCGACCGGCCGCTGAGCATTCCCGCGCAGCAGTTTCTTGCGCTGTTTCACCGCGAAGGAGCCGGAGATGATGGCGGCGAGTAACGGCGCGGTTTGCCAGCCAAGGCGGCCGAGCCAGCCGCGCCGGCCGAGGTGGCCGAATCAGCCGCGTTGGCCGAATCAGCCCAGCCGGCCGAACCAGCCGAGCAGGCCGAGTCAACCTGGCCAGCCGCGCTACCCCGGCCAGCCGAGCCAGCCGAGCCAGCCGGATCAGCCGGATCAGCCGGATCAGCCGGATCAGCCGGATCAGCCGAACCAGCCGAACCAGCCGAACCAGCCGAACCAGCCGAACCAGCCGAACCAGCCGAACCAGCCGGATCAGCGGAGCTAACCGAGCCAACCAAGCCAACCAAGCTAACCAAGCTAACCAAGCTAACCAAGCTAACCAAGCCAACCGCGCAAGCCGAGTCGGTCATGCACCACCATCGCGGAACGCAACGAAGCGTGATTGCGATGCCGGCGAGACGGCCGACGCAGGCGAAACCGCGACGACCCGCCTCAGTGCACCGACGGCGCCGCAGGCGCGTCAGCGAGCGCCGACCTCGATTCCGCCAACGAGCGATCCGGGCGAATCCGCAGCGCGGCGACGATGCCGATCAGCAGCATCGCGACCGAGCCGATGAACGGCACGGTCCAGCTCCCCGTGCGATCGACGAGATAGCCGAACAGGATCGGCGACAGGATCCCCGAGATCGCGGAGCCCGCGTTCATCATCCCGCTCGCGATGCCGGCGTGGGTCGGCGCGATGTCGCTCGGCACGGCCCAGATCGGCCCGATCGTCAGTTCGAGGCACAGGAACGACCCCGACAGGCACAGCGCGACGCCGGCCGTCGAATGCACGACCGCGAGCGGCAGCAGGCACACGAGCGCGCCGACGAAGCTCGCGACGATCACGCTCTGGCGCGACAGCGCGAGGTTGCCGGTCTTCCGGTAGATCCGGTCGCACAGCCAGCCGCCGAGCGTGTCGCCCACCACGCCCGCGAAGAACACGCCGGACGCGAACAGCGCGGTCGACTTCAGGTTCAGGCCCTGGCCGTTCAGGAAGAACGTCGGCAGCCACGTGAAGAACAGCCACGCGGTCCAGCCGTAGCAGAAGTAGACGAAGATGGTCGGCGCCATCCGGCGGAACAGCGGCCCCCACGGCGTCGGGCCAGCGGGCGGCGCAGGGCGGGCGGTGCGCGTGCGGCCGGTGCCGGCTTCGTCGCCGAGCGGATGTTCGCGGAAGCCGACGATCCACCACGCGAGCCACACCAGCGTGACCGCGCCGATCACGAAGAACGCCGCGCGCCACGACAGCCAGGTCATCAGCGCGGCGACGATCGGCGGCGTGACCGCGTTGCCGAGCCGCGAGAACGAATGCGTGAAACCCTGCACGACGCCGCGCCGCTCGCGCGGGAACCAGTGGGTGATCGCACGGGCCTGGGCGGGCAGCGTCGCGCCTTCGCCGATGCCGAGCAGCAGGCGCGCGGCGAACAGCAGCCCGAGGCTGTGCACGAGCCCGGTGGCGAAGGTCGACACGACCCAGATCAGCCCGCAGCCGATCAGCGTGATGCGGGCGCCGAACCGGTCGGCGATCCAGCCGCCGCCGATCTGGCAGATTGCATACGAATACGCGAACGCGGAGAATGCGACGCCGAGTTCGGTATTCGACAGGCCGAGGTCGGCCTTGATCGCGCCGGCCGCGGTCGCGAGGTTGACGCGGTCGACGTAGAGGATGAAAGAAAGCGCGCACAGCAGCCACAGCGTGTGGCGCCGTTGACGGTGGTCGTTAGGCATGTGTCTCACTCCATTCTCGTGCGCGGCGTGACAATGACGCCGCGTTCACTGGCCGGGCCAGCATCGCGCGGCGGCGGAGACACTGTCTAATGAATCTTTGGGATCAATCGATAACCCCAGGTATTCATTCCCGTTTCAGCGGCATCAGCCGCATCATCTGCATCAGCCGAACCCGACGCAACGGAGCACCACAGGTGAAGAATTGACCGACGACGAAGAACTTTCACTCCGCCGCGAGAGCCGCTTCTGGGACCTGCCGCCGGTGAAATGGTGGATCCGCGGGCACGGCCGCGACGGCTATTCGTTCCGTCTGCTGCTGTGGCCGCCGGTGATCGTGTTCGTGCTCGAATTCGTCTGCATGCTGTTCGACGCGCTGTACACCGCCATCGGCATCAGCGCCGTCGCGACGCTGTTCCTCGGCTTCGCCGGGTACTACGGCGCGCAGCGCGAATGGCTGGTGCCCGCCGCGACCACGCGTGCGCTCGTGAAGGCGCGCATGAAGAAGGCGTCCGAGCGGTTCTCGTCGCTCGGCGTGGGCGCGACCGTGCTCGCGATCTTCGTCGCGGCGACCTCGCTGTCACTCGTGCTGTCGGGGCAGCCGGTGCTGGACACCGCCTGGAAGGACGCGGTGTCGATCTTCATCGCGCTGGTGTTCCTGCCGGTGTACGTGTCCGGCGCGGTGCGCAAGCTGGCGATCGCGCGCATCGAGGAACTGGAGGCGCTGCGCAACGCGACCCTCGGCACCCGCCTGACATTCGACCGGGCCGGTGCGGTGCGCGCGGTCGTCGTGCAGGGCGCGGCGGGGAAAGGAACGGTGTCCGTGCGGGAGTACACGGTGCTCGGGTTCAACCCGCCGCTCGAACAGGTCGGGCGCGAACCGGGCGGGTGATGGTTTAACGACGTAAAGGCGTGCGGCGTCTCGATGCAGAAGCAAGAGAAAGCCGCCTACACTATTGCATTTAAAGCGATTTCTCGATGTCGATTTAGACGCTTGGACATAAACTTGGACATGGATTCATGTCATCGCCAGATGCAGCCGCTCCCATACGCCGGCGTCCCGCCAATCTCGTAGACGTCGCCAGCCCGTCATACCACTGCCAAAGCCCAACTCCTGAGGGAGGTCTTCCCAAGGAATACCGGTCTGCAGTCCATACAGGATGCCGTTCAGCGCTGCTCGATCATCGATCGTGCGCCGCCGTCCACCCTTGGGAGGTGGCGTGAACTTCGGAATCAACGGTTCCAGCGTCGCCCACAACTCGCTACTGATTTTGCGTGTCGCCATGCCGCGACGATATGACGTTCGCAGTCTCATGTCCAGGTTGTGTTAGCGACTCTAAAATGGCAGTCGCGCCTTGAGTTTTTCGATTAAAGTCGGTGGCATGGTGATCGTATAGTCCGCTTGCTTATCATCATCTTGGTAGGTAATGCTGTTTGGTCCGATGGTCAGAGGTTCATGACCCGGCTGCCCATCCCAAAAGACCTTGTAATTCCTTTTGACCTGAACTTGACCTTGTGCATCGAGCACGGTCAATTGAACGGAATCCATGTTATCGCCGAGGAAGTGGCTATTATTAACCCCGCTTCCACAGATGTTGATAGTATATTTTTCCCCTTGAAATTCTTTGATGCCACCATTCAGTTGCTGATTGTAGTTGTGCTTTGTGCAGTTGTAGCTGTCGCTTCCCATAAAGAAGTTTGCCCCAAAAATAACAATGGCGAGCCAAAAAATGATGATTGGCAGCATCTTGAGAAGTTCATGGGGGAACGATTTTTCCGTCTTATAAATGCGGTATGCTCTGTATCCAAAAAACAGTGCAATCAAAAAGAGAATTGTAACGCCGATCTCTTTGATGAAGTAAAGAGAGGCGATGACGAGTCCATTGTGCATGCTGTTTGGTAAAAGCCAATCGATGGCTAAGTATGCAATAATCAGCGCAGCAATTGATCCGGCGATCAGAAAGACATTTTTCACTGACCGATAGAAATACTGTCGTACGGACGGCATATGGTTCCCAGTTTGATGGTGATGGGTTTCGTGAGCTTGAACAGTTGAGGCTTACTGTAAATCATAAAATCTTCGCCTCTATTATGCTTCGAGCGCCACTCATTATAGGTTCGGTTGTAAACGGGCCAGTATACGTTTTTCTTTACCAGTTTCCCAAAAAATCCACGGCGTGTATCAACTGGTTTATCGGTCTCTTTCTTGACTGAGAGGTAGTCCCAGTCAATTTCATCCTCTTCAATTTTATCACCGCTTATCCTAATTTTTAGCTCGGGCTTAACTTGACCGAGTAAATCATTGGCTGCTTCTAAATATGAGGTAATCATGCCTGCTTTATTCCAATGACCGAGGTATTGACTCTTTGATGGGTCGTCGTCATTGAATGAGTAGTTATCCTTTATGTAGATGTAAATATGGGTAAGCTTCGCCACTGAATCAATGCAGTATTCGTGGGATTGCTTTTCATATTTGAAGAATTTTTCATTCGTGACTTCAACCCTACCAATGGCAGCGTAGATGAGGAAGTTTCCCAGCGTGGCTGATAGATCGGTTAGGGTGGTTCCGCTAAGGGTGTCAAAGGTAGTGATCTTCTTCCTTTGAATTTGCCAATTTATATGAAACTGCCTGATGTCAGTTCCAATGGTTATGTCGAAGCTGAGGTTTGGACTTTGGCTTGCTGTTTCAGTGAACGCGGTAGTGACGTGCTGAAGAATTTTCTTTTTGATGAGGGCAAGTGCTTTTTCAGAATAAATGTCTTTTGAAAATAACTCATTTAATCTGCTTTTTACCTTGCCATACTTCAACGCCCAGTTAAGCGTGATGCTGATGTCATCTAAAGGCTGTTCGGAGTCAGGTTTGTCGTTGTAGATATGACTGGGACCGGCAAACCATCTTCTGGCAAGTTTGGCCGCCATGAACCAACCCATTTTTTCCATACCAACAGGGACATCCTGCAAGTCAAACTCAGGAATCTTGTCATGATCCTCAGCATCAGCAGCCTCTTTGGGAGGTGCAGGAGGCTTGGGAGATGCTTTGGGTTGTGCCGCAAGCAGCTTCTTGAACGCAGCCTCAGCCTCGACCTGTTCAGGGGTGGGCTTAGGTGGCGGTGGTGGGGGGGCTTCACCTGGCGCAAGCCGAGCGTATGAGATGCATTGAGGCGTGTTGATAGGCACACATCCTTGCGAACCAACATGAGCTTTCCACGTCGCCGTAGCAAAGGGAAGCACCGCAGGACTGATTTCGTAGTAAGGCAGTCTTTTGACATTTGCCATATTCTTGGCTGTATATTTTGGGGAAATAATCCACCATTCAAATGGTGAAAAATCTCGGGCTGAGCGCAGTCTAGCATCTATCTATACGGCGCGGATTGTCTCGTCGGAACATGGCTCAAGAGCGGGTAACGACCTTCGAGGAAGTATTTCTTCCCCTTCTCCTCTGTCTTGGTTGCTTGTTCAATATTGGTCGTCAATTTGATTTTCCTCTTGTAGTTTTTTTGTTGTATTTCAAAAATCTCTCCAATAAATAACAGCCTGCTGTGTGATTTTATATGGCATATCCGGAATTGGATTGCTGTCCAGATCGTGCAAGATGAATTGTTCGTCGTATCCCGAACCGCTTACAAAGGCGGTATGGGCAATTGCCGGGCTAGCAGGAGCAGCGCGTGCAATGAGCTTCGCGCCGCAAGTTGTAGGTGGTCTTCTGTAGCCACTGGTAACTCATTGTCGGTGAAGCTTGCCACTCCTTGAGCGACCTTGAAAATGTGGGGCGAACATTCTGGGCATGTGACAATGTCGCCGATTCGCACAGTGGGAATGTCATTCCAAGTATGGAAAGGATTTCAGGAGATGGTGACCCCTCCATGGGGCGTAAGATCTCCAACTACGATCTGAGATTTTCCGTTTATGTTTGCGCGCATGTTCATCGATGAATCTCCAATTATTGAGAAAAATCTCCGCCGTAGCCACTAGCCAGATTTCTGAGTGCAAGTCGTTTTGGCGAGTATTGCGGATTTAGGTTGTCACATTTGATGGGCGCTTGAATATGGGGTGCGTATGAAAAAATACGGGATTCGCCAGTTTTTCGTACGAATATCGTTTTTTGTTGATCGTTATTTTCTGCATGCTGGTTTCGACATGAGTGCGCTGACGTTTGATTGCATCCGAACATCAGTTTTCCTATCGGCCCATATTGAGTCGAACTAGCGGCGCGACATCGTAGTGTTCTTGCGGTCGCGCCGCTGAATCTCCTTGAAGTATCGTTCGGCAAACTGATTCAATGTGGTGCTTTCCGGGCCGGCGACCTTGGCGCGCTGTTTTTTCTGTGCGGACGACTCGCCAACTGTTGCCATTTGCGATGCGCCATCGCGCATGAGTCTTGAGGGCTTGAGCGTAAGCGCTGGGTACTTGTCCAGCGTGAGCTTCTCGTATTTGCCGGTCAGTCTGTAGCGGTAGCGCTAGACCATGCCGCCTGTTGGAAATATCGCCAGCTACAGGTCGCGAACTTGATATGCGAGAAACCTAGGATTCGTGCGGGTATCAAGGGTATTTGCGTTCCTTGATGGAACTCGATGGATGTCAGGTCATTTACTAGGCCGGGAAGCGCGCGTGTTCCGCCGTCGGCGCGAGATTCTCGGGCCACTGTACTTCGAACCGCGTGCCGCCCGCGCCGGTCGGCACGCAGACGGCTTCGCCGTAGTGCGCATGGGCGATCGCCGCGACGACGGCGAGCCCGAGGCCGCTGCCGCCGGGCTGCGACTCGTCGATGCGCCGAAACGCCTTGAACACGTGCGGCGCGAAATCGGCCGGGATGCCGGGGCCGTCGTCCTCGACGCGCAGCCGGCACATCCCATCTTCGATGCGCGTCTGGATCCGGATCGCGCCGGGCACCGCGTGGCGGCGTGCGTTTTCCAGCAGCGCGAGCAGCGCCTGACGAATCCGCACCGGGTCGCAGCGCATGCGCCGCGGGTCGAGATCGAGCACCGGATGCTGGCCGGCGGCCTGCAGCGCATGGGCGAACACGTCGACCACGGCGCGCACGTCGGCGGCAAGGTCGGCGTCGCGGATCTCGATGCTCAAGTGGCCGCCATCCGCGAGGCTGACCACGCGCAGATCCTCGATCAGCCGCGTCAGCCCTTCGACCTGCGTGAGCAGGCTGCGGAACTGCGCTTCGTCGGGCTTGAACACGCCTTCGGCGAGCCCCTGCAGGCGCCCGCGCAGCACCGTGACGGGCGTGCGCAGCTCGTGCGCGATCGCGGCATTCCAGATCGCCTGTTCGTTGGTCACGCGCTTCAGCTCGTCGGCGAGCGCGTTGAAGTGGTCGGCGAGCAGCGCGGCTTCATGCAGCGAGCGGTCGCCTGCCACGGCACGCGCGTCGAGATCGCCGCGCGCGACGCGGCGAATGCTGTCCGTGACCGAATTGAGCGGCACGAGGATGCGGCGCGCGAGATTGACGGCGACTGCGACCGACAGCGCGAGGCCGACCGACGTAGTCGCGATCAGCCACAGCCATTCCGGTGCGGTCGGCAGCCAGTTCTTCGTGTTGAAATGCGCGGGCCAGTAATTGAACGCGACGTAGTAGAAGAGGATGGCGGTGAGCACCATCAGCAGCGTCACGCCGAACACCATCCCGGCCATCGTCAGCGCGATCTGCCGGCTCAGGCCGTCGAGCTTCACGTCAACTCCAGAGCTTGTAGCCGACGCCGCGCACGCTGACGGGTACGCCCTGCACGCCGAGGTCGTCCAGCTTCTTGCGCAGCTTGCTGACGTGGCTGTCCACCGTGCGCTCCAGCGCGTCGCCTTCCGGCAGGCAGGTGGCCATCAGCTCGGCGCGGCTGAACACACGCCGCGGCGCGCGCGCGAGCTGCGCGAGCAGCTTGAACTCGGTGAGCGTCAGCACGAGCGTGTGCCGTTCGCCGCCCACTTCGAGCGTGGCTTCATGGCGTTCGAGATCGATCTCGAACGGCGCGACCCGCAGCACGCGCTGCTCTTCCTGGCGGGCGCCGGCCATCGAACGGCGCAGCACCGCCTGCGCACGCGCGACGACTTCGGCGGGATTGAACGGCTTCACCACGTAGTCGTCGGCGCCGATGCGCAGGCCAGTGAGCTTGTCGATGTCCTGGTCGAGCGCGGTCAGCATGATCACGGGCGTGTCGCCGCGATGACGGATTTCGGCGAGCACCTTCCAGCCGTCGACGTGCGGCATCTGCACGTCGAGCAGCACGAGGTCGGGCTTGAGCTGCAGGTGCAGTTCCAGCGCGCGGCGGCCGTCGGCCGCGTGCACGGTGCGCAGGCCGCCGCGCGCGAGATAGGCGGTCAGGATCTCGGCGATCTCGGGTTCGTCTTCGGCGATCAGGACGAGCGCCTGGGCGTCCTGGCCGGCGCTGGAAGGGGGCGGGAGATCAGGCAGGGCCATTCGTGTGAGTCCATCGGGGTTTCCATCGAGTCGCCATACTACCGCATGGGAAACGCCGTCGAGCAGAGGTCGGGCGGTGGTCATCGCGTGTCGAGCGCGATCGGCAGCGGCGGGCGCGGAGGCTGCGTGCAAGCGGGCTGCGGTGTGTTCCGGAAGCGTAACGCGTAAGGAACGCCGTTCGCCCTAAAATCGGCTCTCCTGTCTCCAGCGGCCATCCGATGCTGATGCTCACCCTTCACCCGCTTTCCGGCGAGTCGGCCAGCGACCGCGCCGACGTCTGGCGTGTCTTCACCGAAGCGCCTTCGTACGCGCAATGCGTCGAAGGCCGTTTGCCGACCCAGGAAGACGTCGACGATTTTTTCAACGGCAAGCCAGCCGCCAAGGCGGCGGCCGACAAATCGGTGTTCGGGTTGTGCGTCGGCGAGCACATGATCGGCTGCGCGGATGTCATCCGGGCCTATCCGGACGACGACTGCCTGTGGATCGGTCTGCTGTTGCTCTCGGAAGCGCATCAGCGGCGCGGTTACGGCAAGGCCGCGTTGGGGATGCTCGTCGACATGGCGAGGAAATGGGGCTACCGCACCGCGCAACTGGCCGTCATATCGACCAATCCTCGCGCCCAGGCCTTCTGGCAGCGCGAAGGCTTCGATGAAATTCGTCGCACGGTGAATCCGAGGTTTTCCGGCGACGTGATCGTCATGCAGCGCACGATCCGGTAGCACACCGCTTCTCGATCCGTGGAAACGGAAGCCGCCGCAACTCACCTATGCTCGGGGTGGATTGCGATTTCGAGTTCGGCCGGGATGCGGGCGTGATGGATATCGCACTCGCGTGACGGATCGTCGAACGTGCACCACCCGTCCAAACCGGGCGCCTGGTCCGGCTTCGTTTCGCTGTCGGAGGTCATCGGGTATGTGTCTCGTGGATCATCGTGATCAATGACGCGCGGTGCGCGTCATGCCCGTAAATCGACTGCCGGCCCTCCCGGTGCGGGTATGCGCACGTTCCGGCCGGGCCGGCAGCGATTGTTTCAAACGGGCCTCTGCCTGCCCGGCTGGCGCGCGGCTGCGTCAGATCTGGCCCATCAGCACCAGTATCACGACGATGACGACGACCAGCCCGACGGTGCTCGAGGGCCAATAGCCCCAGCTTCGGCTGTGGGGCCATGCAGGAAATGCACCGATGAGTAGGAGAATCAGAATGATGATAAGGATCGTACCGAGCATCGCACCCCTCCTGGAACGGATTGGACTTCGCGGTTCTCCCGCCGAGAGTGAGGGGAGCAATGCGCGTGCCGCGACGGCGCGCGCCGAACAGCGGCAAGGCCCGCAGGGGGGCGGATTCACGGAATGAATACCCCCGGATTCAGAAAATAAAGTTTAAAAATGCGTCCTCGCCCCCTATGCTGAATCCTTCTGATCTGGCGGGCATGCGATGGCTGAACTATTTCTGGTACGGCACGGGCAGGCGTCCTTCGGCACGGACGACTACGACCGGTTGTCCGCGGCGGGCGAGCAGCAGGGCGTCTGGCTCGGCGAATACTTCGCGCAGCAAGCGCTCACATTCGATCGCGTGATCTGCGGCACGCTGAACCGCCACGCGCAGACGGTCGACGCGATCCTGCGCGGGATGGGCCGCGAAGGCGCGCCGGTCGACCGCCACCCGGGCCTGAACGAATACGACTTCCACGGGCTGTTCGCGGCCGCCGCGCACGACTACCCCGACATCGCCCGCCTCGCGGCCGGCTCGATGAAGGAGCATTTCCGCGCGCTGCGGCAGGTGCTGCAGCTCTGGTCGGAAGACAAGCTCGGCGAGTCGGCCCCCGAGACCTGGGCGCACTTCCAGCAGCGCGTGGCCGACGCCCGCGCGGCCATTCGCCACGGCGGCGGCCAGCGCGTGCTGGCGGTGAGCTCCGGCGGGCCGATCGCGGTCACCGTGCAGCAGGTGCTGGCCGCCCCGCCGTCGAGCGCGATCGCGCTGAACCTGCAGATCCGCAACAGCAGTCTTTCGCAGTTTTTCTTCAACGCCGATGCGTTCCACCTCGCGTCGTTCAACGGCATCCCGCATCTGGAGGATTCCGAACGACACGCGCTGCGAACCTACGGCTGACCCACGAACGATCGCGACGATGACGAACCCTACCCAGCAACTCGACGTAGCCCGCCTCACGCGCTATCTGGAAGCGCACGTGCCGGGCTTCGAAGGCCCGGTCGACACGGAGAAGTTTGCCGGCGGCCAGTCGAATCCGACTTTCCTGCTGCACGCGAAGAGCGGCCGCTACGTGCTGCGCCGCCAGCCGCCGGGCGAACTGCTGAAGTCCGCCCATGCGGTCGACCGCGAATTCCGCGTGCTCACCGCGCTGTCGGGCACCGCGGTGCCGGTCGCGCATCCGGTTCACCTCTGCGAAGACCGCGACGTGATCGGCAGCCTGTTCTACGTGATGAGCTACGAGGACGGCCGGATCTTCTGGGACCCCGCGCTGCCGGAACTGCCGAAGGCCGATCGCGCGGCCTGCTACGACGCGTTGCTGCAGACGATGGCCGCGTTGCACGACGTCGATGTCGAGGCAGTGGGCCTCGCCGACTACGGCCGCCCCGGCAACTACTTCGAGCGCCAGATCGGCGTGTGGACGAAGCAGTACCGCGCGGCGGAAACCGAGCGCCTCGACGCGATGGAAACGCTGATCGACTGGCTGCCGAAGGCGTGCCCGGAGGACACGGGCCGGCCGACGCTGGTGCATGGCGATTTCCGGATCGACAACCTGATGTTCGCGCGCGACAGCTACCGCGTGCAGGCCGTGCTCGACTGGGAACTGTCGACGCTCGGCAATCCGCTCGCCGATCTCGCGTATCTCTGCATGTGCCTGCGGCTACCGTCCGGCGGGCAGGTGCGCGGGCTCGCGGGCCAGGATCGCGCCGAACTCGGCGTGCCGGACGAAGCGGCGATCGTCGCGCGCTATTGCGAACTGCGCGGCATCGAGCCGATCCGCGACTGGCACTTCTACCTCGCGTTCAGTTTCTTCCGGCTCGCGTCGATCGCGCAGGGCGTGAAGGCGCGCGCGCTGCAGGGCAATGCGTCGAGCGAGCAGGCGCTGCGCGTCGGCGCGATGGCCGGGCGGCTCGCCGAGCTGGCCGTCGGCGTGATCGACGCGCATCGCTGAAGCGGCCGGGCAGGACACCACATCAATGGAGGAGCACAGCAACATGGCAACGAATCTGTTCGACCTGACGGGCAAGATCGCCCTGGTGACGGGCGCGAGCCGCGGCATCGGCGAGGAAATCGCGAAACTGCTCGCGGAGCAGGGCGCGCACGTGATCGTGTCGAGCCGCAAGCTCGCCGACTGCCAGACCGTCGCCGACGAGATCGTCGCGGCAGGCGGCCGCGCCGAGGCGCTCGCCTGCCACGTCGGGCGGCTCGCGGATATCGCCGCGACGTTCGAGCACATCCGCGGCAAGCACGGCCGTCTCGACATCCTCGTGAACAACGCGGCCGCGAACCCGTATTTCGGGCACATCCTCGATACCGACCTCGCCGCGTACGAGAAGACGGTCGACGTGAACATCCGCGGCTACTTCTTCATGTCGGTCGAGGCCGGCAAGCTGATGAAGACGCACGGCGGCGGCGCAATCGTCAATACGGCGTCGGTGAACGCGCTGCAGCCGGGCGACCGGCAGGGCATCTACTCGATCACGAAGGCCGCGGTCGTCAACATGACGAAGGCGTTCGCGAAGGAGTGCGGTCCGCTCGGCATCCGCGTGAACGCGTTGCTGCCGGGTCTCACGAAGACGAAGTTCGCGGGCGCGCTGTTCGCCGACAAGGACATCTACGAGACCTGGATGGGCAAGATCCCGCTGCGCCGCCACGCGGAGCCGCGCGAAATGGCCGGCACGGTGCTGTATCTCGTGTCGGACGCGGCGAGCTACACGAACGGCGAATGCATCGTCGTCGACGGCGGCCTGACGATCTGAGCGCGCGATGAAGATCGACAGCTATGCCGGGCAAGCCGTGATGATCACCGGCGCCGCGAGCGGCTTCGGCGCGTTGCTCGCGAGCGAGCTGGCCGCGATGGGCGCGCGTGTCGCGCTCGGCGACCTGAATGCCGAAGCGCTCGAACGCGTGGCCGCGCCGCTGCGCGCGGCCGGCGCCGACGTGATCGCGCAACGCTGCGACGTGCGCGTCGAGGCGGAGGTGGCCGCGCTGGTACAGGCGGCCGCCGAGCGGTTCGGCCGGCTCGACGTCGGCATCAACAACGCGGGCATCGCACCGCCGATGAAGGCGCTGATCGATACCGACGAAGCCGATCTCGACCTGAGCTTCGCGGTGAACGCGAAGGGCGTGTTCTTCGGGATGAAGCACCAGATCCGCCAGATGCTCGCGCAGCGCGCCGGCGTGATCCTGAACGTCGCGTCGATGGCCGGGCTCGGCGGCGCGCCGAAGCTGGCGGCCTACGCGGCGTCCAAGCATGCGGTGGTCGGGCTCACGAAGACGGCGGCCATCGAATACGCGCGCCACGGCATCCGCGTGAATGCGGTATGCCCGTTCTACAGCACGACGCCGATGGTCACCGACAGCGATATCGGCGATCGCCAGGATTTTCTCGCGCAGGGCTCGCCGATGAAGCGGCTCGGCCGGCCCGAGGAAATCGTCGCGACGATGCTGACGCTGTGCGCGAAGGAAAACACTTATCTGACCGGGCAGGCCGTCGCCGTCGACGGCGGTGTCTCGGCCTTCTGACCGAACCGGACGAACGGAATCGAGGAGTCGATCATGGATTTTGGCTACACCCCGAAAGTGGAAGAACTGCGCAGCCGCGTGCGCGCATTCATGGACGCGCACATCGTGCCGCGCATTCGCCAGTGGAACGAGGAAGTGCATGCGGGCCAGTATCCCGTGTCGTTCATGGAGGAGCTGAAGGAACGCGCGAAGGCGGAAGGGCTGTGGAACCTGTTCCTGCCGCACCTGAAGGACGACGAGCCCGGCATGGGCCTGACGAACCTCGAATATGCGCCGCTCGCCGAGATCATGGGGCGGGTGGGCTGGGCGTCGGAAGTGTTCAACTGCAACGCGCCGGACACCGGCAACATGGAGCTGCTGCACATGTTCGCGACGCCGGAGCAGCGCGAACAGTGGCTGAAGCCGCTCTTGCGCGGCGAGATCCGCTCGGCGTTCGCGATGACGGAGCCCGACGTGGCGTCGTCGGATGCGACCAACATCACGACGCGCATCGAGCGCGTGGGCGACGAGTACGTGATCAACGGCCGCAAGTGGTTCATCACGAACGCCGCGCATCCGAACTGCAAGATCTTCATCGTGATGGGCAAGACCGATCCCGAGGCCGCGTCGCACCAGCAGCAGAGCATGATCCTCGTGCCGCGCGACACGCCGGGCGTGACGATCGTGCGCAACATCACGGTGGTCAATCACTACGCGCCGGAAGGGCACTGCGAGATCACGTTCGACAACGTGCGCGTGCCGGCGCGCAACCTGCTCGGCGAGGAAGGCAGCGGCTTCGCGCTCGCGCAGGCCCGCCTCGGGCCGGGCCGCATCCACCACTGCATGCGCTCGATCGGTGCGGCCGAGCTTGCGCTGGAGCTGATGATCGACCGCGCGCAATCGCGCGTCGCGTTCGGCAAGCCGTTGAACAAGCACGGCACGGTCGGCGAATGGATCGCGCGCTCGCGCATCGAGATCGAGCAGGCGCGTTTGCTGGTGCTGAAGGCCGCGTGGATGATCGACAAGGTCGGCGCGAAGGCTGCCCGCAAGGAAATCTCGATGATCAAGGCGCTGGTGCCGACCGTCTATACGGACGTGTGCGACCGCGCGATGCAGGTGTTCGGCGCCGCGGGGTTGAGCCCCGATACGCCGCTCGCCGACCACTGGACCTGGGGCCGCGCGCTGCGCTTCGCCGACGGCCCGGACGAGGTGCACCTGCAGGCGATCGCGCGGATGGAAATCAAGGACGGCGAGCCGGGTTCGACGGCCGCGTACCTGACGCCGCCGCTGCGCGGCTGAGCATCGCGCCACGATGCGCAGGGCCGTGGACGAACGAGAGGCGCACGCCGTAAGATGCCGGCAAGGAGATCCGGCGATGCGCCTTTCGAAGATTGACCTGAACCTGTTCGTCGTATTCGACGCGATCTACACCAAGCGCAACCTGACGCGCGCGGCCGAGGTGCTGAACATCACGCAGCCGGCCGTCAGCAACGCGCTGGCGCGGCTGCGCAAGACCCTGAACGATCCGCTGTTCGTCAGCACGCCAGCCGGGATGATGCCCACGCCGCTGGCCGAGAACATCGTCGGCCGCGTGCGCGAGGCGATGCAGCTGCTCGATTCAAGCGCGCACGAAGGCGACGTGTTCGATCCGGCGTCGTCGACGCGCGTGTTCCGGATGAGCATGAGCGACCTGACCGAGGCGCTGCTGCTGCCCGCGCTCGGCGAACTGCTGCAGACGCATGCGCCCGGCATGCACGTGCGCAGCTACACGATGGACCGCCGCGAAGTCGCGACCGCGCTCGCGAACGGCTCCGTCGACCTCGCGATCGACGCGCCGCTGATCGGCGATCCGCACCTGCACCAGGCGCTGCTCGTGCGCGACCGCTATGCGTGCATGATCCGCGACGATCACCCGTTCAAGGGCGACTCGCTCACCATGGACGACTACCTTGCGATGGGGCACATCCACGTGTCGAGCCGCCGCAAGGGCAGCGGGCACGTCGACGCGGAGCTGACGCGGCTCGGGCTGCGCCGCACGATCCAGATGCGCGTGCAGCACTACATGGTCGCGCCGCTGATCGCGATGCGCGGCGATCTCGCGCTGACCGCGCCGCTGCGGCTGCTGCAACGCTATCCGGCGCGGATTCTCGAACTGCCGTTCGAGATGCCGGGCCTCGAATACTTCTGCTACTGGCATCGCAGCGCCGATCAGGACCAGGGCAGCCGGTGGCTGCGCGAGCAACTGGTGATGCTGATGGGCGGGATCGGCGACGCGCAGTGATGCGTGTGCAGCGACCCTTGGCAACTTCGGCGTGAGCCGACTGCACATCGAGTGGCCCTCTCGATGACGCGGATGCAAGCCGCCCCGCGATAACCGCGCATCAACGACGCGCTTGCGCGGCCGCTTCGACCGCGTCGCGAAATCGCTGCAGCGCGGGCAGGCCGGCCATCGTCGCGAGATGGATCAGCGCGATCTCCCCCACCGGCATGACCGGAAAACCGACGACCTTGCGGATCACGCCCATGCGCGCGTAGTGCAGCACGGCCGACTGGGGCGCGACGGTCAATGCGCCGAGCGCGTCGGCCATCTGCAGGTTCGTGTGAAACGACATCGATTCGACGAGTGGGCGCGGGGGCATCAGGCCGTGATCGACGAACAGCGCGTCGAAGGCGCGGCGCGTGTCGGTGCCGGCATGCGGGATGATCCAGGCTTCGCGTTGCAACTGCTCCGTCGAGATGCGTCGCGCATCGGCGAACGGATGCGCGAGCGGGCACGCGATCGCCAGCGGTTCTTCGTACACGGGCAGGATCGTCACATCGAGCCCGTCGAGCTTCGATAACGCTTCCGCGTCGGGGCGACTGATGATGCAGTCGATCCGCCCGGCGGACAGCGCGTCCAGCAGCCCCGAGACGTTCGATTCCATGACCGTGAGCCGGGGCGCCGGAGCGTCCCGTGTCAGGTGCCGCATGATCTGCGGCAACAGCGCGACACTGACCACGGGCAGCATGCCGATGCGCAGCAGCGGCCGGCCTTCGTCGTTGCCGTCGCCGGCCAGCGCGACGTCGAATTGCGCGAGTGCGATCCGCAGGCGCTGCAGGACGGCTTCGCCGTCGGCGGTCAGCCGTCCGCCGCGTGCGCCGCGCGTCACGAGCATCGTGCCGAACACCGCTTCCATCTCCTGCAGCATTTTCGTGATCGCCGGCTGGGACAGGTGCAGCGTGCGGGCGGCCGCGGCGAGCGAGCCGCCGTCCGCGACCAGCTCAAGCATGCGCAAGTGCCGCAGCCGCAGGAAATTGCCTGCATTGCGTCGTCCGGAAATCAGGTCAGGATTCATGTTTTCGGAAGGCTGGTTCATGAATCTTCAATTTTCATGAAAGCGCAACCTACCCACAATAGCGACTCGACCTAATGGAGAGAGACATGCGCAAGGGGTTGGGGCAAGCAAGGAACCGGCAACGGCAGCCGGCCGGGTCGCCGAGCCGTCGGGCGGCAGCGAAAGGGGCGAAAGGGGCGACGGGAGGGCGGACATGACGGCATTCAAACCGCTCACCGGGATTCGCGTGCTGGATTTCACGCACGTCATCGCGGGCCCGCTGGCGACGTTCCATCTGGCACAACTGGGCGCCGAGGTCGTCAAGGTCGAGAATCGCAACGGCGGCGACGTGATGCGCCGCGGCAATGGCCGGATGGGCTTCGTTGCGCTGAACGCCGGCAAGCGCTCCATCGAACTGGACCTCAGCGACGCAGGCGACCGCGACCAGGCGCTCGAACTCGCACGCGAAGCCGACGTGCTGGTCGACAGCCTGCGACCGGGCGTGCTCGACCGCTTCGGTCTGGGCGATGGCCCGCTGCGCGCGCTGAATCCCGGGCTCGTGTATTGCGCGATCAGCGGCTGGGGCAACGCCGGCTCATGGCGGGACCGGCCCGCCTACGACCACGTCGTCCAGGCTGCGACGGGCATGACGCTGATGGCCGGCCGCGAAGGCGAGCCGCCGGTCAAGACGGGCTTTCCGGTGGTCGATGCCGGGACGGGGCTCGTTGCCGCGATGGCGATCCTGGCCGCACTGCGCGAGCGGGATACAACCGGTCTCGGGCGCTATCTCGACGTGTCGATGACCGGCGCCGCGTTGCAGTTGATGTATCCGTTCGCCTGCCAGGCGCTCACGGGCCGCGTGGCGCCGCCACGGGTCGGCAACCAGGGCTACTCGGGCAGTCCGGCGGCGGATCTGTTCGCCACCCGGGACGGCTGGGTCGCGCTGGGCGCCAACACACCACGGCAACTGGCTGCCGCGCTCGGCGTACTGGGGCGCGCCGACATCGCACGCAATCCCCGCTATTTCGATCCGCCGCTCGATGCCGGCGGGCCGGCCGCGTTCCTGCGCGCCAGCGACCCGGCGGCGTTGCGCACCGCCCTGGCCACCGCGATCCGCGAATGGCGCGCGGCCGATCTCGAGGAAGCGTGCGCCGGCGTCGGCGTTGCCTGCGCGAAGGTGCGCACGATCGTCGAGTTCGTCGACGACGCGATGAACCACGACGCGCTCGAATCCGTCATGTTGTCCGACGGCGACTGCAGCGTGCTGTCGCCGGGCTTGGGCTACCGCGTGCACGCATCGCGTCCTGACGGAGGGGCATCGGCATGAACACCGGAACGGAATGCTCGACGGACGGCGGCGGCACGGCCGCGCGCAGTGAGGCGGATCGGGTGTACGCGCGCATCACGAGGCGTCTCGTGCCGCTATTGTTCCTGTGTTACCTGGCCGCGTTCGTCAATCGCAACAACATCGGCCTCGCGAAGCTGCAGATGCAGGGGGCGCTCGGATTCACCGACGCGGTATACGGGGTCGCGGCTTCGGCGTTCTTCGTCGGGATCCTCCTGTTCGAACTGCCAAGCAACCTGATGCTGCGGCGGGTCGGCGTGCGTCGCACCCTGCTGCGGATCATGGTGTTGTGGGGCTTGGTCGCGGCCGCGACGATGTTCGTCAGGACACCTGCCCAGTTCTACACGCTGCGCTTCCTGCTCGGCGCGTTCGAGGCGGGATTCTTCCCCGGCGTCGTGGTGTATCTCACGTTCTGGTTTCCAGCCGAGCGCCGCGCGAAGGTCATTGCGCTGTTCATGACGGCCGCCGCCGCGGCCGGGCTCGTGACCGGGCCGGTGTCGGGCTGGGTATTGAACTCGATGGGTGGCGTGGCCGGCCTCGGCGGCTGGCAATGGCTGATGCTGCTGGAAGGCGTGCCGAGCGTCGTGCTCGGCGTGCTCGCGTACCGGGTGCTGCCCGAAGGCCCCGAACAGGCCCGCTGGCTGTCGCCTGACGAGCGCCGCATCGTGCAGCAGGCACTGGGTGCGCCCGAGGGTCCGCATGCCGCCGGTCATCCATTGCGCGCCGCGCTGCGGGAGCCGTGCGTCTATCTGCTGGGCTTCACGACGTTCTCGCTCGGGTGCGCGACCAACTTGCTGATTTTCTGGCTGCCGTCCATCATCGAGGCGACCGGCGTCACGAACCTGCAGCACGTCGGCCTGTATGTCGTGATCCCGAACCTGACCGGCACGATCGCGATGGTCTGGTACGGCCGTCGTTCGGACCGGCGCCGCGAGCGTCACGTGCATTTCATCGTCGCGGTCGGCGCGGGCATTGCCGGACTGTGCACGATGGCCGTCTCGCACGGTGCGCTGCCCGGCGTCATGGCCGGCGCCATCGTCGCGACCTGCGGCATCGCGTCCGCCTATCCGGTGCTCTGGGCGATCGCGACGCGCCTGTTGCCGCGCGACGCCGCCGCCGCCGGCGTCGCGCTGATCTCGAGCATGGGCGCGGCATCCGGCGTGAGTTCCGCGCTGTTCGGCGCGATTCGCGTGCGGGCAGGCAGCCTCGACCCGGCGCTCTATCTCGTCGCGCTCGCGCTCGTCGCCGTGGTGCTGCTGTTCGCCTGCGTCATCCGCCCCAAGGCCGTCGAAGCGGCACTCATCAACCAGGAACTACGCTCATGAATCAGACCTTCACGGCCACGAAGCCGGTGCTGGGGCCGGCCCCCTTCTTCGACCAAGCCGAATTGCTCGACGAATCGACGCTGCAGCCCGAGATCGTCTCGGATGACGTGCGCGAGAGCCGGCATCGCGCCGGGCGCCGGGTTCGCGTCATCGAGCTGACCTTCACCAGCCAGCAATGGCATGGGCTCGTCTGGCGGCATCCCGCCCGCATCTATGTGCCTGACGGTTACGACGGCGACGGCGCGGCGGGCATCATCGGCACGGAACGCCAGACCTTCGAGCCCGGGGAGTGGGCGCGGCGCGTCATTCCCGGCTCGACGCTCGATACCGAGGGCGAATACGCGGAAGGCACCGCGCTCGATTTCGGGATGCCGGTCATGATCTTCGCGAATCCGGCCGATTGCCCGTTCGGCCTCGACGAATCGGATTTCACCGGCTATGCGCTGAAGAAGATGCTGGAGACCGGCGACCTGACCTGGAACGGGTACTACCCGATCGCCAAGGCATATCTGCGCGCCATCACGCTGCTGCATTCGCTCGCGGGCATCGGGACGAAGCGGGCCGTCCTGCTCGGCCATTCGAAACGCGGGGTCGGCGTGGCCATTGCGTCGGGCGCGGATCCGGACCGGGTGGCAGGCGTGATGGTGTGCGGCTACCACGGCGGAAACAACCTGTATCACCTTGCGACGAAGTTTGCCGAGTTCGGGCCGTACGTCGCCGGGCCGTCGGAGTCACGTGCCGGGCCTGGCTTCCAGGGGGCGGAGACGATGCTGCGTGCACTCAACAATCCGGTCGGCTTCCAGATGCTGATGCATTTCGATCCGTATCTGTGGCGCGACCGGATCAAGGCTGCGTACCTCGTCGCGCTCGGCACGAACGACGAGTTCTTCGCGCTCGGCGCGCCCAACAGCATGATGACCGACATGGCGGGCGACAAGGCCTATCTCGCCATCGACAACGTGCGTCATTCGTGGGTCTCCACGAAGCATCTGGCGGCGTGGCGGATGTGGCTCGCCCGCACCTTTGCCGGCCGTCGCGTTCCCGGCACGCCGGTGGTCCGGCATGAGATTGCCGGTGAAAGGCTGGACGTGGCCGCACGCGTCGAGCCGGAGCAGGTGTCGGGTGTCAGGCTGTTCCACGCGTCTCATCCGGTGTCGCAGGACTGGCGCAGCGCCACGTGGCAATCGACGCCGATGGCGGTGCGCGACGGCGCGTGGCACGCCGCGCTGAACCTGCGGGCGGGCTGCAACCTCGCGTGGTATGTCGAGGTCGAGCACGACGGCGCGGGCGGGCCGGGATACGTCAGCTCGCTCGTGCAGAACGTCGGGCAGCTCGCCGAGTAATCCAGGAAGACGGGAATCGGCGAACGTGCGGAACGCCGATCCCGGCAGTAACCGGTAGCAACCCGCGGTGGCTGTCGGTGAATCGTTTCGGTATGCGAATGATGAAGTGAGGCGGTGACGAACACATAAAGCCAGGCACTGGCAGGAGGAGACGGATGAGGACATTCGCATGGGTGGCATTGCTCGGCGCATTGCCGGGCATCGGCATGGCGCAGTCGAGCGTGACCCTCTACGGGCAGATCGGCGGCGGGATTCGATGGACCAACGGCATGCAAGGCGGGGGCGCCGTGGGGTACAACAACAACCTGATCGCGGGCAACGATTTCGGCATCCGGGGAAGGGAGGACCTGGGCGGCGGGTTCAAGGCGCTGTTCGTGCTCGATGGTTCCTTCAGCAGCGGCACCGGCGCACTGAAGACGTCCGGCACGCTGTTTTCGCAGGCGGCGTACGTGGGCGTGACGGGCGGCTTCGGGCGCCTGACGTTCGGGCGCCAGTTCAACGCGGCGACCGACTTCGGGATCATTGTGGATCCGGCGGGCGGGCGCGGCCAGTCGCTTGCCATCGAGCCCGGCGTGCTGTGGAGCGGCAATCCGTTCACGCTCGATTCCCGCTTCAACAACACGATCAAGTACATCGGCGAACTGGGCGGCCTGCGTGTCGCGGCGAGCTATTCGCCCGGCGGCGTCGCGGGCAATATGCGCGCCGGAACCAATTTTTCTGCTGCGGCGATGTACCAGTACCAGACGGTGCTCGGCGGCGCGTCCTACGCGAAGACGTACAGCGCCGACGCGACGCAGTACGCGCAGACCTGGATGGCGGGCGGGACCTGGCAGATCGGTGCCGGCCGGCTCTATGCGAGCTACTCGGCCCTCGACGTATCGAGCGCGAACGCGAATCGGCCGCATCGCCGCGACAAGATTCCCGCGCTGGGTGTCGTCTATCAGGCCACACCGTTCCTGCAGTTCACGGCCGGCATGTACGACGACATCGGCAGCAATCTCGGCAACCGGCGCGACGCGGACGGGCACAAGCTCACCACGTACGCAGTCGTCGAATACTTCCTGTCGAAGCGCACCGAGATCTATGCGGAGTTCGATCGAAACGGCTTCTCCGGTGCGTACCGCACCGATCCGACCAATATCGCGGCCATCGGCTTGCGGTCGGGCGGCAGCGGGATGACGGGGGCATCGATTGGCCTGATGACGAAGTTCTGAGCGTCGGTCGCCGTCATTTTCCGTATGTGAAGGGAGACTCAATGAAAGCATTGCAACGTGGATGGGGCGCGATCGTCGTGGCACTCGGCATCGTGGCCGTCGCCGGCGCCGCGCGAGCGGCATCGGATCCGGCGTCGACAACCGTTGCCAGCGGGGTATCGGCGGACAACGCGCGGCGGGCCGAAGACCGGCGCCTGACGCGTCGTGTCAGCGCCGCACTCGCTCGCACGCGCGGGCTGAATGCGACGCGCATCATGGTGCGCGTCCGGAGCGGCGTCGTGACGCTGCGCGGTGGCGTGAGCGACGGTCAGCAGGCCGCGATGGCCGTGGAGGCGGCCCGGCAAGTCGACGGGGTGACGCAGGTGACGAACCAGCTTCGCCTGGGTGAGCAGATGCCGTGATCGGTGCGGGCCGCTCCGATACAGAACGATCGGAGGGGGCCCGCGCAGCCACGCGTGACGTTCAAGCGGGCGTGCGCTGTCCCTCTCTCGGCCCATGCCCCGTCCACCGCTTGAACGCGCGCCGGAAGTTGTGCGCGTCGCTGAACCCGACTTCGTGCGCGACGTCCTCGATCGACAGCCGCGGGTTGCTCAGCAGCGTGAATGCGCGCTTGCGGCGGATCGTGTCGATCACCGTCTGATACGACACGCCCTGATCGGCAAGCCGCCGCCGGAGTGTGCGCTCGCTCATGCACAGCTGCGCGGCGATCGCCGCGAGCGACGGTGCATGCCGCAGGTCGCGCCGCATGATCCGTTCGATCGATTCGAGAAATTCGGTGCCTTCGGGTTCGGGCGGCAGCGCGTCCTGCAGGAATTCGAGCGTCTGGCGATGCGCGAGCGGATCGTGGGTCGCGATCGGGCGGTTGCCGAGCGCCGCGTCGCACGAGAACAGGTTCTGCTCCTGTTCGAACCGCACCGGGCACGGGAACACACGCGCGTATTGCTCCGCATAGGCCGGCGGCGGGTAGCTGAGATCGACGCCCTTCGGCTGGAACGCGGGGCCGACGAGCGAGCGCCCGATCTTCATGAAGCTGCCGAACGCTTCCTCGACGAGGAACGCCTCGATGTCGGGTTCGAGGAAGACGTTGGTCGCGCGGATCGACAGCGTGCGTGCATCCGACGTCACGTCGAAGCGCAACAGCGGCCCCGTGTGGCGCTGCAGTTCCATCCCGACCGCGATTGCGTCCTTCAGCGTCGGGCTCGTCAGCATCGCGTAGCCGACCAGGCCGATCGACGCGATCGTCTCGCTCGTGCCGAGTTCGAGGCCGAGCGCCCGCCCCGGCGCCATCTCGAGCGCGCGGCGGATCATCGTGCTCGCCTGGCGCAAGGAAATCCGGCAAGACGGATTCGACAGGTCCGCGACGTCGAAGCCGAGCCCGAGGCACAGCCGCGTGGGGTCGATGCCCAGTTCCTTGCTTGTCTCCGCGAGGCACCGCAACAGATGGACCGGCAGATTCGCCGTCGTATAACGGTCGGGTTCGTCCATGGATGCTCCGTATTTTTTTCCATGGATTGTACTCGTCCCGCCCGGCCGGAAACCCGGTGCCGCCCCGGCCGCGATTGCCCACATCCCGCGCGGCTCCGCGTCAGAAATAGTGGCGCAGGCCGACCGTCGCGCCGAGCTGCGTGGTGCTCGTGCTCGGCGACTGCCCATTGATGCCGACCAGCTGCGCGCCGACCAGGCCGCCGCGATAGATCGCGTAGTCGACTTCCGCATAGAGCATGCTGCGCTTTGACAGGCTGTAGCCGGCGATCACCTGGAACTGGCGCGCGCGGCCGTCGAAGTCCGGCGTGTAGCCCGACTGCGTGGTCCACCATGCGTTGACGGCGGCCGTGAACGCCGACGTGAACCGGTAGGTCAGCCCCGCGAGCGCCATCTTGCGGCGCCGGAACCCGCCGGGCGTCGACGGATCGACCACCTGCGCGGGCGAGATGATGCCGAGCGCGGCGAGATCGGTCGAGCTGAACGGGCCGTTCCCGAACGACGTGAAGTCGTTGTCGCGCGCGTTCTCGATATAGCCGGCGTTGACGGTCGCATTGCCGAGCGTGACGGAGCCGCCGCCGCCGTAGATGTCGAATTTCGCGTGCGTGACGTCGTCCCAGCTGCGCATGAACGATGCGCCGACCGTGAACGGCCCCTTGTCCGGCGCATACGCGACCGCCGCACCGGCCTGGCCGCCGAGCACGCCTCCGCCCGCATGGCCGCCCGGCGCGTACTGCGCGAGCAGGTACAGGCCGCCGAGCTGCGCGCCGTACTGGATCATGTTGCTGGTGCGCGAGCCCGCGAGCATCGTCTGCTCGGGCTTGAACAGGTTGAAGTACGGATCCTGCGGGCCGGCCCACAGGTTCGAGCCGTAAGTCAGCGACACCATCTCGAACGGCACGTTGTACTGGCGGCCGAGCGCGAGCTGGCCGAGCGACGTCGACGTCAACCCCACGTACGCGACCTCGAAGAAGTTCGGCGCGCCGGCCGGCACGATCGCGCCGCTGTTCGGGCCGAAGTGGCTTTCCACGTTGAACTGCGCGGACAGCCCGCCGCCGAGATCCTCCTGCCCCTTGAGGCCCCAGTAGCTTTCCGTCAGGCCGCCGCCGTCGGCCATCGAGATCTTGCGGCCCGTCGACACCGGCGCGCCGTCGGCGCCGTAGGACACGCCGTGGGTTTCGTAGCGGATGCCCGCATCGATCACGCCGTACAGCGTCATGTTGCTTTGCGCGTGCGCACCGGTACTGGCCAGGATCATCATCGCGCAGCACGCGGCGCGAACGCTATCGTGACGATTCATTGTTCTGGACTCCGCATCGAAAAGGGGTGGCGGCTCGGACCGCCGGAAACGAATGGTGAAAGCCAAATTTGCACGGGCCACGGCCGCGGCGGCCATTCGCATGGTGCGTCGCGGCCACGCCATGTCGCACTGCGGTCAGGGCGACGGCGACGCGCGCGCCACCGCGCCGGGCGCCGCGCGGCGCAGCGCGAGCCGCACGAACGGGGCGGCGGCCAGCACGGCCACGCACAGCACGTGGGCGACGCGCGCGCCGCCGAAGCGGCCGAGCAGCGCGCCCGACAGCGCGGTGCCGATGCCGGCCGCGAAGAACGTGACGACGAGCGTGCGCGCGACCAGCGAGCCGTCCGGGTCGACGTCGGACAGCATCCCGGTGAGGAACGGCACGATCACGAAGAACGCGCTGTTCAGCACGAACTGGCTCAGGAAGTACGCGCTGCCGCCGCGCGCGCTGAAGAACCATTCGATCGACGCGATCATCGCGAGCTGCGCGGCCCAGATCAGCGCGAGGCGGTGCTTGTGGCTGGCCGGATGCGACGGAATCGCCGCGCCGACGAAGCCGAGCAGCGACGACACCGACAGCAGCACGCCGATCGTCGTCGGCGACAGCCCGGCACGCTCGCCGACGAAGCCGGCGATCGCCCATTGCGACGCCTGCACGCCGTAGATGAGCGCGGTCACGACCCAGATCGCGATCACCGGCCGCCACGGCAGCGTGCCGGCCCGCACGTGGGTCTGCGCGGAGGCGCTCGCGAATGCGTCGATGCCGCGGATCGCGGGCGCCAGCACGGCGACGACGGCCGCCAGCAGCGCGAACACCCCGCGCCCGAGCCAGGTGGCCGGCAACGCGGAGATCAGCACGAGGATGCCGCCGTTGATGACGCCCGCGAGCAGGTTGATTTGCCCCCACAGGCGGTCGGTCGACGCGCGCTGCGACACGCCGGACGCGACGACGACGAACAGCATCCCTTC
Organism: Burkholderia sp. AU45274; assembly: GCF_030482505.1. Taxonomy (NCBI): domain Bacteria; kingdom Pseudomonadati; phylum Pseudomonadota; class Betaproteobacteria; order Burkholderiales; family Burkholderiaceae; genus Burkholderia; species Burkholderia sp. AU45274. The sequence continues at coordinate 172,898 of NZ_JAUJQE010000009.1, read as the reverse complement.
GAACAGCCCCGTCATCCCGCGCGCGAGCGCCGCGGACACGATGCCGGGCGCGACCGCGCTGAGCGCCTGCCCGGCGATCGTGCCGACCAGGCCGGCCAGCGTGAACGGCCGCGCGGCGCGCGCGATCCGGTGCGACAGCAGCGCGCAACTGATCGCGATGCCGAGGATCTCGGCGCTGACGAGCGCGGTCGCGGTGCCTTCGTCGAGCCGGAAGCGCGTCATCACGGCCGCGACGAGGAACGGCGACAGGATCAGGCCGTTGGTGGCCGCGGCGAACGCGAACGCAAGGCGGACGACGGCGCCGGTCGACGGATCGGGGCGCGACTGTGCGGCGGCATGCAGGGTGGCGGTGCTCACGAGGCCTCCTGGTTGGATCGCGGCCGATCTTGTACGATGCCGGCCGTTTCGGGCATCGGGTGTGTCCCTCGGCGGGCCGGCGTGGCGCGAGCGGCTGAGGCTGCGCTCGCACTGGCGCTTGCGCGTTGCGGCAGGCCGAACAGCGTGCGCAGGTACGGCGTCAGGAAGCGGCCGTGCGGGTCCATCCGTTCGCGCAATGCGAGGAAATCGTCCCAGTGCGGATAGCACGCCGCCAGCTCGGCGGCCTTCATCGCATGCACCTTGCCCCAGTGCGGCCGCCCGCCGTGATTGCGGCAGATCGCCTGCACGCCCGAGAAGTACGCGTCGAACGGCATCCCGCGATACTGGTGCACCGAGATGCGCACGCTGTCGCGGCCGTAGTCCGGGCTCAGCCAGATATCGTCGCCGCGCACCCAGCGGTATTCGAGCGGGAACATCAGCGGGAAGCTGCGGCGCGCGATGAACGCGCGGATCTCGCGCAGCGCATCGGCGCCGCGTTCGGCCGGCACCGACCACTCCATTTCGTTGAAGCGCACGCGGCGCACCGTCGACAGCATCGCGTAGCTCGCATCCACGTGGCGGCCGGCCGACACCGTCGATGCGCACAGCCGGCTCAGCGCCGGGCACAGCGACGGCACGCGCCGGCCGAGCCCGCACAGCGCGCCGAACACCGTGTTCTCGAGGAACGACTCGGATGCGCGGCTTGCCCAGTGCACCGCGTCGGCCGGCTCGTCGGTCATGTCCCACGCCTTGGTCAGCACGGTGTCCGTATGCGGGAACCAGTAGAACTCGAACGAGCGATGCTTCGCGATCAGCGCATCCGCTTGCGCGAGGCAGTCGTCGAGCTGCATCCCGCCGCGCTCGAGGCGCAGCTTGAACGCGGGCACGAGGCGCAGGCCGATCTCCGTCAGCACGCCGAGCGCGCCGAGCCCGATCCGGCCGCCGGCGAACAGGTCGGGATGCGTGTCGGCGCTCGCGCGGATCTCGCTGCCGTCCGCGCACATGAAGGTCAGGCTGTCGATCTGCGTCGACAGGTTGCCGAGCGTGATGCCGGTGCCGTGCGTGCCGGTGCTGGTCGCGCCGGCGATCGACTGCACGTTGATGTCGCCGAGGTTCTCCATCGCGAGGCCGTGCGCGGCGAGCGTCGGGCCCAGCGCCCACAGCCGCGTGCCGGCCTGCACGCGCGCGACGCGCCGGTCGCGGTCGACGTCGATCACGCCCTGCATCGCGTCGAGCGACAGGATCACGTCGTCGGTCTGCACGAGCGGCGAGAACGAATGACCGGCACCGGCCGCGCGCACGGTGGCGCCGGCGGCCGCCGCGTCGCGCAGCACGGCCGCGAGCCCGGCGGGCGACGCAGGCGTCGACACGGTTGCATCAGGACTGCAGACATATCCCGACCAGTTGCGCCACATGGCTTTGTCTCCGTGGTTGTCGTTTGAATGGATTGAACGGGTTGACCGGTTTTGAACGACGGGCCGCGCGGCCCGCTAGAAAAAGCTCTTGCCTTCGCCGCGATAAGTGAGCGCCTCGCCGACCACGCGGCCGCCGCGGATCAGCAGCAGCGTGTTGAAGCGCTCGCACAGTTCACCGGCCTTCGCGTGTCGGAACAGGATCGGATCGCCGATCGCCGGTGCGACGCCGCGCGGCACGCGCACGGGCGTCTGCACCTCGCCCGCGCCTTCGTTGTCGATCAGTGTGCAGCCGGCCGGCAGCCACGGCCGCGGCAGGCGGCTCTTGCCGGCCGGCCCCGATGCGACATAGCCGCCGCCCGAACAGGTCACGATGCCCGGTTGCGGAATCCGCACGACCGGCAGCGCGAAGCCGGCGGCCGGCTGCGCGCGAAACGCCGCGTAGTGATCGAACAGCGCCGGCGCGTAGAGGCCGGAGCCGGCCGCAAGCTCGGTGACCGACGCGTCGCCGAGCGTGCTCTCGATGCTGCCGGTGCCGCCGCCGTTCACGAAGCGCAGCGCGTGGCCCGCCGCCGCGAGCGCTTGCACGGCCGCCTGGCGGCGCGCGTTGATCTCGCGCGCCGAGCGGCGCTTCAGGTGCCGCACCAGCGCGTTGCGGGCGCTGCTGCCAGGCGCCGTGTCGGCCACGCCGGCGATCTGTCCTTCGTAGCCCATCAGCCCGTCGAGCCGCACGTGCTGTCGCTCGCCGATGTGGTTCGCGAGCGCGAGTGCGCCGGCCGCGTCGCGCACCGGCGAGCGGTACATGCCGAAGTACAGGCCCGGATACGCGGACGACATGTCGAGATCGATCGCGAGCGGGATCGTCACGCGTTCGTCGTGGGCGACGCGGTCGATCGCGTCGACCTGTACGGCGGCGTCGACCATCAGCGTGATCGAGCGGCCGCGCCGGAGCTGGGCGGCCACCGCGCGCAGGTCGTCGGGCTCGACGGCCGGATACGCGACGACGATGTCGTCGAACCCACCGTCCGCGAGCCACGCGGCTTCCGCGGCCGAGTAGCACAGCAGCCCCTGCATGAACGGGCCGGCGGCGAGCACCGCGCCGATCAGTTCGCGCGAGCGCACCGACTTCGTCGCAAGCCGGATCGGCAGGCCGCGTGCGCGGCGCTTCAGGTCGGCGAGGTTCGCGTCGAGGCAGTCGAGGTCGACGAAGGCGGCAGGTAGCCGGCGGCCCGCGAGCGCGTCGCGATAGGTCGGATAGTCGTGGACGGCGGCGGGTGCGCGATGCGGAAGGTCTGCACGGCTCATGGAACGGGCTCGGCTGGGTGGGGTGGGCGTCGCGCCGACCGTTCGGCGCGTGTCGGAAACCAGCATAGGACTGGCCAAAATCACGACCAAGCGCTCAGCGGGTCGTTCGACGGGTCTTATCCGGCCATCCGTATCGGTCACGCCGATGTGTGACCACCGCGCGCCGTGCGGCTGGATCGCCGCTTGCTTGGTGTCGCGGCGCACACGGTACGTATCGGCCCGAACCGCCGCCGGACGGGCGTGACGCGCGACATGGCGCGCTTGGTCGAGCGACCACGTAATGCGTTTCAAACGTCTGGCGGGACGTGGCCGCTGCGAGCAGGTTTAGTGCCGGCGTTCTAGTGCCGCTTTTGACGGGATGCCGGATTCGACCTAGAACCTACTCGCGGATGCACCGGCGAAGAACGGCATGACGTGACGAGGAGGCGACGTGAAGAAGAACAGGGCACGCTGGCGGCACACGGGCGCGATCGCGGCGATCGGCGTGGTCGTCGTTGCAGTCTGGCGATATGAAGCGGCGACACCGGCGCAAGCCGCGTCGTCCGGCACAGCAGCGACCACGATGGCGAGCGCGCAGCCAGCCACAGCCGATACGTTCGGCAGCGGTGCTGCGGCGCCCGGCCCCGAGGAGCGGCGGCTCGACGTCGACGCGCTGCGCCGCAGCCTCGCGAGGCGCCCCGACGCGGATGCCGAAGTGCAGCGCATCGTCGCGTTCGCGCGCTTTCGCGACGAGGTTGCCGCGTATGGGAATCGCCGCAACAGCATGCCGCAAGCCGAGCGCGCCGCGCTCGCGCACCGGATTCTCGACGAACTCCCCGACCATGTCGCGCGCAACGAGATCGTGCCGGTGCAGGCCGAGGCGCTGAGCGCGGCGCTGCTCACCGATACCGAAGCCGATCCCGCGACGCGCGGCGCGGCGATCCGGTCGATGCGAGCGCAATGGGACGCCTATGCGCGGCAGACGGTCGGCCCGTCGCCGGCGCAGGACCCGCGCTATCTCTCGTACGAACAGCAGAGCCGCGACGTCGTCCGGCAGGTTCAGGCGAGCATTCCCGATCCCGACCAGCAACAAGCCGCAATCGCGCAGCGCCTGCAGGCGTTGCGGGTCCAGCTGTTCGACGGCGCTTCATCGTCCGGCGTGCACTGAGCGCCGAATCCGCGACGCCGAGGCGAAGCCCGGCGGCCGCGTCATGTCCATCGACAAGGAGGGGAGATGTCCACAGCACGAAGCTTGCTGCGCGCGGCCGTTGCCACGCTGCTCGGTTGCGCGGCACTGAACGGTCACGCCGCCGATACGACGATGCCGGATCCGGCGATTCCCTATTATTCGTGGTACGAAGTGACGTTGCCGGAGAGCACCGGTGCATCGTGCGGCAACGGCACGCCGATGCGCTTCTACGTCAATCGCGCGCAGTCGGACAACCTGCTGTACATGATGGAGCCGGGCGGCGCGTGCTGGGACTACGGCACCTGCACGCAGACGTCGACCGGCGCCGAGGCCGGCCTCGGCGGCTTCAACCCGGACGGCATCCCGCACAACTACATGAACGGCACCGCGAACCAGAGCCTGTTGTCGTCGTTCCTGTCGCCGCTGCTCACGCGGATGGATCTCGCGCATATTCTCGTCGGCGAACCGAAGGTCGAGACGCAGCAGTGGACACAGGTTTTCGTGCCCTATTGCACCGGAGATATCCACATGGGCAGCGCGGTGCGCAACTACACGTCGCCGAGCGGCGACTGGCGATTGCAGCACTACAGCGGGCTGAAGAACATCCAGGCCGTCGCGCAGTGGCTGACGTCGCACGGCTTCGGCAAGCCGAACCGGCTGCTCGTGTACGGGATGAGCGCGGGCGGCTACGGCACGCTCGCGAACTACGCGACGCTGCGCAACACGCTGCAGCCGCAGGCGCATAGTTCGCTGCTCGACGACGCCGGCACGGTCTTCAACACGCCGTTCGATGCGGACGCGGCCACGCATCCGTCGGTCGGCCTGTACGACCGCGTGCGCACCGAGTGGGGGATGACGGGCCCCGACGGGATGATCACCGTGAACAGCCGGCTGACCCGCCATTTCGATCCGGGCAACATGGGGAGCGCGTACGCGGCGCTGTCGGCGACATTCCCGCACGACCGCTTCGGCTTCTCAAGCTACCAGCGCGACAAGATCATTGCCGCGTATCACTATCGCGCGTTCGTGCCGGCCGTGATCGCGGCGCCCGACGACGCGACGAAGGATTCACTGTCGCTCGCGATGTTCGAGCAGGAGCTGGACGGGCTGAAGCAGACGCTGAATCCGTTGCCGAACTTCGGCTACTTCATGCCGTGGGCGCGCAACGACTTCATCGCCAACCATCAGGTGACGGCGGTCAGCTTCACCGGGTCGGGGATCCACGAGCACGGCATCGACGCGAATATCGGCACCTTCGTCGACAACCTGCTGAACCAGCAGGACCCGGCTGAGACGCCGGTGATGAAGGCATTCCGCACGCAGCAGGGGTCGGATTTCACGTTCTCGACGTTTCTCGCGTGGATCGACAGCATCTTCAACCTGACCGGCGAAGCGGGGCCGATCTCGGGGCATCGGGCGTGAAGGGAGGCGGCGGTTCGCCCGAGCGGGCGAGCGCGGCGCAGTGCGGCGGCCGGGTGTCGTGGCCGCTCGCCTGCGTCGATGCGTGGCCGTGCGGAGGAGCGGCGTTACGTTACGGCTTCACCACCGCAACCGCCGGCGCGCCTGAATCCGTGCCGGGCACACCGTTCGACCCGTAGGCCGCTTCGGCGCTCTTGCGCTCGGCCAGCCGCTTGGCAGCCAGGCGTTCCTGCGCGGCGACGATGTCACCTGGATAGTTGTCGCCATCAGCGGCGATCAGCTCGTAGCCGACCGATTCGAGGTCGAACAATTCCTGGCGCACCTGTGCACGCGTGAGCGTCGAGTGCGACGACTGCGCGTACGACACGGCCGGTGCGGCGAGGAGGGCGGTGGCGGTAGCGGCGACGGTGGCGATGGTGACGATGATGGATTTCACGGTTTCCTCAGACGGTTTCGTTGCGGTTCGGCGCGATGGTGGCTGGCTGAACCGACGAGACAAGTTTAGGAACCCGGATCGGCCGGATAAATGCCGATTCCTGTCCAACAGTGTTCCTGAATCCGTGACAGTGGGGGAAATACGGCGTCCTTGGTGCCCGGTTCTGGGTGGGTTGATTCGCGTGGAATGCCGATCGATGCGGGGCACGCCGCCGTTCCGTCAGACCGGCTATGCACGCGATGCCCGGCGGGCAGACGCATGCCTGCCGGGCACGGCTAGTCGTCGAAACGCGGAAAAGCCCGCTGGCGCTTCATGTCCTTCAGCCATTCCTTGACGTTCGCCGGATCGTCGAACTCGCGCAGCGTCAGGTTCAGGTCGTGGATGCTGCGCTGCGTGCCGGCGATGTCGCGCGTGAGCATGCGCATGATGGTATCGGGCGCGACCTTGACCGACGGCGCGATCCCGTAAGTCCGCCGGAAACCGGTCTCGACGTCCTGGATCTCCTGGTCCAGCTCGCGAAGCTGATCTTCCAGGATGCCGTTGTAGCGCGCGAGCCGATCCTCGCCGAGGCCGTTGATCGCGTGCCGGTCGATCTGTTCGATCTCCAGTTGCAGCTCCAGCAGTTGCAGGAGCTTGCCGTTCGCGTAAGCGTGGTTGACCCGCTGCATCAGCACGGTCTTGCGTTCCTGTTCCTGGGGATCGGTTTCGCGATCGGGGTGCAGCGCGCTCGCCAGCTTCCGGTAGACCTCGCGGATCGACCGGCTCGCTTCGGCCTGCTCGGCTTCGCGCTTCGCCAGCGCGGCCGATTGGCGGGGCGCTTTCTTGCGCTTGGCGCGCTGTGCCTCGCGGGCCGCGTGCTGGGCCATGTCCCGCTCGAACTGCGCGTCCAGTTCGGCCTGCATGCGTGCCATGAGCTCCTCGGGCGACAGCGCGTCGAGATCGTCTTCCTTCGTCACGCCGGGCGTCGATTCCGGCGTCGGCTCCGGCTCCGGCTCGGCTGCTGCGTTGCTGCCGTGATCGGCGGCGCCGTGCCGGGCGTGGATGGCCTTCAGCTGCGCGTCGTCGCTGAAGTCGAGCAAGTCGCGCGCCATGTTGGCGATCATCCCGGACAGGGTGTGCTGTTCCGCCTTGCTCAAGCCTTTCTGCAGATACGCGTCGTCGAGCTGATTGAGCAACCGGATCCGCAGCGCGGTCGACGTCTGCTCGAGCGGCAACAGCTCGTCGACGAATTTCTTCTGGAAGGCCGGCATCGCGGCTTCCCACGCGCCGAGCCGCTCGCGCCGCTTCTCGATCTGCTGGACGAGCGTATTGAATGCTTTCTGGGCGTTCGACAGGCTGGCTGCCTCGTGGCCGGGCGCGATGGCGACCGCTGTTCCGCGACGTGCGGTCATGATGAATCTCCTTCGGCTGCGGCAGGACGCGCAGCAGCGCGGTATTTTAACCGGCCCGCCGTGTCTTCCTTGCCCGACGTGGCGCGGCTACTCCAGGAACAACTGCCCCTGCCCGGAGATCACGCGCTCGAAGTCGTCGCGCAGGAACGGCAGGATCGCGTCGGCCACGGGCTGCAACTGGCGGCTCAGGTAGAACGCATAGTCGATCGGCGAACGCATCGTTTCAAGCGGCTCGGGGCCGGCCGTCGTCATCACGTAGCTGATCCAGCCGCCGCGCTGATACTGCAGCGGCCGGCCCTGTGCCTGGTTGAACTCGTCGGCGATCCGCGCCGCGCGCACGTGCGGCGGCACGTTGCGCTCGTACTCGCGCAGCGGCCGGCGCACGCGCTTGCGGTAGACGAGCTGGTCGTCGAATTCGCCGGCCAGCGTGCGCCGCACGGTGTCGCGGATGAAATCCTGGTACGGCTCGCGGCTGAACACGCGCCGGTACAACTCGCGCTGGAACTGCTGCGCGAGCGGCGTCCAGTCGGTGCGCACCGTTTCGAGCCCCTTGAAGACGAGGTCCTCGCCGCCGTCGGCCGCCGCCGCGAGCCCCGCGTAGCGCTTTTTGCTGCCTTCCTCCGCGCCGCGCACGGTCGGCATCAGGAAGCGGCGGTAGTGCCGCTCGTATTGCAGCTCCAGCGCGCTCTCGAGCCCGAAGGTTTCGCGCAGGTGCGTTCGCCACCAGCGGTTCACGTGCTCGACGAGTGCGCGGCCCTTGGTGCCGGCTGCGTCGTCGTCGTGCGCGCGGCCGAGCCACACGAACGTCGAATCGGTATCGCCGTAGATCACTTCGTAACCCTGCGCTTCGATCAGCTCGCGCGTGCGGTGCATGATCTCGTGGCCGCGCATCGTGATCGACGACGCGAGGCGCGGATCGAAGAAGCGGCAGCCCGTCGAGCCGAGCACGCCGTAGAACGAATTCATGATGATCTTCAGCGCCTGCGACAGCGGCGCGTTGCGCTGCCGCTTCGCGTCGTCGCGCCCTTCCCACACGCGGCGCACGATATCGGGCAGGCAGTGCGCGGTACGCGAGAAGCGTGCGCCGAGAAAGCCGGGTACCGACGCGTCGTCGCCGGGATGCGCGAGCCCTTCGATCAGCCCGACCGGATCGATCAGGAAGGTGCGGATGATCGACGGATAGAGGCTCTTGTAGTCGAACACGAGCACCGAGTCGTACAGCCCGGGGCGCGAATCCATCACGAAGCCGCCGGGGCTGTTCTGCCCTGTCACGTCGCCGAGGTTCGGCGCGACATAGCCGAGCCGGTGCATGCGCGGCAGGTACAGATGCGTGAAGGCTGCGACCGACCCGCCGGTGCGATCGGCCGCGAGACCGGTCACGCTCGCGCGTTCGAGCGCGAAGGACAGCAGGTCGGCCTTGTCGAAGATGCGCGTGACGAGCTCGCAGTCCTTCAGGTTGTAGCGCGCGAGCGCCGGCTTGTCGTGATCGAAGCGGCGCTGGATTTCGTCCATCCGCTGGTACGGGTTGTCGATCGACTTGCCTTCGCCGAGCAGCGCCTGCGACACGTATTCGAGGCTGAACGACGGGAACGTCCACGTCGCGGATTTCAGCATGTCGATGCCGTCGAGGATCAGCCGGCCGGCCGCACCCGCGAAGAAGTGGTCGGGCTGCTGGCCGTGCGCGCGCCAGTCGAGCACGCTGCCGCCGCGGCCGAGTTTCAGCGGGACGCCGTATTGCTCCGAATGGGCATGCAGGATGCGCAGGTCGAACTGCACGAGGTTCCAGCCGATCACCGCATCGGGATCGTGTTCGTCGAACCATTCGTTGAGCCGCGCGAGCATCGCGGGCCGGCTGTCACAGTAGTCGAGGTTGAAGTCGACGGCGTTTGCGTCGTCACCGTCGCCTCCGTTCGGCGGCCCGAGCATGTAGACCTGCCGTTGCCCGCAGCCTTCGAGCGCGATCGAATACAGCTCGCCGTGCACGCTGGTTTCGATGTCGAGCGACACGCAGCGCAGCGCCGGGCGATAGCCGTCGGCGGTTTTCAGCTCGGCGCTGGCCAGCGTGCCGTCGGGGCCGGGCTGCCCGCGAAACTGCACGCACGCGGTGATGAAGCGCTCCATCGCGTAGCGGTCGGGCGGCTGCACGTCGGCTTCGTAGACGTCGACGCCGGCTGCCGCGAGACGCTTCTGTAGCCCGGACAGATGGCGATAGCGCTTGCAATAGAGGCCGACGACCGGACGCTGCCGGAAGTCGCGCAGCGCGAGCGGGCGCAACTCGGCCTCGCGCTCGCCGGCCAGCGCGCGTTCGGCGAGGGCCTGCTGTTCGGCCGGAATGAACGCGACGGCTTCCTGCGGGCGCAACCGTACGCGGCGCGGACCGTGTTCGGTTGCCAGCCAGAACTCGATCTCGATGCCGGATGCGGTGTCCCGCCAGTGGCGGGTGAGGATGAAACCCTGCTCGAACGCCGTCAAAACGCTTGCTCGTGGTGGATGCCCAGGCGGCGGATTTTAGCGCTTGGGCGGGGGGCTTGCCGGAATGGCATGCACGACATTGTGCGCGTCTCGCTCGCCCCCGGTGTGCATTCGGTGAGTGCCCGCCGTCCCGCGCGGAATCAGGCAACGGCGAGCCGTTGCGCGACGCGCCATTCGGTGCGCGCTGTACCGGAAGGTTTGAGCAACCAGCGTCGCGCCGCTACCGCGTGCCGTTTTTGCGTCACGTATGCGTCGACGGCGAGTTCGAGCGCTTCGCCATCGATGCGCACGAGCGTCGCGGTCGCGCCTGATCCATCGGCGAACTCGACCACGGCCGGGTGCGGCTTCCCGGAGCGCGGCGCGTCGTGGTCGAGCGTGACGATGCTGCCGGGGTACAGGTGTGAACGGGGTGCGCGGAGCAGCAGGGCGGTGGGCATCGAAAGCACTCCGGACGTCGTGGTGCGGCAGGGGGGATCGCTGGCGGCATTCACGAATACGAGCGGCAAATCCAGGCGTTCGATGATTTGAATGGCGCCCGATTGACGCCACGGAATCATCATTCGTAGAATCGCCGATCAAGAACAATATCATTCTGAGAGAGACGCCATGGTTGCGCACTGTCTGGTGGTCGCGATTGAGCCATGAACCGATACCTCTGGGTTGTCGTGTTGGCTGTTCTGTCGTGTGCGTGCACGAAACGGGAGCCCTTGGCGACGTCATTGCCCGACACGAGTGCCGTGCGCGCCAATCTGGTATTCACCTGCACGCATCAAGCGGACACCTTGCCGCCACTCGATCCACAAGCTGACAGCTTGTTTCGTTACGCGCGCGATGGCCGTCACCCGCAGGTTCCCGACATCGACAAGATCGTTCCACTGCCACCCGCAAAGCATCCCCCATGGGACGGCACATTCCAATGGAAAAAGGATCGGCATGCGGCGACACCGCCGCTGAAGCCTTCGGACGAACTCATCAACAAGATGGCGAAAGCCAGGGATCTCGATCCCGCGGCGGGGGCTGCCGCTTTCGGGATCGGCGGACAAGGCCTCATGAGACTGACCCACCAGCAGACGTCGCATCCCGTTTGAGGTTGGATACGGTCGCGCAGATCGATCAGACCTGACTGCAACCCGGCATAAAGTGCGCGACACCCTGACGATACGCAGTGCCGGTTTCTCAAGAACAGGCCGGCAGGTCCGGCGCCGTACAACTGACAACTTCATCGACCCCGGAGTCCACATGAATTCACCCACTCGGCCCGTCTCGTTACCCGGTGCCGCCGCACTCGTCGCAGCGTTCATCATCACGGCGCTGTTTCTGTCCGGCCTCTACGCGCAGTGGACGAGGTTCTCGATGGACACGCAGATGCTGGCGTTGCAACTGGCCAGTTTCATCCAGAACCTGGTATTTCGAACGGGCCTGGTTTATCTGATTGTCCGATGGCACGGGGAGCATCGCGATCAGCTTGCGTTCCGTCGCCCCGCGAGGCTGCTCGCGAGCTATGCGTTATGCCTGCTGGTCTGGCAGATCGCACAGATATTCATCGTCCAGGTGGTGCTGCTGAGTCTGGCCAGAAATGGCACCCATCTGACGGTCATCGTGAACCTCATCGCGCCGGTGAGCGCCGCCCTTTATGCGCTCGTAGCCTGGTTTGCATGGCGGCTCGTCACGCGCATGTTTCGCCACGATGCGCTCCCCGAGGCGCCGCGCGGTCGCGCGGCGCGGCCCGTTGCCGGGCTCGCGGCGTGGCTGTTCGCCAGCGTATGTCTGCTCTTGATGACGACGACGGTGCCGATGTTGCTCGACTATTTTGACGACGACCTCGCGCGCATGATGTTCGGCTACGTTGGCGCGGTTGCCGTTCCCGCGGCATTGGTCTTTGCGGGAACGCGACTCGGCCTGCCTCGCGACCTCGTGCGACTGCATGGCTGGCGTCTGCTGGGCGCGTCGCTCGCGGCGATGGCATCCACTTCGGTGGTGTTCTATTTGGCGGTGCAGTTGCTTGGCGGCATGCTGGGGGCGGGCGTGTTGTCCGGAATGATGGCGATCGTTGTTCTTGGCAGTGCCTTTGTGGCTTGTTGGGTGTGGTTCCGCGTGTTCTACGCGTCCGTGAGCCGCGTCACGGTTGAAACCCCGCAGGGCATGCCGTCGCCGTAGCTTCAGGTTGTCGCGCGCGAGTCGTTTGAGGGGCCGGATCGAATCGGAACCATGACAAACTGAATCGCACGGGTTCCTTCCTGCCGGGTCGCCGCGAAGGTGTGCGCGACGGCGGCAGCGCGTATAGTGGGGCTAGCCTTGTCGCCGGTTCCATGGAACAGTCCTCGCATTCAGGCGTGACATCGTCCGGGCGTTGGGGCGTGCGGGGGCATCGATGCCCCGGGTCGGCATGGTGGATGTGTCGTCGACTTTGAAGCAGGCAGTGCCCTGGCTTGCACGAACCGGATCCGGACGAAACGGCGTCCCCATGAAAATCGATCGCAGCTCCATTCCCTGCTACCTCGTCCTTCGTGCCGGCTGGCCCCCCTATGTATTGAATGCGGACCGCCTGGTGCTCCGCCGCGAAGCGAGCCCGATGTTGCGCGCGTTCGCGCGCGCGCGTGGAGGGTTCGCGCATGTCGATGACGTTGCGTGGAACGTCTTCTCCGCCGCCGAGGGCCTTTCGGTGGTCGAGCGTCGGGAGACCGGGTTCTTTGCGCTGATCAATGGAACCGAGACCGAGCATCAACTGTGTTTGCTGGCCACCCTCTGATGTCGCCGCAGGGATGGCCGTGGTCGACGAATGCGCGTCCCGTCGGATCGTCGATCGGTGACGCCCGGACGGCGGCGGCGCAGTCCGCCCTTGCGCCGAAAGCGCTTGACACGCTCTGTGATGGCACGTACTGTCGGTCGGTGAAGTATTCAAGAAGCGCGATTGCTGCTCATCATCGACCGTAGCCTGCGGTATTCGTTGTCCTCCCCCTCCTTGATTCTTTCCCGAACCCGTCAGGGTGCGTTACGCACGTTCATTTTCAGGAGATCTAACATGGATACCGGTACCGTCAAGTGGTTCAACGATGGCAAGGGCTTCGGCTTCATCACGCCCGACAAGGGCGGCGACGATCTGTTCGCGCACTTCTCCGAGATTCGCGGCGACGGCTTCAAGACCCTCGCCGAAGGCCAGAAAGTCAGCTACGAAACGAAGAGCGGCCCCAAAGGCCTGCAGGCATCGAACATCACCCCGCTGTAATCGCCCGGAGCTGTCCGCCTCGTTCACGGAGCGGCGCGCAATCGCCGCTTCTTGCGCTACGTGCCGCCGTCGCGGGCGCCACGTGTGCCGATGCAGGCCCGGCAGGGCCAGCCGTTGCGCATCGGGATGTCGAGCCCGCGTGTACACCTGCGCGCCAACCGCTTTCGTAGCATGTACACGATCGGACGAGCAGCGCTCATCGGATCGTGTACACCGCGCAGCAGGAGAATCGCATGACCCGAAGTCAGTCACGCAGCAACAAGGCGCCGCCGCGCGTCAAGCCGGCCGTGGTGCTGCCCAAGCTCGGCACGGCACTGAACTGGGTGCCGCCGAAGCCGGCCCTGGATACGCAATCGGGTCCGAAAAAGCGCACGCCGGCTCCGCAATAGCGATCCGGATCATTCCGTCAGTCGAGAGGCGGCAACCGGCTGCTTCGCCAGGAGAGCGATTCTGGCGACGCCGGCCCGATCGCGACCGTCTTCGTCGGGACCAGGCGACGCGCTCCGCGCGACACCTCGCAACCCGACATCGTGCACCTGCGGCGCGTCCATGGGTTTTGTGCGTCATCCGGAATAAGTTGGGCGCTCGGCAAATGATGCGCGTATGATGGGTTCATCCGATCGACCCTGGTAAGCCGGTCGCTCGCTCCTCCACCTACCCGTTTGCTGCATCGCCCCGCCTCCGCGCTGCAACGTTGTCCCTTTCACCTCACTGGCCCGCCCCGTAACGGGGATGCTGGCCGGCCCTGTTCGCCCGTGCGATTCGTCGCGGCCGGACGCCAGGAGCTTGTCATGAGCATGCATATCTACCGTGGATTCGAGATCTATCCACTGATTTACCCTCACGCGCCGGCGCTGGATGGCAGCCCGCACAACTACGATGCCGGTTTCGATGCGGCAGTCAAGATTTGCCTGCGCGGCGATACGCTGACGCACAGCCAGACTTTCAGGTTGCGCGACAACGCCCCGTTCGGCAGTGCGGGCGATGCACGTCGTGCTTCGCTGCGCTACGCGGAAAACATCATCGACGACAATCGCGACAAACAAGGCTTCTTTTCCGGCACGCCTTGAGGCAAACCGCCAAGGCAACGCGATGTGTTGTCAATTCGGAGGACGAAATGATCATCGATGAACTGCTTGGCCTGATCAGGCGGCATGAGGTCATCAGGACCGACGCGGTCCTGCCCACCGGAATCGGCGATTCGGCGCGGTGCCATCAGCAGGAGCTGCAAATGTTCGTGGCGGTACGCGCGTTGTCGATCGGAGCCGGATATTCGGAGTTCGAGTCCGATGAGATCGCGAGTGCCGTCATGACACGACTCGGCTAGTGTGCCGTTCAACCATTCGAAAACAGGATCACCATGACAACCGTTACGCTGAAGGTCAACGAACCGATCGATGTCGCGCTGCGACGATTTCGGCGCGATATCGAGAAAACCGGGCTGATTCGGGAGTTGCGCAGTCGCACGGGCTATGAAAAGCCCACGACGGAACGCAAGCGGAAAAAGGCGAGCGCCGTGGCCAGACAGCGCTTGCGCGCGAAGCGCATGTTGCCGCCGCGCAAAATGTACTAGGAGGGCATCATGTACACCATGCCGGCCGAGGCGCCGCCGTTTTTCCCGCTGACCAAATGCCAGGTCGATCTCGATCGGCAGACGGACATGGTGACGCTGCTGCCGAGCTTCTATGCGTTCGGATGCGAGTACACCAGCCGCGGTTTTCTGATCGGACGCGACGATGCGTTCAAGTTGATTGCCGCGCTGGAGAAGGCGCTCAGCGTCCAGGGATGAGCTGACGACGACGCGCTCGCGAGCATCGACAACCCAAGGGCGAACCATGCGTGTCACGACGAAGTACGTGGATCTGCTCTATTTCCTCGTTGTATTGCAACTCGTGACGCAACGGAAGACGCACGAGTGGCTGTCGTCGTTTCAACTCGTCGAATCGCTGCAAGGCTGGCTGGTTATCCATCGTGCGAAATGCGATTGGCGCGATCGTGTCTGGATAGGTCATGCTTCCCTTCAGATCGCGAAGGCGGCCCGCCCGGTCGACGACGCTGAATCGACGGGGACGGGCGCGCCACGGGATGCGCTGGCAGACCGGTTGAGTTTGCGGATGAAGTGCATCCGCTACCTGCGGGAGCATGTCTGAGCGTGGCCGCGCTCGCACGGGCGGCACGCGGGTGCCGGTCGGCGTCGAGCCGGCGTCAGTCAGGCGGGATCGTGCATGCGACTACGCCGCTACACCGCTACCCACGCAAAATCCTGTTTCAAATGCTCCAGCCGCTGCGGCCGCTGATACAGATACCCCTGCGCATACTGAATCCCGACCGTATGCAGCGCGCGATGCTGCGCTTCCGTTTCCACGCCTTCCGCGATGATCTTCAGGTCGTAGTGATGCGCCACGGACGCGATCCCTTCGATCAACCCGGCACTGCCGCCGTTCAGTTGCGAGACGAACTGGCGATCGATCTTCACGTAGTCGAACGGAAAGCGTGACAGCAAGTCGAGATTGCTGTGATGCGTGCCGAAATCGTCGATCGCGAACTTCGCGCCTTTCGCTCGCAGCGCATGGAACATCGCGGTGGTGCGCGCATTCTTCTCGAGCAGGATGCGCTCGGTGACTTCGAGCACCAGCGTAAAGCCCGGCGGCAGCGCGCGGATCGCCTCCTCGACGACGGACACGAACCCCGTGCGCTCGAGATCCTTCGGCGCGATGTTGACGGCGATGCGCAGCGGCGCGCACGGCGTCAGCGCGGACAGTTCCGCCACGGCTGTCCGCAGCACGAATTCGGTCACTTTCGGCAGCACCGCGCTCGATTCGACCTGCGGGATGAACACGGCCGGGCTGATGGCCCCCCACTTGGGGTGCTGCCAGCGCAACAGCGCCTCGACGCCGACGGTCCTGCGCGTCTCCACATCGACGATCGGCTGGTACACGACATGGAGCTCGTCGCGCCTGAGCGCGTTGCGCACGGCCTTCAGCAGCAGCCGGCGCGGCGCCATCGCGAGCAGGTAGGCCGCCATCACGAGGCCGTCCGCCAGCAGCACGATCGTGATGGCGATCAGCCGATAGTGCTGCCGGACCTGCGACGCATAGTGCGTGGATGCGGCAACCCGCACCGTGAACGGCCAGCGGGGTGACACGATCGTGCTTCCAACGACCGGCTCCGTGGCCGACTCCGGCGTGAATTTCCCGTGCTGGTCGAGATGGCCCGAACCCGCGATCGACAGCGTCGCGGTTTCCGTCCCGTAGCGGGCGCCATGCGCGAGCGCGTCGGCCACGTAGTCGCCTTCGATCAGGTAGAGCACCCCTGCGCCGGGTGCGGTCGCGTAAAACACGGGCAGCACCGGGATGCCTTGCTGGAACGGCGTCTGGCGCAGCAGCGTGACGAGCGTCGAGCCCGGTTCCGGCTCGTGGGTATATGCGCCGAGCGGCAGGTCGATCGCCCCCAGCGCCGACGAGCACATGACGCGGCCCTCGTGCACCAGCGCGACGGCGCGCAGATAGCGCAGGCGTGTGCCGATCTCGGCGAGCGTCCGGAATACCGCCGGGCATGGCCGCCCGACGAGCGCGGTCAGTTCGTCCACATGCCGCAGGCGCGCACCGTCCAGGATGCGATCCACCGAGGCCACGATGTCGTTCGCGATGACGCGTTCATGCTCGGTGACGGTATCGCGCGCGTAGCGGTCGGCAAGCGCGATCGCGAATGCCGGCACGAGCACGCAAACGATTACGGCGGCGAAAAAGGCGACCCGCGGCCATGCGCCGCTGCGCTGGAAAACGGCCTTCGAGCCTGGCGTGAACGCTGACATTCCCGCGGTCGCCTTGGGTGTTGTGTGTATGGAGAGGCGAGTCGAACCGGTCGATACACCCCCGGCGCTGCGTCATGCCGGGTTCGGGCCATGCGCGGTGCGTGCCGGGATCGCAATGCGATCGATGCTACGGTCGCGACGGGAATGTGCGGCGGACCCGGCGCAATCGGCCAATTATCCCGGAGGCTTGCCTTTATGAACATGTGCATGCAGCACCTGTACATAGACGTAGCACACCGAAAAAACCCCGGCCGCATGGTCTTGCGGCCGGGACAAAAAAACACCGTCTCTTGGCACGAGGATGGTGCGCGGCAAGTATAAGATGTGATGAGAGATTACGAAATATTGTTATTCAACTATTGGTGTAGTTTTGTCATTGTGTCTCGACAAGAAACATTCTTTCGGGATGCTGTCTTCGTCGACCTGCCGACGGCCTGTGATCGGTCGCCGCGCGCTACGGTCGCACGTCTCGCCGGAGCTTCGGGATGGAAGAAAATACCGCGCCCACGGTCATCGTGACCGATGGCGCAGCCGCGGCCGATGGCGGTTCGCTGTGGATCCGGATTGCCGTGAACGGGAAAGCCAGCAACTACTCGCTCAACCGCGCGCTCGCTGCGCGCGGCACGCCGCGCTACAACACCATCAGCGGTGAACGTGGCCCGCTTTCGAAAGGTGAACGAAAGGAGTTGCTCGCGCTGCTGTGCAGCATTGCCGATCCCGCGATATGGGCCGGCATGGTCGGCACGTTCGTGCAGGTGCTGCAGGCGTCAGGAGATGAGTGAACGATACGGTGCCGGCGCGTCGCGCGGGCAGCGCTTCAGAAATCGTTGCGCATCTTGCGCAGCAAATCACCGCCCGATTGATGCGTGTCCACCGCGGTGAGCACATCGGTCAGGAACCACGGCAGGTTCAGTTGCGTATTGGCATCGCTGACGCATACGCGGATCGGCGGCGCCTTTGACGGCGAGCGCGCGTCGGGCGTGGCGTCGCGGGACGGCACGCAGTTTTTTGCGTGCACTTGAACGGGCGCCGGTTCGGCGCTGCCGGACGGCGCACCGGCGGCGGCCGGCAAACTGACGGCGGCCAGCAGGGTCAGGAGAGCAACAGGGGCAACGCGTTTCATGGGATTCTCCGGCGATGCTCGTTCGACCGCGCGGGCGGACGCGAGTTCGTCGGCGGCACGCTTGCGCGCCGCGCTCAGCCGCGCGCGACGTTCGCTGCCCGCGCAGGTTGCCGGCTGCGCCACTGCTGCGGCGATTCGCCGGTCCAGCGCCGGAAGGCGCGCGTAAAGGCGCTGTGTTCCGAATAGCCGAGCAACCAGGCGACTTCCGCAAGCGTCAGCCGCGGATCGTTCAGGTGGTCGATCGCGAGCCGCCGCCGCGTGTCCTCGCGCAGTATCCGGAAGTTGAGCCCGAGTTCGGCAAGCCGTCGATGCAGCGTGCGCGACGACACATGCAGGTCCGCGGCGATCTGTTCGAGGCTCGCTTCGCCCTGCGTCAGCAGGCGCGCGACGGCTTCGCGCACCGACTGTTCGAGATCGTCCGTCTGCCGCAGCTCGGCAAGCAGCGCGCTCGCCTGGCGTTCCATCATCTGCAGCAGTGCGTCATCCGGTTGGCGCAGCGGCTGCATGAGCAGATGCAGCGGGAACGCGAGGCGGTTCACCGGCTGGCCGAATCGCACCGGGCAGCCGAAATAGTCGATGTACGGTTGCTCGTCGCCGGGCGACGGATGCACGAAGCAGACCTCGTCGGGCCCGTGATGCGTGCCGGTGATGTTGCGTGCGAACTGGACGATGGCCGTCAGCGCCACTTCGTCGACGAGCGGGCCGAGCGGCTCGGGCGCGTCGTGCCATTCGATCGCGACCGACGTCGCCTCGACCCGCACCTCCATGCGCGCGACGTTCGCGATCAGGTGTTCGTATTGCTGCCAGCGCGCGAGTGCGGCGCCGGCATCGCGGCACGCATGGAGCGCATAGCCGAGCGCACCGAGATGGGCGGGCGTGATTCGCTGGCCGACGTGCAGGCCGAGCAGCGGATCGTCGAGCGCGCGCACCGCGCATTCGAGCAGGCGCCGCCAGTGAGCGCTCGCATACAGCGTGAGCCCGCGATCGTCCTCGGGCGGTCGCGCCTCGCCGAGCACGCGCGCGGCATCCTTGCCCTGCTCGGACAGATAGTCGAACAGCAGCCGCACGTAGGTGCTCGAGTAGTAGACGCGCTGCGTCGATAGCGGGGAGGCGGCGGGCATGGCGGAAAGTGTCAAGTAATCGTCGGCAAGTGTCAACGCGCGGCGACCCGTGCGCGACCATACTGCCGGTCAGTTCTTGATCGAGGCCGCGAACATGCCGACCGAGTTGATGACGTGGCTCCATGCGTTCCTGGGTAACGACGTGGACTGGAAGCAGGTGCTCCTGATCGGCATGACGCCGGTCTTCCTGATCGCGTTCGCGATCGAATATGCGGTGATGACCGGGCGCGGCCGCCGCGAGCCGTTTCGCTGGAAGGAGATCGTCGCGAACCTGTCGCTCGGCGCAGGCTATCAGGTGGCCGAGACCGTGATGGGGCTCCTGTTCACGGGCGCGATCTTCGCGTGGGTCTACCGGCACCGGCTGTTCGACGTGCCGGTGAACGGCTTCACGATCGTGCCGATCTTCGTCGTCGTGGAGTTCTGCTACTACTGGTTTCATCGCACGTCGCATCGCGTGCGCTGGTTCTGGGCCGCGCACGTCCCGCATCACAGCGGCGAAGTGATGAACTTCACGACGGCGATGCGGCAGTCGCTGCTGAACGCGTTCGTCGGCGTGTTCGTGTTCTACCTGCCGCCGGTGTGGCTCGGCATCCCGCCGGCCGTCGTGCTGTTCCTGCTTGCGGTCGATCTCGCGTACCAGTACTTCGTGCATACCGAAGCGATCGGGCGGCTGCCGCGCTGGTTCGAGTACGTGTTCGATACGCCGTCGAACCATCGCGCGCATCATGGCCGCAATCCGCGTTACATCGACAAGAACTACGGCGGCGTGCTGATCATCTTCGATCGCCTGTTCGGCACGTATGTCGAGGAAACGGAGCCGGTCGACTACGGGATCACGCAGCAGATTCGTTCGTATAACTTCCTGGTGCTGAACCTGCACGAATTCGTCGACATGTGGCGTGACGTGCTCGCACCCGGGCCCGCCCTGCAGCGGCTGAAACACCTGTGGATGCCGCCCGAGTGGGAGCGGCCGGGGCATCGGCCGATCCATACGTGGAGTGTCGAGCGCAAGGGCGAGGAGGAGGCCGCGACGGCATCGCGTGCCATGCCTGATGAAGGGGCGTCGGCGTCAGGGCGCAAGATCGTACAAGCCGCGGGTACGCGATCCGGCTAACCTGCGTGCTTTCCTCGGCGAAAGGCGCGGCGGGCAATGACGAAGAAAGTATTCTGGGACGATCCCTACCGGACGACGCTGGATACCGTCGTCAGCCACGTCGACGGCGATCGCGTGCGGGTGGACGCCACCATCTTCTTTGCGTTTTCCGGCGGGCAGCAAAGCGACGCGGGGTCGCTGGGCGGCTATCCGGTCATCCAGGCCGACAAGCAGGGCCTCGACATCGTCTATACGCTGCCGCACGATCATGCGCTGAGCGTCGGCGATCGCGTGACCTGGCGCATCGACTGGGCGCGGCGGTACCGGCTGATGCGTCTGCACTTCGCGGCCGAAATGGTGCTGCAGCTGGTCTATCGGCTCAGGCCCGGCATCGAGCGCATCGGCGCGCATATCGGGCCGGACAAGGCGCGCATCGATTTCGTGAGCGACACGAGCGTGGCGCCGCTGTTTCCCGAGATCGAATCGGCCGCGGCCGACCTGTCGAAGCGCGACCTGCGCATCGTGACCGATTTCAGCGATGTCGATGCGCAACGCCGATTCTGGCGGGTCGACGGCTTCGCGACGATGGCGTGCGGCGGCACGCATCCGGCGTCGACCGGCGAGATCGGCATGCTGACGCTCAAGCGCAGGAATACCGGGAAAGGCAAGGAGCGGATCGAGGTGATGCTGGTCGAGCCGGAGAGCGCCGGCGGGTAGCGGGGTGAGCGGGTTGCGTCATCCGCTGCCCGCGTCACCTCACTGATACCCGTAACACTGCTTCAACCCCGCGTAGTCATAGAAGTGGCTGCCGGGCGCGATCTTCGCGCCGTCGCACGCGGCCTGGAAATCCGTTTCGCGCTCGTTGTACAGCATCTTCACGATGAGGCGCGAGCCGTTGCGGTAGACATCCCACTGCATGTTCGCGGCCATCGGTGACACCTGATCACCGCGCCACGGATTGCTCGCGTATGTATAGGTCTGCGCCTGCGGCGTCGGCACGAACACGTTCTTCAGGTTCATGATCGACGCGAACGGAATCACGATCTCCGCGTGCGTGAAGCGCAGCTTCGCGGCGCGGGTCAGATCGCCGCGAGCGATCGCATCGACTTCGCCGAAGAAATCGTCCTGCAGCACCTTCGCCATCCGGTACGTGACGGGGTTCGCTTCCTGGATGCCCGGCCCCTTCTGGTAGTAGTCCTCGGCATCCTGCAGATACGCGAGATACTGCGCCTGCTCCGCGCCGATGTACTTCTCCATCGTGACGCCGCCGGTTTCCGCGGTCATCGCGGGCGCGACCTGCAGCAGGTTGTACAGCACGTTCACCGCATCGACGGCCGTTGCGATCTTCGTCTTGCCGTCGCCCTTCAGCGTGTTGGTGAACTTGCCGTCCGCCGACGTGAATGCATAGGTGCCCGTGTTCGCGAACGTGTAGCCGTCGGTGCCGAGCTTCGCGATGAAGGCCTGCGACACCAGCGCGGACAGCACCGTCTGCGCGACGTCGGCCGCCTGCGGCGCGGCCTTGATCGCGTTGAGCTTTGCGGCCACCGTCGCGTCGTTCGCATAGGCCTGGTATGCCTGGCTCGCCTGATAGGTCGCGTAGTACGGATTGCCGGTGTCGGTTACGAGATCGGTGGCCGGCTTCAACGAGTGGAAATACAGCAGGAAGCGGTTGGTGCCGGCCGGCTGCGCGACCGGCGCGTTCGCGGGATAGCCGGACGGCGCGGCGGGCAGCGTGATCGCCGTGGCCAGCGCCGGCTGCGCGGCCACGAGCGACGCGGAGAAATACGTCGAGCTGTCGACCGCGCGATCCTGGCCCGAGTTGACGACGACGACCTGCCGGTTGCCGGCCGCGAACAAGGCCGGCAACCGCTGCGCGAGCCGCGCGGCGAGCTGCTGGTGTTCGCGGATGCCGGTTTGCGTGAGATTGCCGTACCCGGGCGTCGAGATGCCCGCCACGCCATAGCCGAGCAGCGCATTGGCCTTCATCATCGCGTAGGTGTCGGCCTTGAGCTGCGCGCCGAGCGTGGTCAGTGCGCCGTCGGCCTCGGCCTTGACCAGCATCGCGTAGATCGCGCCGTCGTACTTGAAGCCCGACAATCCACGCGAGCCGTGGCGCGCGACGAGTTCCGTATAGACGGGCGCGTAGCCGGCGGGCGGCGCTTCGTACGTCGCGGCGTCCTGCTGCGGACGGTACGGCGTCTTCGTCTGGTAGTAAGTCGCGGGTGTCGGCTTGGGCTGAGGCTGCGGTTGCGGTGCGGGCGTCGAACCGCTGTTGTCGGCAGAGGCCGCGGGCGGTGTCGAGTCGTCCCCGCCGCAGGCAGCGAGCAGCAGGCAGGTAATCGCGAGGGCGGTGGCGGTGCGGATCGGGCGTGTCATCGTGGCGTGCAACGGGCGGGACGAGGCAGGTTCGCGTCGTCCCGTCTCCGGGCGTGATCGGTCAAGCCCGGAAGTGTTGCAAGCGACTTTGACAGCAGAATGTCAGGATTCGGTCGGGCAATCGTCGGATTGCCGCCGGATCGAGGAAGGCCGGCCACCGTCGGCCCGTGTGCCGGCGTTCAGTGCAGGCCGGCCGATGCGATCGAGCGCACGGTGTCGGTGATGTTCACGCAGCGCGACAGGCCGAAATGCTCGGCTTCGCGGCGCTCCGGTTCGCTGCTCGCAATTGCCACCGCGCGTTCGGGCGGTACGCCGAGCGCTTGCAGCGCGACGTCGAAGGGATGCTGATTTGATCCGGAGTCCTGCTGATTGGCGTCCGTGACGACGACCGAGAAGCGGTCGAGGTTCGCGCGGCCGAACTGGCCTTCGAACATGTCGCTGAGCCGTGCGGCCGGCAGCGTCGTGACGAGACCGAGTCGATATCCTTCTTCCGATGCTCGGTCGAGCCACTGGATGATCGCGTCGCGTTGATGGCGCGATTCATGCGAATCCGGTGTTGCTTCGATTTGCGCGAATGCTGCGTCGAGACGGGTGACGATGGCTTCGATGACCACGGTGATTCCTCTTCAGAGACGTGATGATCCGTTCGCCGACGGGAATGCCACACACCTTAGCGTCGTTCCGGAAAACGCGACCAATTAATATTTATAGCCGACCCATACGATTCGACTAATGAATGGGACGTCGAGCCAATGTGGACGCGGGATGCGTGTCGCACGGCCTACTTCGCGCGAATCGCATCGTATCGACGGCCTTCGATGTGATGCACCAGATTCGCGCACGCGGTGAATGCACCGCGCATGTGCATATGAAAAAACGGCATATCGAGCGATGCACGCCCGATATGCCGTCTTGCGATCCCGCGTATGAACAGGCGTGATCAGTGCAGCTTGATCGACGGCTGGTTGCGGCTTTGCAGCCAGTGGCTCAGCGACTGGAACAGCGCGCGCTTCACGCCGACCACGCTGAACAGGTGCTTGCGATACAGGAATTTGTACAGCCCGATCGCGGCAAGCCCGTCGACGATCAGCGAGCGCGAACGCACACTGATGTCGGCCTGGTACACGGCGCCCGCATGCCCGAGCGACACGACGGTGCCTGCATCGCGGAACGTGAAGCCCGCCACCGGCTTGCCGGCGACGCGCCGCGCGAACGCGTTGACCAGGTACACGGCCTGCTGATAAGCGACCTGCGCACGCGGCGGCAGGAAGCCGTTCGCGCCGCCCGTCGGGCAGGCGGCGCAGTCGCCGAACGCATACACGTGCGGATCGTCCGGCGTCTGCAGCGTATCGGTCACGATCACCTGGTTCGAGCGGTTGAGCGCGATGTCGCCGATCTGCCGCAGGAACGCGGGGCCCGCCACGCCGGCCGCCCAGATCGTGATGTCGCTCGCGAGCCGTTCGCCGGTCGAGGTCGTCACGGCGTCCGCACCGACTTCCGCCACGCGGGTATCGGTCAGCACGTCGACGTTCAGCGCGCGAAGCTGCGCGTGCATCTTGCCGGACAGCCGCTCGTCGAGCGCCGGCAGGATGCGCGGGCCGCCTTCGATCAGCCGGATGTGCACGTCGCGTGCGGACACCAGCGCCTTGAAGCGGTACGTCGTCAGCTGCTGGATCGCATCGCGCAATGCCGCTGCCAGCTCGACGCCCGTCGCGCCCGCACCGATCACGTTGATGCAGATCGGCGCCGCGCGCCGCGCGGGCTGCTGCTCGGCCAGGTGATTCGCCTTCGTGCAGGCCGCGAGGAACTTCCGGCGGAAATCCTCGGCCTGGTCGAGGTTCTCGAGCGGCAGTGCGTGGCGCGCCGCACCCGGCACATTGAAGAAGTTCGTCACGCTGCCGACGGCGAGCACGAGATCGTCATAACCGAGCTCGCGCTGCGGCAGGATTTCCGTGCCGTCCGCGTCCTGCACGGCCGCGATCGTCGCGGTGCGTGCCGCGCGGTCGACCTGTTGCAGCGCGCCCTGCACGAAGCGGAAGCCGTGGCGCTTCGCTTGCGCCGCGTATTCGATCGTGTGCGAGGCCGGGTCGCGATGGCCCGATGCGGCTTCGTGCAGCAGCGGCTTCCAGAAGTGCGTCGGATAGCGGTCGACGAGCACGACTTCGGCTTGTCCGCGGCGTCCGATCGTATCGCCGAGACGCGTGGCGAGGTGCAGGCCGCCGGCGCCGCCGCCGACGATCACGATGCGCGGCAGGCGCGGGGCGCGATCCGTTGCAAGGTTGGGCGTGGTGTTGTCCATGTAGGGCTCCCGCTTTAATGACGATTCGGATGACATTGCTCAAGAACCGACGATATAGTTTCGAACCTACTCGAACAATTTAATGTTTATAAGCGACTCATATGTATTCACTTATAGGAAAGACCGCGACGTTCCGGCAGCTGAAGGCGCTGGACATGATTGCGCGGCTCGGCAGCGTGTCGCGGGCGGCCGAGGAACTGAACCTGACGCAGCCGGCCGTGTCGCTGCAGGTGCGCCTGCTCGAGGAGGCGGTGGGTGCCGCGTTGCTGCAGCGGGTGGGGCGCGGCGTGCAGCTGACCGCCGCCGGCGAGATCGTGTCGCGCTATGCGCGCGAGATCCTGCATCTGTGGAGCGAGGCCGGTGACGAAGTGGCCGCGCTGACGGGCGATCTCGGCGGCACGCTGCGGATCGGCGCGATCACGACGGCCGAGTACCTGATTCCGCCGCTGCTCGTGAAATTCACCGCGACGCGTCCGCATGTGAAGACTTATTTCAAGGTGGGCAATCGCGACGACATCATCCGCATGCTCGCCACGCATGAAATCGATCTCGCGGTGATGGGCAGCGCGCCGAAGGAACTGCGCACGCATGCGGTCGAGTTCGCGAAGCATCCGATGGTGTTCGTCGCGGCGCCCGGCCATCCGCTGATGCAGCGCAAGCGCGTCGCGCTGAAGGATCTCGAATCCGCGCACCTGCTCGTGCGCGAACGCGGCGCGGGTACGCGCTCGACCGTCGAGAGCCTGTTCAAGAACGCGGGCTACCGGTTCCATGTGGGCTCCGAACTGTCGAGCAACGAGGCGATCAAGCAGATGGCCGAAGCGGGGCTCGGCGTGGCGTTCCTGTCGTTGCACGCGTGTGCACTCGAACTGCGCACCGGGCTGCTCGGGCAACTGCCGTTCCCCGGCAACCCGATCGAGCGCGAGTGGTATGTGGTCACGCTCGCCGACCGGCGCATTTCGCAGGTCACGGGGCTGTTCCGCGATTTCCTGATCAAGCAGGGCGCGCCGGTGATCGACGGCGCGACGGTGGCGCCGCACGAGCGGCGGCGCAAGTAGGCGGATGCGTTGACCGGCCGGTCAGACGAGCCCGAAGTCGTCGTTGCTGTCGGGGATCGATGCGAGCAGCCGTTCGAGCCGGGTCCAGCCGACGATGCGCAGGCACCAGGCGGCGATGGTGGCGAAGGCGGTGCGGTCGTTGCGGGGGCCGGATGAGGGGCGATTGGCGGAAGGCGAGCGCACGGTGAACGCGGCGCGTTGCACGAGGCACTGATGGGGCATGACGGTCTCCGTAGGTGTCGGATGGGGCCATCGTAAGCGGTGCGGCACCCGCCGGCGCGCACGCAAGGATGGCCCTGAGCAGGAACGGATGATCTTTTTCTGCTCGACCCGGGGCGGGCCGCCGGCAGGCCCGGCAGACCGCCCGAAAACGCGTCACAATGCGCGTTCGACATCCCGATCCACAGGAGGAAGGCCATGAGCGATGCGATTCTCGCGGCGCCGACGGACAACGGCGTCCCGGTCAGCCTGCGCTCGAGCCGCGGGCTCGGCTGGCAGGGCTTCGGGGCGTCGCTGCTGGCCATCCGCGCGGGCACCTACCGGATTCCGGCGGCCGAGCATCACCGGATCGGCGTGCATATCGGGTCACCCGTTCGCGCGGATTGCGTGTGCGACGGCGAGCGTGTGTCGCGCATCCAGGCGCATGGCGACGTCGACGTGATTCCGGCCGGCCTGCCCGGCCAGTGGACCGACAGCGCCGACTGCCAGATCCTCCATATCGCGCTCAGCGACACCTTCGTGCGGCGGACCGTCGAACAGCTCGAACTGAAGCCGTCGCAGGGGCAGATCCGCCGCCGGCTGCAGGTGCGTGACCCGCGCCTGCAGCACATCGCGTGGGCGATGGCCGCCGAACTCGAAGCGGAAGACGCGTCGGATCCGCTCTATGCGGAAAGCCTGTGCACGGCGCTCGTCGCGCGGCTGGTCGACGGCCAGCCGGCATTCCGCGAGCGCCGCCGCACGCTCGCGCCGAAGGCGGCCGCGCGCGTGATCGACTACGTCGAAGCGAACCTGGAGCGGCGCATGACGCTGGCCGAACTCGCGGCGCTCGTGTCCATCAGCGTGCCGCATTTCAAGGTGCTGTTCCGCGAGACGCTCGGGATGCCGGTGCACCAGTACGTCGTGCGGCGCCGGGTCGAGCGCGCGAAGGCGTTGCTGCTCGAAGGCCGGCTCAGCATCAGCCAGATCGCGCTCGAGGCCGGGTTTGCGCATCAGAGCCACATGGCGAACTGGATGAATCGCGTGCTGGGCGCGACGCCGACCGAGATTGCGCGGTCGGGGGCGCGGGGCGGGCTGCGGCTCGCGTATGACGGCGAAGGTAGCGGGGGTGACGCGTAGCGGAGCGATGGCGCCGCGCCGGAGATCAGTCGTCGCGCCGGATCCCGGGGCAATTGTCCAACAGGCTCCCGGACTGTTCCTCGGCTAGAGGCAGACCGTACGATTCGACGCGGAAGGCGAGGCAGCGGACGGCCCGCATGACAGCCGCCAGCCAATCCGTCATCCTTTCCTGCTGGTTTCATCCCTCCGTGCGCGCCGTTCCCGTCGCGCAAACCGACAATCACCGCACTTTCATCCTCTCAGGAGCGAATCGTGTTCGTGATCTTCGGTGCATCCGGCAACGTCGGCCAGTCGACCGTGACGGCCCTACGCAACGCCGGCCATCCCGTGCGCGCGGTATTGCGCGACGCACGCCATCGTGAACGTTTCGCGCAGCTTGGCTGCGACGTCGTGACCGCAGAGCTGACCGACGCGAACGCGGTCGCATCGGCGATCGACGGCGCGCGGGCCGTGCAGATCCTGTGCCCGGTGCCGGTCGCCGACCCCGATCCGGCCGCGACGATGACGCGGACGATCGACGTCGCGGCTGCCGCGCTCGCCGCCAACCCGCCGCCGGTGCTGCTCGCGCTGTCGGACTACGGTGCGGAGCGCGACGGCAATACGGGCATCACGCGTCTGTTTCATCACTTCGAGGAACGGCTGCGGACGATCCCGACGCACGTGACGCTGCTGCGTTCGGCTGAGCATCTGCAGAACTGGACGCGCATCCTGCCGGTCGCGCTCGGCACCGGCGTGCTGCCGAGCTTTCACCATCCGGTCGGCAAGGTGTTCCCGACGGTCTGGGCGCCTGATGTGGGCGTCGTCGCGGCGCGGCTGCTGCTCGATGCGCCGGAAGGCGGCAATGGTCCGCGCATCGTCAGTGTCGAAGGGCCGCGGCGGGTGAGTGTGACGGCGATCGCCGATACGCTCGCCGCGGCGGCCGGCCGGGCCATCGTCGCGCATGAGTTGCCGCGCGAGACGTGGGCCGCGACGCTGCTGCGCGCGGGCCTCAGCGAACGACATGCGCAGTTGATCGTCGATCTCTACGATGTGCACAACGCGGGGCAGATCGACGTCGAGGAGGGCGTGTCGGAGCGGCTGTATGGCACGACGACGCTGGCCGATGCGCTCGCGCAACTGGTGCGCCAGCACGCGCGATAACAGTGGCGGCGACGCGCGTGGCGCATCACGCCGATCGCCGAACCTTGTTCAGTACCGCATACGAAAGTGACCCGATCACGATCCCCCAGAACGCGGCGCCGAGCCCGAGCCACGTCATGCCTGACGCGGTTGCGAGGAACGTGATCAGCGACGCCTCGCGGTGGTTCTCGTCCTCGAAGATCCCGTGCACGTTCGCGCCGATCGCGCCGATCAGCGCGAGCCCCGCGAGGATCGCGACGAACGCCTTCGGCAGCGCGAAGAACACCGTGACGATCGTGCCCGCGAAGAGCCCGCCGATCAGGTAGATTGCCCCGTTCGCGAGCCCGGCGATGTAGCGCCGGTCCGGATTCTCGTGCGCGTCCTTGCCGGTGCAGAGCGCGGCCGTGATCGCCGCGACGACGATCGTGATCCCGCCGAAGCACGCGACCACGAGCGACATCACGCTGGTCGCGGTGATGATCGGCCGCGCGGGCGTGTGATACCCGGACACGCGCAGGATCGTCATGCCCGGCAGGAACTGGCCGGTGAGGCTGACGACCACGAGCGGCAGCGCGAGGCTGAGCGTCGTGCCGAGCGTCCATTCGGGCGCGATGAAGATCGGGTGCGCGAGGCTCGCCGACACGTTGCCGAGATGCGTCATCCCGAGCAGCGTCGCGAGCGCGGCGCCCGTCAGCAGCACGAGCACGATGCTGTAGCGCGGCAGCAGGCGCTTGAAGATCACGTAGGCGGCGATCATCCCGAACGCGAGCGCGGGCTGCTCCGACGCGGCGGCGAACGCATGCGTGCCGAACGGCAGCAGGATGCCGGCCATCATCCCGCACGCGATGCCGCGCGGAATGTGGCGCACCAGCCGGTCGAAATAGCCGGTCACGCCGATCAGCAGGATGATCAGCGCGGCCGTGATGTACGCGCCGACGGCCTGGTTGAGCGTCAGTTGCGGAAACAGGCCGACGAGCAGCGCGGTGCCGGGCGCCGACCACGCGGTGATGACCGGCACCTTCAGCTTCCAGCTCGCGAACAGGCCCGAAATGCCCGCGCCGATCGAGATCGCCCAGACCCACGACGACACCATCGCATTCGACGCATGGGCGGCCTGCGCGGCCTGGAAGAAGATCGCGAGCGGGCCCGCGTAGGAAATCAGTACCGCGAGAAAACCCGCGGTAATCGCGGAAACGGACCAGTCGTTGCCGATCGCGCGGATTGCGCCGGGCGGGGTGTTCGGTTGCATCGTCGTGGGGGCATGCGGCGCGCGGCCGGGAGCAGAGCCGGGGCGAATGATTGTTGGAAGCCCCGGACGAGCCGCCATTCTGGGCATTGCCGACGCAATTGGCAATGCGCGGGCGGGAGCAAGAATGTTGGCGTTTCGTAAGGAATGCGCGGCGGGGCGGACGAATCGTCGGCTCCGCCGCACGTCACGTGCTGATCTGCAGCACCTTGTCGACCACCGCCACCTTCACACCGCTGCCCGTCGACAACGACGCCGTGCCCTGATCGAACGGATGCACGGGCGTATCGGTCGGCGTCCACGCATGGCGCGCGAGCAGTTCGCGATACCCGCCGCGAATCACGAAGCCGCCGCACTTCCGCGCATACGCGTCGCGGCGCATCCGGTACGCACGCGGCAGGTCGTACCACGGCAGCTTCGGCAGGTCGTGATGGACGAGGTGATAGTTGTTGTTCAGGTACAGCAGCCGCATCGCGAAGCCGGCTTCATTGATTGCGATGCGCGCCTTCGGATGCGGCGCGGCGCGGTGCTCGTACAGCGAGCGGATCATCGCGATCGACAGCGCGGGCCACGTGACCACGAGCAGGTAATACCACCACGGCACGCCGATCGCCCATTGCAGCCACGCGAGCAGCGCAACCACGCAGGCGATATGCATCGCCCACATCGGCAGATAGCGAAAGTCGCCGCGACGAAACGCGGCGAATGCATCGATGCACATCGCAAAGATGCTCAACGGCGGCCCGGCGATGAAGCGTCCGATGAAAGTCTTGCGGGCGACCGTCAGCACGCGGCGCCAGCGCGGCAGCTGCGCCCAGCGTTCGCGCGTGACGTAGTTCGTTTCGGGATCGACGCCCGGCACGGTCAGGTCTTCGTCGCGGTGGTGGTCGAGGTGCGTATCGCGATACAGCGTGTACGGATACCAGACCGTCAACGGCGGATAACCGAGCAGCTTGTTCACGAGGGCGGAGCGTGTCGGGTGGCCGTGCAGCAGCTCGTGCTGTAGCGACAGGTGCCACGCGCCGAGCAGGATCAGCGGCAGCGTCGCGGCCGCGAGCGACAGGGTGCCGTCGCGCACGAGCAGCAGCACGGCGAGCCAGCCGCCGTAGATCGCGACGACCAGCAGCCAGGTCGGCCACTCGGTGCGGGCGGTGAAGCGGGTGTCGAGCGCGGCGATCGCACGCGCGTGGTCGACGTCGAAGTATTCGGCCATGGCGTTGAGGCGGATTGAACGGGCAGTGCGGGGAACGAGCGGTTGAACCGGTGCGCTCGGCCCGGGTGCGCAGGTGTCTCGCGGATCACGGTCGGCCTGTCCGTTATCACGTGCAATGGCGATGCTCGGGCAGGCATCAGGACGGTACCGGGATCGCGCCGCCCGGCCAACCAATCGATTCGCATTTGCTTATCGTCGAGCGGCCGATAAGCTTCGGGCGTGCTGCGCGACGATCAGCCCCCGTTTTACTGTGATCGAATCGGGTTTCGCTGCGTGAGCGTCGATGCGTAGAATGCCCGCATGAACTCATGGATCGCCGCCCTGCCGATGTATAACGTGACGCCGCGCCACGATGCGCTGTGGCGCGCCCTGCTGCGCGACACGCTCGATGCGTTCGCGAACGCGGGCGGGCCTGCCGATGTCACGCTTCCCGACGAACCCTTCGCCGACCTGCACGCGCTGTGGCGGCGCGACGATCTGCTGCTGTCGCAGACCTGCGGCTACCCGTACCGGATGCTGGGCCTGCGCGATGTCGTGCGACTGATCGCAACCCCCGTGTTCGATGCGGATGGTTGCCACGGCGCGCACTACAGCAGTGTGCTGGTCGTGTCGGCACGCGCGCATGCGGGCGGCGCGACGACGCTCGCCGCATGCCGGGGGCTGCGGGCCGCATTTAACGGTAGCGATTCGCACAGCGGGATGAACGCGCTCCGGCATGCGGTCGCGCCGCATGCACGCGACGGACGATTCTTCGGATCGGTTGCAGCGCTCGGTTCGCATCTGAACGTGCTGCGTGGGCTGGCTTCAGCGGAAGCCGATTGCGCGGCGATCGACTGCGTGACGTTCGCGTATGTGCGCGACGCGTTGCCCGAGCTGCTGCAGGATATCCGGATTATCGGGATGACGGCCGCTGCGCCGGGATTGCCGTTCATCGCATCGCGCGCACTCGAAGATACACAGGTCGCTGCTTTGCGAGATGCGCTCGACCGCGCGGTGGCGACCGATGTGGAGCGGGCGCGCGTGCTGCGGCTGAAAGGATTCGAACGGCTGTCGCCGGATGACTACGAGGCGATTGCGCGGTTGGAGCAGGAGGCTGCTGCGCACGGGTATCCGGCGCTCGCATAGCAAGCAGGCGATGCGGGCGGCTTGACGGGGCGGCGGCCGATTGCCGAAAGCGGGGCGACGACGGCAGGTTGCCCGGGGCGATGCAAGGTCAGGGGCAGATTCAGGTTGGGCTTAGGCGCCACGGCGCGGCGATGCCGCCGCGACGCCTTCACGTTACCGCTTATTCTTCGTCCATCAACCGGACCTTGACCCGCTTGCCCTTGATCTTCCCGGCATTGAGCTTGCGCAGCGCATCGCGCGCCACACCGCGCTCGAGCGCGACATAGGTCGAGAACTCGGTCACGTTGATCTTGCCGATCTGCTTGCCGTCGAACCCGGCGTCGCCGGTCAGCGCGCCGAGCACGTCGCCCGGGCGGATCTTATCCTTGCGCCCGCCGAGGATCTGCAGCGTTTCCATCGGCGGCGTCAGCACGCCGTCGTCGGCCGGCGTCAGTTCCGCGAGCGGATGCCATTCGACGTCGCGCTTCTGCGCCTGCTCGATCGCACCGACGCGGCCCATCTCGTCCATGCTCGCCAGGCTCAGCGCCCAGCCGTCCTGATCCGCGCGGCCGGTGCGGCCGATACGGTGCACGTGCACTTCGGGGTCGGGCGTCACGTCGACGTTGATCACCGCTTCGAGCTGCGCGATGTCGAGCCCGCGCGCGGCGACGTCGGTGGCCACCAGCACCGAGCAGCTGCGGTTCGCGAACTGGATCAGCACCTGGTCGCGTTCGCGCTGGTCGAGCTCGCCGTGCAGCGCGAGCGCGTGGAAGCCCTGCGCGTGCAGCACGTCGAGCAGGTCGCGGCACTGCTGCTTCGTGTTGCAGAACGCGATCGTGCTCACCGGCCGGTAGTGGTTCAGCAACTGGCCCACCGCATGCAGCCGCTCGTCCTCCGTTACTTCATAGAAGCGCTGGCGGATCTTGCTGTTGTCATGACGCTCTTCGAGCTTGATTTCCTTCGGGTTGCGCAGGAACTGCTGGCTCAGCTTCGCGATGCCGTCCGGATAGGTCGCGGAGAACAGCAGCGTCTGGCGCGTGGTCGGGCACATCCGTGCGACCTTCGCGATATCGTCGAAGAAGCCCATGTCGAGCATCCGGTCGGCTTCGTCGAGCACCAGCGTATTCAGCACGTCGAGCTTCAGGTTGCCGCGATCGAGGTGATCCATGATGCGGCCCGGCGTGCCGACGACGATATGCGCGCCGTGCTCGAGGCTCTGCGCCTGCGGGCGCATCGGCGTGCCGCCGCACAGCGTCAGCACCTTCACGTTCTCTTCGGCGCGCGCGAGGCGGCGCACTTCCTGCGCGACCTGGTCGGCGAGTTCCCGCGTCGGGCACAGGATCATCGCCTGCACGTCGAAGCGGCGTGCGTCGAGGCGCGCCAGCAGCGCGAGCGAGAACGCGGCGGTCTTGCCGCTGCCCGTCTTCGCCTGCGCGATCAGGTCCTGGCCGGCCAGCGCGACCGGCAGGCTCGCGGCCTGGATCGGCGTCATGTCGACATAGCCGAGCTGCGCGAGGTTGGCGAGCGTGGCGGGCGTCAACGACAGCGCGCTGAACGGCGTGGCGGTCGGCTGGGTCATTCCAGGTCTCCGAGGTAGGGGCGGCCTTCCATCTGCTCGTAGACGACCTTGCCTTCGTCGTCCTCGAAGCGTTCGAGGTAGTTGCGCGCGCCGCACAGCGGGCAGCGGAACAGCAGCCCCTGGCCTTCGTCCTTGATGACGACGTCGGACTGCTCCCACGGCGTGCCGCAGCTCTGGTTTCGGCAGGTAAACACGGTCTTTCTCCAGCTGAATTCGGTTGATGGCGCGCCCGGGCGGGCGCGGCAACGGCGGGCGGCGCTCGCGCGGCTTGGGCGCGGGCCGCACCGGGCGTCGCTTGGATTGCGTCGATGCGGATGATGGATCGAGCGGCGACAGGGTCGCGCGTGCCGCAATTCTAGCGGAAGCGGGCGGCCCGCCGGGCGGTTTCGCCCGCGACCCGCCAAGAAAAACGGCCGCCCCGGAGGGCGGCCGTGTCGTGCGGCGCGAGGGTGTCGCGCGGCGCTCGGCGCGTTACAGCGCCATGTCGGTCGCCGCCTTCGCCGGGCGGGCCGGCGCGGTGCCGGTGGCCTGCGACGGCGTGCTGAGGTCGATCTTCGGCGGCGGCGACAGCTGCAGCACGTCGCTGGTGGTCGTCCATTCCTCGACGACCTTCGCCGGGCTGTCGTTCAGCTTCGTGCCGTAGCTCGGCACGATCTGGCGGATCTTCTGCTGCCACTCGGGCGTCGCGACCTTGTCCTTGAACACCTTCTTCATCAGGTTCAGCATGATCGGCGCGGCCGTCGACGCGCCCGGCGATGCGCCGAGCAGGCCCGCGATGCTGCCGTCCTGCGACGCGACGATCTCGGTGCCGAGCTTCAGCACGCCGCCCTTGACCGGGTCGCGCTTGATGATCTGCACGCGCTGGCCGGCTTGCCACAGGCGCCAGTCTTCCTTCTTCGCGTTCGGGAAGTATTCCTTCAGCGCGTTGAAGCGGTCGTCGTCGGACAGCATCAGCTGGCCGGCGAGGTACTGGACCAGCGGGAATTCGTCGACGCCCACGCGCATCATCGGCGCGACGTTGTGCGTGTTGGTGCTCTTGAGCAGGTCGAAGTACGAGCCGTTCTTCAGGAACTTGGTCGAGAACGTCGCGAACGGCCCGAACAGGATGATCTTCTTGCCGTCGATGATCCGCGTGTCGAGGTGCGGCACCGACATCGGCGGCGAGCCGACCGACGCCTTGCCGTACGCCTTCGCCAAGTGCTGCTTCACGACTTCGGGGTTGTCCGTCACGAGGAACGAGCCGCCGACCGGGAATGCGCCGTAGTCCTTCGCCTCGGGGATGCCCGATGCCTGCAGCAGGTGCAGCGCACCGCCGCCCGCGCCGATGAACACGAACTTCGCGTCGACCGACTGCGCCGGTTCATCCGAGTGCAGCTTGACCCAGCTCACGTGCCACGTGCCGTCGGCATTGCGCGAGATCTCGCGCACTTCGCTCGACAGCGACAGCGTGAAGTTCGGCTGCGTCTTCAGGTAGCCGACGAACTGGCGCGTGATCTCGCCGAAGTTCACGTCGGTGCCGATCGGCGTCCACGTCGCCGCGACCTTCTGGTTGCGGTCGCGGCCTTCCATCATCAGCGGCACCCACTGCTTGATCTGGTCGTAGTCTTCCGAATACTGCATGCCGCGGAACAGCGGGCTCGCCTGCAGCGCTTCGTAGCGCTTCTTCAGGAAGCGGACGTTGTCGTCGCCCCACACGAAGCTCATGTGCGGCGTCGAGTTGATGAACGCGTGCGGGTTCTTCAGCACGCCCTGCTTGACCTGCCACGCCCAGAACTGGCGCGAGATCTGGAACGACTCGTTGATCTCGATCGCCTTCGAGATGTCGATCTTGCCGTCCGCCTTCTCCGGCGTGTAGTTCAGCTCGGCGAGCGCCGAGTGGCCGGTGCCGGCGTTGTTCCAGCCGTTCGAGCTTTCCAGCGCGACGCCGTCGAGGCGCTCGACCATGGTCATCGACCAGTCAGGTTGAAGCTCGTGCAGCCAGACGCCCAGCGTCGAGCTCATGATGCCGCCGCCCACCAGCAGGACGTCGACCTTCTTCGTATCGGCGGCATGCGCGGACGATGTCGCGACGCACAGCGCGAGCGCCGACAGTATTACCCGTAACGTTTTGATCACAGCAGATCCCTTTTTCAACTTGGATGCATCGGTTTGCCAAGCCGCCCGGCGCGGGTGTCGATCGCGATGAAACACGGATCCGGAGATCCGGACACGCGAATCCGGAATTCCGGATCGACGCCGCACGCCGTTGCATTTGCGCACGCGAAGCCGTCGGGAAGGACACCTTCGGATCGGCTGCCTGCGGGCAGGCAAGCGCCTGCGTCACAGTGGCGCACTACGCGCCCGGGCCCTTGCGGCAAGCCTGAGCGGAAGACGCTTCAGGCTGCGTGGAAAGAGGCCGCGCGCGACGCGTTTTGCGGAGGCGGGGTGGCAAGGGGCGCGTAATGTAACCGAACTCGTTTGCTGTGTCACAAACGAAAAAACCCGTTGTTTTTGTGGGGTTTTGTGTGTGTCCGGGTTTCCGGAATGGCGGTCGCGGGAAGCGGGAAAGCTGGGGATAACTGCGCGGGATCGGGGGTGTCGGGCGCGGCGTCGCACCGCGTCCCGATCACGTCATGCCATGTTGCGTCACTTCGCGAAATTGTTCCGGCAGAACTGCTCGTACGCCTGCGCCGAATTCGCGAAGCCCTTCTGCTTCGCGAGTTCCCAGGGGCGCTCGCATTGCTGCGTTTGTTCGCACCACGAATAGCCGGCCGACGGGATGCAGCCGTGCGGATCGCGATCGCTGCCGGGCATCGGCGGCGGGGGCGGCGCGGCAGCCTCGGCCGGCGCCGACGCGGCGGCCGGCTCGGTGGGTTGCGCCGCACAGGCGCTCAACGCGAGCGCGCAGGCCATGGCGGCGGCCAGCGAAGCAGACGGAAGAAGACGTTTCATCAGGTAGCGCTCCATGGGATGACGATCGACAACGGATGCCCGGGCACGGGCGCGGAACAGCATGAACGGTCAGTCGCCCGGCACCGGCACGCGCGACGAGAACTTCACTTCACGCAACGCGAGGCTCGACTGGATCGACGACACCCCGGCCTGCTTGCGCAGCACGTGCTCGACGAATTCCGCGTACGCGTCGAGATCGGCCGCGACGACCTGCAGGATGTAGTCGGCCGCGCCGGTGATCTTGTGGCAGGACGTCACTTCGTCGTGACGCCGCATCACGTCCTCGAAGTGATCCGAATCCTGGCCGGAATGCATGTTGAACGTCACCTGCACGAACGCGAACACGTTCATGCCGAGCGCGCGCCGGTCGAGGTTCGCCTGGTAGCCGGTGATCACGCCTTCGTCCTCGAGCCGCTTGCGGCGGCGCCAGCACGGCGTGACGCTCAGCGACAGCTTCTCGCCGAGCGTCGCGTTCGACAGCGCGCCGTCGTCCTGCAGCAGGCGCAGCATGGCGCGGTCGACGCCATCCAGTTCGACCGAAGCGCGATTTTTGCTCATTTCCGGGAATCCGTAGGCGGTTTTCTCAAAATTGTACGAAACGCGCGCGTCGAAAGCAAAGCTATTGCCGGTTGCCGTCAATAAACTGTTGCCACCCTCACTGCAACACCCAACCATGCTCACGGTCTACAGCAGCGATCACCACCTGCATCGCGGCGTCGAACTGAAGGACGGCGCGATCACCGATTCGTTCGAAAACCCCCTTCGCGCCGAAACGGTGCTCGCGCAGGTGCGTGCCGCCGGCCTCGGCGACGTGATCGCGCCGAAGCCGTTCGACCGCGCCCACTACGCGGCCGCGCACAGTGCCCGCTACGTCGATTTCCTCGCCGGCGCATGGGACGAGTGGGTCGCCACGGGCCGCACCTGCCAGGCGCTGCCGCTCGTGTGGCCGGTGCGCGCGATGCCGGCCGCAGCCACCGCGCCCGCGTTCATCGACGGCAAGCTCGGCTTCTATGCGATGGACGCGGGCGCGCCGATCAACGCCGGCACGTGGGATGCCGTGAGCGCGAGCGCGAACTCGGCGCTCACCGGCGCCGACCTGCTGTCGAGCGGCGCGGCGCGCGCGGCGTTCGCGCTGTGCCGCCCGCCCGGCCATCACGCGGGCCGCGAGTACATGGGCGGCTATTGCTACCTGAACAACGCGGCGATCGCGGCGCAGCACTGCGTCGCACAGGGCGCCACGCGCGTCGCGGTGCTCGACGTCGATTTCCATCACGGCAACGGCACGCAGGACATCTTCTACGACCGCGCGGACGTGCTGTTCGCGTCGATCCACGGCGAGCCGCCGGTGTCGTATCCGTACTTCTCCGGCTACGCGGACGAGCGCGGCATCGGCGCGGGCGAAGGGTTCAACCTGAACCTGCCGCTGCCGAAGGGCACGCTGTGGGACACCTACTCGGCGGCGCTCGACCACGCGGCCGCCGCGATCGCCGCGCATGCACCCGACGCGCTCGTCGTGTCGCTCGGCGTCGATACGTTCGAGCACGATCCGATCAGCCATTTCCGGCTGCGCTCGCCCGACTATCTGCGCATCGGCGCGGCGCTCGCGCGCCTGAACGTACCGACGCTGTTCGTGATGGAAGGCGGCTACATGGTCGACGAGATCGGCATCAATGCGGTCAACGTGCTGCTGGGATTCGAAGGGCGCGCGTAACGCGCGGCACCGCAGCCGTGCCGCCGACAGGGTCGCGGCCCACGGTGCAGGACGCGCTGCATCACTGACCGAAACCGATTCGTCATCCGAACCACAACACGTCCCGCGTTGAACGGGGCCCACAAGACTGACCAGGAGACAGACATGCTTCGACATTCCATGACGGCATTCGCGGCAGCGGCGGCGCTCACGTGCGCGCTGTCCGCACACGCGGACGAGATCGTGCGCATCGGCCACGTCGCACCGCTGACCGGCGCGATCGCGCACCTCGGCAAGGACAGCGAGAACGGCGCGCGCCTCGCGGTCGAGGAAATCAATGCGAAGGGCCTGACGATCGGCGGCAAGAAGGTCACGCTGCAACTCGACGCGCAGGACGACGCGGGCGATCCGCGCACGGCGACGCAGGTCGCGCAGCGGCTCGTCGACGACAAGGTCATCGGCGTCGTCGGCCATCACAACTCGGGCACGTCGATTCCGGCGTCGCGCGTCTATCGCGACGGCGGCGTCGTGCAGATCTCGCAGGCCGCGACCAACCCGACCTACACGCAGCAGGGCTTCAAGACGACCTATCGCGTGGTGGCGACCGACGCGCAGCAGGGGCCGGCGCTCGCGATGTATGCGGCGAAGAACCTGGGCATCAAGACGGTAGCGGTGGTCGACGATTCGACCGCGTACGGCCAGGGCCTCGCGACCGAGTTCGAGAAGGCCGCGAAGGCCGCCGGAATGAAGGTCGTGTCGCGCGATGCGACCAACGACAAGGCGATCGACTTCCGCGCGATCCTCACGAAGATCAAGGGCGCGAACCCGGACGCGATCATGTATGGCGGCATGGACGCGACGGGCGGCCCGCTCGCGAAGCAGGCGCGCCAGCTCGGCATGCGCGCGAAGATCCTCGCCGGCGACGGCGTGTGCTCGACCGACCTGCCGAAGCTCGCGGGCCCCGCGTCCGACAACGTCGTGTGCTCCGAGGCCGGCATCGCGCTCGAGAAGATGCCGGGCGGCGCGGCGTTCGCGAAGCGCTACGAAGCGCGTTATCACCAGCCGATGCAGGTGTATGCGCCGTTCTCGTACGACGCCGTGTACATCATCGTCGACGCGATGAAGCGCGCGAACTCGACCGATCCGGCGAAGGTGCTGGCCGCGATGCCCGCGACCGACTACAAGGGCGTGATCGGCGAGACGAGCTTCACGCCGCAGGGCGACCTGAGGCACGGCGCGATCTCGGTGTTCACGTACAGGAGCGGCAAGAAGGCGCTGCTCGATATCGTGAAGATGTGATGCGGCGGTGAAGTTGCATTGACGTTGCGAAGGCCGCGAAGCAGGCGGTGCGTCGCGGCCTTCGCCGTTTACAGCGCGTGCGTTTGCGCGCGTTCGGCGCGACGCTCCGCGTCATGCACGATGTGCAGCTCGCGCGTGCGGATCGGCAGCGCGCAGTGCGCGTCGGCGAGTGCCTTGCGAGCCTGCCGCGCCAGACGCCAGCGCATGTCCCAGAACTTGTCGGTGTGCGTCCACACGCGAACGTTTGCGACGACCGTGCTGTCGTCGAAGCGCATCACCATCACGTTCGGCTCCGGATCCTGCAGCACGTCCGGGTCGACGAGCGCCAGCTTGCGCAGCGCGTCGAGCGCGCGATCGATATCGTCATGCACCGACACTTCCACTTCGAGATCGAGGCGGCGCGTCGGGTTGCGCGTGTAGTTGCGGATCGAGCTGCCCCACAGCGCGCTGTTCGGCACGTATTCGCAGATGCCGTCCGGCTTCGTCAGCCGCGTCATGAAGAGCCCGACCTCGTCGACGGTGCCCGCGACGCCCGTGCCGCCGTCGATATAGTCGCCCACCTTGAACGGCCGCAGCAGCAGAAGCATGATGCCGGCCGCGATGTTCTGCATCGTGCCCT
This sequence comes from Burkholderia sp. AU45274, assembly GCF_030482505.1. Taxonomy (NCBI): domain Bacteria; kingdom Pseudomonadati; phylum Pseudomonadota; class Betaproteobacteria; order Burkholderiales; family Burkholderiaceae; genus Burkholderia; species Burkholderia sp. AU45274. Next base: position 132,696 of record NZ_JAUJQE010000009.1, on the reverse strand, counting down.
GCAGCGCGAGCCCGATCGCGAGGCCGGCCGCGCCGAGCACTGCGACGATGCTCGCGGTTTCGATCCCGAGTTGCGACAGCGCGCCGACGATCGCGACGATGCGGATGCCCCACACGGCGACGTCGCAGAGGATCGGCCGCAGCGTGTCGTCGACGCGCTCCTTGTTCGAGAGCAGACGGTTCAGCCAGTTGCCGATGCGTTTCGACAGCCACCAGCCGGCGACGAGCAGCGCCAGGCCGGCGCACAACTTGAGAGAAAGAGTGGACAGCGCGTTCCACAGGAACGTCCAGCGTTCCGGATGTAGTTGATCGAGAAACATTAACGGGATTCCGGGTTGAAGAAACGATGCGTGACGCGTGGCGTGCCCGCCGTAATCGGGCAGGCTTGCGCTCACGCGCCGGGCAGCGTTCGACTGTACGCGGCACACAATGGTTCGCCCGAACGGGTGGGGTCGAATGCCGCATGGCCGTGCCGTCAGGCCGCGAAATCGAGGTTTCGTTTTTGTACTAAGCGGCTTTTCCATCAAATGAGACTAGTCCTATTTAGCCGATTCGATCGCACCGATACACTCGTTTTCACGTTGCTGGGTCGCGACGATCGTTCCTCCGCGATACCCGGTTCTTTCCCGATTTTTTACTGACAGACAGCGAGTGACGACGTCATGCGGTTAGACCTGCGTTTCCGTCTCGCACGCGAACAAGGTCAACCCGCACAGCGCGGCGTTCAGGGTTTCCCGATGCGCCGCGCGCTGCTGCGCGGTGTCATCGCGGCGGCCTGTGTGGCCGGCGCACCGGGTGCGGTGGCAGATGCGTCGCACGACGCCGCGCCGTTTTCGCCCGTGACGGCCGACCTTGTCGACGTGCCCTTTTTCAATGCCGCGCGCACGACGTGGGGCGGCTTGCACGCATCGACGGCCGCGCCGCTCGACGTGGCCTACACGTCGCATGCGTCAACCGCGTCGACCGCGTCGACCGCGCCGACGGCCGGCGAACGCGACGACCCGGTGGCGCGCTTCGGTGCCTGCGTGGCTTACCGCGTGCTGTGCGACGCGGCGCGCGGCGCGGTCGAACGCGCGTACGCGTCGAGGTTCGATTACGGTCTTGCGTCGGCGTTGCCCGCGACGGGCGAGCCCGCCGCGTTCGAACGGCGCCCGGTCGATCTTGCCGGCGCCGAGCCGTTCATGTTCGAGCAAGCCGAACGCGGCGCGCGGGCCGGCGCGATCGTCGGCAGCCTGCAGGCGTCGCTGGCGCGCGCCGATCTGCCGGCCGGCGTTGCCGCGCAGATCACCCGCCTGCTCGCCGGTCGCATCGACCTGAAACAGCACGGTGCGCTGGGCGATACGTTCCGCGTCGCCTACGAACCGGACAGTGAGGCCAAACTGCCGGGCGGCGTGCGCGTGACGGCGCTCGAGCTTCGCTTGCACGGCCAGCACGTCGCGGCCGTGTGGTTTGCGCCCGATGCCGGCTCGCCGGGCGCCTATTACGACCTCGACGGCATGCCCCTTGCCGGCGCGCGGTTTGCGATGCCGGTCAGCGCAAACCGGATCAGCTCGCATTTCGGTACGCGCGTGCATCCGGTCACCGGCGCACGTCACGTGCATTCCGGCGTCGATCTCGCGGCGCCGGCCGGGCGTGCGGTTCATGCGTCGGAGCGCGGCGTCGTCTCGTTCATCGGCACCGAGCCGCGCGGCTACGGCAAGTACGTGGTGATTCGTCACGACGGCGGTTATGCGTCGTACTACGCGCACCTGTCGGCATTCGAGCCGACGCTGCGAACCGGCATGCGGGTTGCGCGCGGCCAGCGTGTCGGCGAGGTCGGCAGCACGGGTACGGCCACGGGGCCGCATCTGCACTTCGAGGTTCGGCGGCATGCCCGTCTCGTCGACCCGGTCGCGCTGGTGCAGGCGGGCAAGGCAGCGAAGCTGAAGGGCGAACGGCGCGTCGCGTTCAATCGCGTGGTGCTCGATGCACGCACGCGCCTGGCTTCGGCCGGGTGGTCGCAGCCGGTGGCGATGTCGGAGCCTGCCGGATCGCGGGCCGGTTGATGGTTGGCGAGGTGCCGCCGGCCGTGGCGAGCCACGCCGCGGCCGATCAAGGCAAACCGCTTACGCAGCAGGTTCGACAGGCAACCAGATTTCCAGCACGCCGGCGCCCGTCACCGGATCGTAGTCCGCGCTGTAGCGCTCGAACTCGGGCGCGTCGACCGCCTTGAACCCTGACGTCGGCAGCCAGCCGTTCCAGATGCTGTAGAACGTCTGGTGCAGCGTGGAGATATGCCCGACGTGTTCGAAGACCGCATACCGCTGCGGTTCGAGTTCGATCCAGCGAAAGGGTGCGGGCAACCGTTCGCGGCTCGTCACTTCCACGCCCGCGATGTATTCGAAACTGCCATCCGCATCGGGGTTGCAGCACACGCCGTAGGTCACGTCGTCGACCTGGCCTGGAAGGGTACCGATGTATGGGATGAACGCTTGCCACAGCGCCGGAATGCCTTCGTTGGTTTCGAAGGTGTAGCGGTCGCTCATGCCGGCGATCAGCCGCTTGCCGGTGGTTTCGAAGCGTGACGGTACGACGTCGATGATCTTCAGTTCTTTCATGCGAAGCGGCTCCACTAGAGACAACCCGTCAAGGGTGCGCCGTGCCCGCACGTCTTCGGGCGTGATGCCGAAGCAATCGCGGAAGGCGCGCGTGAACGCCTCATGGGAGCCATAACCAGCATCGAGCGCCACTTGCAGGATGTCCGGCGCGCCTTGCGCCAGCGTGCGTGCCGCACGCGTCAGCCGCCTCGCCCGCACATAGCGCATCACCGGCCAGCCGGTGTTCATCGAGAACAGGCGCGAGAAGCCGAAGCGCGACATGTCGCAATTGGCGGAGATCCTGTCGAGCGTCAGTTCGCGGTCCAGTTTGGTTTCGATAAACCAGAGTGCTTGTCCTACCGGATTCATGGCTTTCCAATGAGCGTGTCGGGCGGACTATATGGTATCGGCGGCGGGGGCGTTTGATCGTTCTTGCGGGGCGGGGGCAGGCAGGGGCGTCCACGCGGATCGCCACGCCGGGCGGCGTGGCGATGAGGGGTTGCAGCGTGACACCGCTTAGCCGAGCGGCCAGTTCAGGAACACGATGCCGTCGTTGTAGTCGTCGTCGGTGCCGTCTTCCGAGCCGACGATCCCGAAGTACGACTTCTTGAAAATGTCGACCTGCCGCGAGCCGAGCCGCGACGGCTTGCCGTTCGCCATCACGATCACGCGCACACGCCCCTTGCCGGAGTCGAGCACCTTGGTGCCGAGGTTCTGGTCCTGCACGCCGGCGCCCTTGAACGTGGCGGCCGGTTTCGGGTTGTCGTCGATGTAGATGTCGATCGTCTGGTCGTTCGCCGCATTGGTGAGCGCGGTGACACCGAACTTGATGTTCGGCGGCAGGTTGAACGTGCCGTCGCGCTCGCCGCTGCCGCCGATCGTGCCGCTACCCGTGCTACCCGTGCTACCCGAGTCGCCCGGATTGCCGCCCGCGCCGGTTTCGCCGCTTCCGCTGCCGGACGACGACGATTGCGCGGCCGTATCGCCGATCGCGGACAGGCTCGCGTACGAATCGATGTGCATCGCGCTGCCGCGCACGCTTTTCCACTGGCCCTTCACGAACGTGACGCCGGTGCCGACGTCGATCGTCGCGACGAGCGTGAACGGCATGCGCCCGGTGGCCTCGGGCACTTTCGACGAATAGGTGAAGCAGCCGTCCGCGACGACGCCCTTGTTGGTCGCGATCGCGAAATAGATGCCGGGGAAATTGTTGCCGGTCGCGTACGGCGTCGGCACGTTGAGGATGACCTGCAGTTTCCCGTCTCGAATCTCTGCCTTGGCGATGTCGATGTACAGGCCCGGGATGTCGACGTAGGTTTCCGAGGTCGCCACGGGGGCGCTGACGATCGAAGCCGAAAGGAGGGGCATGGATGTCTCCGTTGGTTGGGCGGGTTTCGATGCAAAAGGGGGGGGCGGTGCCGCTGAAGGCGGCGCGCAACCGCCGGCCGGCCCGGAGACGGCCGGCGGGGGTGACGCGTCAGGTGCGTCGTCAGACGCGGGTCAGGTCAGCCGATCGGCCACTGGAGCACGACGATGCCGTCGTTGTAGTCGCTGTCGTGGCCGTCTTCCGACACGACGATCCCGAAGTTGACCGTGTACGGCGAGCCGTCCGATTTCTTGCCGTTGATCGGTGCGAGGCGCGCGTCGGTGGCCGACGGCTTGCCGTTCACCGACACTTCGAAGCGGATCTTGCCGTTGCCGGAATTCAGCGTCACTTCGCGCGTGCCGTCGCGCGTCGTCAGCTTGTGATACGCGGCGGGCTCCTTGCTGTCGCCGATAAACAGCTTGATGTGCTGCTGCTCGGCGGCATTCGCGAAGAAAATCGCGCGGAAATCGGTATTCGGCGGAATCGAAAACTCGCCGGCGCGATTGGATGACGTTTGAGAATCGGCCATGCTTTCCTCCTGAGGAATGATGGATAAGGCTTCCAGCTGTGTCGCGCAAACGTTTGCCGTTTGAAATGCGACGTTCCGAGCATGCCGAAAAATAAATAAAAAAATAATCGCCGGGGAATGGCCATTGTTCAGCAAACCGAAAATGGCGGTTAATCGATTTAATGAACTGCGTTTAATCGAAGGTATTTCGATATATTCGAGAAACTATATCGACTAGCGTATCGATTTCCTGAACGATGCGCGGTTGCGCGGGCAGGGCGGGGCGGGCTGGGGAGGCGGGGGCAATCGGGCTTCGGCGCGGACGCTCGGCGTTCGCATATGGCAGCGTTGGTTTCAACATCAGCATCTCGGTCGTGGCCGCGCCCACCGGCCACCACCGAACGCCCACACCGAAACCCGATTGATTGCTACAGGAGGGGGTGCGGCAACCGGCGAAGTACGTAGACCAACTCACTCCGAACGTGAACAGGGGCCTCACCGGCGCCGCACCCATGAAGCATATCGACGGGGCGGCGCGCCGCCTATCGGACAGGACTGATTCTGAGCCATCAAATTCCGCGCCATGTGCGCCCAGCCCGTTGACAGCCCCCATCCCCCTGTGATTTGATTTCGGCCATGCAAGCCGCCCAGCCCCGCTTCTCGCTACGACTACTAGCCCGTTTCTCCGGGCTGGGTCTGCGGCTGCGCGCTTTCCATCTGCTTCTTTCCTGAAGCGCCAGATTTCCCCCGCATTATCGACCTGGCCCCGGTTGTCGACCGGCGCCTGAGTTCGTCCTTCTTCCGAATCGTTCCGCTCCGTCCCGGTCGCTCAACCGCCAAGGCTGTCGCTCGCCGTACCGCTTTGCCGTTGTGCCGCTTTCACCCGCTTTCACCCGCTTTCACCCGTTTTCACCGCTGCGCGCGCAGCCTGCCACCCCGACGGATGGCCAGCGCGCCGCGGGTTCCCGACCCACCGACCGAGGACCGAACATCATGATGCTGAAGAACCCCGCGACGAAGTACCGACCGTTCACGCCCGTCAACCTGCCGAACCGGATGTGGCCGACGCGCACGATCACGCAGGCGCCGATCTGGATGAGCACCGACCTGCGCGACGGCAACCAGTCGCTGTTCGAGCCGATGGACGCCGCGCGCAAGATGCGGATGTTCAAGATGCTGGTCGCGATCGGCTTCAAGGAGATCGAGGTTGCGTTCCCGTCGGCGTCCGAGACCGATTTCAATTTCGTGCGCGAGCTGATCGAAGGCGGCCACATTCCCGACGACGTGACGATCGAGGTGCTCACGCAGGCGCGCGACGACCTGATCGAGCGCACGTTCGACTCGCTGCGCGGCGCGAAGCGCGCGATCGTGCACCTGTACAACGCCACCGCGCCGGAATTCCGCAAGATCGTGTTCGGCCTCGACCGCGACGGCGTGAAGACGCTCGCGGTGAACGCCGCGCGCACGATCAAGCGCTTCGCCGACGCCGCGACCGACACGCATTTCACGCTGCAATACAGCCCGGAAACCTTCACGGCGACCGAGCTCGATTTCGCGAAGGAAGTCTGTGACGCCGTGTTCGACGTGTGGCAGCCGACGCCGGAGCACAAGGCGATCGTGAACCTGCCGGCCACCGTCGAAGTCGGCACGCCGAACTTCTACGCGGACCAGATCGAATGGATGCACCGCAACCTCGCGCGCCGTGACGCGCTGATCGTGTCCGTGCATCCGCACAACGACCGCGGCACCGCGGTCGCGGCGGCCGAACTCGCGGTGATGGCCGGCGCGGACCGGATCGAGGGCTGCCTGTTCGGCAACGGCGAGCGCACCGGTAACGTCGATCTCGTCACACTCGCGCTGAACCTGTACTCGCAGGGCGTCGATCCGGGCCTCGATTTCTCGCAGATCAACGAAGTCGCGCGCACGGCCGAGGAATGCACGCAGCTGCCGATCCACCCGCGCCATCCGTACGTCGGCGACCTGGTGTTCACCGCGTTCTCCGGCTCGCACCAGGACGCGATCAAGAAGGGCTTTGCGGTGCAGCGCCCCGATGCCGTATGGGAAATGCCGTACCTGCCGATCGATCCGAGCGACGTCGGCCGCACGTACGACTCGATCATTCGCGTGAACAGCCAGTCGGGCAAGGGCGGTATCGCGTACCTGCTCGAGCAGAGCTACGGCGTCGCGCTGCCGCGCCGCCTGCAGGTCGACTTCAGCGCGGCCGTGCAGCGCCTGACCGACGACAGCGGGCTCGAAGTGACGAGCGCGCAGATCTGGTCGCTGTTCCAGCAGGAATACGTGGAAGGCGACGCGCCGCTGCGTTATGTCGGCCATGAGCTGACCGAGCGCGACGGCCGCGAGACGATCGTGCTGACCGCCGACGTGCACGGCGAGCGCCGCGTGCTGCGGGGTGAAGGCAACGGCCCGCTCGATGCGCTGATGCATGCGTTGCGCACGCCGCTGCGGATCCAGCACTACGAGGAGCGTGCGTTGTCGCAAGGCGCCGATGCGAAGGCGATCGCGATCGCGGAACTGGCCGGCACGGGCGTGCGCGGCAGCGCGTTCGGCGTCGGCATCGACGCGAACCTGACGACCGCGTCGATCCGCGCGGTGATCAGCGGCATCAACCGCGCGTATGCGCGCGCGGACGACGCGGTGCAGGCGACGTTTTTTGCTGCGCAGCCCGCGGTGAAGGCTGTCGCGTAAGCGGGGGCACGGTGGCCGCGCCGGGGGTGACCGGCGCGGCTGCATCGTCGTGCGTTCGGTTGCTGCCGCACGATCCTGAGAGCGCGGCACGTAGTTCCGCTTTCATGAAATCCACCCACGCGCGGGTCTTCGCGTCGAGATGCTTGCGCGACGGATACTCCGAAACCTCTTCCGCCCGGTAATGGAATCACGATGCGGTTCGCGATGGCGGGGTGTACGGCAACGGCGTTCGTGCTGAAGGGAAGGGGACAGCATGATGGGGACGGATGTCCCATATTGACGCCTGACATACCTGACAGGCGATGACTTCTCGCAATGGGCGTATCGTGCATGCGGCGCGCGCGAGGCTGTTCTCCCGCGCCTATCACCATGAGGAGTGCGGCATGTCGAAGGATGATTCCCTGCGGGGACAGATCAAGGAGCAGGCCCAGGCAGCGGATCGCCACAATCTGGCGCGGCCGGCTGCGAACGGCGCGCTGTGGGCGCGCGGCCTCACGACGCAACGGGTCGCCGACCTGTTCCGGACCCTGCAGGGGTTGCCGGGGCACTGGATGCAACTGCAGAACGAGGTCAACGCCGGGAATCGCTATTTTTACGGCGTGCAGAACGGCAGCGTGACGACCGACGAAGGGAAGGCGCTGATCCGCTGGATCGCCAAGGCGGTCGTGAGCGCCGCCGGAGAGGCGCAGTTCGACTTCCCGTTGCAGCAACTGCGTTTCACCGCCGACATGGGCTGGCTGAAGCTCCAGCGTGTGCAAGGGCGTGTGATGGTGTTTTCGCAGCCGTAGGATGTCCGTCGGCCGCAAATCGGCAACGCCAGCGCCCGTGCTCGCCTATCAGCCGACGAGACCCCGCAGATCCGCGGCCAGCTCGTCGAGCACGGGCTGCCAATCGGCAAAATTCCGCTGGCGATAAAGCGCCGCACTCGGATAGAACGGGCTGTCACGCCGGTCGTGCTGCCAGATCCAATGCGGGTTCGCATCGAGCAGCACCCAAGTGGGCTGACCGAGCGCGCCGCTCAGGTGCGCGACCGACGTGCAGACGGTGATCACCAGGTCGAGCGCACCGACGAACGCGGCGGTGTCGTCGAGCGTCTTCCATTCGCGCGTCATGTCGGTCACGTCGAACCCGGCCGCTTTCGCGGCTTCGACGTCATGCTGCGCGCCCGGTTGCAGCGAATAGAACGCGACGTCCTTCTGCACGCCGGCAAACGCATCGGCGTAACGCTCGAGCCCGACGCGGCGGAAGCGGTTGCGTTGATGGTTGAGGCTGCCTGTCCACGCAAGGCCGACCTTCAGCCGCTTCTCGCCGGACAACGCGTGGCGCCATGCGTCGGTAGCGCCGGCGTCAGCATGGAGGTACGGCACGGACGTGAAGAGGGTGTCCGCGTCGAGGCCGAGCATCCACGGAATGCTCATCAGCGGCAGTTCGTAGTCGAAGTGGAGCAGGTGCTCGACGCGGGTGCGGGTATCGAACACGTCGGCGTGATCGCCGAGGCTGCGCTCGACCAGCGCGCCCATCTGCGGAAACACGTTCCACACGAGCCGGCCGCCTTCGCGATGCACGCGCTCCGCGAGCAGCGGCACGTAGCGACTGAACTGCAGCACGTCGCCGATGCCTTGTTCGCCCCACACGAGCAGCGTCTTTCCGGCAAGCGATTCGCCGCACCAGCGCGGCCGAGCAAACGCGGGCAGCGTGCCGCGCAGTTCCCCCGCACCGTGCCAGCGCGCCTCGTAGTCGGCCCATCCCGATGCGAAGTCGCCACGCGCGAGCCGTAACAGCGACAGGTTGTGGCGGTGCGTCAGGTCGTCCGGATCGAGCGCGCACGCGTGCTGCACGTACTGCTCGGCGTCGCTCCACCGTTGTGCTTCCTTGAGCACCGCTGCCGCGTTGTTGGCCGCGAGCGCGCTGTCGGGCGCAAGCGTCACGGCACGGGTGGCCGCGCGCAGCGCGCCGTCCAGGTCGAAGCGGTTGAGGCGCGTAATGACCGCGTTGGTCCACGCCTGCGCGTGGTTCGGATCGTCGTCGAGCGCACCTTCGATGAATGCATGTTCCAGGTCGGGGTCGTCGCCCGACAGTCGAATCGCGAGCGCGAGATTGTTCTTCAGCGACGGCCACGTGGGGGCGAGCGCGAGCGTCCTGCGATACGGAACGATCGCTTCCGCGTGCCGCCCGGCGATCTGAAGTGCATAGCCGCAATTGAACGCCGCCGCCGGCGACGCGGGATGCTGCTGCCAGTGCATGACCGCGAGCTCGGCAGCGCGCGCGAGATCGCCGCGCTCGATCAGCGTTTGCGTGGCGGCGGCGACGGATTCGTCGAGCATGCCGGGCGCGGCCTTCGCTTCGATCGGAGCGGTTTGCGTCGGATCGGCGAAATCGAGCGGAAGTCGGGGGATGTCGGCAAGCGTGGGCATGTCGTGCGGGGTGATCTGCATGTGAGTTCTCTCCGGGAAGCCGTTCGCGCGTCGGGGGGCGATCGGCTGCATCGTGAATCGGGGAGGGCTGGCCATACTTCGCGATTCGAAGCATGGCGCCGGATGGCGTCGCGGGCTGTCGTTCCGGTCGTGGCGGAAGGCTCGGTGCCGTGATGCACTCCACTTTATGCAGGTACCGTCGGCAATTGAATCGGACAAGTCCTAAACAGATTCATTTAGTAGTCTGATTGGTACGTAACTCGTACGAAAGTCGCCGGGAAGCCCGTTGGACGCGTGCGCGTAGGCCGAGTCTGATTCAGGCGTATCGCGGGGGCGATGTAAGACCCGTCTGATGGAGATCGATGTCGTCTGCGTTTTTAATGCGAGACATTCAGGGCCGGACGGTCGGCCTCGACTCGATCGAGAGGACAGACGATGTTCGATGTTGCGACGAAGAACCTGCGCGAAGCCGACGGGCGCATCCGCATGAACACGGACGACCTGTCCGCGCGCACGATCGACGCGGCGAAGAACGTGCTGCGACAGCAGCTCGAAGCGCAGGCGGATCAGCGGGCGATGGCTGCGCTGGTCGAGAAGCTGGCGGCGCAGGCGACGATTCAGCAGTAAGTTGGTGGTGTGTGAAGGGCTGCCTGGTGTGTCTGGCGACGTCCGTCAGACAGGATGGCAGCCCGCCTTTCGTTCACGTGGAATTCCCCGCTCGGTCTGTTCGAGCAGATGTGAGTCTGACGCGGGTTATGCGCAGACTCCGTGAATGGCTCGTATCAGAAGCGTCCGTATGCGGTCGTGACCCTGATCCGGATCCAAACATTCAAGCGGTTTCTGCCCGGCAAGCTCAGTGTGTGGCAACTCTATCCATTGGGCGGCCAGCACTTCGCATTCGAACAATTCGACCGCGAGCTGGAAGGTGTCACGCAGGCTGGCGAGACGATCAGATTCCGTGGGCAACACGCGCGCTGCGCGCGCAAGCTCGCGGAGGATCGATTGGTTCGGGAGGGTGAGCGTTGCAGAATCAGCCTGGTCCGATTGGTTGTAACGATCGTTCACGTTAAATTGAATACGCGTGGTATCGGAGGGGCTTCGGCGGCGACCGTTGGGCCCGGTCGCAGTCATGCTATCCATTGATGGCGCTACTCCTAACGCTGCCCTATGCGAGCGCCGAGGATATTCCGGTACTAAACACTTCCTTTCCAGGACGGGGTCTTGGTCACGCTGCGACAGTGATAGCAGCCGAACACGAGCGGCTTGCAGGCTGCACCACGATTTCCACATGCTGGCCCAGCGACACCAGCGCTTGCATCAGCCGCTCCAGAGAAATGTTCCGGAGTTGGTAGCGACGTACTTGGGACACCTTCGGTTGCGTCATGCTGATGATGGATGTCGTCTCGATTTGAGTCAGGCCGCGCGAGTCGATCAGTTCGTTGAGCTTGAGGGCGAGTGCGGCCTTGGCCGTCAGTGCCTGGGCATCATCGAAATCCAGGTCGACAAGCACGTTGTCGGTGCACTGAGGACATTCGTCGCGATTCATCACTGACCTATCCAAAGAGTGTGGTGCCGAAACTGTTATGGCGGCGGCCGGAACCGGCCACCGCACACACTACTTTCCGTCTACTTCACCAACCGTCAGACCGAAACCGTGATACCCACCGGCCCCGATTCCGTCGCGGGCCGCACCACGATTTCCACATGCTGGCCGAGCGATGCGAGCGTCACCATCAGCGTTTCCAGCGAAACGTTTCGAAGCCTGTCGCGCTGCTCGGGGGTGACCACCGGCCGGGTCATCTCGGCCAGCGCAGCAGCCTCTTCCTCACTCAGGCCGCGGGACGCGATCAGCGCATTGAGCTTCAGCACGAGCGTGGACTTAGCCGCCAGTTCTCCGACGTCGTAGAAGTCGAAATCGGCCGGCACGCCGTCGGTGTATTGGTTCGGGGCGTCGTGATTCATTGTGCTTCTCCTGCCATCACCGATTCCAGTTGCTGCCCCGTCGCGGGATCGCCATCGGGGCGTTCGTGCGTTACGCGACAATCGCTGCCCGCATCGTCGATCGGGGTAATCACCAGCCGCTTGTGCGATACCTCGATCTGCAAGCGTTGCTCCGGATCGAAACCCGCCGCTTCGATCCACCGGCCGGACAATTTCGTCCACAGATACATGACAGGCGGCGCCATGTCGGTCAGCCTGACGTGCGGAACGAGCCGGCCAGATTGAGAGGACGATTGCGGGGAGAAAAAACAATCGCGGAAATACGTCGGTGCGTTATGATTCGCGCCAGCCATGGTCAACTCCTTTGAAGTTGGTTGTGGTCAGCGGCCCGCAGGTGTTGTTGTCACCTGCGGGCCGCGCTCGTTTACACAGTGGATTTCGTTCGCCATTCCGTTACATGATTGGCATGTCGAAGTGAATGAACCTTCCACGCGAGAACGTGTAACCACTCTACCGAGATTGACTGCTGGCTGATATCGGTCTTGTACGGTTTTATCGACATGGGCCGTTCGGCCGATGTCTTGCGCGCTTGAAGTCCAACGATTCCGGGGCAGTTGCGCTGGCGAACCGCTTCGTCACCTCATCGCCGATATGTCAGAAAACGTGTCAGCCGACTGTTGCGACTCGCCAGCCGCACGTCGCACGAGGATCTCTTTCGCGTCGTGCCGATATCGCTCGAACTCACGCGCGAACGCCGCGGCGTCGCCCGCCAGCGCCAACGCTTCCATCGATGCGCGCAGACCGGAGATCTCATGCTCGCCGATCGTCGCGAAAGCGCCGCGCATGCTGTGAATCTCCGCTCGGGCAGCCTTCAAGTCACCGTCCTGGAGCGCCCGTGCGATTGCGCCATTCGACCGGTACGCGGTGTCGGGAAGCACCTTGTGCAGATCATGAGGCAGCGGCCCATACCGGCGCGATGGCGGTGAGGAATGCGGCGCCTGTGATGGACCCGTGTGCTTCGTGATCGCCAGCTCCAGGGACTTCAACGACGTCGGTTTCGCGACAATCTCGTCGATCCCCGCTTCCCGCGCGAAACGCAATTCATCCGGCTCGGCATGGGCCGTCACCGCGAGAATCGGCCGCGCTCACGCAACACCCGCGTAAACGCATAGCCGTCGAGCCCCGGCATGTTGAGGTCGGTCATCACGAGCGCATAGTCATGTCGATCGACGAGGTCGAGCGCCGCCGCGACGCTGACGCGACGTCGGCCGGATAGCCTAGGACGTCGAGCTGGTCGTGAGTCAGCGGACGGTTCACCGGGTTGGCGTCGACGAACATCACGCGGGCATTGGGGGCATCCGCGTTCACATCGGCGCACGCGGCGCCCGGACGGTGACCGAGCGGCAGCGTAATGACGAAAGTCGAGCCGACGCCCGACACGCTGTCCACCACGATGTTGCCGCCCATCGATTCGACGAGCTTGTGGCTCAGCGCCAGCCCGATGCCGGTGCCGCCGAATCGTCGCGCGATCGACCTGTCGGCTTGCGCGAAGGGTTCGAATATGTGCGCGAGCTGGTCGGGTGTCGTCCCGATTCCCGAATTGCTGACGCGGATCGTCACCGGCGTCGCATCGACCGCCGATGCCGACGCGGAAAGCGCGACCGTCGCTGCGCCGGGGTACGTCGGTGCCGCTACGTCGCTGCCGACACGTGGTGCGTTCACTCCACGCGCCGCGACGATTCGTGGAATTTTCTAATTTCTTGGGCGGCTGCTCGTCACGACTGGCCGCCGCTTTTTTGATTGGTGTTCTTCGGCGTGCGCCCGAAATGCAGTGCGACCCTTCGCGCCATTCGCATGAGGGAATCGCATCGAACATCGTCCCGCAAAATCAGACCTGACTGATTTCCCGCTCACCGCGCTTCATCGACAATCGGGGTTCTGCGGGTCGGCGCGCCCCCCGCGCGCGCCGGACTTTGAGGCGTGTCCTCCTGGCGGCCGGTCGTCTCGACCGGTCGCCTTTTTTATTCCCAGTCCGTTACCGAGGAGCACGATCGCGATGCCGGTCGACCGCCTGATCTCTGAAATCTTGTTCGGCTTCACCGGCCTGATCGGCATCATCAATCCGTTCGGCATGGCGTTCGTGTTTCTCGAGCGCACGCAATCGCTGACGGAGGCCGAGCGCGCGACGCTGTCGAAACAGCTCGCGACGAACGTGTTCTTCACGCTGCTCGTGATCTTTTTCATCGGTGCGCCAGTGCTGAATTTCTTCGGAATTTCGATGGAAGCGCTGCGGATCGGCGGCGGCTTCGCGGTGGCCGTGGCCGGGTGGTCGATGCTCAACGCGCCCGACGTGCCGGGCGGCGACAGCGCCGTGCATGGCGACGATCTGCCGAAGCTGATGGCGCGTGCATTCTTCCCGCTCACGGTGCCGCTGACGATCGGCCCCGGCTCGATCGCGGCCGGCATCGCGCTGCATGCGAACCGGGCTCGTACGGCCGTTGACTATCTGACCTCCGGCGTGGTGTCGGTTGCAGTCGCGGCGCTCGTCGCGTTCGCGATCTGGCAGATCTACAGCCGCGCGACGACGCTCGCGCGCTATCTCGGCAGCGAGGGGACGAAAGTGGCGATGCGGGTGTCGGCGTTCCTGCTGCTGTGCGTGGGTGTGCAGATCATGCTGACGGGGCTGGCGGCGTTCGCGCAGACGCTGGGCGGGCAGGCGGGGTGAGGGGCAGGCCATGCGGCTCACGGTGACGATCGACGACGATCTCTTCGCGAAGGCGGTGCAGATGACCGGACCAGGGGGGAACGAAGCAGACTTGTTGCGGGAGGTCATCAACACGCTGGTGCGTGTCCAGGCCGCCAGACGTCTGGCGGCGCTGGGCGGCACATGGTCCGGCATGGCAGACATTCCACGGCGGCGCCCGGAACCGGAGTCGTCACGCCGTAACGTTACCTTGTCGGTTCGACTTGCCGGGATCCGGGCATAGCCGTTAGAGCAATTTCGCCTGAACGCGTGCGATCCCCTGCTGCGCACAGGCTTCATCGAGATGCCCGCCCGGCGCACCGCCCACCCCCACCGCGCCGATCACTTCTTCGCCTGTCTTGATCGGCACGCCGCCGCCGAGCACCAAGAAGCCGTCGATGGCCGTCATCTGCGCGGCGGCCGGGTTCTTCTGCAGGTTCGCGGCGAGCGTGCCGGTCGGTGTCTTCGTCGACAGCGCCGTGTAGGCCTTGCGTTGCGACGCATCCACCGTATGCAGGCCGGCATGGTCGGCACGCAGCATCGCGCGTGCGATGCCGCTGCGGTCGACGACGGTGACGGCCACGTTGTAGCCGCTGGTCGAGCAGGCCTGGATGGTTTGCTGCGCGATTTCGGTCGCGAGGGCCAGTGAAAGATTCCTTTCCTGAAGGACTTGTGCGGAAGCGGCGGTGGTCAGCGTAGCGGCGGCGAGCGTCGCCAGGGTCGATCGAATGATCATGTGAACTCCTTATCGAAATGGCTGGAAGACGAGCGGCGTATCCAAGATGCGCATCGCGTGTCGTGATGGCCGGCGATGCAGCGACCGAACCGCTCGATGAACCCAGTTTCGAACAAGAGGAGGTGAAGCTGAATAGGACGGGGCCTATTTTGGATGCGGCGTATCGCTCGCACCGCGCTCAGGCAGCGCGACGCCGCAATGCGGGCAGCACGGTTCATCGCCCGTGGCCGGCCGTGCGTTGGCACGCGTGCGCTCCAGCGCCGACGCCACCAGCTCCGCGCCCATGATACCGGTCGGAAACGCGATGATCCCGTAGCCGAGCAGGATCGCGCACGACGTGATGAGCCGGCCGAGCGGCGTATGCGGCGTCAGGTCGCCATAGCCGGTCGTGCTCATCGTCACGGCCGCCCAGTACACGCCCACCGGAATGCTCGTGATGCCGTTCTCGGGCCCTTCGACGAGAAAGATCACGGTGCCGAGAATCACCGTCAGCACGAACATCCCGCCGATGAACACGAAGATCTTGCGCCGCGCGCGGGTCAGCGCCCGCATCAGCATCTGCCCTTCCTCGAGGTAGATCGACAGCCCGAGGATGCGGAACACGCGCAGCAGCCGGAGCAGCCGCACGTCGATCAGCGCATGCAGGCCGGGGAAGAAGAACGCGAGATAGGTGGGCAGGATCGACACGAGATCGACGATGCCGAAGAAGCTGCGCGCATAGTGAAGCGGCTTGGGTGCGGATAGCAGTCGCACCACGTATTCGACCGTGAACAGCAGCGTGAATGCCCATTCGGCCGCATAGAGTGCGTGGCCGTACCGTTCGTGCAGGTCGTGCACGCTGTCGGCCATCACGACGAGCACGCTCGCGACGATCAGTGCGAGCACCACGATGTCGAGGTTGCGGAGGAACGCGGGGCGCCGGGTGCAACGCGCGACGGTGTCGCGCAGCGCGTCGAAGGTGGACTGGAGTGCGGAAATCATGCGCCGGAGTTTACGGATCGCATCCGGCAGGGCCAATCGGACGAGTCTGATTTCTGCGTCGCACGTTCCGCCGCGCGCGATCCGGCCTTACGCGTGCAGCGCATCCATCTCCCGGCGTGCATTCGCCAGCCCGGCCTCGACGCCGTGCGGCTTTATGTCGAGCCCTTCGGCATAGACGAATTCCACGTCCGAGATACCCATCAGGCCGAGCACGGCACGCAGGTAAGGCGTGACCGCATCCGTGTCCTGCCCGACGTGCACGCCGCCGCGGGAGCTGAACACGATCGCGCTGATGCCTTCGACGAGTCCCACCGGATAGGTCTCCGTGTACCGGAACGTCACGCGTGCCCGCGCGACGAGGTCGAACCAGTTCTTCAACTGGGTCGGCACGTTGAGGTTGTACATCGGCGCGCCGATCAGCAGCAGGTCGCTGCCCTTGAGCTCGGCAATCAGCTCATCGGACAGCACGATCGCGCGTTGCGCGCGCTCGCTCGGATGGGCCGCGCCGCGCAGCGCGTGAAACAGCTCGCTGTCGAGCATCGGCAGGTCGGCGTCGACGAGATGGCGCACGATCACATCGTCGGCATGGCCGTTGGCCTGGCGCTCGGCCAGGAACGTGTCGATCAGCGCACCGGTTTGCGACTGGCTGCCGTTGATGCTCGATTTAAGGACGAGGATGCGTGCCATGCGGGGGCTCCGTTGCGAAGGTGAGGACTGGAATCGATCCTATCAGTCACCTTTTATCTCCAAAAGCGATAAGATCGACGCATTGTGTAGCGTATTTATCCCCAATCGCATGCGAAACAACCTGAAGGGCATCGATGTGTTCGTCGCCGCGGCGCAAGCGAGCAGCTTTGCGGCAGCCGCGGAGAGGCTGCACATCACGCGGTCCGCGGTCGGCAAGAGCATCGCGCGCCTCGAGGAGCGGCTGGGCGTCGTGCTGTTTCAGCGGACGACGCGCAGCCAGAGCCTGACCGACGAAGGCGCGTTGTTCTACGACCATTGCCTGCGCGCGATGGAGCAGATCCAGGCGGGCGAAGCGCTGCTGGAAACCGGCAAATGGCAGATGAAGGGGCGCCTGCGCGTGTCGATGCCGACGCTCTTCGGTCATCTGTGTGTGGCGCCGATCCTGATCGAACTGGCGAAGGCGCATCCGGAGCTCGATCTCGACCTGTCGTTCAGCGATCGTTCCGTCGACCTGGTCGAAGAGCGTTTCGACCTGGCGGTTCGCGTCGGCACGTTGCCGAACAGCAGCGAGCTGGTGGCGCGTCCGCTCGGCGAGCACCGGATGGCGTTCTGCGCATCGCCGGCGTACCTGAGCCGCTGCGGCGAACCCGCGACCTATGAAGCGCTCGAACGGCACAAGGCGCTGGCCTACACGCGTTTCGGCCAGGTGCATCGCTGGCGCGTCATCGTCGACGGTCAGCTCGCGGAATTGCAGCCCGCCGTTCGTTTGCTGTCCGACGACTTGAGCGCGCTGATGGATGCGGCCATTGCGGATCTGGGCGTCGCGTGGTTGCCGTACTGGCTGGTGCGTGATGCGTTGCGCAGCGGCAGGTTGCGGGAGCTGCTGCCCGATCGGCCGGGCGTGATCTTTCCGATTCACGCAGTGTGGCCCTACACACTGCATCTTCCGCTGAAAGTCCGGGCCGCCGTCGATGCGCTGCTGGAACATCTGCCGGCGCGGCTGGCCGCGGTCGAGGCGCGGATGTGACGAAGCAGTTGCCGCGGTTCTTTGAACGAGACGCGCGTTACTGCCCGAAGCGGTCCGCCACGGCATCCTTCAGCCGCGCGGCGGTGATCTCGCCCATGTGCGATTCGACGAGATTGCCTTTCGCGTCGAAGAAAAGCGTCGTCGGCAGCCCGCGCGAACCGTAGGCTTTCATCGCGTGCAGCGTGCGATCGAGCAGCACGTGATCGAACCGCAGCCCTTTCTGTTCGAGGAACGCGCGCACCGCCTGCGCGTCTTCGCCCTGGTTGATCATCAGCACCGTCATCCCCGGATGCTCCTGCTGCGCTTGCGCGAGGATCGGCATTTCGCGCTGGCAGGGCGGGCACCATGTCGCCCACAGGTTCACGACGACGGGCTTGCCCGCGAAGCGTTGCACCGGCACCGGCGTGGCATCGAGCGCTTCGAGCTGCAACGCGGCAAGCGGCGGCGCGCCGTGCTGCAACGTGGCGAACATGCCCTGCGCGATGCCCCATGCGGCAACACCGGCGAGCATGCCGGCCATCACCGGGCGACGCAGCGTGGTCAGGCGGCGCAGGCGCCAGCCCGCGAACACGATTCCCGCCGCGAGGCCGATGCGCCAGTCGAAGCCGCCGTCGCCGAGCGCGATGATCGAGCGCGGCGCGGCGGCGTATTCGTGCCACCACTGCGCGACGTAGCCGATGCGTGCGGCGAGCAGGCCGAACAGCAACGCATCGAGGATCAGGCTCGATGCGGTCTTGTGATGTCCGTCCGGCGGGCGACGCTGGATGAAACGGGCGACGAGCCACGCGAGCAGCGCGGCGACGGCTACCGCGACGACGCGGATCGAGAAGGGACCAATGCTCAGCATGAAAGGGCGGGACGTGATCGAGCGGGGCTGGAGAGGGGATTGTCCGCCATGGCGATGAAGCCGTCGACGGTCGTGCGGCGATTCGACAGGTCGCCGCGTATGGGGGTTCCCGTCGAGAACGTAACGGCGCGTTGCGGATTTGAACGAGGTGGCGGGCTCAGGACGCCGTGATTTGCAGGCGGGCAGGCTGCAAATCAGACCGGTCTGATGGTCATCGGAATCGCGTTCATCAACAATACCCAGGCCGGTCCGGAGTGGTGTCCGCCGGCATCCCGAACAGGGATCTCTCCTTGACGGCCGCTCTCCCCCGGGCGGCCGATTTTTTATTGTCATGCATGCGGGCGCGAATGCCTGGTGGCGGCCGGTGGGCGCGGCCGCGAACCGACTCCTGTCGGCTGATCAAACGGAATAGGACCGCTGCCAGATGCGAGCACCGGGCATTCACTCGCGCATTGCATGATGGTCGGTTCGCGACCGGCGAAACGATTCGTTGGCGGTGGCATGTGATTCACCGCCGTCGCCCGACGGGCTGCGCATCCGCGCTCCGTCGGGCGTCGGGTCTTACAGCTTCTTCGATGCTGCCGGTGCCGTGTCGGCCTGCGTGGCCCCGGTCGCCGGATCGAGCGTCGCGAGCGTCTTCTCGGTGAATTTCTCGTACAGCCAGTCCATGCGCATGCTGTCGATGCCGGCGATACCGCCGAGCGCATACGATGCCGACACCTTGAAGCGATCGAGAGGATGGTTGTCGGCATCGGTGAGCGTCACGGTCCCGTCGACATGATCGTTGCCGGCCATGAAGCCGAACATGACGGCCGAGAAACTCGAGCGCGTGCGAATGCCGGTGACTTCCACGTTAAGGTGCATCGCATCGGTCGAGCCGGCCGTCGCCAGCAGCTTGCGTGCGGCCAGCGCACTTTCGATTTTCCCTTTCAGGTTCTCGGGGCTGAATTTCAGGTTGTCTTTCAGCGCTTCCTGCGCGGCATTGTCGAGCGTGACTTGCACGATCACGGGCTTCGAGCCGAATTTGGGCGTCGATGCCGTTGCGATGGCCCCCGCCTGATCGCTGGCGTCGCGTGTCACGCTGCTCGCGCAGCCCGACAGGAAGCCGATCGTTACCAGTGCCAGAGCGGCATGACGGAATACAGATTTCATGATTTGGTCTTTTTTAGTTCGGGTTATTTGAGGTGGCTCTGTGGCCGGGCGGGAATTTAACACCGGACGATTCGATTCAAAAGGTCGAAAAGATCGAAAATCGAGTCGGCATGGCTTCATTGCCGCGTTTGGCATGCGTGAATGAGCCGGCGACTGCGCGGCGAAAGATTTCTCACACCCGTGATCGGGTCTTGCCGTCGCGGCGCGGGTCGCCGCGGTCACTCATTGCCCCGTGCCGGACACCGCGTCGCCGAGCCGATATGCCGTGAAGAACTCATACCAAGGTGACCCTTCCCCGACCGGCACGTTGAGCGCCGTCGTCCGCCGCTTCAACGCGCCGAACACGTCGTTGATCCGCGCCGTCTGCCCTGCATCGTTGAACGGATAAGGCCGCGCCCGGCCGGCTGCGAACGCGCCATAGGCGATCGCGAGCAGCCGCGCGCTGTCGTCGGTCGACGCGATCGAGCCGTTGATCATTGCCGCGAAGCGCGGCCGGTCTTCTGCGCGTGATCCGGACAGGCACAGGAACACGATCGCCGACAGTTCGTGCAGATCCTTCACGCGTAGCAGGCCCGGCAGCCGCGCGACGACCTTCTCGACCGGCTCGTCGCGCAGCGCATCGCTGAAGTCGAGCACGGCGGTCATCGGATTCGTGTCCGCTTGCAGGCGATCGAGCGGCGGCGGTGCGGCCGACGCGCTCGCCCCGTCCGGCGACGCTGCCGAAGCGGCCCGCAACGCATCGGCCACCTGCTGCGTCCATTCCGGAAAGATCATCCGCACGTTGCCGAATTGCTCGCCGCCTTCCGCGGCCGGATTCCATCGATACACGATCGTGCCGCCGCGAATGAACGGCGAATACAGGTGCTCGGGCGTTTGCGGCAGCGGCCGCCGGTTGATCGGCAGCCACGCGAGCGTCAGCCAGTCGTAGCGGCCGGTGGCGGGCACGGAAGGGCTCGAACTCGCGACGACCTGCCACGTGCCGCGATTCGCATAGCGGCGCCGCGCGTCGGGTACCGGGACGGTCTGGCCTTTCGCGGTGTCGAAGTAGCTCGTGCCGGTCACGTTCGTGCCGCTGTCCGCGGCCGGCGTGACGGTGGCGATGACCCACGACGCACCGTCCGCCCCACGGTAGTCGGACGGCTTGAGCGTCGCGACGTCGTGCACCATGCGCGTTTCCGCCGCGACGGGGCTCGGGGGGAGATTGGCGGGCGCGGCCAGGATGCTCGGCATGGGATGTCCTCGGAATCGGGTGCGCATCGTCGGGCGGCGGCGACGTGCAACGGCGCAGATTGTTTTATGTCACTGTAGAACGTCGCAGCCGGAAACGGAATCCGGTTGCGCGGCGCACCCCGCCGACGCGTTCCGCCGCTTCGGCTTACCATGCGCATCCTGAGCCAACGACGCACACCGGGCGGGAGCGCACATGACCGACACGACAGCCATCACCGAACACTGGACGCAGGTCGCCGACCAATGGATCGACTGGGCCGGCAAGCCGGGGCACGACGCGTTCTGGAAATACCGTGCGGGGCTCGCGGCCTATATTGGCCGCGATACCGGCCGCGCGCTGGAGATCGGCTGCGGCGAAGGCCGCGTGAGCCGCGAGCTGAAGGCGCTCGGCTACGACGTGACGGCGACCGACGTGGTGCCCGCGATGCTCGACGCCGCGCGTCACGCGGATTCCGCGCATCGCTACAAGCTGGCCGACGCGGCGTCGCTGCCGTTCGACGCGGCCTGCTTCGATCTCGTGATGGCGTACAACGTGCTGATGGATCTCGATGACATGCAGCGCGCGTTGAACGAAGCGCGCCGCGTGCTGAAGCCGGGCGGGACGCTGTTCATCTCGCTCGTGCATCCGTTCCGCGATCGTGGCGGCTTCGCGGGGCCGCAACCGGATGCGCCGTTCGTGCTGAAGGGCAGCTATTTCGGGCGGGAGCATTTCGATGGCGTGGAAACGCGCGACGGGCTGTCGATGCACTTCGCCGGCTGGTCGCTGCCGCTGCAGGCGTACATGGAGGCGCTGGAAGCGGCCGGGTTCGCGATCGTGTCGCTGCGCGAGCCGCCGCCCGACCACGCCGATACGGATCAGTTGAAGCAGTGGGCGCGCGTGCCGCTGTTTCTGTGGATGAAGGCGCGGCCGATCGTGTGAATTTCGCCGGGCTCTCAATTCCCCTTGTCGGGATCTGCCAGCAATTCCGAGCGACCGATGACCTGTCTCGCGGTATCGGCTCGATCCGCGTCCGAGAATCCGGCAGCTTCGATGTAGCGCAACGCATAGTCGTGCGCCTGGCGATAGAGGTGAGCGACGCGCTTGCCTTTGACAGAGATGTGAAGGCGCATGTCACGCATCTCCCATCGTGCGCTGCTCGGCCAGCACGTCGTCGAGCGTGCGCGCGTGTCCGCGCTTCACCGCCCGCAGGTCATAGCCGGCGGCCTCAAGGAGACGAACGAGCGCAGATACGCTCATGTCGCCTCGCGCAAGCGTTTCCATGCGAGCGAGTGTGGTACGTGCGACGCCGGCGCGCTCGGCCAGCTCTTTCTGTGAAAGCCCCGCTGAGTGGCGAGCATGTTTCAGCATCTCTCCAACGTCGGCCAATGTCGTCATCTGTAGCCCCATGGATACAAAAAATGATCATAAGGGTAATTTTGTGTCCCTTGGGCTACCAAATTACCGAGGTTGCCGTTCCGAGGGGGGATCGCGGCATGCAATCAGGTGAGGCGATTCTGGAGAGGGCATTGGTTCGCGTTTCGCCGCTCCGCTCAGCGCGACAGCTCCTTCCGATAGAGCACGGCCCCCGGCTTTGCCGCAACGGTGTCGTAGAGCCGCATCGCCGTGTGGTTCGTCTCGTGCGTCTGCCAGTACACGCGCTCGGCGCGATGCGCACGCGCGGCGTCGTACACGGCTTCGATCAGCGCACGGCCGACACCCTTGCCGCGTTCGCTGTCGAGCGTGAACAGGTCCTGCAGGTAGCAGGTCGGCCCGATATGCGTCGTGCTGCGGTGGTACAGGAAATGCACGAGTCCGACGAGCCGGCCGGCGCGCTCGGCGACGAGCGCATGCACCGGTTCGTAGCCGTCGAAGAAGCGCGACCACGTGAGCTGCGTGATGCGCAGCGGCAGGGCCTTATCGTCGAAGCGGCCGTAGAAACGGTTATAGCCGTCCCACAGCGGCAGCCACTGGTCGTAGTCGTGTTCCGTGACCGCGCGTACGGTCAGTCCGGTGTCGTTGGCGTTCATATTGGCGGACCTGTCGAGGAGAAGAGGGCGCGCCGCCGATTCGGCGGGCGCGTCGCAGGTCTCCACGATAGGAAGTTCGCGGCCCCATGGGTAGGCCCATGACGACGGCATTTCATGGTGCCACGGGCCGCATCATGCTCACGAGGTCGACTGTCCGTCAGAACCTGCTGCGATCCCGCCGGCTGTGCTTCGGGCTGTCAGGTTCGGCCCCCGCGCAACCCCGATGCTCGCGACGCACGGCGAATCACGCACAGCTTGCTCCGGCCCACATGCGAGAAAAAGATCACGCCGCTCGAGTACCGGCAACACGTTCGGGATACGCCGACGGCGCGACCGCAATCGCGATCTTTCCTCGAACCCCGTTGTTGGGACGCTCCAGCAGGGCATGCGCGAGCGGAACGTCGGCAAGGGAATAGACGGCGCCAACGTGTGGCCGCAGCTGTCCGCGTTCGATCAACGCGCTCAACTCATCCAGCTTGCCGCGGTTTTGTCGCGTGAAGACGAAGTGATAACTCGCGTTCTTGCCCCACGCCTGAATGACGTTTTGTGGCTGGGCGATGTCCACGATCGTGACGACGCGACCAAGCTGGGCGAGCGCATCGGGGCTGCGCGACAGGGTGTTGCCGCCGATGGTGTCGAACACGACATCGACGCCGCGGCCGCCGGTGTCCCGCATGACTGCGTCGACGTAATCGTCCTGTTCGTAGTCGATGACCACATCGGCCCCCAGGCTGCGGGCGAACTCGACGTTTGCTTCGCGCACGGTCGTGAACACCCTTGCGCCGATGGCCTTGGCGAGCTGGATCGCCACATGGCCGACGCCTCCTGCGCCGCCGTGTACCAGAATGCTTTCCCCGACACGAAGCGCCGCACGCACGACAAGTGCTTCCCAAACCGTTCCGCCCACCAGGGTCAGGCTGGCCGCCTCGAGATGGCTCAACGAAGGCGGCTTCTTCCCGACGATGCTTTCGGCCGCCACGTGGTACTCGGCGTAACTGCCTGGCCCGTCGAAGATTTGCGGGGTGTACCAGACTTCGTCCCCCGGCGAGAAGGCCTTCACACCGGGCCCGACGGCTTCGACCACGCCCGATACGTCGTGTCCGGTAATGGCCGGAAGGGGTACCAGGTCCGGATAGTCTCCCCGTCGAACCTGGTAATCCAATGGATTGATGGAGGTGGCATGGACGCGAACCAGGACTTGTCCGGCGTGCGGCACCGGCTTGGGTACGTCACGTAGCTCGAACGATTCCGGGCCGCCAAATGACTTGAGCAACAGCGCTTTCATTGCACATCCTCGTTTCGGTAAATAGGGATATTGAGAATTGTCGATATTATGGGGAAAAAATTACAGGTCTTTCCCGATGGCCTTGGCCAGCGCACTGATGGCTGCTTCGTTACGCTTGTAGTAGGTCCACTGGCCGATGCGCCTGACTTCCACCAGGCCGGCTCGTTGCAGCGTCGCAAGATAATCGGACACCGTCGACTGCGACAGCCCGACACCTTCCTGAATACTGCTGACGCAGACGCCCACCGTATGAACGTCCCCTTCATCCTGCGGCGGGAAGTTCTTCACGGGGTCCTTCAAACCCTGCAGGATTTCAAGGCGAGTCCGGTTCGAGAGGGCTTTGAAGATGTCGAGCAATTCCATGGGCAGCGAGTATATCGAGAATTACCGATATGTCAATGTGAGCGCCGACCGCCGTTTTGTCGAGTCTGGATGGTTCCGGAGCAACGCTCGAATTTGCAAGCCTCCCGTGAAAAGGGAGGCCGTCGGCGCTCACCCGCGCAGCGGCGGATTGAGTTGCGCGAACGCCTGCTGGCGGCGATACGGGAAGTACGGATAAGGTGCTACCACCGCGCTCGCCGCATCGAGCTTCGCGACCTGCGCATCGGTCAGCGCCCAGCCGACCGCGCCGAGGTTCTGCCGCAGCTGTGCCTCATTGCGCGCGCCGATGATCACCGACGACACCGTCGGGCGCTGCAGCAGCCAGTTCAGCGCGATCTGCGGCACGGTCTTGCCCGTTTCCTCGGCGATCGCGTCGAGCGCATCGACCACGTCGTACAGGCGCGCATCGTCGACCGGCGGCCCGAAGCCGGCCGTTTCATGCAGGCGGCTGCCTTCGGGCAGCGGCGCGTTGCGCCGGATCTTGCCGGTGAGCCGGCCCCAGCCGAGCGGGCTCCAGACGAGCGCGCCAAGCCCCTGGTCGGCGCCGAGCGGCATCAGGTCCCACTCGTAATCGCGGCCGACGAGCGAGTAGTAGACCTGGTTCGCCACGTAACGCGACCAGCCGTGCCGATCGGCCACCGCCAGCGACTTCATGATCTGCCACCCGGCGAAGTTCGATACGCCGATGTAGCGCAGCTTGCCCGCGCGCACGAGATCGTCGAGCGTCGACATCACTTCCTCGACCGGCGTGCTCGCATCGAACGCGTGGAGTTGCAGCAGGTCGATGTAGTCGGTGTCGAGGCGGCGCAGCGCATCGTCGACGGCGCGGACGAGCCGCGCGCGCGACGTGCCCGCGTCGTTCGGGCCGCTTCCGGTCGGCAGGCCCGTTTTCGTCGAGATCAGCACCTGGTCGCGACGTCCGTTGATCGCGGCGCCGAGCACGCGCTCGGATTCGCCGTCCGAATACACGTCGGCCGTGTCGAACAGGTTCACGCCGGCTTCGAGGCAGATGTCGATCAGGCGGCGCGCTTCATCGACGCCCGTGTTGCCCCAGGCGCTAAACAGCGGGCCGGTGCCGCCGAACGTGCCGGCGCCGAAGCTCAGGGCAGGAACCTTGAGGCCGGAGCGGCCGAGGGTGCGGTATTCCATGGCGGGTTTCCTTTGGGGTGATCGACGGGTCGAGGGGCGGCCGCGAGGCGACGCATTGGCACACTGTATCGCTTGCGGATATTTCGGATAATTGGGCAGACTTCGAAAATATCGTTCGGAAAGGGCGAATAATGCTGCTCGACAATCTCGCGCTGTTCCTGCGCATCGTGGAGAAGGGCGGACTGGCCGCGGCGGGCCGCGAGTTCGGGCTGTCGCCGGCCACCGTGTCCGAGCGACTGGCTGCGCTCGAGCGCCACTACGGCGCGGCGCTGCTCACGCGCACGACCCGCGCGATCAGCCTGACCGACGAGGGCCGCACGCTCGTCGACGGTGCGCGACGCCTGCTGGCGGAGGCCGATGAACTCGAAGGCCGAGTGCGGCTCGGCGTGCAGACCTTGTCAGGGCCGGTGCGCCTAAGCGCGCCGGCCGACCTCGGGCGCGAGCGCGTGGTGCCCGTCGTCGACGCGTTTCTGGCCGAGCATCCGGGCGTCACGGTCGACCTGCATCTCGGTGACGGCTACGTGGATGTCGTCGGGCAGGGGCTCGATTTCGCGATCCGTCGCGGGGTGCTCGCCGACAGTTCGCTGCGCAGCCGGTCGCTCGGCCGCGCGCGGCGCGTCGTGTGCGCGTCGCCCGCGTATCTCGCGGCGCACGGCACGCCGCGGCATCCGGACGATCTTGCCGCACACGACTGCATCGTGATGCGCTTCGGGCAGGACCTGTATGCCGAATGGCCGTTCAGCATCGATGGCGAACCCCGGCGCGTGACGGTGCGCGGCCGGCGGGTGGCCAACGACGGCGCACTCGTGCGCGCGTGGTGCGTCGCGGGGCACGGCGTCGCACTGAAGTCGCTGGTCGACGTCGAGCAGGATCTGGCGTCCGGCGCGCTCGTGGAAGTCCTGCGCGCGTTCTCGCCGGGCGACGTCGATCTGCAGATCGTCTATGCGGGCAACGCCGTGCAGCCGCGGCGCGTGCGGGCGCTGATCGAACGGCTGGCGCAGGCGCTGGCGGCGTGAACGTGTTGGATGTAATTGCGTCGGACTCGACGTGACGACGCCAATTTCGTGCCCTTCGGGTGGTCATTGTGGCGAGTTCGCTTCGGCAACGGCGAAACTCGGCATGGGTTGTCCTCAGAATCGGATGCGCGTGATTGAACGGAAACGATTCGTAGCGGTGCGTATCGCGCTTCCGGCCAGAGGACTTTGCCGCCGGAAACGTAACTCGTACGTAGGCGCAAGAGTCATCGACGAAGAAGACGCGCACGGGGCCGGATCAACCGGGGCGGGCAAGGCCGCGCAATCTCATTTATTGTAGTAACATACCTACATTGATTGGTTTGAGGAGCCCATGATGACCATCACAACGCTCTCGAGTCGCGAACTTAACCAGGATGTGACCAAAGCGAAGAAGGCAGCAAAGGATGGCCCGGTGTTCATTACGGATCGTGGCAGGCCTGCCCATGTGCTGCTGAGTTTCGAGGAATACCAGCGTCTCACGCAGCAACGGCGCAACATTGCCGACGCGTTGGCCATGCCCGGTGTCGAGGACATCGAGTTTGAGCCTCCGCGCGCGGAGATCGGCATCAAAAAGGTTGATTTTTGATGATGTTCGTCCTCGATACCAACGTTGTTTCGGAACTCAGGAAGGTGCGAACCGGCAAGGCGGACAAAGGCCTGGTGGCCTGGAGTTCAACCGTCGACGCACCCACGCTTTTTGTCTCGGCAATCACGATCATGGAGCTGGAGACAGGCGTCTTGCAAATCGAACGCCGGGACACGGCTCAAGGTGCGCTTCTGCGGGCATGGCTTGACGGGCATGTCCTGCCGGAGTTCGCGGGTCGCGTGCTGCCGGTTGATACTGCGGTCGCGCAACGATGCGCACGACTCCATGTACCGGATCGGCGGTCGGAGCGGGACGCACTCATTGCCGCAACGGCGCTCGTGCATGGCATGACCGTCGTGACGCGCAATGTCGCCGATTTTGTTGAAACCGGCGTTCCTATCGTTAATCCGTGGGATTGAGCTAGCAAACCCTCCCTCTCGAACAATGAAACGGGCGCGGGTTCGTTGACAGACCGCGCATGCATTTCACGGTAACGCTTCCGCGCACCCCTTGCATCCCCCGCACTGGCGGATGGGCCGGGCCAACGGATAGTGCATTGCGCGGCCGCTCGCTCGGCCGTGCGCGGCGCGTGGTGTGCGCGCCGCACACGGCAGGCAGGCGCGTCGGGACGATCCTGCCGCACATGACGGATCGCAATGCGTTTCGGGCCCGACTTGTATGCGGAATGGCCGCTCGGCATTGACGGCGAGCTGAAGCGTGTTCCCGGCGCTGTGTGCAACGCGTTGCAGCGGCGCGCTTGCCGCGATCGCATCCGGTGCCGATACGGCGGGCAAATACACCCCAGCGTCAGCTCAAGTCGCCCTTCGAACCAATTGCACACATTTCGTCATTTAGCTAATATTCGAAACGTTAATCGCGCTCCGCATTCCCATGGACGACGTCACCCGCATCAGCGCACTGGCCAACGAAAGCCGTCTGGCCGTGATGCGCTGGCTCAAGCAGCCGCGCAAGCATTTCCCGCCGCAGCCGCACGGCGATGTCGACGAACTCGGCGTGTGCTGCACGTACATCACCGAGAAGCTCGGCATCGCGCCGGCTACGACCACGCGCCACATGCGCATCCTCGCGGATGCCGGGCTCGTGCAGGCGACCCGCGTCGGCAAGTTCACGTACTACAAGCGGATCGACGGCGCGCTGCAGCAGCTCGGCCGCGATCTTTTGCAACTCTGACTCACACCGAGGCAACCGACATGGACGAACTTGCATTGCTGGCCGACGCCGACCGGCGCGCGCACGCGTATCTGGCCGCGACGAACGAGCGGCGCGCGTTTCCCGACGCGGCCGCACTGGCCGGCCTGGCGGCGTTCGACGAGCCGCTGCCCGACGCGGGCCGCCCCGCCGACGACGTGCTGCGCCTGCTCGACGAGCGCGGCACGCCCGCGACCGTCGCGTCGAACGGCCCGAACTACTTCGGCTTCGTGATCGGCGCCACGCTGCCGGCCGCGGCGGCGGCCGAGCGGTTGATGCTCGCGTGGGACCAGTGCGCGTCGTCGTATGCGAATTCACCGGTGGCCGCAACGATCGAGCGCCAGGCCGCGCGCTGGGTCGTCGACGTGCTCGGATTGCCCGAAGGCAGTGCGGTCGGGTTCGGCACGAGCGCGACGGCCTGCACGCTCGTCGCGCTGGTGGCCGCGCGGCGCGCGCTGCTCGCACGCAAGGGCTGGGACGTCGACGCGGACGGCCTGATCGGCGCGCCCGAGGTGAAGGTCGTGATCTCCGAGCTGGCGCACATCACGGTGAAGAAGGCGCTGCGCGTGCTCGGTTTCGGGATGAAGCGCCTCGTCGTCGCGCCGGTCGACACGCATGGCCGGATCGATCCGGCACAGCTGCCGCCCCTCGACGACATGACGATCCTCTGCGTGCAGGCCGGCGAAGTGAACACGGGCGAGTTCGATCCGTTCGCGGCGCTGATTCCGCCCGCGAAGGCGGCCGGCGCGTGGGTGCACGTCGACGGCGCGTTCGGCCTGTGGGCCCGCGCCTCGTCGAAGCGCGCGCTGACGGACGGCATCGACGGCGCGGACAGCTGGACCACCGACGGCCACAAGTGGCTCAACACGCCGTACGACGGCGCGATGGTGATCTGCCGGGACGCGGCCGCGCTCGCGACCGCGATGAACAGCGACGCCGTGTACCTGAGCGGCGCGCAGGACGCGCAGAAGAACCTGAACCTCGAATTCTCGCGGCGCGCGCGCGGCATCCCCGTATGGGCCGCGCTGCGTTCACTCGGCCGCGCCGGCGTGGCCACGATGGTCGAGCGGCATTGCGCGCAGGCGGCGCGGGTCGCGGACGGGCTGCGTGCGGCCGGCTACGACGTGCTGAACCGCGTCGTGCTGAACCAGGTGCTCATGCGCGCCGGCACCGACGATGAAACGGCGGCGATCCTCGCGGCCGCGCAGGCGTCGGGCGACGTGTGGTTCGGCGCGACGGTGTGGCAGGGGCGGCCGGCGTTCCGGATCAGCGTGTCGTCGTGGCGCACCGAAGACGCGCACATCGATCGTCTCGTGGCGTTGCTGACGGAGCTGCGCGGCGTGCACGTGCGCTGAGCATCATGCGCCGTCCGCGCCCTGAACGGTTGCAGCCGCCCCCTTCAGGCACTCGATGAAATGCAGCGCGGCGGGCGTCAGCAACGCATGCCGCCGCATCACGATCGCGACCGTCAACGCGGGCATCGGCTCGGCAAGATCCAGCGCGACGATGCCCCGTGACTTGCGTTCGACGTCGGCGAGCGGCCGTGCGAACACGCCGAGCGCATCCGTTTGCGACACGAGCCCGAGCGTCGCGGCAAACGACGGGCAGTGGATTACCCGCTTCGGTACGTCGATGCCGAACGGCATGAAGATCGAGCGCACCAGATCGTCTCCCTCGTCGCCGTAGCGCGGCACGCACCATTGCGCATCGACGAGCTCGCGCAGCGAGCGGGCGCGCGCGAGCCGATGCCGGCTTCTCGCGACGACCGCGAACGCCGTCCGGAACAACGGAATGCTCGCGAATTCGTCGGGGTCCGGTATCGCATTCGACAACTGATGCGTGACGATGAAGTCGAGCGAGCCGTCGCGCAGTCGCGCGAGATCCGTCGCGGTCAGCGCATCGTCGACGTTCAGCGTGGCGCCGGGCAGGTCGCGCGAGAACGCGGTGAATGCACGCGGCAGGAGCGTCAGCGCGACGGTCGGGCTGACCGCGATCGACACCGAGCCGGTCGTGCCGAGCCGCAACTGCTCGATTTCGTCGCGCGTGCGCTGGATCTCCTCGACGATCAGCCGCGCGCGAATCGCAAACGCGCTGCCGTAATCGGTCAGCGCAATTCCCTTTACGCTGCGGACGACGAGCGGCACGCCGAGTTCCTGTTCGAGCTCGCGCACGATGCTGCTGATGGCCGGTTGCGTGACGCCGAGCGCGCGCGCCGCGCCGCGAATGGTGCGATGCTCGGCGACCGCGAGAAACGCATCGAGCTGCTTGAGCTTCATGAATGACTGATCCGAATACGAAGAAAGCGCGGGCTGCCGGGTCGAACGCCGGGTGACAAGAAAAAGTTATCGACCACAACGAAATCTTGGATTTTTCTTATTGGGTCGAGTGTATATGCTCGGTGCTTTTCAGGAGCGGTCACGATGCTTCTCGTTAACCAGCAACGGCTGTGGGATTCGCTGATGGAGATGGCGACGATCGGCGGGACCGCGCACGGCGGCAACTGCCGGCTCGCGCTCAGCGACGACGACGCGCGCGGCAGGCGCCGCTTCATCGCGTGGTGCGAAGCAGCCGGTTGCGAGATCCGCATCGATCCGATCGGCAACGTGTTCGCTCGCCGGCCGGGCACGGAACCGGGTTTGCCGCCCGTGACGTGCGGCAGCCATCTCGACACGCAGCCGCTCGGCGGCCGATTCGACGGCGTCTATGGCGTGCTCGCGGGCCTCGAAGCGATTCGCACGCTGAACGAGCGCGGCATTGAAACGCGACATCCGATCGACGTCGTCGCGTGGACCAACGAAGAGGGTTCGCGCTTCACGCCGGGCATGATGGGCTCGGCCGTCTATGCCGGTGCGCTGGATCTCGACTACGCACTGGATCGCCCGTGCATGCAGACGGGCGCGCTGCTGCGCGACGAACTCGAACGCACGGGCTTCGCCGGCCCTGCGCGCGAGCGGCAGATGCCGAAGGCGTATTTCGAAGCGCATATCGAGCAAGGGCCGGTGCTGGAGCAGGCCGGCTTGCCGATCGGCGTCGTGACGGGCGTGCAGGGCATCTACGAACTCGACGTCACGGTGACCGGCTTCGAGTCGCATGCAGGCACGACGCCGATGAGCGTGCGCCGTGACGCGATGGGCGTGGCGGCCGCGATGATCGCGGCGATCGTCGAGCACGGTCACACCTTCGACGACGATGCGCGCGTGACGGTCGGTCATGTCGCGTGCCAGCCGAATTCGCCGAGCACGATTCCGGGCAAGGTCCGGTTCAGCGTCGACGTGCGCCACCCGTCGCAGACGGCGTTGCAGCAACTGGTCGCCGACATCGAAGCGATCTGCATGCAGCGCACCGCGCTGCGCGGCACGAGCGTGCAGGTAGAGACGATCGCCGAATACGAGCCGGTGGTGTTCGATGCGGCATGCGTCGAGCGCGTGCGGCAGGCAACGGCTGCCGCCGGCTATCCGTACAAGGAGATGTGCAGCGGTGCGGGGCACGACGCGGTGAACCTGTCGTACGTCGCGCCTTCCGCGATGGTGTTCGTGCCGTGCAAGGCCGGCTTGAGCCACAACGAAGCGGAAGATGCCGATCCGGTGCACCTCGCGCAAGGCGCGTCGGTGCTGGCGAACCTGCTGGCCGATTGCGCGCGCTAGGCACGCGCGATGGCGGAGTTCGCGACTCCTCCGCAAGCGTGAAAATGTCGGACAATGGCCGCTGCGCGCGCCACGCCGGCGCCGCGTTCAACCAAAGCATTCACGTTTGCGAGATCCCCATGTCGACTCCCTTTCCCCGGGAACTGCTGAAGGCCGCCGATATCGCGAAGATGGAACCGATGCGCGCGGTGCATTCGCTGAATCCCAATGCCGTTCGTCTCAAGCGACAACTCAGCGACCTGACCGGCTTGACGCAATTCGGTGTTCACCTGCTCACGCTGATGCCTGGTCACGAATCGGCCGAGTATCACCGTCACCTGTACGAAGAAGAGTTCGTGTACGTGCTGTCCGGGACGGGCGCGGTCACGATCGGCGAACGCGCCAGTGAAATCGGGCCGGGCGATTTCATCGGCTTTCCGCGCGGCGGTGAAGCGCATACGGTGCAGAACACCGGCGATACGCCGCTTGAGCTGCTCGTTGGCGGGCAACGGCTCGAACACGACGTCTGCGAATACCCGCGACTCGGCAAGCGGCTGTATATCGCCGGCGAGCTCGAAGACTATGTGGATTTGCCGAAGCAGCCTTGATCGCCAATCGCGCATTCAATGCCCCATTCCACATAAAAACCGAATCAATAACCGCTTGTTTAGATAAACAAAATAAAAATTCGTAAAAACACGGGGTAGAGAAATCGCGTTTATTTGGGCACGCTTGTGCGCATTGTCCGCTCCTGGGCGCCGGTATTTCCACATGCCGGCGCGTCTTTTTCCCGGTGTGCGCATTCGGCAATAACGACACGCCCCCGGGATTTTCGACCGATCGGCCGGGCAAGCGGAATTCATCAAAAGCATCCTGATTTAAAGCTCAGTAGTTCGAATCACCATCCTGATTCAAGAACGATACGGAGACGGGCGATGTCCAGGAACTGGGGGTTGGGAACGGCGCTGCTGGCGCTGTGCGTGGTCTTGTCTGCCTGCGGTGGTGATGGCGATTCACCGTCGGTGGCCGCGGCGAACCTGTCGGCTGCCGCGCAGTCGCAGGGCAATGAAAACGGCAACGGCGGCAACGACAACGGTAACGAAAACGACAACAGCAACGGCAACGAGTCGTCGAAGAAAAACGCCGACATCCGCGTCGCGCAATACGTCAATCCGCTGATCGGCACCGACTACGCGACCGACCAGCCGGCCGACCCGGTCGGCTCGGGCCTCGGCGGCGGCACGTTCCCGGGGCCGACGGTCCCGTTCGGGATGATGCAATGGAGCCCGATGACGCCGACTGCCCAATACGACAGCAGCAAGGGCGACGGCTCCGGTTTCTCCGGCGGCTACTGGTACGGCGACACGTCGATCAATGCATTCAGCATCCTGCACCTGAGCGGCACCGGCTGCTGGGCGAACGGCGGCTACCTGAACGTGATGCCGCAGCTCGCACCGGGCGACGCCGGCACGCCGGCCAGCTTCACTCACGCGAACGAAACCGCGCAGGCCGGCTATTACGGCGTCACGCTCGGCAACGGCATCAAGGCCGAGCTGACGACGACGGTGCGCACCGGCTTCGCCCGCTTCACGTATCCGGCACTCGCGCAGGGCCAGCAGGCGACGATCGCGATCGATCCGACCGTGCTGAACAACCGCGCGCAGGGCACGACGGCCGACACAATCAGCCAGGTCGGCGACCGCGCGTTGTCGGGCACGATCGCGGGCGGCGGATTCTGCTGGGCCGGGCATGCGGTGCCCGTCTACTACTACGCGGAATTCAGCCAGCCGTTCGCGTCGAAGCCGGCGTTGTCGAACAACAGCCCGGTGACGGTGACGTTCAATGTCGACCGCAAGCATCCCGACGTGATGATGAAGCTCGGCATCTCGTTCGTCAGCGAAGCGAATGCGAAGGCGAACCTGCGCGCGGAGAATCCGGAGACGGATGCGCAAGGCAACCGGAACTGGCGATTCGACACCGTGCGCCGCGCGGCGAGCACCGCGTGGAACGCGCGCCTGAACGCGATCCAGGTCACCGGCGGCAGCGACGCCGACAAGACGAAGTTCTACACCGCGCTGTATCACGCGTCGCTGCACCCGAACGTGTTCAACGACGTGAACGGCCAGTATCCGGATTTCTACGCGTCGAACGGCGCGGCGGCCGCGCCGACACGTCAGGTCGAGAAAGGCCGCACGATGTACGCGAACTTCTCCGGCTGGGACATCGACCGCTCGTTCATCCAGCTGCAGGCGCTGCTCGATCCGGTGCGCACCAGCGACATCGTGCAGTCGCTCGTGCTCGATGCGAAGGCGTGCGGCGCGTTCCCGCGCTGGGCGTACTTCAATACCGAGACGGCCGTGATGCCGGGCGACGCGGGCTCGATCATCGTCGCGAACGCCCATGCGTTCGGTGCGACGAACTTCGACACGCAGGCCGCGCTGTCGATTATGAAGAACAGCACGGCGCCGGGCGCCGCGTGCGCCGGCACGCCGGTGATGGGCAGCCGCGCGGACTACGACCGGCTCGGCTACGTGCCGTCGTCGGGCTCGGGCGACAACCAGACCGCCTCGAACACGCTCGAATATGCGGTGCGCGATTTCGCGGTGTCGCGCTTCGCGACGGCGCTCGGCGACACGACGACGGCCGGTGCGCTGCTGAAGTCGAGCGGCAACTGGCACAACCTGTTCGATCAGGGCGCGATCCAGCCGAAGACGTCGGCCGGCGCGTGGGTCACCGACGGCACCGGCTTCATGGAAGGCAATGCCGAGCAGTACACGTGGTACGTGCCGCACGATCTCGCCGGCGTGGTCGCGCAGGCGGGCGGCGCCGCGCCGGTCGTCAAGCGCCTCGACACGTTCTTCACGCACCTGAACATCGGCACCGTGCAGCCGTATTTCTACGTCGGCAACGAAGTGACGATGGCCGTGCCGTGGGTCTACGCATGGGCCGGCGCGCCGTCGCATACGCAGCGCGTGCTGCACGCGTCGCTCGCGAACGAGTTCGGCACCGGCGCGGCCGGGCTGCCGGGCAACGATGATCTCGGCGCGATCTCCGGCTGGTACGTGTGGGCCGCGCTCGGTCTTTATCCGGTCGTGCCGGGCGTCAGCGGCGTCGCGCTGTCGAGCCCGCAGTTCGAGAAGATCACGGTGCGCGTCGGGCAGAAGGACGGCAGCTACCGACTGTTGCACATCGTCGCGCCGGGTGCAGGCTCGGGCGACAACGCGTCGTTCTATGTGAAGTCGCTGAAGCTGAACGGCGCACCTTACTCCACCGCGTGGCTGCCGTTCGAGCAGATCGCGAAGGGCGGAAAGCTGTCGTACGCGATGACGGCCGACGCGAGCGCCACGACCTGGGGCACCGACGCATCGGCGATGCCGTCGTTCCCGCGGGCGGCCAGCGCGCCGTAACGGCCAGGGGGATCAACGAGCGGTTCTTGCCAACAGGATCGACGCAGAGAGAGGGAGGGACGAACGGATGAAGCTACGTCATGTGGTGGGTATCGGGTGCCTTGCCGTGTTGTCGGGGTGCGGCGGCGATCAGGGTTCGACGGATGCGAGCGTGCTCGCGCAGCGGTCGAACGTGCAGGGCAACCAGAACGATCAAGGCAACCAGAACGACCAGGGCGATCAGAACGATCAAGGCGAAAACGGCGGCGCGGCCAAGCGGTCGGTGCTGCACAGCGTCGATCCGATGATCGGTACCGCGAATCTCGACATCAACGCGGACTGGAGCAGCGGCGTGCGGGGCCACGGCCACGTGTACCCGGGCGCGACCGTGCCGTTCGGGATGGTGCAGCTCGGGCCGGACACGACCGGCGGTGCGCACACGCTGCCGTGGAACTGGGATCGCACGTCGGGCTACCAGTACGACGATCCGTTCATCACCGGCTTCACGCATACGCACCTGTCGGGCACCGGCATCGGCTCGGGCGGCGAAGTGCGGTTCCTGCCGACGCTGGCGCCGGTCGACACCGCGACGCTGGCGAAGGTCGCGGCCGATTCGTCGATCACCTACAACGCGTCGTTCAGCCACGACGACGAAATCGCGAGCCCCGGCTACTACCGCGTGAAGATGGCGCCGGTCGGCAGCGGCAACACGCCGTGGAACGTGCAGGGCGCGAAGATCCTCGCGGAGATGACGGCCACCGCGCATGCGGGCGTGCATCGCTACACGTATTTCCCGAGCGCGGCCGCGCAGAAGCGCAGCATGATCGTCAGCATCGACAACCCGATCGGCGGCTCGACCGCGAGCGGCAAGCTCCAGGTCATCGATGCGCAGACGATCGCCGGCTGGGAGATCACGAACAACTGGGCGAACAACAAGCCGACTTATTTCGTCGCGCGTTTCTCGAAGCCTTTCGATACGAAGCACGTTGCATTCAGCGCGGACGGCTTCAAGGCCTACCTGACGTTTACCGACGGCAACGACAGCGGCGGCGCGGTGACGGTGAAGGTCGGCATCTCGCCGTCGAGCGTCGCGGATGCGCAGGCCAATCTCGCCTCGGAAGTCGGCGCGAAGTCGTTCGACCAGGTGCGCGGGGCGGCCGAGCGGGTGTGGAGCGCCGCGCTCGACCGGATCCGCATCAAGGGCGGCAGCGCCGACCAGCGGACGATGTTCTACACGTCGCTGTACCGCACGATGCTCGCGCCGACCGTCTACAACAATGCGGACGGCAGCTACGTCGGCACCGATTCGACCAACGACGCCACGACGTCGCCGCCGACCACGAGCAAGCACGCGAATCCGGGCTTCGACTATTCGTCGACGTTCTCGCTGTGGGACACCTTCCGCGCCGAGTCGCCGTTGATGACGCTGGTGCAGCCCGAGCGCGTCGACGGCTGGGTGAAGTCGCTGCTCACGCAGTTCAGGCAGAACGGCAAGGGCGAGCTGCCGGTGTGGCCGCTCGCGCAGACGGAAACCTTCACGATGGCCGGCCACCCGTCGATCCCGCTGATCGCCGATGCATACCTGAAGCACCTGACGAGCGCGGGCATCGACGACATCTGGACTGCATTGACGACCACGCAGAGCGCGAGCGCGCACGGCTTCGACCAGTACCGGCAGAGCGGCTACGTGACCGCGGGCGACAACGCATCGGTGTCGACGACGCAGGACTATTCGTTCGACGACTGGGCGACGGCCGCGGTCGGCAAGGCGGCGGGCAAGAGCACGGCCGACTACCGGCCCTACCTGCAGCGCAGCCAGAACTACCGGAACGTGTTCAACCCGGTGCCGAACAACGGCTGGAAGTTTGCGCAGCCGAAGGATGCGCAGGGCAACTGGGTCGCGGGCTTCGACCCGACGGCCGCCGAGAAGACGGACTTCTCCGAATCGAATTCGTGGGTCGATACGTGGAACATCTTCCACGACTTCCCCGGCCTCGTGGCGCTGCTCGGCGGCAAGAGCCAGTTCATCGCGCAGCTCGACCGCACGTTCGATCCGGCCAATCCGCTGACCTTCCTCAACAACCAGGGCTTTCCGGACCTGACCGGACGCAGCGGCCAGTTCTTCGCGGGGAACGAGCCGGCGAACCACCTGCCGTACCTGTACGACGTCGCGGGGATGCCGTCGAAGACGCAGGATCGCGTGCGGTCGGTGATGGACGACATGTACTCGCTGACGCTGACGGCCGGCGATCGCGCGCTGCTCAGTGGCGACAGCCTGAAGGCCGCGCTGGCCGATCCGCGCCGCGTGCGCGATGCGGCGATTCCCGGCAACGATGATTGCGGGCAGTTGTCCGCGTGGTACGTGCTGTCCGCGCTTGGCATTTATTCGCTGAATCCGGTGGGCGGCGTGTTCTACCTCGGCACGCCGCTGTTCGAGGAGGCGACGATCGACATTCCGGTGGCGTCGGGCGGCGGGGACGGCAAGAGCCTGAAGTTCGGCGCGACGCGGCGCTTCAAGGTGACCGCGCATACGGCCGGCGGCGGCGCGCCGTCATCGGTCAATCGCTATGTCCAGTCGGTCAGCCTGAACGGCACGCCGCTGCATCGGCCGTATATCACGTACGACGAGATGAAGGCCGGCGGCACGCTCGATTTCGTGATGGGGTCGACGCCGAACGACGCGTGGGTCAGCACCTGGAACGGGCAGGATCCGAACAGCGCGCTCGCGCCGTCGCTGGCGCTGGCCGGCACGTAGAAGCGCAAGCGGCCCGCTGCAACGCGGGCCGCTTCTCCCCCCCTTCATTTGACGGGACGGTGCGGGGCGCGGCCGCGAAACAGGAAGCGGCCTGCCCCGGGAATCCGTCGTCGGGCCGCGCGGCGGGGACCCCATGCGCCAACGCGGTGACTGCTTCGGCGGCTCACACGCAAACGGGGCGCGACAGCAGGCGATGGTTTCCGTCCCGGCCGGCAGATCGCTCATGCCGCTCCGGCTCGGCATCGAATGGATCCGGCACCTGACGGCCGGCCGCTTCGGCTTGACCGGTTCAATCCCGGTGGTGGTCGCCGTCACGTTCGTGTCATGGGGCGTCGTCGCGCTTATGATGCGGGAACGCCACTGACAGGGTTCCCCGATATGGACGCGCCGCTCCCGCCGATGTCTGCCCCGATTTCCGAAACGGAACCTGAAACCGAAACCGTCGCCGAGCCGCGCGCGTCGCGCGTGCATCGGCCGGTCGCGCTCGTCACCGGATCGACGTCGGGGATCGGCGCGGCGATCGCGCGCCGTCTGGCGGCGGACGGCTACGCGGTGATCCTGCATTCGCGCCGCTCGGCCGACGAGGGACGTGCGATGGCGCGCGAACTCGGCGGAGCTTATGTGCAGGCCGATCTCGCGGACGATGCGGAACGCGTGCGGCTGATCCGCGAAGCCGTGGCCATGCACGGGCGGCTCGACGTGCTCGTCAACAATGCGGGCGTCAGCCGCGTGATTCCGCATGACGATCTCGCTGCGGCGACGCCCGACGTGTGGCGCGAGATGCACGAGATCAACGTGATTGCGCCGTTCCGGCTCGTCGCCGAGGCGGAGGCCGCGCTGCGCGAGGCGGCGTCGCATGGGCGGGCCGGGTGCGTGGTGAACGTCAGCTCGCATGCGGGCGTGCGGCCGAAAGGCGCGTCGATTCCGTATGCGGCGGCGAAGGCCGCGCTCAATCACACGACGCGGCTGCTCGCGAAAACGCTCGCGCCGGCGATTCGCGTCAATGCGGTCGCGCCGGGGCTCGTCGATACGCCGCTCACGGCCGACTGGACGGATGCGCAGCAGCTTTGGCGCGAGCGCGCGCCGATGCGCCGTCCGGCGACGCCGGATGACATCGCGCAGACGGTCGCGATGCTCGTCGCGTCCGATTACGTGACGGGCGAGATCGTGATGCTCGACGGGGGAATGAACCTGACTTGAAGCGGGGACTCGGGGACTCGGGGACTCGGGGACTCGGGGACTCGGAGACTCGGAGACTCGGAGACTCGGAGACTCGGAGACTCGGAGACTCGGAGACTCGGAGACTCGGAGACTCGGAGAAGCGGAGAAGCGGAGAAGCGGAGAAGCGGAGAAGCGGAGAAGCGGAGAAGCGGAGAAGCGGAGAAGCGGAGAAGCGGAGAAGCGGGAATGCAGTGATGCAGTGAAGCGGCCGCGAACCCGCGCGCAGATGTCACCTGCGCGATTACCGCGACCGCTAACTTGCCAAACGACGCGATCAGCCGAGCCGCGACCGCAGTTGCGCGAGTGCCTGATCGTGCGTGCGCTCGAACTTCAGCGGCGTGACGGCGACATACCCGTCACCCAGCGCGACCGTTTCCGAATCCGCATCGTCGTCGCGCGGCGCGCGCGAGAGCTTCAGCCAGTGATACTCGAGGTCGCGCGGGTCGCGCCCCGACACGATCTCGACGCCCTGCAGCGTACCGGCGCCCTGGTTCGTCACCTTGAGGCCGCGCACGTCCTGCGCGGGCCGCGGCGGGAAATTCACGTTCAGGCAGGCGTCGCCGTCCCAGCCCGCGGCCACGAGCTGGCGAATGACGTCCGGCGCAAGCGTGCGTGCCGTGTCCCACGGCACCGCGTTGCGATCGATGAAGGCCTGACTCAGCGCGATGGCCGGCACGCCGACCAGCATGCTCGTCATCGCGGCGCCCACCGTGCCGGAAAACACCGTTTCGGTGCCGAGATTCCCACCGCGATTCACGCCGGACAGCACGATGTCGGGCCGTGCGTCCTTCATCAGGTGGCTGATCGCGATGGCGACGCAATCGCCGGGCGTGCCGCGCACCGCGAAGCGGCGTTCGCCCTTGCGATGCACGCGTAGCGGTTCGTGCAGGCTCAGCGAGTGCGACGTGCCGCTCTGGTCTTCCGCCGGTGCGACGATCCACACTTCGCGCGCCAGTTGCGTGGCGACCTGTTCGAGCACGTCAAGGCCGGGGGCGTCGATTCCGTCGTCGTTGGTGAGCAGGACGCGGTCGAACAGCGGGCGGGTTTCTGGCATCGGGACGATCCTCGCGGAGTTGGGCAATGAGAGGGGAATGCAGCGTGGCGCAAGCCACAAGGCTAGCATTCCCGCGTGAGGATCGTCGTGTCGCGCGACGGGCGCGGATGTGAAAACGGGCGCATCGCGCGCCCGTTCGTCGGTGGCCGTGCCGCGGTGCGCGCGGCGGGTCGGAACCGCTCAGCCGAGCAGGTGCCGCAGCAGGCCGGCCGACACGACGCCGACGATGACGGTCGGCAGGATCGACAGGCGCGTCGCCGCGATCAGCGTGATGGCCAGCGCGAGCAGGTCGGCCGGGCGCGTCGACACGAAGGCCGGGGCGATCACCGAGATCAGCACGCAGCCGGGCACGTTCTCCATCACCGACGCCATCCGCGGGCTCAGCGTGCGGTTGCGCAGCAGCACGTAGCCGAGGATGCGCGACAGATAGGTGGTCGACGCCATCAGCACGATCGTCGCGACCGTGCTGAAATCCGGGAAATCAGGCATCGCGCGGCTCCCACAGCAGCGCGGCGATCAGCCCCGCGCAGGCGCCGGTCGCGACGTACCATGCGCCGGGCACGGCCAGGTGTGTGGCCGCTGCGACCACGAGGCTCACGAACCACGGGCGGCTTGCCCGCATTCCTTTCCACATCCCGCGCAGCAGCACCAGAAACACGGCCGTGAACGCCATGTCGAAGCCATATTGCTCGACGTTGCCGATCGTCGGGCCGACCGCCGCGCCGAGCGTGGTCATCGAGATCCACGTCAGGTAGAGCCCCATGCAGATGCCCGCGTAATAGGGCACGCTGATGTGCGTGGCCGAGCGCGCCCGGGCGTCGGCGAGCGACATCGCCCAGCTTTCGTCGCACATGAAGAACAGCGCGAAGAACGCGCGGCGGCGCGGCAGGCGGCGGATATACGGCTCGAATGCGGCGCCCATCAGGATGTGGCGCGAATTCACGAGGAACGACATCGCGACGATCAGCGCGATGTGCGGCGGCGATGACCACAGATGGATCGCCGCGAATTCGGAGCCGCCGCCGAAGTTCATGCCGGTCATCATCGGCACTTCGAACAGGCTCAGCCCTTTCTGCGCGGCCTGCGCGCCCAGCACGAGCGCGAACGGCACGAAACCCAGCATGACGGGCAGCGCCGCACGCAATCCGCGGCCCATCTCGGCGACATAGGCGGGCTTGTCGCGAAGCCCTGACGACGTTGAAACGCTACTGCTCATTACTCCTCCTTCGGGGGAGGAATTGTCTGCTTTTTTGACTCGAATCGGGTTGCGTTGTGGCCATATTTTTCTCAGAATTTGGCATTGAACGCGTGATTTGAAAATTTTTTGGAATCGGATGCCAATGAAACTTGACGCCATCGACCGCCGGATCCTGAGCGCGCTCCAGCGCGACGGCCGCATGCAGAACGTGGAACTCGCGCACGAGGTCGGGCTGTCGCCGTCGCCGTGCCTGCGGCGCGTGCGCCTCCTCGAGGAAGCCGGCGTGATCGAGAAATACGTGGCCGTGCTGAATCCCGCGAAAGTCGGCAAGGGGCTGACGATCTTCACGCGCGTATGGCTGAAGGGGCAGGACGCAGAATCGGTGAACCGTTTCGCGGAGGCCGTCCAGCAGATGCCGGAAGTCGTCGAATGCCACCTGATGGCGGGCGATTGCGATTTCCTGCTGCGCGTCGTCGCGGCCGACATCGATGATTACCGGCGTTTCCAGATGGAATACCTCACGCGCATTCCGGGTGTGCTGAGCGTGAAGACCGACATCCCGATGCAGAAGGTCAAGCTCACGTCGGCGCTCCCGACCTAGCGTGACGCGAGTGCATGGCCACGCGACGACGACGGGTCGACGAGCGGTCACGGCTCGGTGACAATCGTCCGATAGACTGACGAATCACGCTGCTTCGAACCTGTTACCTGAGTGGTTGCGCGACGTTCGATGCGCAAGCAACTAACGGTCAATGTCGACGCAATCGGGCAGGCGGCGCTGCGCGCCGGATCGTGCGTCGGCGCGAATGCGTTATTTATTGTCGAGCCATTCATGCAGCCAATCAACACTCCGTGGAATTCGCTGGAAATCGTCAAGCTCGTGCTGGGCGTGCTGACGCCGTTGTCGGTCGCGTGTCTCGGCTGGCTCGTCGCGCGCCGGCTGAAGCGGCTCGAACTCGTGCAGTGGACCAACCAGCGATTGATCGAGAAGCGGCTCGCGCTGTACGACGCGGTCGCGCCGCAGCTCAATGCGCTGCTGTGCTTCTACACGTGGATCGGCTACTGGAAGGACATCTCGCCGGACGACGTGATCCGCGCGAAGCGCGACCTCGACCGCACGTTCCATATCTACCGCTACCTGTTCGACGACGACGTGTACGACGCGTATCACACGTACATCCACGCGCTGTTCGACGTGCATACGGGCCCGGGCCGCGATGCGCGGATCCGTTCGCTGGTCCAGGCGCCCGACGGCGATCGCAGCGTGCACGGCTCGTATGAATGGAAGCCGGCGTGGTCGGACCGTTTCGCGACGGCGAATGTCGTGCCGAAGGACGACGTGCTGCGGTACTACACGCAGTTGATGGAGCGGCTGCGCGTGGCGCTGGGTGCGACGCGCTGAACGAAGCGCGGCGGTACGCGCACGGGTATCGAAATCCGCCACCCGGCGGCGCGGATACCCGCCCTTGCGCAAGAAGCGGATGCGGCGCGCGGCGGCGGCTGACATGCTCGCGGCATCCCCACTCGCGCGAGGTCCGTATGCGTGTCGATACCGGCTGCCAGCCGCTCATGATCCGTTCGCCGGAAGCGGGCCGGCGGCGTCTCTTCTCCGTGGGTTCACACGATCCGCATGACATGCGGTTGCCGATCGAGCCCGAGATCGGCGACATCGTCTTCATCCGCGTGACCGTGCGGCCGTTTCTCGAAGTGGCGAGCGCGACGCGTTCGTGGACGAATCACGTCGGGATCGTCGTCGGCGAGCGCGGCGGCGAGCCGTTGATTGCGGAGAGCACGTTTCCGCTATCGCGCGTCACGACGATGTCGCGGTTTC
Source organism: Burkholderia sp. AU45274 (assembly GCF_030482505.1). Classification (NCBI taxonomy): domain Bacteria; kingdom Pseudomonadati; phylum Pseudomonadota; class Betaproteobacteria; order Burkholderiales; family Burkholderiaceae; genus Burkholderia; species Burkholderia sp. AU45274. The sequence goes on along the minus strand of NZ_JAUJQE010000009.1, from coordinate 89,082 downwards.
TTGCGCGCTCCGATCGCGGCGCGTGCGTGATCGCGCGGCTGAAGCAGCCACTCGATGCCGCGCAGCGGCGCCGGCTTGTTGACGCGGCGATGCGCCGGATCGGCGTGGTCTACGACACGGGGTTCAATCTTGCGTCGCGCCGGCAGTTTTGCTCGCGGTTCGTGCGCGAAGTCGTGCGCGATGCGACGCGGATCGTGCTCGGCGACGTCGAGACCTTCGACAGGCTGCTGCGCCGGAATCCCGATCATCCGCTCGGCTTCTGGCGGGTCTGGTACTTCGGCCGGATTCCGTGGCGCCGCCGGACGGTGACGCCGGCGAGCTTGCTCGACAGCGCGGCGTTGAAGGTCGTGGCGGATACGCGCAAGCACGTTGAAAACGTGTCCGAAGGTGACGATCCGGATAGCGTTTGACTCAAGCGAGCGGGGGCACGAACCTTTTGTCACCGGCCGATGCCTGCTTGAGCAGCGTATCGAGTGACGGCGCACGCCGGCTCGCCACGAACGCGAGCCGGTGTTACTCCACAGTGGGCGCGCTCGGCTCCGTGACTTCCACGATATCGGTCGACGCTACGCCGGCCGCTCGCCGGGCAGCGAGCATTGCGTCGAGCGCTGCAAATTCCTCGCGGTTCAGTCGTTCGTATTCAGCGCGCAACTCGGGGTCGGACAATGCGCGTTTGCGCAGATCGTCATACGTTCCCATATCAAACCTCATCAATTCGATTGCACCGGCGCGATTCCCCGGCAGATTCACGATTACTGCCGCCCCGCCACCGCCAACCGCGCTGCCAGCCCCACGAACACCGACCCGAGCAGATATTGCGGCAGCTTCGACGGGCGGCGGCGCGCGCCGATCCGCTGGCTCAGCCGGCTCGCGGACAGGATGACCGCGCCGTTCACAACGATGCCGATCAGGTTCAGCACCGTCGCCAGCACGAGAATCTGCACGGCGATCGAACCATGTTCGGGCCGCACGAACTGCGGAAACAGCGCGAGCACGAACAGCGCCATCTTCGGGTTCAGCAGGTTCGTCGTCAGCCCCTGGCGGAAGATCGCCGCGCTCGAGTGGCGTCGCGGCGACGCGACGGGCGACAGTGCGGTCGCATCCGAACGGAATGTCTTCCACGCGAGATACAGCAGATAGGCGGCGCCCGCGAAGCGCACGGCGTCATAGGCGAGCGGCACCGCGACGAAGAGCTGCGACAGCCCGAGCGCGGCCGCCAGCGCGTGGCAGTAGGTGCCGGCCTGGATGCCCGCGAGTGTCGCGAAGCCTGCCCGCGGGCCCTGGCTCACGCTGCGGGACGCGATCAGCAGCATGTCGGGGCCCGGCGTGGCGGTCAGCGCGAGACACGCGCCGGAGAACAGCGCGAGCGTGGAGAGGTCGAGCATGGGAGTCCCTTTTGTGGATGCTGCGTAAAAGGGAGGTCAGTTTAGGAGGGCGCGCGAGGCCGGTCAATCGAACGAACGGACGATGGTCTGGCGGGCCGTCGAGGTCGATCGTCAACCCAGACGCGCTGCCTGCGGCACGCCGATCGTGCTCGACGCTGTATCAACGGCACACACCGATGCAGCGCCTGCGTGCGCGACCGCCGCATCGTTCAACGCTTGCGGCAAGCCACCTGATAATCGATCACGGTGTTCGCGGACGGCTTGTCCGGCTCGCCGCCGACCGTCGTCACGCCGAGCACGCCGGCGGCGCTCCGGTAGCGCAGCGCGCAATAGCCCATGCCGGTGCCCGAACATGCTTCGGCTTCGATGATGCCGTGCGTCGCGAGCGTCGCCGCGCCGTCCATCGCATCCGGCTTCTCGCGCGGGCGCAGCGGTTGCCAGCCTTTCGCGATCAGGATCCGTCGCGCGACGTCGAGCGGCTTGCCGTACACGTTGGGCACGACCGCGCGGCCCTGGCAGTACGTGCTTTCAGCCGCGACGCCGGTCAAGCGCAGGCCACCGTTCTCTTCATGCAACTCGCCGACGGGCGGTGCCGGGCCGTCGCCGCCCCAGATCAGCAGCGCGCCGCTTTCCAGCCGATCGGCCGTGCCGAGCTGCCAGCCCGCCTTGCGCGCCGTGTAGCCGAGCGCGACGAGCGTCGTGCCGTCGAACACGCCGACGTTGCCGTTGCGCGCGAAACAGATCGCGCTCGTGCCGGCACTGAATCCGCTCGCGAACGTGACGACGGTGTAGCGGCCGAGCGGCGCTTCTGAAGTCACGATCCAGTCGCGCTTCGCGACTTCACGGCCGGCCGCGGTGGTCGTCTTCGCGCGATATTGCGTGCAGAACGGGTCGAGCGACCCGTTCTCCGGCGAATGCGGCAGCACGCCGAGCGGTACCAGTGACGCGCCCGCGATATCGGAGGTCGTACGCAGCGTTTCGGCCGATGCCGTACCGCCGAGCGCGGCACATGCAACGGCCGCGATCGAAACGATCGAAGCCAGACCACGGGCAAACGGCAACACAACGAAACGGGACACGCAGGCTGTCTCCGGGAAAAGGGGTACGGGAGCGATGATCGCGGGTTTTCGCCCGCGTAGCACGATCGCGCGCATCGGCCGGCAGTTCACCTGCACGCCCCCGACGACTCAGCCCTTCGCGACGACGTCGATCCGCAGCGCTTCGCCGCCGTCGACAATGGCCAGCAGGCGATCGACGTTCGGATGCGCGCCCGGGCGATTGCGTGCGTCGGCCGTATGTTCGGCGAACACCGCGAGGCCGTGCTCGGCCGCTTTCGCGTCGAGCGTGCCGAATGCCTGCTTCAGGTAGTGGTACACCGCGAGCGAGCCTTGCTTGCCCGGCTGGTTCTCGATGGTCGCGACCACGTCGCCGTTCGCGCCGACGAGATCGATGCGCGCGACGCCGTCGATGGCCGGCAGTTGCGCGAGGTTGTCCTTGAATACTTGGGTCGGTTGAATCACTGAAAACACTCCGTCGGTTCGGTCAGGGGCCAATGAGCATGGCCGGCCGTATCTTATCCGATCGGCCTCTGCGCACCGGCCGGCACGCGGGCGCCGGCCGTGTGCCACGCCAGCGCCGCGCTATCGTCCAGCGGCAACGATGCGGTTCAGGCATACGCGGTCGTTGCCCCAACGCGTCGGCCATTGCACCCCACGCCACTACCGCCCCGCGCCGGCCGGCACGCCCGCATCGCGCGAGCGCTCGATGTCCGGGCTGCGATACGCGCGCTCGGGAATCTCGGCGAGCCGAGATGCATGCACCTGATGCGGCGTAAGGCCGTAAAATTTCTGAAAACTCATGATCAGCGGCGACCACTTGTCCGGATCGATGCGGTCCGCATGACCGTCCATCAGCAGGTCGGGATGCACGTGCACGCGCTGGATGCGCAACTCGAACACGCGGATGTGGCCACGCACGTCGGGCGTTTCCTCACCGATCCCATGCGTGGCCGCGACGACCGCTTCCATATGCACCGGGCACTCGAGCGCACGCGGCGGCGCGACGGTTTGCGATACCGCCTCGGTGAGCCCGGCCGTGCCGAACTTGTCGGGTTCGTACACGTAGCCCTTCGCGCGCTTGCCGTCCGGCACCGGGTAGGTGCCCGTCGTGCGCGCGATCCGGTCGACCGCGTGCGCCTGTGCCGACGACGGCAGGTTCAGCACGCACTCGCCGGTGCGCAGCAGGTTGCGGGTGGTCTGCGAACTGGCGGCGATGCCGATCACGCCGCGCCAGCCGAGCCAGAACGCGGACGAGATCGGCGCGAGATTGGCCGTGCCGTCTTCGTTCAGTGTGCTGACCAGCACGACGGGCGTGCCGAAATAGAGGATGTTCGGTTCGGTGACGCAATGCGGAGCGTTCATGATCGGTGCCTTCGTTGAGGGATCAGTCCGCATGCTGATCCTGTCGCGACGGCACGGCGCTCCGAATCTTGTCGTGTCATTCCGGAGGGGGCAGGAACGGCATTTGCGCCGGGCAGGACCGCCCGGCATCGCGCGCGCTTTTCCGCTACAGTAGGAGATCGCAGGCCGCGCCCGCCGCGTCACACGGGCACGCGCGGCCTCGCTCCGCCAACGCACACGAGGGCCTGATGGATACCGAGCAACGCTACACCGCCAACGCGCCGACGCGCGCGGAAGTCGACGCACTGGGCGGCCCGACCGTCATCGAATTCGGCGCGAACTGGTGCGGGATTTGCGCGGGCGCGCAGCCGGCGATCGTCGCGTCGTTTTCCGCGCATCCCGCCGTGCGGCACCTGAAGATCGAGGATGGCCCGGGCCGCCCGCTCGTTCGGCGTGAAGCTGTGGCCCACCCTGGTGTTCCTGCGTGATGGTGTCGAAGTCGCGCGCGTCGTGCGCCCCGCCGACGCGAAGCAGATCGAAGCCGACGGCTTCGCTGCACTTGCCTGAGGTCACGACGATGCAACAGGCGATCACGCATATCGGCATCGACACGCGCGGCAGCGGCCTCGTCGAATTCACGTCGCAGGTGCGCGCGTTCGTCGACCAGCAGGCCATCAGCACCGGCCTGCTCACCGTGTTCTGTCGCCATACCTCGGCATCGCTGCTGATCCAGGAGAATGCCGATGCGTCGGTGCAGCGCGACATCGAGCGCTACTTCGCGACGCTCGCGCCCGAGGACGCCACGCGCTACGAACACGACACCGAAGGCGCCGACGACATGCCGGCGCATCTGCGCACGGCGCTCACGCAGGTGCAATTGTCGATCCCGGTCGAGCAGGGGCGCATGGTGCTCGGCACGTGGCAGGGGATCTACCTGTTTGAGCATCGCCGCGCGGCGCACCGCCGCGATATCGTGCTGCACCTGATCGGCGAGTAAGCGGCAACCAGCGGCAACAAGGGCGCCTCGCCGGCACACCGGCTCAGGCGAGCAGCTTCTCGACGAGCGTGCCGAGTTCGCGCAGGTGGACGGGCTTCGGCAGGAACGCGTCGAACACCTGCTTGTTCTCGCGCAGCGCGGCCGATTCATATGCGCTGACGCCGAGGATCGCCGGATGCCGGCCGTCGTCGTCGGGTACCGCGACCGTGCGAATGCGCCGCGCGACTTCGAAGCCGCTCAAGTCCGGCAGTTCGAGATCGATCACGACGATGTCGTAATGGCCCGTACCGAAGCGCGCGACGCCGCCCTGCCCGGTGCCGCACAGATCGGCGTCGAGGCCGAGCGCCGACAGCATCGCGCCGAGCGTTTCGCGCGCGTTGTCGTCGTCGTCGACCACCAGCGCGCGCCGGTCGCGGTGTACGGCCGCGTGCGGCAGCGCGAGCGCGTCGCCGGCCGCGTGGCCGGCGGTGTCGATGCCGGGCACTTCGGCCGGCAGCGTCACGACGAACTCGCTGCCTTCGCCCACGACGCTGCGCACGTCCACATGCCCGCGCAGCGTCGTCACGATTTCGCGCACGACGGCGAGCCCCATGCCGATCCCGTCCACATGCAGCCCGACCGCGTCGTTCGCGCGATAGAACGGCTCGAAGATCTTCGACAGGTGCGGCTTCGCGATGCCGGTGCCCGTGTCGCGCACGGCGATCTTCAATTGCTGGCCGGCCGGCGCGTCGGCGAGCGTGATCGACACGTCGATCGACCCGCCGAGCGTGTACTTGACCGAGTTCTCGATCAGGTTCGACAGCACCTGGCGCAGCAGCTTGCGATCCGAACGGATCGTGAGGTCGTGCGGCTCGACCTGCTGCGCGATCGCGATCCGCTTCGCCGCGATCTTCTCGCGCAATGGATCGAGCACCTCGGCGAGCAGCGACGCCATGCCGACGGTTTCCCGTTCGGCGAGGCGCTTCGTCGAGCGCAGCTTGATGTAGTCGGTCAGATCCTTGACGAGCGCCTCGAGCGACAACGCGGAATTCTGCAGCCGCCGGATCGTCTTCAGGTTCGCCTCCGACTGCGGGCGCGCGAGCAGGATCTCGACCGATCCGCAGATCGCCTGCAGCGGCGTGCGCAACTCGTGGCTGACCATCCCGAGGAACGCGTTCTTCGCCTCGATCATTTCGAACGCGCGGTCGGACGCCTTGCGTTCCGCGTCGAGCGCCGCGTCCTGCCGCTCGAGCAGGTCGTCACGCGTGCGCATCGTATAGAACAGCAGCAGGAACAGCGCACACAGGATCACGCCGAGCACGATGCCGAGGATCAGGATCGCGCGCTGCTTTTCCTTCAGCTGATGGAACGTGAAGTCGCGCTGCGCCATCTCGATCGCGCGGAAATAGTTCGCGAGGCCGTTGACCTTCGGCCAGTACGCATTGACCTCGTCGATCACCTGCTGCGCGTCTTTCGGCGAATCGCGCAGCAACGGCACTTCGCGCTTCAGGCGCGTCATGAATTCGCCGAGCGCGTCGATCTCGTTGCGCGCGCGCGGGATGCGCAGCCAGTATTCGGATACTTCCGACGGCCGCTGCAGAAAGCCGAACGACACCGACAGGCTGTCGAGCTGCATCTGCACGTGATTGAAGTCGTCGTCCTGGTGCGTCGCGTAGAGGATCAACTGCCGGTCGAACCGCGTATAGACGTTGCGGTATTGCGCGGCGGTCCAGAACACGCCTTCGCGCGGCCCTTCGAGCACGCCTTCGTTGACCGAGGTGGCGAGGAGGTCCCATAGCAGGAACGCCCACGCGGCGAACCCCATGATCCACAGCGCGCCGAGGACCAGGATGATTTTTCTATTTTTCCATCGCCGGCGCTTCATTTCACCGTCAGGCCGATGATCTGCCACGCGAACTTGGCTTCGCCGAGCGGCGTCTTCAGTTCATCGGGATACTGGTCGCGCGGGTACATGATCCACAGCGGGCCGTAGTTGTCGTTGCCGAGCACCTTGCCGTTCATCGTCCGCGCGAGGATCACGCCGTAGCGATCGGCGTCGGACACGGGAATCGTGAACGTGTACTCGTCGATGCAGCGAAACTCGATCTGCGTGCCGTGCGCGCCGACGGTCTTCAGGATGTCGGACAGGCGCGGGCCGGTGAAGGCCGCCTTCGGCGTCCAGCTCGTCGACGTGACGATCGTGTGCTGCGGCAGAGCCATCAGCGCCTGCTCGGAAAACACGTACGCTGTCTTGCCCTGCTGGTTGTGCTTGTCGATCTTGCCGTCGACGGTGAACGTGAACGACGAAGCAGCCCAGGTCGCGGCGGCCATGCCGAGCAGGCAGGCCGTCAGCAGGCACTTGGTCCAGATGGTCGAGATTCGCATGTCTTGCCCTCGGTCGTGCGATGGTGATGTGTCGTTGTGGTCTCAGTTCGCGGCGGCCGTGGCCGGCAGCGTGATTTTCAGTTCGCGCGCCACTTCGGCGAACAGGATTGGCAGGCGCACCGGTTTTTCCTCGCAGCGCGCGTTGTAGTGCGACACGATGTGCGCGATTTCGTCCTCGCTGGCTTCGCCGGTCGAGATCTTGCCGGTCAGCAGGAAGATCGGCGCGCCGCTGTTCTCGCTCGAGCGGATGCCGCGCACGAGTTCGGCGGCGGTCTGGTCGCCGAGCATCCAGTCGAGGATGTAGCCGTCGAAATCCTCGACCTCCAGTGCCTTGCGGAACGCCGTGCCGTCGAAGTACGGAATCGCGTTCACGCCTTTTTCGATGAAATATTCACATACCGTTTCAGCGACATCCTGCGAATCGTCGACCACGGCGATGCGCGCCGCATACACGTTCGGCTGGGTCGAGCGCAGTTCGATGACGTCGACCGGATACGTGCGGCCCTCGCGCGCGTGCTGACGCTCGGTGATCAGCCACTCGCCCTGCCACTGCAGCGCGACGAAATCCGTCTCGCTCTGGCTGCTGGCCTTGGTCGAGATCGCGGCGCGGCAGCGAAAGCGCCGCGACTCGATCACGAGCGTCGCGTCGATCATCTCGGCGGCGGCCGGCTGCGTGCCCTTGTCGTCGAGCAGGATCGCGGGCGGCACGCCGAAGTGCGTCGCGATGTCCTGCAACTGCGACAGGTTCCACGGGATCAGGCCTTTCATCTTGCGCGTGACGACCGAGAAGCTCAGGCCGAGCACGTTCGCGATCGTCGTGTTGTGACTTCGCGGCGGAATCCCGTTCCGGTTCAGTAGGTCGCGCACCTTGTTGGCGGTGATCAGATCGACGTTGGCCTGCTCGCTGTTGGGCATCTCGATGGGGTCTCCAGGGGTTTTTGGCGAGGGTGAGCATATCAAAACTGACGTGTCATGCAAGCTTTGAAAAAGCGAATGACCTTGACATGCCTTTTTTCTTCATTATTATTGCTCACCACGTCACTATTGTTTGTCGCGTCATGTTTGGAGATCGATGCCGGCAACAGCCGGAACAACGAAAAGCGACAGCAATAAAGCAGTGACGGAACGATTCGAAGAGAGAACCTGAGAGAGCCTTGGAGTGCGTGTCGGCGTCGGCGGATCGTATCCGTTGCGCCGCACGCCACCGGGTGCGAGCTCACGGGGGTGGGATAGCTCGAAGAATTGCGGCGCCAATAAAACCTGAGGAAAGTAACAATGTACCGCCGTTTGATCGCACCGGGGCTGCTGTTGCTATTGGCCGCGTGCGCGCAGGATCCGTCCCTCACCAGCAACACGGTGCGGATCTGCGACGACACCGGCTGTTCCGACCGTCCTAAAGATCAGGTCTCCTATCAAAAGAGGGACGATTCGGAAGACCAGGAAAGCCCGCGCATCGCTGCGCTGAAGCAGACCGCGAAGACCCAGCCGAAGGCCGCCTACGACCTCGGCCTGCGTTATTTCCGTGGCGACGGCGTGCGCCAGGACAGCTACCAGGCACTCAAGTGGATGCGCGAGGCCGCCGAGCGTGGCGACCTGCAGGCGCAGAAGGCGCTCGGCAGTTTCTACCTGTTCGGCCTCGAGGAAATGGGCTCCGACGCGCGCGAAGCGGAGAAGTGGCTGTCGATCGCGGCCGGCCGCGGCGACAAGGAGTCGAAGAAGCTGCTCGATCTGGCGCGCAAGGCCAAGAAGGAAGACGAAGAAGACTGGAAATGGCGCACGGAATGGCGTGACCGCTATTACGGCTACTGGTACTCGGGCTATCCGTACTACGGCGTCTGGCAACAGACGTACTGGTACTACTGACCGGGCCTGAAGCAACGGGGGCAGTCGCGGGGAGACCACCATCGCGCGCCAGCCGGGGGGGGCTTATCGAAGTTCGCACGAACACATAAGCCGAACAACGACTCTAAATCGATCGACAACGACATGAAGACCAACCTTTCCCAACGTCTCACTCAAGGTGCGCTGGCGGCAGCGCTGTGCGCGTCCGTGGCAGGCTGCGGCGGCGTGGTGACACCCGGCGGCCAGAACGCCGGCGTGACGGGCGCGGCGGCCGGCGGCGCGAGCGCCGGCGCCGATTCGCAACTGCAGCGCTGCACGTCGCCGCTGGGCACGATCGCGGTCGACGACGGGCGCAACGCCGACTGGTGGGGCCCGTTCGGCAGCGCGACCAAGATGACGACGATCGACCCGCTGCTGCGCCTGGCCGTGCAACAGTCGAACTGCTTCGTGATCACGTCGATCGGCAACCAGAAGAGCGACGCGCGCCTGTCGCGCATCACGCAGCTGCAGCGCAACTCGGGCGAATACCGTGCGGGCTCGAAGCAGCAGAAGGGCCAGCGTGTCGCGGCCGACTATTACATGGAACCGCAGATCGTCATCAACGATTCGCCGATCGGCGGCATCGGCAGCATGATCGGCGGGCTGATCGGCAACAGCGCGGTCGCGGCGGTGGCCGGCCACCTGCAGACGAAGGCCTCGGTCGTCACGTTGACGCTGTTCGACGTGCGCTCGGCCGTGCAGATCGCGGCATCGGAAGGCAGCTCGACGGCGACCAACTACGGTGCGGCGCTGGGCGGCTTCGGCGGCGGCGTGGGCGGCGCGCTCGCCGGCTTCTCGTCGACGCCGGAAGGCAAGGCGACCGTCGTCGCGTTCATCGACGCATACAACAAGATGGTCGTTGCGCTGCGCAGCTACAAGGCGCAGGACGTCAAGGGCGGCCTCGGCCGCGGTGGCCAGCTGCAGGTCAACTGACGTCCCCGGGCCGGCGATGCACCGCCGGCCGATTCGTGATTCCTGATTCGTGACTGTCCGTGCGCGCGGCGTGATCCGCGCGTACCGGCTTCGTTCGTCCTTTTTGCATTGAGGTGATCCCGATGAAAGCCGTGCCCTGATCGCATTGACCTGTCTGGCGCTGACCGCTTGCGGCGGCGACGATTCCTCGCCCGCGGCGTCGGGCGGATCGGGCTCGAGCAACAACGGCGGCACCGGTGGAACCGGCGGCACGGGTTCGGGCGGGACGGGAAGCGGGGGCAGCGGTGGTTCCGGCGGCTCGGGCGGCTCGGGCGGCGCCACGCTGACGTGGCGCTACGAGGCGCAGCCCGTCGCGGCCGACAAGGCGAGCTTCCTGACGCTGGTCAACAGCGAAGGCGCGAAGGGCTACCGCTATCTGGGCGACTACTTCTACAGCGCGAGCAACGGCGGGACGCAATCGATCTTCGTGAACGACGGCACCGCGCAAACCTACACGTACCAGTTGCAGAACGCCCCGGCCGACCTGACGTCCTTCGTCAACACGGCCAATGCGCAAGGGGCGGGCGGCTACCGCTACGAAGGGCCGCTCACGTACGGCGATCTCTATCGCAAGGACGGCGGCTCGTCGGCGACGTACACGTACACGACGACGGGCTTGCCGGCCGACGCGAATGCGTTCCTCACGCAGGCAAACGGCCAGGGCCAGTCGGGCTACTGGTTCCTGGGGCCGATCGCGGTGGCATCGGTGCAGGCGAACATCTACATGAAGAACGACGCGTCGAGCGCGACCTATACGTACGACGCGCTGGCGCCGGCGTCGACCGTCAGCGACTTCATCGCGCAGGCCAACAGCGAAGGGGCGAAGGGGTATCGCGCGAAGGGTGCGATGGCGTTCGGCGCGGCGATCTCATGGGTCTACGTGAAGGACCAGACGCAGTCGCCGACCTTCACGTACCAGTCGGCCGCGATCCAGTCGACCGGTGCGAGCTTCGTCCAGCAGTCGAACACGTTCGGCGGGCAGGGCAGCGCGTATCTGAGCGACATGGCGCTCGGCACCACGCCGCCGCTCGCGATGGCATCGTTCTATTTCACGCCGAAGAACTGCACGGGTTTCCTGTGCACGACGCTGAATCCGCTCACGCAGAACTGAGCGAACGACGCGGCTGCGACAGCCGCCGGCCCGGGCATTTTTCGAAGCGGGGCGAGGGCCGGAGAATGGCACTGCCCTGCTTTTTTGCATCCGGCACGGACCCGGCGATCACGTACGTCGTTCCGACCCTCGCTGACCGAATCGGGATGGGGATTTAGTTCAAGTTCCAAATAGTAATTAATTTATATTGGACGTGTACTAAACCGTTCATTTCGGACTGATTTTAGGAAAACCGTTTGGCATGATCGTGGCATTCCAATTCCCTGGGCCACTTTCGTCCGCGATACCGGAGCCGGATGCAGACGCGTTCCGGTGCCCCGGCGTCGTCGCATTGCGACATGCCAAACAGTCCGCTCCAATCCATTCGCCGCTATCAGAACATCTCGGTGTTCGGCGGCGGGATCGTCGTCACGATCCTGATCCTGATCGCCTGCGCGCTCGGGATGGGTTCGATCGTGTACGGCTATCTCGATGGTGAGCGGCACAACTTCCTGACGGGCATGGTGCAGACGCTCAACGAGATCAAGGTGAGCGAGACGTCGTTCCGCAACGGCGTGACCAATGCACAGCTGATCTGGCGCGAAACCGGGCCGGTGCCCGACGAGGTGGTCGACGCGTTCTATGAAGCGGGCGAGCGCACCGCGATCAAGCCTTATCCATCTGTCGTGTTCGGCGTATCGGAGCAGCCTGCCGACCGAGCCGAGGTGGCCCGCTACCTGTCGCTGTCGGTGCTGCTGGCGCGCATCTGCGCGGCGAGTTCGATCAATCGCGGGCACACGCTCGTCGGCTATCACTACAGCACGCGCACGGGCCTGCTCGGGCTCGTGCCGGATTCGGGCGCCGGCGGTGGGGTGCTTGCGACGCCGGAAGGCCGCGCGCGCGTGATGGATGCGCTGCGGATCGATTTCGGCACAGGCCCGGCGCAGGCGGCCGGCACCACCGGCCGCCCGCACGTGCACTGGCTGCCGCCGTTCGTCGATCCGATATCGGGCGCCGCGCGCATCCGGCTCGCCGCGCAGGCGCAGGTCGACGGCGAGCCGTTCGCGGTGCTCGTCACCGAATATGCGCCCGAGCACCTGCTGTCGTGGCAGATCGAGCATCCGGTCGACGGCGTATTCTTCGTGACGACCGGCGACAACCGTCTCGTCGCGGCGAGCGCCGGCGTGGCCGGCGATGAAGCACGCACCGGCCGCCTGCTGGCGCTCGATCCGTCGCGCGATCGCACGAAGCCCGAGCAGGCTGCGTTCCGCGACGGCTTCGTGATTTTCCACGGCACCCTCGATGCAACGGGCTGGACGCTGGCGTATGCGTTGCCGTGGACGGACGTCGTCGCGAACGTCGCGTGGCGGGCGAGCCTGCTGCTCGGCGCGTCGCTGCTCACCATCGCGATCATGTGGATCCTGCTCGTGCGCTTCCATCGCCGGGTGTTCGCGTCCGTCTATGCGCGCTCGCAGCGCGTGTTCGACAGCGAAGCGCTGTGCCGCAGCGTGATCGAGACGGCGCCGATCGGCCTCGGCCTGATCTCGCGCGCCGATGGCCACTTCATGCTCGTCAGCCCCGCGCTGGCCGAGATGCTCGCGCGGCTCGGCAGCGACTATCGCGCGCTGTCCGCGCAGGCGGTGGCGCGCTACGACGCGTTCATCGAAGGCGGCGCGGCCGGCGGCACGATGCAGACCGATTTCGTGCTGGCCGATGCGGATGCCGGCGCGGCGCCGCTGCATCTCGAGGTGAGCGCCAGCGGCGCGCGCTACCAGGAGATCGACGTGCTGATCGTCGCGGTTGCCGACGTCACCGCTCGGCGGCAACTCGTTCGTCAACTCGAGGAAGCCGTGCGCGCGGCCGATTCGGCGAATGCGGCCAAGTCGTCGTTCCTGGCGGCGATCACGCACGAGATCCGCACGCCGCTCAACGTGATCCTCGGCAATCTCGAACTGCTCGATCGTTCCGCGCTGGATGCATCACAGCACGGTCGCGTGCAGACGCTGCGTACCGCTGCATCGGGGCTGCTCGGCCTCGTCAGCGACATCCTCGATTTCTCGAAAATCGAAGCGGGTGCGATGACCGTCGAAGCGATCGAATTCGACGTGATCGGCGTGATCGAGCGCACGCTCGGCGCGTTCGCGCCGGTCGCGAAGGCGAAGGGGCTGTCGCTGTTCTGCGAAATCGACGCGAGCGATGCGCAGCGAATGCGCGGCGACCCGACCCGGCTCGGGCAGGTGCTCGGCAACCTGCTGAGCAACGCGATCAAGTTCACCGCCAGCGGGCACGTGCTGGTGCGCGTGTCGATTGCGTCGGCCGGATGCGGCGACGCCGAGTTGTCGATCGCGGTCGAGGACACCGGCATCGGCATCGCGGGCGCCGATCGGCACAAGCTGTTCAAGGCGTTCTCGCAGGTCGATGCGTCGATCACGCGCCGCTATGGCGGCACCGGGCTGGGGCTTGCGCTGTGCGATCGCCTCGCGGTCGCGATGGGCGGACGGATCGACGTGGCGAGCGTACCGGGCACCGGCAGCCGCTTCACGTTGACGGTGCCGCTCGGGGAGGCGGTCGTGCCGCTCGACGCGCATTCCGCGCGCGGCGTGCGCGCGCCGGTGATCGTCGTCGGGCGCACGGAATGGCAGCGCTTCGCGTTGCCGCATCTGCGCGCATGGGGCTTCGACGTCCACGGTTACGAGCGCCCGGCACTGATCCCGGCTGACCGTCGTGCGCGGGCTGCCGCGATCGTCCTGTTCGGCGATTCGGACGCCTGGTCGCGCGTGGAGCTCGACGGCCTGGGCGGCGCGTGCCCGGTCGTGCTCGCCACGCCGGACGGCCCGCTGCGAGCCTATCGGGCGGGCAGGACGATACGCGTGTCGAGTTATGCGCTGAGTGGCTTCAAGGCCGCGCTCGGGCAAGCGATGACCGACACCGGAGGCCTTGCCGCGCAACGGCCGGCGCTCACGCACGTGGAAGCCGCTCGTCCGGGCGCATGGCGTGTGGTGCTCGCCGGCATCGATTCCGTCACCAGCACCCTGTTGCGGGAGCAGTTTGACGTGCTGGGCTGCGAGGTGCAGACGGCCGGGTCGGCCGAAGCGGCGCTCGACCTGCTGGCCACCGGAGCGTGGCACATGCTGCTGGTGGACGCCGGCCTGCCGGACATGTCGGTCTGCGCGCTGGCGAACGCCGTGCGCGATCTCGGCATGGGCGGTGACGTGGTGGTCGTGACGTCGCATGTCGCGCCCGCCGACCGGCGGCAGTATGCGGACGCGGGCATCGACTGCGTGCTGACGAAACCGGTGACGCTCGCGCACCTGCGCGGCGCGTTGGCAGGCATCGCTCGACGGCGCGGTGCGCCGGAGCGGGGAGTCGGGACACAAGAACAGGACGTTGCGCACTTCGCACACGGTGGCACGGCATGAACGCGTGTCGATTGTCGTGGGCGGGCCCGACGAGGTCCGAAGGATGGAAGGCAGCGCGTCGCACGGGCTACGGCGGCGTAGATCAATCAGGTGAGAAGAGGGGAAGACCGTGCGCTACATGGTGAAAGTCTTCGTGATGTTGCTCGATTTCGCCACGCTTCCCGAGAAATCCAGACGGGATTTTCTCGGCAGGATGAACGAATTCCTGATCATGTCGCCGATGCAGAAGCGGCGCGCGATCACCGAATGGAAGCAGACGATCGAGGAACGGGGCGAATCGGGCGAAGGTGTCCACCGACCCTAACGGCGATTCGGATGCCGGCAAGCGCTCGATGCGCGGCCGGCTCGCTGCTGCGCGAGTGGTTGCAATGGGACAGGGATCGGGACGGGACAGGGCGAGCCCGGCGCTGCGTTCCGGCCCGGGAAGCCACTGCATGCGTCGGCGCGTGTCTCGTACACATGCGTAGTGCCGGCCCGGAAGGGCATGCCGATCGGCAACAGCCTGCGCGCGCGCGGCTGTCGTGCCCGTGCAGGGCATGTCGCACGGCGACGCGATTTACCGTAAGCATCAGCCTGTCGGCCGATGCTTACGGTCTTGCCCACGTTTTATCTTAAAATCGAGTCGCGCTTGCATTCTCCGATGTGTCGAATGCGGCGGGTCGAATCGACGGCCCGTCGGTTGGATGGAACGGAACCGGAACGGTTGCCCGCCCGCATCCTGCGGCTGTCGGTGAGTGCGCGATCAAAAGCCTCGGGGAGAAATGGGACGATGGATGAATTCTTTGTGCGTGTGATGGTGGCGGACGACCACCCATCAGCCGCGATCGGGATGTCGCAGGCGCTTGCCGACAGCAGCACGATCCGGCTCGTCGGTTCCGTGTCCAATTCGACCGATCTCGTGGCGGCGCTCGACGAGAAACCGAGCGACGTGCTGGTGGTCGACTACGTCATGCCCGGCGGCAAGTTCGGCGACGGGCTCGTGCTGCTGTCGTTCCTGCAGCGTCGCTACCCGGCGCTGAAGCTCGTGACGATCACGATGATCGACAACCCCAGCGTGCTGCATGCGATCCGCAAGCAGGGCGTCGGTTGCATCCTGAGCAAGTCGGATGCGATTTCCCACCTCGTCGGCGCGGTGCACGCGGCATACGTCGGCGCCAATTACCTGTCGCCGCATATCAAGCAACTGCTGGAGTCGGCGGGCACGTCGGATACGAGCCGCCCGCTGACGATCCGCGAGATCGAGGTGGTGCGGCTGTTCGGCGCCGGCTATACGGTCGGCGAGATTGCCACGCAGCTCCATCGCAGCAAGCAGACGATCAGTTCGCAGAAAACGAGCGCGATGAAGAAGCTTGGCATCGCGCGCGACGCCGACCTGATCCGCTATGCGAGCGACGGCAATCTGGCCGACGTGGCGGCGCCCGATGGCCCGGCCGCCGGCGAATAGCCAGTACGCCGCGCATCGTCATGCCGGATGCATCGGAAGCCGCACCGCACGACGGCGGACAGTCCGGCCGGGCGGCAAGCCGGACGCCATGCGCACCGAATGTGACCTTTCCGTCCGGCGCCGCCGATAACGATCCATGCCCGCAAAACTGAAAAGACTCGCGTCGCACGCGGCCACGGCCGTGACCGGCAACAAGGCGTTCGATCCGCACCGGGTCCGGCGTCAACAGCAGTTCCTGCTGTACGGCGGCGGCACGGCGGTCACGCTGTTCATGCTCGTCTGTGCGGCGCTTGTCGTGCGGCTCGACGTGCAGGACTATTACTCGCGCGCGCGTTCGACGTTTCTGCAGCGCGAAACCGTGTTTTACGCGACGCAGCGGACCACGGACCGGTTGCTACTGGACCTCGGGAACCGGGTGGAACAGGTCTGGAACCGGGACGTGCAACCGTCGCCGGACGCGTTCCACTCATTTTCAGCGGAGCAGGGCCGGCTGCCCGTGCGGACCGGGGGCGGAGGGCAGCCGATCTTTTTGCTGGCCGGGATCGGGGCGGGCCATTCCGCCGAATCTTATACGCGGTATCTCGGCACCGTGCTCGGGCTGGTCGGTTCGTATACGCGATATCGGCCTCAGCCGGCCGGTGCCGAACCCTTCGGCGGCTATCTGATCGGACTCGACGCACCGTTCCTCGCCGTGATGGGCGAAGGGCTCGTTGCGCGCACGCGTGCGCTTCCACCCGATACGGACGTGACGGCGCTGATTGCCGGGCTGATGCCCACCGGTGCGGCGAAGCAGAAGCCCGACATGGAGAACGTCACGTTCATGCTCGATCGCCGCTTCGATCCGATCGCCGGGCGCACGCTCGTGCGGTTCGCCCGGCGGCTCGACGATGAAGCCGGGCGGCCATTCGGCTGGCTCGTGTTCGCCGGCACGTTCAACCTCAGCGACGTCATGTCGCCGGACTCGGACGACGAGGATGTCGCTGTCGTCGATGCGAGCCGGAATATCGTGTTCGGGCGGTTGCGCGATCCGGCGATGATCGGGCACGCGCTGGCCGGCGCACGCGATCCGTTCGGCAAGCACGTGACCGTGCGCCGGGTCGGCACGCGGTTCGTCGTCAGCGACCGCCTGCCCGATTCGAGTCTCGTCTTGATGACGACTTTCTCGTGGCGCAGCGTGGCGAAAGCGACGTGGGTCGGCGTGAGCGTGACGCTCGGCACGGCGCTGTTCGGCATTGCGCTGCTCTGGTTCACGATCGTCCTGTTCGACCGTCGCGCCCTGCTTCCGGCGAACCGGCGCGCGATCCGCCTGATCGAAAGCGAGGCGTTCAACCGGACGTTGATTCGCCATGCGCCGGCCGGGCTGCTGCTGCTGTCGGTGGCCGACGGCGATACGGTGGTGTGCAACGAAGCCGTGCTTGCCTACGACAGCGACGCAACGGGGCTGCCGCTCGGCAAGCGCATCTGGCAGGCTTATCGGGAGCGCGACGACGGCACAGGCGACCGGCGCCGCATCGTGCAGCACGAGTTCGCCGTCGAGCGGGCGGGACGCGAGACGGTCTATCTTGCCGTTCACGTCGTCAGGACCAAGTTCCGCGGCGTCGATGTGTTGCTTTGCACGCTGACCGACGTCACGGCCCGCAAGCTGACGGAGGACAAGTTGAGGGAAGCGCGCATCGCGGCGGACGATGCGAACAAGGCGAAATCGACGTTCCTCGCGACGATGAGCCACGAAATCCGCACGCCGCTCAATGCGATCGTCGGCAACCTGGAGCTCATGGAGCGAGTTCAACTGCCTGAGGTCGAGCGGCGCCGCCTGAAGACGATCGTGTCGTCGTCGGATGCGCTGCTGCGCGTGATCAACGACGTGCTCGACCTGTCGAAGGCGGAATCGAACCAGATGGCGCTGGAGCAGATCCCGTTCGATCCGCGGCGCGTGCTGACGGAGGTCGCGGCGATCTTCCGGCCGCTCGCGGAAGCGAAGGGGCTGGCGCTCGAATGCGGTGTCGCGGCCGACCTGGCCGACGGCTACATCGGCGATCCGACGCGCTTGCGCCAGCTCGTGTCGAACCTCGTGGGCAATGCGATCAAGTTCACCGAGCACGGCGGCATCGCGATCGATGCGCGACTCGCGTGCGGCGACGCCGGCGTGCGCGACGTCGAAATCGCCGTGCGCGATACGGGCGTCGGCATTCCCGACGACGCGTTGCCGACACTGTTCGACGTCTACATGCAGGCCGATGCGTCGATCTATCGCCGATTCGGCGGCACCGGGCTGGGGTTGCCGCTGTGTCGCCGTATTGCGCGATTGATGCACGGCGAACTGACGGTCGAGAGCCGGGTGGGCGAGGGTTCGACGTTCACGGCAACACTGCCGTTGCCCGAGGCACCGGCCGGCTGGCGGAGCATCGAGCCCGAACAGGATGCGGCGCACGATGCGCGCACGCCGGACCAGCGCGATGACGTGGAACCGCTGCGCGTGCTGGTGGCCGAGGATCACCCGGCCAGCCGCGCGCTGTTGCGGGATCAGCTCGACGCGCTCGGCCACGACGCGACGATCGTCGAGAACGGGATGGAAGCGATGCGCGCGTATTTCGTGCATCCGTTCGATATCGTGCTGACCGATCTGAGCATGCCGCAGCTCGACGGTTTTGCGCTGGCGAATTTCCTGCGCGAGCAGGGTGAGAAGGTCCCGGTGATCGCGATGACCGCGCATGCGACCGATGAAGACCGGCGCCGCTGCGTGCAGGTGGGCGCGGCGGAGGTGGTGCTCAAGCCGTTGTCGATCGATGTGCTCGACGCGGTGCTGCGTCGGCATGACGGGCGGCACGGCGAGACGGCGGCGCACGCGCAGGCCGATACGCGTGTGCAGGCGCCGGTCGTCACCGGCGAAATTCGCCGCACCCTGCGCGAAGCCACGCTGCGCTCGCTGGGCACGATCGAGGCGGCGCTGTCGAACGGCGACGCGCATGCGCTTGCAGTGGAACTGCATTCGATGCGCGGCGGTTTCGCGCTGGCCGGCGACAGTGTCGCGCGCGACGCATGTGCACAGATGGAAACAACCGTGAATACGGGCGGCGCGGCGGCGTTCGAATCGCACTGGGACGCGTTCAGGGGCGAGATCGAACATGCACTGGAGCGGATCGGCCATTGAATTGCCGCGGCGATCGTCAAGGATCGCCCACCTGTCGGACAGCACGCCATGATGCCGTTCGACGCGCGGATTGAAATGACCCGCAGCAAAATCGGATAGCGGCGACTTCATTAAAAGAAAACAAGCGCGCCGCACGAGGATGGGTCGCGATCGCGTGGCCCCGCAGCGCATTGACGGATGCGCCCGTCCGATGAGCGGACAGGTCATCGTGATGGTGTTCCGCCGCCCGCCGTGGCACGACCGGTACGAACAAATCTTTAAAACGGCCTGACAATCAACGAATTAACGCGACAAATATTTTAATTTCATACTTGTACTAGGTATTTTGAAGTCGTTGTGAAAGGTTGTCCTATCGCCCACTTGCAGCTGCTCATCGAAAATTACGTCAGTGGAATTGATCTTCCACACGTTTGAATACTGATTGATTAATTAGTCGGTATTCGATCTCCGTAAATCAATCTTTTAAATTGAGATCCATCGATGAAACTCAGCAAACTCGTTCTGGCAATGGGCGTGACCACGGCACTGTTCGGCATGGCGCACACGGCTCAAGCCGAATCGGTGTCGAAGAAGATCACGCTGACCGCGCAGATCAACGACGGCATCTTCGTGTCGAAGCCGGACGGCTCGACGTGGTACAGCACGGAAGAGCTGCAGCCCACCGACTACACGCAAACGAAGTTCTCGAAGTCGCTGCCGATCCGCGTGTTCACGAAGAACTCCGACTTCAACATTTCGCTCGCACAGCCGCTGAAGCTGTCGAATGGCAACTACGAAATGACGAGCCCGGTGATCACGCTCGGCAGTGCCGCGGGTGAAAAGGAAGTCAAGTTCGGCGCGGTCCAGCCGATCAAGCAAACGGTCGCGGGCAACGGTGGCTTCGACGAAATCCACAACGTGAACATCAAGGTCGACGCACCGAAGATGGTCGGTTCGAACAGCACCAACGGCAGCTACAGCGGCGATCTCGTGATGGTGTTCGAGCCGGTCGCGGCAGCCGGCGGTGGTGATACGCCGGCCACGAAGTAACTCTCAGTAGTTCCCTCGCGAAGCCCCGCCTCGGGGGCTTCGCTCCCGCGCCTTGTTTCTGCGCCCAGGTGGCATTTCCACTCTGGATTCCGATTTCGTTCCTGTTGCCAAGAGAATAGCGTGTTGACCTATCGAGCTCCGTTTCCGTTCAATAGGCTGTGGCTCGGTGCATTCGTGCTCATCTCGTCGCAGTCGTTTGCCGAAGTCAAGGTGTCGTATGGCGTGCCTGAGGGGTTCAGCGCCGCTGAAATGGACGATAGCGCGAATTATGTCGCGACGTTCAACGGCAAGACGTTGCCGGGTTTCGTGCGTTATTCGGCGACGGAAGCAGCGCTCGATTTCGACGCGGCAAAGTACGCGGCAAACGGCGTTTCGCCGGATGATGTCGATATTATTCGCAACGTCATTTCCAAGGTTGACTACAAGCGGTGCAGCAAGGGCTGCGATATCGAGGTTGAGGGTTATTACGTCACGATCGACAAGCTCAAGCGCTCGATATCGATTCGCGATACGCGCGAGGATTACTTCGCACCACAAACGAGCTTCGGCCTGGTCAACAACCAGTCGGTCGACTTCCGCGCGTCGTCCGACGGTTATCGCGCCGCCAACCTGAATGGCGCGACCTGGGTCGGCCTGCCGTCGCGCAGCTTCGGCTACGTCAGCTGGTACGCGAACCGCACGGAAACGCGCGGCTCG
This sequence comes from Burkholderia sp. AU45274, assembly GCF_030482505.1. NCBI lineage: Bacteria > Pseudomonadati > Pseudomonadota > Betaproteobacteria > Burkholderiales > Burkholderiaceae > Burkholderia > Burkholderia sp. AU45274. The sequence continues at coordinate 68,255 of NZ_JAUJQE010000009.1, read as the reverse complement.
AGCTACGGCTCGCAGGGCGTCTCGTCGTATTACCTGCAAAAGAACTTCGCGCGAACCTACGTGCGGGCTGGTAAGCAGAACAGCATCGACTACGCGTCCGGTTCGGTCAGCACGCTGCTGTCACCGAGTTTCGACCAGTTCGTGACATTCGGCAGCCAGAGCAACCTGCAGGTCGATCGCAGCGCGGGTTCGCTGGTGCTGTATGCGACGGCGGAAGGCAACTACGAGTTTTACCGGAACGGCCGCCTGATCATGAAGCGCCCGGCCGTGCTCGGCCGCAACGAGATCAGCTTCGCGGATCTGCCCGGCGGCTATTACCCGGTGCAGGTGCGCCTGGTCGACCGCAACGGCAACGTGATCACGCAGGAAATCCGCGAGATCAACAACGTCAACTTCGGCGCCGCCAGCGGCAATGCGTGGCATTTCACAGTCGGCAAGGAGATGAGCGAGCGCGGCGGCTTCCTGATGGAAGCCGCGATGAGCCGGAACTTCCGCCAGTTCTACATGAACGCGTCGACGCTCGTCGGCCGCGGTGGCGACTGGGCGGCGGAAGTGAACGTCACGCGCCCGACGCAGATTGGCGACGTCGACATCACCCCCACGCTCGGCGTGCTGGCGGGCGATCGCAAGGCGGGCGGCTACGTCAGCATGGCCGCATCGAGCGAAGCCCTCGGCAGCCTTTCGGCCAGTCATTATCTGAACAACGAGGTGTCGCGGTTCTATGCAGGCACGTCGAGCACCAGCGTGTCGTACAGCCGCACGCTGCGCAAGGCGACCGTCGGCTACAACTACCAGCAGTCGGGTTTCGGTGCGACGCACCAGGCGGAAGTGCGCTGGAACTATCGGCCGAACGGTTTGTGGGCAACGTTCGCGCTCGGCGTGCAGAAGGGCAGCTTCAGCCGCACGAGCGACGGATATGGCGTGTATTTCAACATGACCATGCAGCTCGACAAGGTTCAGGCGAGCTTCAGCGCCGCGCGCTCCGGCGGCCAGACGCAATTGAGCGGCGACTACCGGAAGGATTTCCAGGACGGATTCGGTACGACGACGCTCGGGGTCACGGGCAACCGCATCAATTCCGATTACGGCGTGAACGTATATGGCTCGCGTTCGGGCACACGCGGCGAGGCGTCGCTGAACGTCGGCTACAACGGCGATGCCTCCAACGTCGATTTCAACTATCGCGGCATGGTCGCGGCCAGCCGCGATGGCGTCGCATTCGGTCGCTACAGCAATGGCGGCAGCGCGATGTTGCTGCGCACGCCGAAGCTCGACGGAATGAACTACGGCTTCAACGTGGAAGGCAATCCGGTGGGCGGCGGCAGCACCTATGCGGTGCCGTTGAATACGTATTCCGACGTTGCATTCGCGCGCGTGTACAGCAACAACGACAAGCTCGACATGAATATCGAAGTGCCCGCCAACATCGTCCGCGCGCATCCGGGCCAGGTGTATGCGGCCAATGCGAAGGTCGACATCAACATGATCTACAGCGGCTTCCTGAAGGATGCCGATGGCAAGCCTGTCAGCGGCAAGATCGTCGAGACGGGGGACGTCGCGCATCGCAACGGCCTGTTCTCGATCGTCAGCAAGACGCTGCTGTCGCAGATCACGGTCGACCAGGGCGGGCATCGGTACACCTGCAGCCTCAAGGATGCAAGTGGCAGCGATTTCCGCTGCACATTGCCCGGGCTCAATGAATCAAAGGAGTAAGCATATGAAATTCAACGTGAAGCATTGGATGTTCGCTTGCGTTGCGCTGGCTTGCGCGACCGTGCAGCCCGCGCAGGCGGAAGGCGAACTGATGGTGATGCCGGCCGCGACCCGCGTGTACGCCACGCACGATCAGAAAGTGACCGTGCGAAACATGGGCGACGCACCGCTCTACTTGTCGATCACGCTGCAGAAGATCATGAATCCGGGCGTGACGCCCGAGAAGAAAGTCGACCTCGGGCAACTGGACAATCCGGGCGTGCTCGCCAGCCCGGACAAGCTCACGCTCGGGCCGGGCCAGAGCCGGCAGATCGAGTTGAAGTCGTTGATGGAACCCGCGCAGGAAGAGCTCTACCGGCTGTACGTGGTGCCGATCAGGTCGCTGAAGGTGGACGACGCGCCGAAAGACAAGATTACCGCGCCGATGTCGGTGGCAATCGGCTATGGCGTGCTGGTCCGGCATTTGCCACCGCCCGGCAAGTTGAAGGTGGCATGGACCCATCGCTGCGAGGAGGGCGGCATGACGCTGGAAAGCACCGGCAATGTGCGCACGTTGTTCTCGGACGTGTCGTATGACGGTGTGAAGCAGCCGCAGACGATCGCGGTATTCCCGGGCACGCCGCAGCATTTCGCGACCAAGCGCATGACGCTCAGTGTCGACGGTACACCCAACACGCTGCACTGTCCGTGATGAAGCGCACGCTGTGCTGGGCGCTGGGTGCGTTGGCGCTGCTTTGCTGCAGCGGCAGTTTTGCCGCGGGCATCCTGAAGTTGTCTCGCACCGAGCTCACGTTGTCGCCCGACAAACCCGCGAGCGAACTGTGGGTGGAAAACGTCGGCGATACGCCGTTGTATCTCGACATCTCGCAGCAGCGCGTCTCGAATCCGGGGTACATGCCGGAGCAGCTCGTACCGGTCGAAGAGGTGTCGCAGCCGACGTTGCTGGTCTTGCCCAATCGGCTAGTGCTGTCGCCGGGGCAGAAATACCGGATGGCGTTGAAAGCGCTTTCCACACCGGATGAGCCTCAAGTGTGGCGAGTGACATTCCGGCCCCGCGAGCACGTTGTCGTTGACGCTGGTCGCGACGGCGACACAACGGCGCCGCTGTTCGTCAGTATCGGCTACGGCGTGGTGATCTATCAGCTTAAAAACATGGGCAAGTAAGGGGCATCAGAGTAGTTGACGGGTAGTTGGCGGCGGGGGCGGCGCGAATACCTCCTGGCTTTCAGCGCGAACGGCCGAAATGATTTGACAATGGGTGGAAAAATGACATCTAAAGGACGAGTATTCAAGTGGATCGAAACGGCTTTCCTTATTTCGATCCTCTCGGTATTTGCCGATAGTGCGTTTGCATGGAGTACTGCGATACCGGGTTCGGTGATCGATAGATACGGATCTTGTTCTTGGAGCGAGAACGGCGATGGGACCAGTACGCTAAGAGTAAGAATCGATTTTAAACCGGGGTGGGATGTGCCCCCCAGGGGGATCTTCCAGAGTCGTGGGATCTTGCTTTATACATACGACAAGTATGGAAATATGAACTTGTCTTCTACTCCGGCAAATTCGGTCACAATGAATGGTGTGCACAATAAGGCGATTTGGCAGGGCGGGTACGGATACTTGATGTATACCGGAGGGTTGGCTTCGAATCAGACGCCGGAATGGAATAAGAGAGGGGCTTTTGTCGCTGATGTGGAAGTTGTGATCAACAACAGTGTCGTCTCGGATTGGCCCGCGTTATCTATTCGAGCGGGTAATTACACGGACGATACGCATGTCGTGGAAGCCACGGGAGGGGCATATCTGGGGCGCTTCGGAACTGCTAGTAACTGCACGGTGGTTGATCCAGAGACGCCGCCATCCCCCCCGATCGTGCTCAAGATGAACGCACCTGATTGGAACCTTGGCGAGTTGCCGGAAGGTGATTCGGAAAAGATGCTGTCCGGCGCGGATCAGCTTTGTTTTACGTATGATGGTCCTGTTGTCAGTGGCAAGAAATTCGTGATCGATGCGACCAGCGTTAATGGTGTTGTCGGGAATCGCTACAGGTTAAGGAATGTGAGCGACGCAACACAATTCATCCCGTATGACGTGACATTGAACAGCGGTTCGTCGACCACTCATCTACCGAATACGAATAACACGGCGTTGTCTCTCAACAGTTCGGGAAAGACTTGTTTCGCTCCGACGTTCAAGACGACGGTGGGGCGCGAACTGAAAGAGGGCGACTACAACGACGTTCTTGTTTTTACGGTTGTGACGAAAGCGTAGGAGCGCGTATGAAACAGGTGATTCAACGTTGCGTGTGTGCCGGGTTGATCGGCGTGTCGGCCGCAGTATCCGCGGAGTCGGTGGTGCTGGACGGCAAGTTCACGAGCAAGGTGACCGCACGAGTCGTCAAACCAAACAAGCTGATCGTGACCGACGACAAAGGCGGTTGGTTCGAGCAGGGCATGGAGATGCAGCAACTCGGCGGGTGGGATACACCTTACGACGTGCAGGCGCGCTTGAAGGTCGTTTCGACCAGCGGGAAATTCCAGGTGCGCCTCGATTCGCCTTTGACGATTACGCATCGGTCGAATCCAGAACTTGTCTTTCGCAGGCCGGTTGTTCAGCTGGGGCCGGATGGCGGCGTGTTGAAGCCGATTGCGGTCGGACAGGGCACGGAATTTCAGAATCCTGCGCCGCCGGTGGCGGGTACCGATTCGATTGGTTATTACAACCTCGATGTGTCGGCATACCCGCCCGCTGGGGATTTCAAATCTACCGTAGGTACATATAGCGGTGTGCTGTCGATGACGTTCGAACCGGTGATCAAGGCGCCTTGATGGTCGACGTGCGATCGAGCACGCATCAATCAGCGTCGTCGGAGATCGGGCGGACACCGGCCGAAGGAGATTTATCTATGAAACGAATTTCAGGCGCGCTGTTGCAGGTTGCTCGCGTGGCTGCGCTAGCCTTTCCCGTATCAGCCGCCGCTGCGATTGACTTGATTCCGAAGGACATCACACTAAAACACGACGTCGACTCGGTCCAGGTGGTCAATAACGGAGCGCGCACCGAGTACGTGAGTGTGTCGTTGTCGCGCCTGCTGAACCCCGGCGTGCCGCTGGAAAGCGAGCGTCTCGAAGCCGTTGGCGATGTCGCACAGCCGTCCCTTTATGCGTATCCGTTCCGAATGACGCTGGCGCCTGGCCAGACGAAGACCATCACGATCAAGGCATTGCGTGCGGTCGACACGGAAACGGTCTACCGACTCGACGTGAAGCCGGTCATCAAGGTGCTCGGCGCCGGCCATACGAAGCCGTCCGCCAGTATCGTTGCCAACCTCGCGTTCAGCGGGATCGTACGCCAGTTGCCGTCTAAAACCCGGGCGACGCTCGCCGTCACGTGCGAAGCGTCTGGTGCACGGCTGACGGCCACCGGTAATGTCCACTATCGCGTGGAAGGCGCCAAATCGGACGGACAAGATCTCGACGCTTTCAACGTGTATCCGGGTGTCCCGCTTCCCGTGTCCGGGCGCATCGTCGACATTCCCGGTCATTCCCGCTGCGACGGGGCGGCTGCGAAGTAAGCCCGCCCGATTGAAGATGCATGCGCGGTACTCGGGGAGGCACGCAATCGCGTACCGGTGCTGCAGCCGCCATGCATGCCGATGTTTCGGATAACGACACTCCTCTCTATCTTATCGAGTCCCGGTTTGGCGTCTCCGTTTGGATCGCTCCGTAGCATCGACTTGCCGTCGTTTTCGCGAATGATGTCGGCCTTGCCGGCGGTGATGTTCTCGCCGGTGGGCAGCGCGAAGGCGGGCAGGCTGACGATGCCGAGCAGGGAGAGAGCGGCGGCGACGCGCTTGGCGCTGCCGGGTTTGGCGCGCCGGCGCGCGGTTTCCCCGACCGCGCTCCAGCATCCCTGGGCCTGGTTCCAGGCCAGTACGTAGGTTCTGTTCATGGTTCGGTCTTCCTGGTTGTTTTTCGGAAGTCCGGCCGACCTCGAAGGCCGATCGGCCGGAGGGTGACAACCGGCAGCCTCGCGGCCGCCGGCGACGAGCGGTCGGACCGCTCGCATCAGGCGACGGCATCCGGCATGCCGCTCAGGCGGCGGAGCCGGAGCCGTCCGGGTTCACGTCAGGGCTTCACGCGACCGTAGTTCACGCCGATCAGTGCGCCGTAGGACTGGTCGTAGCCAGCCTTCACGTCGACGCGGCTGGTGCTCGACGAGCCGTAGACGAAGCCGAAGTTGCCGCCGACGAGGCCGCCCAGTCGTGCGTAGCGGCCGCCGGAGACGGTGCCGCTCGACGACGACGCATTAATGAGGCCGCCGCTGTTGCCGACGAGGCCGCCGACGTAGCTGGCGTCGCCGCCCTTGACGGAACCCGTCGCGCGCGACTGGTCGACTTGCCCGGCCAGGAGGCCGACGAGGCCGCCGACATTGCTCTGCGTGCCGGCTTCGACGTCGCCCGACGCCGTCGAGCGTGCGACGGTGCCGCTCTCGTTACGGCCGACGAGGCCGCCGGCCAACGAGAAGTCGCCCGCCTTCACCGCGCCCGTGGCACGGGAATCGGCGATCGTCCCGGTATTGCGGCCTGCGAGGCCGCCGGCGTAGCTCGATTGCCCGGCCAGGACCTTGCCGTTTGCGCTCGACGTGCGGACGAGGCCCTGGTTGAGCCCCACGAGACCCCCCGCCGTGCCGGCGTTCCGAACGGTGACGGTACCCGATGCGTTGGCGGAATCCAGCGTGCCGGTGTTGACCCCGGCAAAGCCGCCTGCCGTGCCGTTGTCGCCCGCGGCCACGTTGCCGGATGCGTCGGACGCCTCGATGATGCCGGCATTCGTGCCGACAAAGCCGCCGACCGTGCTGTTCTGGTCGCCGGTCACGTTGCCGCTGGCGAGGGACGTCTCGATGAAGCCGTCGTTCGCGCCCGCGAAGCCGCCGAGCGTCGATTTGCCCGTGGCCCGGACCTGACCTTGCGCGTCGGACGCATGGATGCGGCCCGACTTGCCGTTGCGCCCGGCGAAGCCGCCGGCGAGGCTGTCGGCGCCGGCGACGACGTTGCCCGTCGCGGTCGATTCGTCGATGTCGCCGTCGTTGTAGCCGGCGAAGCCGCCGGCCGCCGCCTTGCTGCCCGCCGTCACGTTGCCGTTGGCCTGCGACTTCATGATCCGGCCGCTGTTCGTGCCGACGAGACCGCCGACGGTGCTCGATGCGGCCGCGAACACGTCGCCGTCGGCCGTGGACGCGTCGATGTTGCCCAGGTTCACGCCTGCGAGACCGCCTGCGACGCTACGCTCGCCGACGCTTACCTTGCCGCTGGCGCGCGAATCCGCGATGGTGGCCAGGTTGAGACCGACGAGCCCGCCCGCCACGGCATTGTTGCGCGCGGTCACGCTCGCGGACGACGACGACTGCTTGACGATGCCGCTGCCGTCGTTCATGCCGACGAGCCCGCCGACCATCGACTGGCTGCCCGTCGCGTTCACGCTGCCGGTGCTCGACGAGCGCTCGATCATGCCCGTGTTGCGCCCGACCAGGCCGCCCGTGGCGCCGTCGTGCGCGGCGTTGATCTGTACGTTGGCCTGGCTGTCGCGGATCATCGCCGATACCGGAGGCTTGTTCAGCAGCGTCAGGTTCTCGCCCACGAGGCCGCCGATCGACTGCGCGTAGCGATCGCCGTCGATGCGGCCGGACACCTTGGCGTGCTCGATCGTGCCGCCGTAGTTCGAGCCGACGAGACCGCCGATGATCGCCGTCCCCGTCGCCGAGACTGCGACGTTGTCGGCCGTCACGTTCGAGATCGTGCCCGAGTTGCTGCCGGCGAGCGTGCCGACGGAAATCGGATAGCCGTACGGCAGACCCGATGCGGTCGTCGCGATGTCGCGCAGGTTGAGGTTGGCGATGCGGCCGGCGTTGTGCGAGAACAGGCCGACGGTCGTCTGGCCCGGGTTGGAAATGCGCAGGCGCTCGACCGTGTTGCCGAGGCCGTCGAATACGCCGTAGAACGATTGGTTGCCGCCGATGCTGCGGAGGCTCGTATTGGCACCGTCGATCGTGTTGCCGATCACGTAGCGGCCGCCGCGGTTCGAATCGACGTTACGCAGGTCGGCGACGGTATGGAGCACCTTGTAGTCCTCGCCGTTCGAACGGAACGACGCGTTGTCGCCGGACAGCGTCACGGCAGCGCCGTTGTTCAGCGTATGGCCGTTCTTCGAATTGAGTTCGAGGTATGCATGGCGGCCGGTGAGCTTGACCGCCTCGTCGATACGGATCTTGTCGGCGGCGTTGACGTTCAGGCTCGCGTTCGCGCCGGTGGCGGACACCGTTTGCTGCAGATCGACGTTGCCCTTCTGCGACGTGAGCGTGAGTGCGCGGTCGCTGTTCCACGCGACCGGGCCGCCGACCGTCAGGTCGCCCTGCGTGTTGGTGAGCGCGACGTTGGTGGTGCCGAGGTTGTTCGACAGCGTATCGGCATCGATCGAGGCGTTGGCCGGATAGAGACTGTCGATCTTGTTGTTTGCGACGCCTGCATTGGCCGCTTCGATGGTCCAGGTGCCGGCGGTGTTGCCCGCACGCGTGTCGACCGTGGCGTCGCGTGCAACGCGAACCTGCTGGCCGCGCGTGACGACGGAGCCTGCCGGCGCCTCGGCTTCGGCGGCGCTCGCGTCGAGCTTGCCGGCGACCGTGACCGTGTCGCCGTCGAGCGTGATCTTGCCGCCGTCGAGCGCGATCTTGCCGTTGAGGTCGGTGACGAGCCCCTTCGCTTCGATCGTGCCGGTGTTGTTGACGACGGCGTTCAGCAGGTTGCCCGCGGCGCGCGCGGTCATCAGCACTTCGCCGCCGTCGGCCTTGAGCAGGCCGCCGTTGCTGGCCTGCGCGTCGACGGCGCCGCCTTCGACCTGCAGGCTGAGCAGGTCGTTGCCGTCGAAGTTGACCTTGAACGCATTGCCGGCGCCGAGCGCGACGCGGCCCATCTTCGCCTGGATCACGCCGTTGTTGGACACGCGCGCGCCGAGCAGCGCGACGCTGCCGCCGTCGGCGGCGGCGATGCGGCCGTCGTTGACGATCGATGCGGTGGAGTTACCCGAGAAGCGATAGTTGCCGGCGAGGAAATCGGCGTCGGCGATGTTCTGGGTGGACGCGACGAGGCCACCGACGTTGATCTGCGCGCCGGAGCCGAACAGCACGCCGTTGGGGTTGACGAGGAAGACCTTGCCGTTGGCGTCGAGCTGGCCTTGAATCTGGCTGCCGTTGTTGCCGACCACGCGGTTCAGTGCGATCGACTGCTTGCCGGGCTGATGGAACGACACGCGCTCGTTGCCGGCGATGCTGAAGTCGTTCCAGTTGGTGATGAGCTTGTCGGTGTGCTGGTTGATGGACATCGACTTGCCGTCCGCGTCGCGCAGAATGTCGGCCTTGCCGGCGGTGATGTTTTCGCCGGTGGGCAACGCGAAGGCGGGCAGCGAGGTCAGGCCGAGCAGGGAGAGGGCGGCGGCGACGCGCTTGGCGCTGCCGGGTTTGGCGCGCCGGCGCGCGGTTTCCCCGACGGCGCTCCAGCATCCTTGGGCTTGGTTCCAGACCAGTGCGTAGGTCTTGTTCATGAGTTTTTTCCCTTTTAAAAAGGACTGGGAGATCGCTTCGGCTTGGTTTGTATACCTAACGAAGCGGTGAAGGCGGAAAGACGTGGCATGCACGTTTCCGATGGTGCGGGCGGTTGCGCCGCCCGTGCTACTTGCGGCCCATCCCTGCCCGACGAGCCGCTCGTCGAATGCCGCTCAGAAATACTGGGCGGCCTGCAACCAGACGCTCGGCGAGCGCGTGGCCGATGCGACCGGATCGGCGTAGCCGATCGGCAGCGCGGCGGTGACGCTGATTTGATGGCGCGTGCCGAACCAGCTCGCGCCGATACCGAGCGACGACAATTGCACGGTATTGCGCTCGCGCGACCAGCGCTGCTTGCTGAGCTGGATGCGGCCCGTATCGGCGAATGCGCTCAGCTGCAAGCCGGGCGAGGCGAGATAGCGCAGTTCGGCCGTGGCCTGCCAGCCCTGGTCGCCGCTGCCGGCGCCGAGCGCGAACGCACGCACGCCGTACGGGCCGCCGAGGCTGAATTTCTCTGACGAGTCGAGATTGCGGGACGACAGTTGTGCGCTGAATTGCGTATAGAGCTGGAATCGCGAACCGAGCGATTGCAGTCGCAGTGCGCTGACATTCAGTTTTGCGAACTGGCCCATGGTGTGGACGTAGTAGTCCATGTCGAGCGGATCGTTGCCGCTCAGGTGACCGATGCCGACGGTCGCGGAGAAGCCGGTGCGGCCGCCGCCGCCGAGGCTGTCCTGGCGGTTGCCGCTCACGCCGAACGACCACAGATCGACGGTCTTGTCGTTGACCACGTCGAACGCGCCGTACACGTCGCGCAGGTGCTTGTTTTCGTAGACGACCTGCGCGTCGACGCTCGTGCGCCGGCTGCGCAGCAGCGGCTGCGTGACGAACGCGGAGCGGACGTCGGCGCCGCCGTGGTAGCGAAGTTCCTTCAGACTGCCGCCGATCCGGTAGTTCATGTCGGAATAGGCGACGCCGACGCGAGTGGATGCGGGGCCGACCGGCACCTGATACGCCGCGCGGTAGTAGCGCTGGTTCGTGTTGCTCGTCAGGCCGCGCAGCGAGAAGCGATCGCCCAGGCGCAGCGGCGCGTTGACGTCGACGCTGCCGGTCGCGCGATAGCGGCCGGTCAGCGGATCGCCGAAGTTGTCGAGGTCGATCGAGCCGGTGGCGAAGCGGGCCGGTTCGGCATCGATCACGAGGTCGGTCGTGCCGGGTTCGCCGCCGGGGCGCAGCGTGCCCTTCGCATCGACGCCGGGCATCTCGTTCAACAGCATGAGGCTGCGCTCGAGACGGTTGCCGTGAGCGATTTCGCCGGGCTGTAGTGAAGCAAGCGGCTGACGCAGCGCGCGATCGAGCACGCGCGTGCGGTTGTGCAGTTCGATCTGCCCGTAGCGGCCTTCGACGACGGCGATGCGCACGACGCCGTGTTCGATGTCCTGGCGCGGCAGATACGCGCGGGCGAGGACGTAGCCGTGTTCGCGATAGTAGGTTGTGATTCGACCCGCGGCCTGTTGCAGGTCGCCGAAGCTCAGCTCGCGGCCGACGAGATCGACGAGTAGCGCGTCGAGTCGCGTGGCAGGAATCGCTGCGTTGCCTTCGATCGCGAATGCGCTGACCGGGATGCGCAGGCCGTCAGCCGCGGCAGGCGAGGGCTCTTCGCCTGGTGCGGGCATCGCGAGATCCGGTGCGGCAGGAGCGGGCAGTGCCGGGCGGAGTGTCTCGACGTCGCGTAGCGACTGGCCCGCATTGGGCACCTGGACCTGTGCATGCGCGACAGCGTGAAGCGATAGCGCGAGGCTGGTCAGGCACGCGATGCGGAACCGGCCTGATCGCCTTTCGGTGACTGGTTTGGCGTGGTCTGGCGGGCAGGCACGGAGCGCGACCGCAACCGTGGCGGGAGGAGGGGCAGGTAATTGCGCCGGCATCGCGGGCGTCCCGGGCACGGCGTCAAGAGAATAGATGATGCGGATTTTCGACCTCGATCGGTTGCGCCTTTGGGCCGATGCATGGTCTTTCGCCTCGGCCGTTTGGAATGCCGAGGATGTTACGAAATGCTTCCTTGGATGAATATGGAACAAGTACGAGTGACTTGTCCCCATCATTCATTCTTGTCAGATTATTCGATTCACTTGCATCCGAGCTCAGGATGCCGATGCGTGGCGTCTCCACGACAGCCGCTTCAACGCAGCAAGCATCGGTCGCTCGATCCATGCATGACAGGCGTAGCCGCACGCGCAAACAGCGGCCAGCGTCGCGACCACGGCCGCCATGCCCGACCCCGTGACGGCATCGAGACGCACGCCGACGATCTTGTTCGTCGCGCCGATCACATACGGATGCAGCAAATAGATCGAATAGCTCGCATCGCCGAGCCGGGCGAGCGTCGCGTTTCGAATGGTCCAGCCCCACAGGTCGAGCGCGACCGCGGCGACGATCAATACGCAGGCCGGCACGCCCCACCAGAAGACACGTTCAAAGCCGGCCGGCGTGCCGAACAGGGTGGCGGCGAGCGGTATCGCCGCGAGCGCCGTTGCGGCCACCGCGAGCCACGCGACGCGCGGAAGACTTCCCGCGATGCCGGTTTCCAGAAGGCGACAGGCGAGCACGCCGAGCCCGAATTCGAGCACGAACGGCTGGCCAAGATGGGCGACGACTTCGCTAGCCGGGCCGCCGGCGGCCACGTATGCGCAGAGCAGCGCAAGCGCGAGCGCCGAGAACGTCGTTGCATGACGGGCGCGAACGAACCCCATCGATCCGGCGATGGCGAGGTAGAACAGCATCTCGTATTCGAGCGTCCAGCCGTTGAGGTTCAGCGGCCCCCAATGGCCGTTCTCCTTCACGTAGGGCACGAACAGCAGCGACTTGACGAGATAGTCGATGCCGGCCGTCGTCGAATTCAGCCAGTGAGGCTTCACGACCGCGATCGCGAACACGCCGAGCGTGGTCAGCCAGTAGAGCGGCACGATCCGGATCAGGCGCTTGCGCAGGAAGTCGCGTCCCTCGCGCGGCGTGACGACGGACATGATGAAGCCGCTGATGACGAAGAAGACATCGACACCGGCCTGTCCGAACGGAAGCACGCCCATGTGATAACCGACGACGGCGAGCGCCGCGAACGCACGTGCGCACTGGAGGTTACGGAAGAGGCCGGAATGGAATGGGAAGGTCTGCATGTCGAGTTCAGCGGGTGGTGTCCGTGTGCGGCCGGTGATCGACCTTCGGCTTGGTTGGCGCGTTCGGTTGCCGCGTCCCGTTCATCGCTGCATCGCGCTTCGACCGGCACCGACCGGCCCGCGAATCGAATCCCGCGAACTGAAGCGCGCACAGCAACGCGACGCTCGACAGGTGGCGTGTATAGCTGCCGAGATCGGGTTCGAACAGCATCGATACGGCGACGTGACCGATGACGACACAGGCGAGCAGGTCGCGCGCCGGATGCGAGCCATGCCGTGCACGACGCCACACGGCGGCCAGCACGATCCACACGAACAGCTGCATCGCGAGTTCCTTGGGTCCCACGTCGAACAGCAGCGGCAGATTCAACCGCAGCACCCCATACGCATAGTTCGCGCAGAAGGCAACGAACGAATCGGGCACGACCGGGTTGTAGAAACTCGTGCGCGCGCCGAACGGCGAACCATAGGCGAGATAGTCGGCCGCCATGTCGCGAGGATGCTGGAGCAGGTAGTACACGTCCGACGGCAGCAGGAACAGCGTGATCGCACCCGCGCCGATCAGCAGCGTCTTGCCGCGCCATGACACGTGCCGGAACAGGAACGCGGCCAGCGCGATCGCGAGAATCAGCGCGAAGTAGCTGCGCACGACGGCCGCGTAGCCGGCATAGAGCGCAACGACGGCCACGAAGGTCCACGCGGTCGAGCGCCGCTGCGCGATGCCGGCCAGCACGAGCGCGATCAGCACGACGAGCGTGTCCTTGCTCGCGACGAACAGGTTGAAGAACACGCACGGCGCCAGCAGCACGACGGTCGCGGCCAGCGACCCGAGGCGCCGGCCTTCGCCGACGATCCGCCAGATGAACACCGTGCCGATCGCGGCAACGAACAGCGACGTGCCGGCCGGGCCGAGCAGTGCATAGAACTTCGCGACCGCATCGAACGAGGTGCCCTCGTAGGTGCTGCCGCCGCCGATCTGGCTCTGGATCTTCTCCGCATCGCGGAACACGAACTCGGGCAGGAACGTGTCGGCCTTCGCGTAGACGATCCAGTAGACGAACACGATCATCGCGCCGACCGCGCGCGTCACGCCGCGGCTCAGTGCCGGGCCACCGGCAATCAGGTTACGCAGCATGCAGGGCCGCCTCCTTGCGCGTGGCCGCGCGGGACCGGCCGGTGCGCGCGACGATCAGCGCCAGCGTGGCGACGATGCCGGCGCTGGCTGCCAGATGCGCGATGGCCGCGCCCATCGCGCCGGCGTGAGCGATCAGGGTCCACGCAAGCGGCAGGTACGACAGCGTGAGCGCGATCATCGACAGCATCACGGCGACACCGGTACGCAGCGCGATCGCGGCCGTCCACAGCACGTCCGCCGCGCCGCGCAGCACGAACGACACGAGCAGGGTCGCGAGCAGCGCGAACTGGCCGGTGGCGGCCGGTTCGTGCGCGAGCGCGAGCAGGTCGCGATGCAGTGCAAGGACCGCGGCCGCCGCGATCGAGGTGACGGCCACGCTGGCCATCGTCGCTCGAGCGGCCAGCCGGGAGAAGGCATGCGGCGCGTCGGCCAGCACGCGCACGAAGCGCGGGCCGGCCGTCACGACGACGCTCGAGAACGCGAGTGCCTGGATCGCGTTGGCGATCGACCACGCGAACACGTACCGGCCGAGTGCATCGGCGCTCAGGTGGCCGCCGCCGATGAACCGCTCCGCGTATTGCAGCGACGCGAGGACGATGCCGGCCACGTAGAACGGCAACCCATGCCACCAGACCGACACCACGCCGCGTTCGCGCGCGGCCGGTGCGTGAGCCGTCCGCGGGCTGCCGCGCGCCTCGCGTGCCGCCCGGCGGATACGCCACCACGCAAGCGCGACGACGCACGCATTGGCCGCGAACCACAGGGCCAGGACCGCATCGATCGAATCCAGCGCACCGACGAGCAGGCCCGCGCACGCGAGGCCGGCCCACGCGCCCGTGCGGACGAACAGCAGCAGCGAGCCGGCGCGCGGTCGATGCAGCGAGAACAGCCAGCCGTTCGCCTCGAATGCCGCGTGCTCGGACAGCGCGACGAACAGCACGCACCACGCGAGCCGCGTCGACAGGCCGAAGCGGACGAGCAGGCCGGCGTCGCCGTTGCTCGTCGCAATGGCGAGCGTCGCAATGAGCAGCAGGTAGAGCCCGCCGTACGCGAGGCAGAGGGTGCGCATCGCGCCGAACGCGGACAACGGATCGGCTTCGCTGAGCCGCCGGTTGAGTTCGGGGCTGAAGCCGAGGCCGAGCAGTTTCGACGCGATTACGGTCGCGGCGACCGCAAGCCCGTACGCGGCGACCGCGTCGAAGCCGAGCGTGCGCGCGACGACGATCGCGAGCGCGAATTTCAGGCCGAGCGCCAGGCCGCGCAGCAGCAGGCGCGTCAGCATGGCGTGACCTCGTCGGCTTCGATGGCCGTATCGATGTCGGAATCGGCCCGATGGGCGGCGCGCAGCGTGTCGATCACGCGCGCGCGTGCGGCGCGGATGCGTGCGAAGCCGCCCTGCGCGGCCTGCCAGAACGCCGTAGCCGCGCCGGGCGCGAGGATCGTCCGGCAGACGCGCGCCGGATCGAACTCCGCGCCGTTGACGACCCAGTCATCGAGTTTCATGTCTGCATACGCGCCGAAGCCCTTGCGTTCATAGCTGACGTGGAACGCGGGGACGCCATGCAGGATCGATTCCAGCGCGCCGTGCAGGCGAACCGACACCGTGACGTCCGGCCGGTCGGTTTCGAGAAGCGTCTTGAGCGGCGTCAGTGGTTCCTCGATGCCGAGGCTGCGGTAGTACGCGGGGTCGTCGTTGCCGCGCCCCGTGCTTTGCACGGCAAAGCTGACCCGGCACGTCGCGCGCACCTGTTCGACCAGCTGCGCGATCGATGCGTCATAGCGCGCGCGTCGTGTCGCGCTCCAGGCGGGGGCGCGGCGCAGCACGAAGGCGACATGGCGGACGGTGTCGCGCGTCGGCGCGGCCTGCCGAAGGATGGACTCGCCGCGATGTCCGAAGTCGAGCACCGCGAGATCGGGCGCGCGCCGCGTGTTGGGATTCGCGGCGAGGAAGGCGGCCGAACGGTCGTCGCGCACGAACACCGTATCGAACGCGCCGAGCAGCGACTGCAGATGCGTGCCGACGGCGCGTGAGGACAGCACCGGGCCGATGCTTTGCGGCAGATAGACGGCGGGCTTGCCGGACGCGCGCGCGGCCCGCATTTGCAGCAGGTGGCCGGCTTCGAGCTTGAGCGCTTCGAGGGCGGTGCGTGCGCGCAGATAGCCGCCGCCGACGCCGACGATCAGGTCGACTTCGTCGAGCAGGCCGCGCAGTGCGTTCAACCTGCGGTTCATTCGAATGGGCAGCGCGGCAGCGGCGGCACCGACGAGCCGGCGCTTGCCGCGTTCCGCGAGCACGGGCGCTGCCCATACGTCGTCGTACGCCGGAAACGAAGCCGGATCGGCCGCGACGATCGACACGCGGACGGCATCGCCGAAGGCTTCACGGAGCAGGCCGACGGACAGGTCGACCAGCAGGCCGTCACCGGAATTGCGGGCGCTATACGCGTGCAGCAGCGCGACGTGAGTAGGGTGCGTCATTCCGGACCTCGTCTGGAAAGGGTGTGATAGAGGTCGAGCGTGTGCGCGACCATCGTTTCGGCGGAGAAGTGACCGAAGGCCGCTGCGCAGTTCGCGCGCATCGCGTCGCGTGCGGCCGGATCGTTGGCGAGCGCGACGATCGCGCGGGCGAAACGCGTGGTGTCGTCTTCGTTCTGCACCACGACGCCGATGTCATGCGTGGCGATCAGCTCGGTCGCGCCGGACACCTGCGTGGCGACGATGGGCACGCGGGCCGCCATCGCTTCGAGGCACACGTAGGGAAAGCCTTCGTAGCGGCTCGGCAACGCGAACAGGTCGAAAGCGGAGAAATAGCGGCTCGCCTGGTTCACGCGGCCGACGACGTGAAGATTCGGCGGCAGATCGACGTCGTCGCCGGCCGCTGCGATGAAGTCGCCGGAACCGATCGCGACGATCTGCACCGAGCGGCCGCAGTGGCGATACACGCCGCGCGCGATCCGCACGAGACGATCGATGCCTTTCTGATGATCGAAGCGCCCGACGAAACCGACGACGCGTGCGTCGAGCGCGATGCCGAGTGCGCGTCGTGCTTCCTCGCGCGACATCAGGGCGGGCGGCCGGACGCCGTTGACGATCGTCTTGATCCGTGCGGCCGGAATGCCGAGCGCTTCGTTCAGGTGTTGCGCCTCGTCGTGCGACACGGCGACGATCCGGTGCGTGCAGAGGCGGCCGAGCAGCCGCTCGATCGTTCCGTAGACGCGGCGCTGGCGGTTGCCCAGCGTCGGGTTCAGCGTATAGACCGCGTGCGGCGTGTAGACCTGCCGCCACGGCCCGACGCACAGGCGCGCGATCGCCCCGGCTTTCGAGCTGTGGCTGTGCACGATGTCGGGACGGATGCGCAGCAGGTGGCGATAGACGTGGCCGACCGCGAGCGCGTCGCGCCAGCCGACCGCGCGCTGCATCGGCACCGCCTGCACGCTTGCGCAGCGCGACAGCACGTGCGCATCGAGGATCGTGGCGTCGAAACGCGGGCCGTGCGGCACGATCAGGTGCAGTTCGATATCGTCGGCGGCGCTCAGTCCGTCGATCAGGTCGGCGAGATGGACGGCCACGCCGCCGCCCGCGGCTTCGACGACGAGGGCGATCCGCAGGCGCGCCGCGCGGGCCGGCGCGTGCCGGGCGCGCAATCCGGTTGCGGCGGAAGCGGCTGCCGGTGCGACATCGCGGCTTGCGGCGCGTTCGAGGTGACGGGTATCGCTCATCGCGGCTCTCCCCGGCGGTGCGACACGAGTGCGCGCAGCGTGCGGACGACCGACGAGGCCAGTCCGCAGCGCGACGGCGCGTAACGATATTGCGTATAGCGATAGGCGCCGTAGCGCGAGCCGTACCGGCCGACGTGCGGATCGACGCCGTTGAGCAGCACGCCGCTCGCGGCGACACCGTTGTGCGTGAGGCGACGCATGGTTTCGTCCAGCTCGGCGACGCGTGTCGACGCGGCGCGCGCCGTGAGCAGCACGGTGCCGGCGTGGCGGCCGAGCGTGACGGCGTCGGTCACCGCGAGAATCGGCGCCGCGTCGATCACGACGACGTCATAGCGGGCCGACAGCGCGTCGAGCAGGGCGGGGACGCGTTCGTCGTCAAGCAGTTCGGACGGATGCGCGGGCACCGCGCCGGTCGGGATGAAGTCGAGGCAAGGCACCACGTCGCGGTGGGTCACGTCGGCCGGCGCGGCCGTGCCGGACAGCAACTCGGCGAAGCCGCGCTCGCGCGGGACGCCGAGCGATTCGTGCAGATGACCCTTGCGCAGGTCGCCGTCGACGAGCAGCACGCGCTCGCCGTTGGCCGCGAGCAGCGCCGCGAAGTTCGCCGCGACGAACGACTTGCCCGCGCCCGGCGCGGGGCCGGTCAGCAGCAGCACGTTGTTGCGCGCGCCCTGCATCGCGAAGCGCAGCGCCGTGCGCAGGCTCCGCAGGCTTTCCACGGCAGGATCGTGCGGGTGCCGCGCACTCAGCAGGTTCGGCCCCGGTGCGTGCTGCGCGATGCGTCGCGCCATCTGCCGCTGCGCCGCCGAGTCGGGAATCGTCGCGTAGACGTCGATGTCGAGATGCCGCTCGATCTCGTCCGCGTGGCGGACGCCGCCGAACAGGAAGTCGCGCGCAAAGGCGAGCGCGATGCCGAACGCGAGCCCGATCAGCGCGGCCGCTGCGATGACGAACGGCCGCTTCGGGCGCACGGGATCCTCGGGCACGATCGCCGTATCGACGAGCCGCACGCTGCCGGTCTTGCCGGCCTTGACCAGTTCGAGCTGCTGCGTGTTCGCGAGCAGCGCCGTATAGAGATCGGTGTCGACCTTCACGTCGAGCATCAGCCGCACGGCGTTCTGCTGCAGGTCGGGCAGCCGTCGCACCTGGTGCTCGAAGCCGCGTTGCTCGCGGCCGAGCGTGGCGATCTGCGCATCGAGTGCGACCATGTCGGGGTGGCCCGGCGCGAAGCGCGTGGCCATTTCGTCGCGCTTCTGCTGCAGTTCGAGGCGGCGCGTGGTCGCGTCGGCCGTCTGCTGCAGGATCAGCTTCGCTTCCTCGGTCAGGTCGATCGTGCCGTTCGCGTTGCGCAGGTCTGTGTAGCGCTGCTCGGAGTCCTGCAGTTGGCGCTTGAGCACCGGCAGTTGCGCGTTGAGGAACGCGAGCGATTGCGCCGCGTCGGCGGACTTGCGCTCGATGTGCTGGCGCACGTAGTGGTTCGCCACCGCCTGAAGCTGCGACTGGATCCGTTGCGGGTCGGGGCCGCGCAGTGTCGCGACGATCACGCCCGACTGCTTGATCTTCTCCTGCACGTCGAGGCCGCGCCGCAGCGTGTCGATCGTCTCGGCACGCGATTCGCGTACGAGCGTGAAGCGGGTGGCAGGATTCGCGTCTATGTGCGCGATTTCGAGTGCGATCGGGCCGCTGGCGGTCGGGAACATCTCCAGGTGCCCGATGCGGCCGGTGACGGCCGACGGCAGCGCGGATCCGGTCAGCCGGTAGCGCTGGCTGTCGAGCCGCGTCAGTTCGAAGCGCTCGCCCTCGAGTGCCCGGGGGACGTCGAAGCGGGCAGCCACGATCGCTTCCTCGCCCCACGCATAGCCGCCGAAACCGAGGAGGCCGGGGTGCGCGAGGCCGGTGTTGAAGCGCGACACGAAATCGCCGACCAGCGGAAAGCGCTTCGGCTGCGCGACGATGTAGCTGCGCAACTCGTCGACGGCGCGCGTGACGACGAGCCGCGACGCGAGAATCTGCGCTTCGGCCGCGGCGCTCGACTTGATGTCGAACAGCGACGACACGTCGCCGAGCATGCTTTTTGCAGCGGACGTGTCGCCGCTGTCCTCGACCTGGAGCAGGATGTCGGCCTGGTATTGCGGCGGGGCGAGAAACGCGTACAGCGTGCCGGCGCCGACGCAGGCGGCGGTAGCGAGCGCGATCAGCCAGCGCTGGGCGGCGAGCACGTCGACGACGCCGGCGAGGTCGAGCTCGGCGCCGCGATCGTGCGATCGTTCGCGGGAAACGGGTGAGGTCATCGATTCGGTCCGGAAAGCGGGGTGGAGGAGGAAGCGGCCGGCGCGATGCGCGCGCACCACGCGTCGACACCGCGCTCGATGAGCTGCAGGCTGTGTTCGAACGACGCGCGCGGGCCGAGATAGGGGTCGGGGATGTCGAAGCCATGCGCGGCGGCGCCGAGGCGGAACACGCGGCCGCACAGGAACGGGTGGCGGCGCTCGAGCCAGCGCTTCTGCTCGAGGTCCATCGTCAGGATCAGGTCGGCGCGCGTGACATGCCGTGTCGACACCTGGCGCGCGCGGTGCGGGGCGAGGTCGAGGCCGCGCTCGCCCATCAGGTCGATGGCGTGCGGGTCGGCGGGCTGGCCGTCGAGTGCGCCGATGCCGGCCGACCGCACGTCGACGCCGGGCAGGCGCGCGCCGAGCAGCGCCTGCGCCATCGGGCTGCGGCAGACGTTGCCGACGCACACGACGAGCAGCGTGGCGATGGCGCTCATTTGACGGCGAGCGCCGCGGTGGCGCTGGTGTTGACGCCGGGCAGCAGCAGGCTCAGCACGCGGCTGAAGCGCACCAGGCCGTTGCCGTCGACGTAGACGATGTCCTTCGGCTGCAGCGCGAACTCGTTGGCGAGCACCATCGACACCGGCGAGCGCGCGTCGAGGTGGAACACCTGCGGATCGCCCGTCTGCGAGCCGCGGATCACGAACATCTGCGCGGCGTCGGCGGTATTCGCGTTCACGCTGCCGGCCTGCGACAGCGCGTCCGACAGCGTCAGCCGGCCGTCGCGCAGCGGCACCGCGAGCGACGGCTTGTTCACTTCGCCCATCACGTACACGCCGTAATCGCTGCGCGACGGCACGTGCAGCAGGTCGCCGGCAGCCAGCACGACGTCGGCCGGATTGCGGCCGTCGCGCAGCATGCGCGTCAGGTCGAGCGGATAGGACACCCCGTCGCGCACCAGCGTCATGCGGCTCTGGTCGGCGCCCGTGCCGAGCCCGCCCGCGCGGCCGAGCGCTTCGTAGAGCGTCATCGGCACGTCGTTGACGGGCTGCGCACCGGGCGTGCGGACTTCGCCGTCGATATAGACCTGCTGAGAGCGGAACGACGCGACGCGCAGCGTCACTTGCGGATGGCGATAGACGCGCGACAGCGCGGCGGCGAGGCGGGCCTGCGCGGCGTCGGCCGTGAGGCCCGCGACCGGCACGCTGCCGGCGAACGGGAACGCCACGTTGCCGTGCGGATCGACGACGAAGCCCGCGACCGGGTCGGCCGCGCGCGGCGCGTTCTGCTGCGCGGCGCCTTGCGCGGCCGCGAGTTCGGGGTGATCCCAGACGGTGATCTGCAGCACGTCGCCGGCGCCGAGGCGGTAAGCGCCGGGCGTGGCTGCCAGCGGGCCGGGCGGCAGGTTCGGCTGCTGCGCGGCCTGCGCGTCGAGCTGGCGGATCAGGCTGGCGTCGATCGTCGTGATCCGGAACGGCAGGGCACTCGCGTTGGCGTCAGCGTGCCCGGCCGGCCGGCCGTCGGTCGTGGTGGTCGGTGCGCTCATCTGCATGCCGGGTGCGAATGCACAGGCCGACAGCGCGACGCTGACCGCTGCGGCCAGCAGCGTGCGCACGCGGTAGGGACGTGCGGATCCAGCCCGCTCGATCGTGGCGGAAGTCATCAGTCATCCTTATCGTGGTGCGGCGACGCGCGATGGCGGTGCCGCGTGCGTATCAGTACGCGTTGCGGTGAGACCAGCCGCGCAGGGCGGTGGCCAGGACGATGCGCATGTCGAGGGCGAACGACCAGTTGCGCAGGTAGTGGAGATCGGCTTCGACGCGGCGCTGCATCTTTTCGACGCGGTCGGTCTCGCCGCGCAGGCCGTTGATCTGCGCCCATCCGGTGATGCCGGGCTTGACGCGGTAGCGGTGGATGTAGCCGTCGACGATCTTCCGGTAGAGGTCGTCGTGTTCGAGCGCGTGCGGGCGCGGGCCGACGACCGACATCTCGCCGCGCAGCACGTTGAGGAACTGCGGCAGCTCGTCGAGGCTCGTGCGACGCAGGAACGCGCCGACCCGCGTGATGCGCGGATCGGCGCGCGTCGCCTGGCACACTTCGCCGCCCGCGTCGTGCAGCCGCATCGTGCGGAACTTGAAGATCGTGAACGCCTGGCCGTCCGCGCCCTTGCGCTGCTGGCGGAACAGCACGGGGCCGTTCGACGACAGCCGGACCGCCGCGGCGATCGCGAGCAGCAGCGGCGCCAGGCCGACGAGGACGGTGGCCGCGAACACGCGATCGAAGATCGCCTTGTGCAGCAGCGCGCGCGACGACAGCGGCGACGCGACCAGGTTGATCGCCGGTGCGCCGACGAGGTCGATCATCTCGCCGTCGAACATCGCGAGCTTGCTGACGTCGGGCACGAAGCGGATGTTGACGAGATCGTCGCGGAACGCGTCGAGCACGGCCATCACGATGCGCGCCTCGCCGATCGGCAGCGCGAGCCAGACTTCGGGAATCGCGTGCGTGCGGACATGCTGGGCGAACGTATCGCGATCGCAAAAGCGCGGCATGCCGTCGGGGCTCGTCGGGTTGGCGCTGGCGATATCGAACGTCGCGGCTGCGCGGAATCCGGCCGACGGTGCGCTGGCGATGCGGTCGAGGACGGCGTCGCGATGGGCGCCGGTGCCGACGATCGCGACGAGACGATCGCTTTCCTGCGGGCGGCCGATCCGTTCGAGCGTCGTGCCGGCGACGACGCGCGATGCGACGAGCGCGATGCCGCTCGTCGCCGTCCAGAGCAGGTACCAGGGCAGCGGAATGGCCAGCGTCGGCGCGAGCACCCGCATCACGAGCGCCGCGCCGGCCTGCGCCGCCAGCCACGCGAACGCGGTCAGCAGCGCGGTGCGGTGCGTGGGGGTACGGGCGGGCGCGTGATAGAGGCGGAATGCGGGAAACAGCAGCAGCGCAAAGGTCGCCGCGCAGGCAACGGCGGCCAGTTCCGACGACCGATCGACGTCCGGGCCATGCAACACGAGCGCGGCGGCCAGCGCGCCGAACGAGATCAGTGCGACGTCAGCGATACGCGCGATCAGGCCGCCGGCGGTACGCGCTGTGTGCGCGTGCCGTGGTTCGAATGACATATCCATATACCCTTCTGCTGCCGTTCTGATTTAAAGGGACGCCCGTCGTTCCGATCGCGACGCGAAACCGCACGCTCGGCCGTAGCGGAGCGCGGCCGCTGTTTCCACTGCATGGGAAATGCCACCGGGGAAGGAGACGCTGCCTGGGGTGCCGGTCGACCTGATGCGCCGCAACGGTGCTATCCGAGCCTCGCGCGATGAAGGACGAATGCTTGCGAAACGTTGCGGCCGACACGACAGGGTCAATTTTCGGGAAGCGGGGGCCCGATTTAAATAGAACGCCTACTAAATGCCGTGTAAAAGGATTAGTACGTGTACGAATAAGCCGGATTGCTGTCCGAATGGGCGATTGACGAGTCGGACACGTCTTTAGAAAGACGTGCGATGTCGGCGCGCCGAGGCGAACGATTCGCAACGGACGGAAAGCGGCGGGCTAGACAGCGAGGGTTGGGGGCAGCCGAAGAAATGGCGTGCGGGAGGGCGGACGTGTAGGGGGACAACGGCAACGACAACGACAACGACAACGACAACGACAACGGCGATCCGGGCGATCGCCGTGATCCAGGCGCCGGCGCGCGACTTTGGCGCACCGGCGTTTCATCTCGAATGCCTCAACCGTTCCGGAAAATCTCGCTATACGCGCTCAACGCCGGCACGCCGCCGAGATGGGCATACAGCACCTTCGACCCCGGCTCGAATTCCCCGAGCCGTACCTTGTCGACCATCCCGTGCATCGACTTCCCTTCGTAGACCGGATCCGTCAGCATGCCTTCGAGCCGCGCGCACAGGCGAATCGCTTCGAGCGTGCCGTCGTTCGGCAGCCCGTATTCGGGGCCGGCGTAGCGCGTGTCGAGCACCACGTCCGCGGCGGTGATCGGCCGGCCCAGATCGACGAGTTCGGCGGTGTGCCGCGCGATGCGCGTGATCTGCTCGTGCGTGCGCTCGGGCGTGGCCGATGCGTCGATCCCGATCACGCGGTCGGCCCGCCCGTCGGCCGCGAAGCCGACGACCATCCCCGCCTGCGTGCTGCCCGTCACCGAGCACACGACGATGTAGTCGAACCTGAAGCCGAGTTGCGCCTCCTGCGCACGCACTTCTTCCGCGAACCCGACGAAGCCGAGCCCGCCGAGCGGATGCTCGGAACAGCCGGCCGGGATCGGGTAAGGCTTGCCGCCCGCCTGCCGCACGCGCTCCATCGCTTCTTCCCAACTGCGGCGAATGCCGATGTCGAAGCCGTCGGACACGAGCCGCACGTCCGCGCCCATCATGCGCGACAGCTGGATGTTGCCGACCCGGTCGTACACCGGATCGTCGTAGTTGACCCAGTGCTCCTGCACGAGCACGCATTTCATCCCGAGATGCGCGGCGACGGCGGCGACCTGGCGCGTCTGGTTCGATTGCACGCCGCCGATCGACACGAGCGTATCCGCGCCCTGCGCGAGCGCATCGGGGACGAGGTATTCGAGCTTGCGCGTCTTGTTGCCGCCGAACGCGAGGCCGCTGTTGCAGTCCTCGCGCTTCGCATACAGCTCGACCTTGCCGCCGAGGTGTTCGCTCAGGCGCTTGAGCGGCTGGATCGGCGTCGGGCCGAACGTGAGCGGATAACGGGCGAAACGTTGCAGGTTCATCGGCGGGCTCCGGAAAGCAGGGGGCAGGGCGGGAAATCGGTTCGCTCGGTTGCGGCCGGCAGGCCGTGTTCCGACCAGAAAAATGATAGGCAGAAGCGCGAGAAATGAGCTTGCGAAATAAATTGCACCGGCCTACGTTATGGACGATACGAGAACATGACAAGCAATTTTGATTCGCAGAACAGGAGGGCGACGCAATGAAATTAGATCGAGACAGCGCATCGCCGGCCGACGCCGCACCGGCGCTCGATCGCATCGACCGCGCGATCCTGCGGCAGTTGCAGCAGGACGCGTCGATCTCCAACGTGAGCCTCGCGGCGAAGGTGAAGCTGAGTGCGCCGGCGTGCCTGCGGCGCGTCGAGCGGTTGAAGGAAATGGGGCTGATCCGCGGCATCGTTGCGCTGCTCGACCCGAAGCTGCTCGGTGCGGGGATGCTGGTCGTGATCGGCTTCGTGCTGGATCGCTCGACGCCCGAAGCGTTCGCCGCGTTCGAGAAGGCCGCGCAGAAAGTGTCGGGGTGCGTCGAGTGTCACGTCGTGACCGGCGAATTCGACTACTTCATGCTGGTGCGCACGCGCGACAACGACAGCTTCAACCGGTTGCACGCCGAACAGCTGCTGTACCTGCCGGGGGTGCGGCAGGTGCGCTCGTTCATGGTGCTCAAGGAGATTCTGTCGACGCATGCGCTGCCGTTGTAAACAGGCGTGTTCGACGAATGCGCGCCGGACTGGCGCTTGCCATCCCCGTCAACCCGTCCATTTGCCGACGAAACGGCGACAGTCGCCCGACACCGCCGAAAGGGACCGAACGAGACGCACCCAAGCGCGTCGCATCTTCACGACGCGGCGCGAAACGATCGCGTATGCTCGTCCGTTCGGTGGCGCAGGCGGCCACCGCAGCCGATTCATTCGTGTGACGACCCATCAACGAGCGAGGACAGCATGGCCAAACAGACGATGGCGGAATATCTGGCGAAGACGCTGGCGGCAGCCGGCGTCGAGCGCATCTGGGGCGTGACGGGCGACAGCCTGAACGGCCTGTCGTTCAGCCTGAGCCAGATCGGCTCGATCCGCTGGATGCATACGCGGCACGAGGAAAGCGCCGCGTTCGCGGCCGGCGCGGATGCCGCGTCGACCGGGCGGCTCGCGGTGTGCGCGGGCAGCTGCGGCCCCGGCAACCTGCACCTGATCAACGGCCTCTACGACTGCCACCGCAATCACCAGCCGGTGCTCGCGATCGCCGCGCACATTCCGTCGACCGAGATCGGCCTCGGCTACTTCCAGGAAACCCATCCGCAGGAACTGTTCCGCGAATGCAGCCATTTCGCGGAGCTGGTGACGAACGCGTCGCAGTTCCCGCGCGTGCTCGCGCGCGCGATGCGCACCGCGATCGACGAGCGCGGCGTCGCGGTGATCGTGCTGCCGGGCGACATCGCGCTCGGCGACGGCCCGGAAGAGCCGGCGGCGTGGAGCGAAGCGGCGCCGCCGTCGATCCTGCCGGCCGATGCCGATCTCGACCGGCTCGCGGCGCTGCTCAACGCGTCCGACGCGGTCACGCTGCTGTGCGGCAGCGGCACGCAGGGCGCGCACGACGAGGTGGTCGCGCTGGCCGATACGCTCGGCGCGCCGGTCGTGCATGCGCTGCGCGGCAAGCAGTTCGTCGAATGGGATAACCCGTTCGATGTGGGGATGACGGGGCTGATCGGCTTCAGCTCGGGCTATCACGCGATGGAATCGTGCGACACGCTGCTGATGCTCGGCACGGATTTCCCGTACCGGCCGTTCTATCCGTCGAACGCGAAGATTGCGCAGATCGACTGGAAGGGCTCGCAGCTCGGCCATCGCGCGCCGCTCGCGCTCGGCCTCGTCGGCACCGTGAAGGAAACGATCGCGGCGCTGCTGCCGCGCTTGACGCGCAAGACGCAGCGGCGTTTCCTCGAGAATGCGTTGAAGCACTACGCGGCGGCGCGCAAGGGGCTCGACGATCTCGCGGTGGCCGAGCCGCCGGGCCGCGCGATCCATCCGCAATACCTGACGAAGATCGTCGACGAAGTCGCGGCGGAAGACGCGATCTTCACGGCCGACGTCGGCACGCCGACGCTGTGGGCCGCGCGCTACCTGACGATGAACGGCAAGCGTCAATTGCACGGTTCGTTCAATCACGGCTCGATGGCGAACGCGATGCCGCAGGCGCTCGGCGCGCAGGGGGCGCATCCGGGGCGTCAGGTGGTGTCGTTGTCGGGCGACGGCGGGCTGTCGATGCTGCTCGGCGATCTGCTGACCGCGCGACAGCTCAAGCTGCCGATCAAGATCGTCGTGTACAACAACAGCCTGCTCGGCTTCGTGTCGATGGAGCTGAAGGCGGCCGGCTATCTCGACACGAACGTCGACCTGAGCCCGACCGACTTCGCGGCGATCGCGAAGGGCGCGGGCATCTTCAGCGTGCGCGTCGAGCACTCGGAGAACGTCGAAGAAGCGCTGCGCATGGCGTTCGCGCATGACGGGCCGGCGGTCGTCGACGTCGTCACGTCGAAGTACGAGCTCGCGATGCCGCCGAAGATCGAACTCGCGCATGCGAAGGGCTTCAGCCTGTTCATGCTGCGCGCGATCTTGAGCGGGCGCGGCGACGAGATCGTCGAGCTGGCGAGAACCAACCTGCGGTAATGCGGTGCCGCGCGCGATGCAGCGGGCAGCGCGCGCGGCGTAACCCATCGACGAACGTGCCGGGGTGCGTTCGTCTTCGCAGCACGCATTGAACAACACAAGCAACATGGCAATCGAGATTCGCGCCTACGAGGCATCCGACCTGCACACGCTGTCGGCCATCTGGTTCGACGCGTCGCTGCTTGCGCATCCGTTTCTCGGCGAGGCGCGGCTGCGCGAGCAGCGCACGCTGATCGAACAGGTTTATCTACCCAACGCGGAAACCTGGGTCGCGTGGCGTGGCGGCGAACCGGTCGGCTTCATCGGTCTGCTCGATGGTTCAATCGGCGGATTGTTCGTCGCGCCGGCGTTGCACGGCCACGGGATCGGCCGCGCGCTGGTCGAGCATGCGCTCGCGCTCAAGGGCACGCTCGATCTGGAGGTGTATGCCGACAATCGCGATGCCCGCGCGTTCTATGCACGGCTCGGCTTCGACGAAATTTCGCGGCGCGACGAGGACGACGAAGGCCTGCCGTTCGCGAACATCCTGATGCGCGCCACGCGCTGAGCGTGTGCTGCGCGGCCGGGCATCAGCCGCGATTGCGCTCAGGCAGGCGCTGCTTCGCGCCCCGCGGCCACCCACTCACGCACGGCCTCGACGAACAGCCGCAGCGCCGCCGGCGGATGCCGGTTCGCCGGATAGTAGCGGCACAGCGCGCCGAAATCCTGGCTCCATTCCGGCAAGACATGCACGAGCCGCCCGGCGGCGACATGATCGGCCACGCGCGATTCCGTGACCCACGCGATGCCGATGCCGGCCAGCGCGGCGTCGATCATCAGCCCCTGGTTGCCGAGCGTCATCGGCCCGTCGACGTCCACGCTGACGCGCTTGCCCTTGCGGATCAGGTCCCATCGATAGAGCGCGCCGCTTTCGAACCGGTAGCGGATGCACCGATGATCCACGAGATCCTGCGGGCGGGCCGGCGGCGCGTGCCGTGACAGGTAGTCGGGCGACGCCACCGCGACGAAGCGGATCGTGTCGCCGAACTTCACCGCGATCATGTCGCGGGGCACGTCTTCGTGAACGCGGATGCCGGCGTCGAAGCCGTGCTCGACGATGTCGATCAGCCGCGAATCGGTGACGAATTCGACGTGGATGTCCGGATAACGGGCGACGAACGCAGGCAGCACATGCCGGATCAGCGGGCGCGCCGACGCTTCCGACGCGCTGATGCGGATCTGGCCGGATGGCCGGTTGCGGGCGGTGGCCGCGTCGTTCAGCGCGTCTTCGAGATCGGCCACCGCGGGCCGCACACGCAGCAGCAACTGCTCGCCGGCCTCCGTCAGCGCGACGGAGCGCGTGGTGCGGTTGAAGAGACGCACGCCGAGCCGCGCTTCGAGGTGGCGGACCGCATGGCTCAGTGCCGACGGCGATACGCCCAGGATGCGCGCCGCGCCGCTGAAGCTGCGCTGTTCCGCGATCGTGATGAAGGTCGTCAGTTCGCCGATGCCGGTGCGGAGCATTTGTGAATTTTCCTCAGTAACGCATGAAATGGTACGCCGATTGTTGAGCCGTATCCATCAACCTACACTGGCTTCCTCGGCATCCCGTCGATCCTTTTCAACTTCAGCAGGAGAGCGTCATGCAAAAGCGCATGCTTGGTAAGAGCGGCCTCGAAGTCTCGGCAATCGGGCTGGGCTGCATGGGATTGAGTTACGGCTACGGCCCCGCGACCGACACCGCGAGCGGCATCGCATTGATCCGCGCGGCGTTCGAGCGAGGCGTGACGTTCTTCGACACGGCGGAAGCGTATGGCCCGTTTGTCAACGAGGAACTGGTCGGCGAGGCGCTCGCGCCGTTTCGCGACCAGGTCGTGATCGCCACCAAATTCGGTTTCGAGGACGGCCAGCCGATGAAGGGCGTCGACAGCCGGCCGTCGCATATCCGCGAGGTGGCCGACGCGGCGCTGAAGCGGCTGAAGGTCGATCGCATCGACCTGTTCTACCAGCATCGCGTCGATCCGAACGTGCCGATCGAGGAGGTAGCCGGGACAGTCAAGGACCTGATCCGCGAAGGCAAGGTCGCGCATTTCGGGCTGTCGGAAGCCGGTGAGCAGACGATTCGCCGCGCGCACGCGGTGCAGCCGGTCGCCGCGCTGCAAAGCGAGTACTCGCTGTGGTGGCGCGAGCCGGAGGCGCGGATCCTGCCGACGCTCGAGGAACTCGGGATCGGCTTCGTGCCGTTCAGCCCGCTCGGCAAAGGTTTCCTGACCGGCGCGATCGATGCGAACACGACGTTCGCGGAGAACGATTTCCGCAATGTCGTGCCGCGCTTCTCGGAGGAGAACCGCAAGGCGAACGCGGGCCTCGTCGACCTGCTCGGCCGGATCGCGACCGACAAGGGCGCGACGCGCGCGCAGATCGCGCTGGCGTGGCTGCTGGCCCGCAAGCCGTGGATCGTGCCGATCCCGGGCACGACGAAGCTGCACCGGCTAGACGAGAACGTGGGCGCGGCCGCCGTCGTGCTGACGGCCGACGATCTTGCCGCGATCGAGACCGCACTGCAGCAGATCCGGATCGTCGGCGAGCGCTATCCCGCGCATTTCCAGCAGCGCATCGACCGCTGACCGGGCGTGCGCCAGCTGATCCGGCACGAATTGGTCAGGCAAATCAGGGTCAATCTTCACGTCAGCTTAAGTTTGCGTTTCCTAGAATCGATTGACCGTCGCGTGTACAGCGACGGACCGATTCGCCCAGGAGGATGCGCATGAACCCTACCCGTTTCGCCGTAGCCCAGTTCCGCGCGGTCATCGGCACGCCGCCGCTGACCGCGCAAGCGCCGGGGGAGGCCCGCCGATGATGTGGCCGAACGCGTGGCGTGTCTCGGCACTGTTCGTGCGCGAGTGGGTCGGCCGTCCGGCCGCGGTGGGCGCGTTGTGCCCGAGTTCGCGGCAGCTGGCGCGCGAAATGGCCGACGCGGTGCCGGACGGCGACGGGCTGGTCGTCGAACTCGGCGGCGGCACCGGCGCGATCACCGCGGCGTTGCTCGAACGCGGTGTCGCGCCGCGGCGGCTCGTGGTGGTCGAACGTTCGCCGGCGTTCGTCCAGCATCTGCGGCGACGCTTTCCGGGCATCACGATCGTGTCGGGCGACGCGCGGCAGCTCGAACGGCTGCTGCCGACCGAGGCACGCGTCGACGCGATCGTGTCGTGCCTGCCGCTGCGCACGCTGCCGCGTCAGGACGTGACGGCCATCATCGACCAGTGCCATCGCGTGCTGTCGGCCGACGGCGTGATGATTCAGTTCACGTACGACCTGCGGCCGCCCGGCCGTCATCCGCTCGGCGATTCGGCATTTGTTGCCTGCGGCAGCCGGATCGTGTGGGCAAACATACCGCCCGCGCGCATCGTGACCGTGCGCAGCGTCGCCGCCGAACACGCGGAATGACGTCGTCGCGCGTGGGGCGCCCGATCGTGGCGCCTCGCTCTCGCCTTTCATAAATCCTTCTAATCCTTCCAATTGCCATTCATATTGCCGTCACATCAGGTTCCTACCATCGCCTTTCATTTCGAAAGCATCAATGGCGGGGGGAGCGGGCAACATGAATCGAATCAAACTGGCGGCGCTGCTGTGCGCGGGCGCCTTTGCACTGGCCGGATGCGGCAGCGACGACGGCCCGACCAGCACGGCGCCCGCGCCCGTGCAGGCGGCGGCGCGCAACGTGATCTTTTTCCTCGGCGACGGCATGGGGATCACGACGCTGACGGCCGCGCGCATCTACGCGGTCGGTGAAGACGGCGCGCTCACGATCGACACGCTGCCCGAAACCGCGTTCGTGAAGACCTATTCCAACGATGCGCAGGTGACGGACAGCGCACCGTCGATGTCGGCGTACATGACCGGCGTCAAGACCAACAACGAAGTGATCTCGATGTCGCCCGACACGAAGGCGATCGAGCCGACCGCGAGCCTCACCGGCAACTGCGGCGCGAACAACGGCAAATCGGCTGCGACGCTGCTCGAGATCGCGAAGGCGCAGGGGCTGGCCACCGGTGTCGTGACGACCACGCGCGTCACGCACGCCACGCCGGCGGCGACGTATGCGCACGTGTGCCATCGCGACGCCGAGAACGACATCGCCGCGCAGCTCGTGCCGGGCGGCGCGGGCTACAACGGCGCGCTGGGCGACGGCGTCGACGTCGTGCTCGGCGGCGGCACGCAATTCTTCGTGCCGAAGGACGGCGGCGGCAAGCGCACCGACGGCCGCAACCTGGTCAACGAGCTGAAGGTGAAGGGCTATGCGGTCGCGCAGAACCGCGACGACCTGCTGGCCGCCGATGCGACGAAGGGCGGCAAGCTGGTCGGCCTGTTCGCGTCGAGCCACATGAGCTACGACCTCGATCGCGGCGCGACCAAGGAGCCGAGCCTCACCGACATGGCGACGCGCGCGCTCGACGTGCTGCAGAAGAACCCGAACGGCTATTTCCTGATGGTCGAAGGCGGCCGGATCGACCACGCGCTGCACGACACCAATGCGAAGCGCGCGCTGCAGGACACGGTCGCGTTCGACAACGCGATCAAGGCCACGATCGACAAGGTGCGCAAGACCGATCCCGACCTGAAGAACACGCTGATCGTCGTCACGGCCGATCACGACCACACGCTGGTGCTGAACGGCTATGCGGCGCGCACCGGCAAGACCGAGGCGGGCAAGCCCGGCGTGCTGGGCGTGCTGCGCAGCTACCAGACCGGCGCGGTCGCGAAGGATGCGGACGGCGCGCCGTACACGATCATCGGCTTCGGCAACGGCGAGAACCGCGTGCAGGGCAGCCGCGCGGGCACCACGCTCACCGACGCGGTGACGGGCGCCGACGACTATCGCCAGGAGGCGGTCGTGCGCATGGACAAGGGCAGCGAGACGCACGGCGGCACCGATGTGTTCCTCGGTGCGATCGGCCGCGGCGCGGATGCGTTCCACGGCGTGATCGAGAACAACAAGGTCTTCGAGCTGGTGCGCAACGCGGTGCAGCTGTGAGCGCCGACCAAACGGGTACAGGGGAATACAGGATGTCGACCATCAAGTGCATCGCGGCGGCGCTGGCCGTCGCGGGTTTCGCGTGCGGCGCGGCGCAGGCCGCCGGCCAGGCGAAGAACGTGATTTTCTTTCTCGGCGACGGCATGGGGCCGACGACCGTGACGGCGAGCCGGATCTACAAGGTCGGCGAGTCGGGACAACTGACGATGGAGAAGCTGGCCCGCACCGCGCGCGTCAAGACCTTCTCGAACGACGCGCAGACGACCGACAGCGCACCGTCGATGGCCGCGTACATGACCGGCGTGAAGATGAACAACGAAGTGCTGTCGATGTCGTCGGACACGCGCGCGGTCGCGCCGGGCAGCGACGCCAACGGCAACAAGACCGTCAACAACTGCGCGCCGGGCAACGGCCAGCCGGTCGCGACGCTGCTGGAACTCGCGAAGGCGCGCGGCAAGGCGGTGGGTGCGATCACGACGACGGAACTCACGCACGCGACGCCCGCCGCGACCTATTCGCACATCTGCCATCGCGACGCGCAGTACGACATCGCCGCGCAGGCGGCGCCGGGCGGCGCGGGCTACAACGCGGCGCTCGGCGACGGCGTCGACGTGCTGATGGGCGGCGGCCGCAACCACTGGACGCCGTTCGATCCGGTGGCGAACAAGCGCGGCCGCGCGGACGGGCGCAACCTGCTCAACGAGATGAAGGCGAAGGGCTACACGGTCGTCGCGACCCGCGATCAGCTCGCGCAGGCCGGCAACGGCAAGCTGGTCGGTCTCTTCAGTTCGACGAGCCACCTCGAGTACGAACTCGACCGTGTCGCGGGCAAGGGCGAAGGGCCGACGCAGCCGAGCCTCGCCGAGATGACGTCGAAGGCGATCGACGTGCTGTCGAAGAATTCGAACGGCTATTTCCTGATGGTCGAGGGCGGCCGGATCGATCACGCGCTGCACGGCACCAACGCGAAGCGTGCGCTGGAGGACACGGCGGCGTTCGACGAGGCGATCCGCGTCGCGTTGTCGAAGGTCGACCTGTCGAACACGCTGATCGTCGTGACGGCCGACCACGACCACACGATGACGATCAACGGCTATTCGAAGCGCGGCAACCCGATTCTCGACATCAGCCGCAACTATCGCGACGGCCAGCCGAGCAAGGACGCCGACGGCAACACCTACACGACGCTGGTGTTCGGCAACGGCGCGAACCGGCCGAACGTGCGTGCGTCGGTCGATTCGGCCACCGCGACGAATGAGGCGTATCTGCAGGAAGTCGGGGTGCGGATGGGCAGCGCGGGCTCGGAGACGCACGGCGGCGGCGACGTGATGCTGTTCGCCGACGGCGCGGACGCGAAGGCGTTCAAGGGCACGATCGACAACACGAAGGTGTTCGGTCTCGTGCGCTCGGCGTTCGGTTTCTGAATCCGTTGACTGCATGAGGAACGGGAACGCCCGATGAAACGTCAGCTTCTCTGCGTGCTCGCCTGCGGGTGGGTTGCGCTGCCGGCTCTTGCAGCGGCCGATCTCGACGCCGTGCTGCTGCACGAGAGCCGCACGGTGTCGGCCGATGGCGTGACGCGCACGACGATGTATCGCGAACGGATGGTGCGCCGTGACGGGCACGTGTGGGTCGAACGCGTGCTGCCCGTCGCGGCGGCGGGTGGTCACGGTAATGATCACGACCACGACCACGACGCGGGCGTTCGCACCGGCGTGCAGCCGGCCGCTGCCCACGCGGGCCACAAGCACTTCAACTTCCAGGCGGCCGCGCGGCACGTGACGTACGACGGCAAGACGGCGCGCATCGAGTACGTGGACGCGGCGAACCGGACGGTCGTCAGCGTGCCGCCGGCCGAGTACGAAACCACGGGCTTCGACGGCTCGTGGGACAACGCGTACTACGTCACGCCGCCGTCGCAGTTGAAGCGGCTCGCGGTGGCGAAGCGCGGCGACGTGCCCGGCACCCGCTGGTACGAGCAGGCGATCGACACGCCCGGCGCGCGCGGCGTGAACCGGATCCTGTGGAGCGAGACGCTGCAGGCGCCGCTGTCGGTCGAGTACCGGAGCGCCGACGGCCGCGTGGTGCGCAAGCTGACGCTGACACCGGCGGCGGCCGCGCGGCGGGAGACGTTGCCGTGGCAGGCGCTCGCCAGCTATACGCGCAAGGAATACGCGGATTATCTCGACTGATCGACGAGGTCGACCGTCTGTACGCGGGGCTTGCGGTCAGGCCGGCCGGTATCGTCAAGCGATACGGCCGGGCCCTGGCCGATTTCTTTCTCCCGGCGACCCGGCAGCGATGGCCGATGACACGCTAGAAGCGCGCGCCATCCGGCACGCGCGTTGAAGGCCGCGACGCGACTCGCTTGATGAGGCGGTCGAGCGGCGTCGCATAGCCGCGCGCGATCGCCGTGCTCAGTGCCGCCGACAACACCAGATACGCAATCAGCAACAGCAGCTTCGTGTCGCCGTGCGTGGCCGACGGCGGCCAGAACGTGCGCAGCCCGCCGAGCACGATCAGGTGGAACAGGTACAGCTCGTAGCTGAGCTTGCCGGCGCGGCCCAGCGGCGCGAGCAGGCGGCCGTGCACACGCTCGCCGTTGACGTGCGCGCCGATCAGCAGCACGGCCGTGCCGAGCGCCATCGCGGTGACGCCGGCGACATGGCTTTCCGCGATCGGCCTGGCCAGATAAAGCGCGGCCATCGCCGCCGCGACGGGCCACTGCACGAGCGGCGCGGCCAGCCGCTGCCCGTTCACGCGCTCGGCCAGCAGCGCGGTGCAGCAGCCGATCGCGATCCCGTCGAACGACGCGAAGTACGCATAGAGGAACCCGCCTTCATCACCGGCGTGCGTGAAGCGGTACACGGGCCCGATCGCGGCGATGACCACCCAGAACGCGACGAGCCGCGCATCGCGGCGCAACGCGATGCACAGCAGCGGAAACGACAGGTAGAACACCTCTTCGACCGACAGCGACCACAGCACGCCGAGCGCGTAGTTGACCCACCCGTACGCGCCGATCAGCACGTTCATCCAGAACGTCAGCGACGCGAGGTTCACGAGCCAGAACGACACGGCGATGCCCTCCGGCGCATGGTTCTGGAAGATCGGCACGCCGGCCGCCGCAAGGCAGTTGACGAGCGCGAGCAGCAGGAGCAGGCACGGGACGATGCGCGCGAGTCGCGACACGTAGAACGCACGCACGTCGATCGCGCTGAGGCTGCCCCAGCGGCGGCGCGCATTCGACGTGATCAGGTAGCCGGAGATCACGAAGAACATCGTCACGCCGTAGTTGCCGTTGCGCGCGATCGCATGCACGGCATCCCAGCCGAATACGCGGGCGAGCGACGTGTCGCGCAGCGAGTAGGGGATGTTGAAGTGATGCAGCAGGACGAGCACGATCGACACGCCGCGCAGCAGGTCGATCCGCGCGTTGCGCGGGCCGGTGCTCATTGCGGCCTGCCCGGTTCGGCGAGGGCCGGCAGTGTCGCCAGGAACGTATCGCGTGCGCGCAGGCCGGCGTTCGGCGTCTGCCGCTCGTCGTCCTGGATCAGGTACGCGAACGCGACCTTGCGCGGCCCCTTGGCCGCCCAGCCGACGAACCAGCCGTACGCGTGCGACGCATCGTACTTGCGCCCCGGCGACCCGGTGCCCGTCTTGCCATGCACGATCCAGCCGTCGGGCTGCGTGTCGATCAGCGTGATGCGCTCGGTCATGTCGAACGCGTGTGCGCTGACGGGCAGCGTCCGGTTCGCGATCTTGCGCATGAAGGCGACCTGCTCGAGCGGCGAGATGCGCAGCGACGCGTTGACCCACGCGCCCATCACACCGTTCAGTTCGCCCGTCGGGCTGGTCGCATCTTCGTTGCCGTAGCCGAATGCGGTCGTGTACTGCTGGAAGCGCGCCTGCCCGAGCGCCTGCGTGACCTGCTGCGAGTACCAGAAGATCGACAGCTTCATCCAGCGCGCCGGGTCGGTCGGCTCGCGCCACGGTGCGCCGCCCCAGTCGGGGTAGCCGGCGTGGAAGTCGAGCGTCGGCGTGTGCATGTCTTTCAGGACGCCCGCATCGAAGCCCATCAGGCTGATGGCGACCTTGAACGTCGACGCCGGCGTCACGCGGGTCGCGCAGTCGCCTTGCTGCACGAGCAGCTGGCCGGTGGCGGCGTCGGCGACGACGGTGCAGATCGGGCGGGCATCGGAAGTCGCGGCGGCCAGGAGGCCGGCGGCGAAGGTGAACAGCGCGCGGCGCCAGTGCTTCAAGTGACACTCCTCGGGGATGGGCTGTGGGTGCGCGAAAGGCGGCAGGCCGGGCGCAATGAAGGCGACGGCCGGCATCGGGGATCGTGGGGATGGCGGCCGTCGCGGAGATCCACAGTGTATCGGCGGATGGTCGTCCGTTGACCTGTCACGGTTGACGGGACGAGCGGGCGCTTTTTGCCGATTCCGGCAACATCGGCGGGTCACGCGTGACGGCGCCCATGAAAAAACCCGCCGGCAGGCTTGCGCTTGCGGGCGGGCAAAGACACCTCGGGCAGACCCGCACGGGTGTCGCGTGAAGAACGGAGAACCGGGTTACATCAGAACTTGTGGCGCAGCGCGACGCGCACGGCCACCTGGTTCGACGTCGACGACGGCGCGTCGGTACCGGGGATGAACGCGTTGTCGAGGATCGAGTTCGTCTTGTCGCCGGCGATGTGCTGGTACGCGGCCTGCACGTACACGTCGGTGCGCTTCGACAGGTTGTAGTCGGCCATCAGCCCGGCCGAATGGATCTTCGGCTTCGCGTTGCCGGTCGATGCGTCGTACTTCTCGAGCGACAGCACGTACTGCGCGCCGACCATGAACGCCGGCGTGACCTGGTACGAGCCGTTCACCTCGAAGTTCTGGTACTTGATCGCGCTGACCGTCGCGCCCGGGGCGATGATCGCGCCCGGCGTGCCGAGGTAGCCGTTGCCGGTCGGGTTCTTGTAGTTCGAGTTCGTGTACGCGAAGCCGACCGTCGCCTGGCCGAACGTGTAGTTGATGCCCGCGCCGAACACGCGCATGCGCTCGGCGATGTAGCTCGCGTCGTTCGCGGTGATCGCGCCGGCCGAGCCGTTGCCCGGATGGTTCGCCTGCAGGTACGCGGCGCCGATCAGCAATCCGTTGTTCTGGTACTGCGCGCCGAAGCTGTACGCGCGGTTGTCCGAGAAGCTCGTGCTGTTGCTGAAGCTGTATGCGCCGCCGAACTGGAAGCCGCCGAAGTTCGGGCTCGCGTACTTCACCGTGTTGTCGAGGCGGAACGAGTTGTCGGTGTTGTCGTTGTCGAACGGGTGCGCGAGCAGGTAGCCGCCCCAGTTGCCGTTGGCCGTGGTCGGCGCGAGATAGTCGACGACGGAGTCGTACTGGCGGCCGAACGTCAGCGTGCCGTACTGCGCCTGGCTCAGGCCGACGTACGCCTGGCGGCCGAACATGCGGCCGCCCTGGTTGAGCCGGCCGCTGTTCACGTCGAAGCCGTTCTCGAGCTGGAAGATCGCCTTCATGCCGCCGCCGAGATCCTCGCTGCCCTTCAGGCCCCAGCGGCTGCCCTGCGCGTAGCCGCTCGCCATCTCGTAGACGTGGCCGGTGCCGACGTTGTTCGTATAGTTCAGGCCTTCGTCGATCACGCCGTACAGCGTGACGCTGCTTTGCGCGAACACGGGGGCCGCGAAGGTTGCCGTTACGGCGAGCGCCGTCAGGGTCTTTTTCATTGAGAGATCTCCGTGATATCCAGCTGGTATCGGTTGTCGTGAGCGCGCCCGGCGTGGCGCGCCCCGTCATCCGGGGCGACCCGATGCAGCGCGCGCGGCGCCGGGTCGCGCAACGCGCGGCGGCGCGGCAACCGGCAGCGTCGGGTCGTGTCTCCTCCGATGACACCGCGCATTCTTCCCAAGCCGGCAAGGAACCGAAAGCGAGTAATTTCGATGGATGGGATCGGGTTCGCCAATGGGGTCGCGACAGGCCGTTTCGACAGTCGAAACGGGGCGTGGCGTGCCGCGCTGCAACGCCGGCCGCGCAACGGCCGAACGCGGGGGCGGCGCGGCCCGCGCCGGGTCTTGCACGGGCTCGGAAAATCGGCCGCGAGGCCCGTCCGGCGGGCCTGACAGGGCGCCCAGAGATCGATCGACGCCGCCGATTGCAATGATCGGAATTACTCGTTTCCCTAAACAAATTGGCGGCGGAAACATGCAGGCTGACCGGACGTGGATACGTCCACGCTTCGCCGGTCGCCGCGCATGCCGCGACGCACAAACAACAGATTCGATTTGGAGACGACCCACCATGCAGATTCGACGACTGAAAACGGTCCTTCTCGCCGCCGCGGCGATCCTGTCCGCGCCTGCCGCCCACGCGGCCGGCGGCGCGTGCACCGACGGCAAGACGGTCCATTTCGCGGGCATCACGTGGGAAAGCGGGTCGTTCGCGACCGAAGTGCTGCGGCAGATCATGGAGAAGGGCTACGGCTGCAAGACGGACGTCGTGCCGGGCAGCACGGCCGCCACCGAAACGGCGCTCGCGCGCAATGACCTGCAGATCTGGGCCGAGCAGTGGACGGGCCGCAGCGAGATCACCGCGAAGGCCGTCTCGTCGGGCGCCGTGAAGCTGATCGGCGACACGCTGCCGGGCGGCACGACGGAAGGCTGGTTCGTGCCCGACTACGTGGTGAAGGGCGATCCGGCGCGCAACATCAAGCCGGTCGCGGCGGGGCTCGTGTCGGTCGACGATCTGCCGAAGTACAAGCAGGTGTTCGCCGACGAGGAGGAGCCGGACAAGGGCCGCTTCCTGAACTGCCCGACGGGCTGGGACTGCGAGCGCGTGAACACGCGCCTCTTGCGCGTGCTGAAGCTCGACCAGTCGTACACGAACTTCCACCCGGGCACCGGCGCGGCACTCGACGCGGCGATCGCGTCGGCGTACCAGCGCGGCGCGCCGATCGTGTTCTATTACTGGGGCCCGGCCGCGCTGATGGCGAAATACAAGTTCACCGCGCTGAAGATGCCGGCCTATAACGAAGCCTGCTGGAAGACGTTGCGCGACGAGAGCAGCACGCACCAGTGCGCGTCGTCGTACATGGTGTCGCGGCTGACGGTGGGCGTGTCGAAGCCGTTCGCCGATGCGAACCCCGATCTCGTCGGCGTGTTCGGCAAGGTGCGCTTCCCGATGGACTTCCTGAACCAGACAATCCTCGAGATGACCACGAAGAAGATCGACGGCGCGGCGATGGCCACGCAGTTCCTGAAGACCCGCCAGGACATGTGGAAGCAGTGGGTGCCGGCCGACGTCGCGCAGAAGATCGCCGGCAGCCTGAAGGGCGCGTAACCTGCGCGCGGCGGCGGGCCCGCGCCCGCCGCCGCCGTCACGCGCCTTCGCGGCGCGACGGAGAATCAAATGAACGGCTTCTTTCTGCACCTGTCGATCGCCGACTGGGTGAACGGCGCGCTCGAGACGTTCGTCGCGCAATACGGCGACGGCTTCCATCACTTCAGCGTGCTGGTGCTGCGCTACCTGCTCGTGCCGCTCGAAGGCGCGCTGCGCGTGGCGCCGCCGTGGCTCGTGCTGCTGGTGGTCGGCGCGATCGCGTGGAACGCGACGCGCCGCATCGGCCTCGGCGCGCTCTTCATGCTGCTGCTTTACGCGATCGGCTGCTTCGGCCTGTGGGACAAGCTGATGCAGACGCTCGCGCTGATGCTTGTCGCGACGGTGCTGTCGGTCGCGATCGGCGTGCCGGTCGGCATCCTCGCGTCGCGCAGCGCGTGGCTGCGCCGGATGCTGCTGCCGGTGCTCGACGTGATGCAGACATTGCCGAGCTTCGTGTACCTGATCCCGGTGCTGATGCTGTTCGGCCTCGGCAAGGTGCCCGCGATCCTCGCGACGATCATCTACGCGCTGCCGCCGCTGATCCGCCTGACCGATCTCGGCATCCGCCAGGTCGATCCGGACGTGACGGAAGCCGCGCGCGCATTCGGCACGACGCGCTGGCAATTGCTCGTCAACGTGCAGTTGCCGCTCGCACGGCCGAGCATCATGGCCGGCATCAACCAGACGACGATGATGGCGCTGTCGATGGTCGTGATCGCGTCGATGATCGGCTCGCGCGGGCTCGGCGAGGACGTGCTCGCGGGCATCCAGACGCTCGACGTCGGCAAGGGGACGCAGGCGGGCCTCGCGATCGTGATTCTCGCGATCGTGATCGACCGGATCAGCCAGGGCTTCGGCCAGGAGCGCCGCGCACGGCGGCGGCTCGCGCAGCAGCGCCGGCAGAAGGGCGCGTCGCGCGTGCCGTACCGGCTGCCGCGCAAGGCGTCGTCGGCGGGCGTCGATTCGAATCAGGCGACGCAGTCGTCGCGTGCATAGGAACGGAGGCAGACATGGCGACCATCGACGTCAAACACGTGTACAAGCTGTTCGGGCCGCAGGCCGCGCATGCGCGCGTGCTCGACCTGCTGCGCTCGGGCAAGCGCAAGGCCGAGGTGCTGGCCGAAACGGGCTGCAACGTCGGGCTCAACGACGTGAGCCTCGGCATCGAGTCGGGCGAGATCTTCGTGATCATGGGGCTGTCGGGTTCCGGGAAATCGACGCTCGTGCGGCACTTCAACCGGCTGATCGAGCCGACGGCCGGCGAGATCGTGATCGACGGCAACGACGTGATCAAGCTCGACGCGCACGGGCTGCGCGAGCTGCGCCGCTTCAAGGTCAGCATGGTGTTCCAGAACTTCGGGCTGCTGCCGCACCAGACCGTGCTCGACAACGCCGCGTACGCGCTGCGCACGCGCGGCGAGAAGCGGCACGATGCGGCCGAGGCCGCGCGCAACTGGCTGACGAAGGTCGGGCTCGACGGCTATGGCGATCACTATCCGGACGAGCTGTCGGGCGGGATGCGGCAGCGCGTCGGGCTCGCGCGCGCGCTGGCGGCCGATACCGACGTGCTGCTGATGGACGAGGCTTTCTCCGCGCTTGATCCGCTGATTCGTACCGAGATGCAGGATCAGCTGCTCGAACTGCAGGCGACGCTCGCGAAGACGATCGTGTTCATCACGCACGATCTCGACGAAGCGCTGCGGATCGGCGACCGGATCGCGATTTTGCGCGACGGCACGCTCGTACAGGTCGGGACGCCGGACGATATCCTGTCGCGGCCGGCGGATGACTATGTCCGGCGGTTCGTGGAGAAGCGCACGAGTGTGAACTGACGGGAGCATGAAGAACGGCGCGCCGCGACGGGCGGCGTGCTTTTTTCCGGCGCCATGGCGACGACACGCGATCGCCCACGAAAAACCGCCGCAAGTCTCGTGGACGTGCGGCGGTCTCGTCGTGATCGTCGAACACCGATCCGTGACCAGTAATCAGTAATCCCACAGAACCGGCACGAACCGGAATCCGTCGCCGTTCCTGGCGATATGACCGATGGACGGAAACGCGACGTGCGCGGCGGCCAGCAGCGCGCCGGTCTCGGCGGCTTCATTGAACAGCGCGATACGCACGGCGGCAGCCGTTTCAGGATCGTGCTCGAAGCCGTTTTGCCACTCGGGATGATCGAAGTTGACTTCGAAGATCGCATCGCCCGCGAACGTCAGCTTCTCGCCGTTCGATGCGATGTCCACGACGCAGTGCCCGGGCGTGTGCCCGCCCGTCACGCGCGCCGACACGCCTGCGGCGACTTCCACGGTCTGGTCGAACTGGACGATGTTTTCGCCGTAGAGCGTCACGAACTTCTCGGCCGCCTTGCGCAGGGCCGGCGGCACCGTTTCCGGCATCACCGTCTTGCTGAAGTCCGGATTTTTCCAGAACGCCACTTCCGCGGCCGACACGTGAATGCGCACGTCCGGGCGCAGCTTGGCCTTGACGCCGTCGACGTTCAGCCCGCCGACGTGATCCATGTGCATATGGGTAATCACGATATCGGTGAGCGCGGACAAGTCGATGCCGGCCGATTCCAGACGCATCACCGACTTCCCGGCGCGCGTGAAGTATTCGAAGCCGTCGCCCACGCCGGAGTCGATCAGGATCAGGCGTTCGCCGCTGCGCACGAGCGCGATGTTCAGCGCCCAGTCGAACATGTCGCGTTGCAGGAAACGGCCGTCGAACCAGGCATTGCGGTCCGCTTCGCTCACGTTGGTGGACATGGTGGAGGTCGGCAGCGGCAGAATGCCGTCGCTGATCAGCACGACGTCGACGTCACCCACGCGGACGGCGTAGCGGGACGGCACGAGTTCGCCCGAACCTGGCTTGCCGAGGTCGGAGATAACCGGCTGAACATTGCGGGTGGTTTCGCTCATCATCAATAGTC
The DNA here is from genome assembly GCF_030482505.1 of Burkholderia sp. AU45274. NCBI lineage: Bacteria > Pseudomonadati > Pseudomonadota > Betaproteobacteria > Burkholderiales > Burkholderiaceae > Burkholderia > Burkholderia sp. AU45274. Next base: position 25,911 of record NZ_JAUJQE010000009.1, on the reverse strand, counting down.
CTATTCATCGAGTGGGGTAAGTCGCACTGCAGGGTGCGGGTCACGAGCACGACCACGAATTTCGCGCGTTTCGCTTCGCTCGCCTTTCAACCGGGCGTAAGAAGGATTGTAGTCAGGGGGATGAAAGGCGGAAGCACCGGGAGCGCACACATCATGTTGTTCGACGGGCAACAATCGACGACGGGCGGGAAGCGACGGGCAAGGCGACGGGCGGATGGATCGACGCGCCGTTCACCGACCGGGACGCTTCCTATCCGCAGACGGTTGCATGGCGGCTGTACGCTGCGCCGGTGGTGATCGGGCCGGACGCGCATGCGCTTGCCCGTCCGCCTGCGAGCGGGATTCTCCCGGCGAAACGCCGAAGCCCCATGTTTGTCGGCGTGCGGCGAGCGTCGCCGGTTTCGACGTGCGGCCGCTACTTCGTGCCGAGCACGCAAGCGAGCGGATGCGACGGTACCCCGTTGCGATGGATGACCACCGACGCGAAGCCGGCTTCGGTCATGAGGCGAGCCAGCGTGTCGGGTCGGTACGCGTCGTACGGCGCACGCTCGATGTCGCGTACGGTGATCGCGGCGATGCCACCGCTTCTGACGACGCGGCGCAATTCACCCAGGCCGAGCGCCGGGTTGCGCCAGAAGTAGATGCAGTTGATCGAGAAGACCTTGTCGAACGCGTCGTCCGCGAACGGAAGCGCGTCGACGGAGCCGAGCGAGAGCCGTACGCGGCCTTGCTCGATGAACGCGCGATTCAGCTGCCTGGCGGCGGCCAGCATGGTCGCGGAGTGATCGACCCCGGCGATGCGGCAGGATCGGGCGGCTTCAGCGGCGAGCCTGATCGCCTCGCCGGGGCCGAACCCGACTTCGAGTGCCCGCTCGCCGTCGCCGATCGCGAGCAGCGACAGCGTCCACACGTTGTCCGCCCGGTTGACCCGGCGCATGATGCGGCCCACGATCCATCCGACGAGGCCGCGCGGCCGGCCGGGTTGCCTGAGATGAGTGGTCATGGCGTTCTCCTTCCGGTTTGCCCGCGAGCAAACGGCGTGCCGCATGCGCGGCACCCGGGAAAACACGGCGGCCACCGTTTCAGTGTGCGACGGTTTCCCGTTCGCCGGCCTGCGTGCCCGTCCTGTCGCCGTGCAGCGCATCCGCCAGGATCAGGTCCGCGCCTTTCTCCGCGACCATCATCGTCGGCGCGTTGATGTTGCCCGACGTGATGTTCGGAAACACCGACGCATCGACAATCCGCAGCGCCTGCAGCCCGTGCACGCGCAGCGACGCATCGACCACCGACGTCGCCGCGTCCGGCCCCATCGCGCACGAGCCGCACAGGTGATAGATCGAACCCGACTGCTCGCGGAAATATTGCAGCATCGCTTCGTCGGAATCCACCTGCGGCCCCGGCGAGATCTCCTCGACGGTCATCGACTTCAGCGCCGGCGCACGCATCAGCGCCCGGATCACCTTGCTGCCCTGCACGGCTTCGTCGAGATCCTTCTGCGTGGTGAGCGCATTGATGTGGATCTTCGCGGCATCTTCCGCGCGGTTCGACGCGAGCTCGATCGTGCCGCGGCTCGTCGGCCGGCACGGGTTGAACGCGATCAGGAAGCCCGAATAAGGCTCGGGCTTGATGCTCGCACGATCGCTCTTCGGGATCCGGTACGACAGCGGGTTGAAGTAGAGCTGGAGGTTCGGTTCTTGCGCGTCGTCCGTGCCGCGGAAGAAGCCGCCCGCCTGGTTCACGCTCATCGCGAGCGGGCCGCGCTTCGTCAGCAGGTAGCGCAAGCCGATCTTCATCTTGCCGATGAGCGTGCCCATCTCGTCGTTCAGCGTCGGCCGGTTCGCCTTGAAGTAGAAGCTCACGCACAGGTGGTCCTGCAGGTTGCGGCCGACCGCCGGCAGCGCATGCACGAGCGGCACGCGCCGGCGCGCGAGCAGCGACGGATCGCCGACGCCCGACAGTTGCAGCAGCTTCGGCGTATCGACCGCGCCGGCCGCGAGGATCACCTCGCGCGCGGCGACGAGCGTTTCGTCGCCGTGCTCGCCCGCGACGACCACGCCGGTCGCACGCGTGCCGTCGAACGTCACGCGCCGCACGAGCACGCCCGAGCGCAGCGTGAGGTTCGCGCGGCCCAGCGCGGGGCGCAGGTACGCGAAGCTGCTGGAGCAGCGCTCGCCGTGCTTCGTGTTCAGGTCGTAGATGCCCGCGCCTTCGAACCGCGCGCCGTTGAAATCATCGGTGCGCGGCAGGTTCAGTTGCCCGCAGCCCTTCAGGAACTCGTGGACGATCGGATGCACGTCGGCCTTCATCGACGTGATGTGGATCGGCCCGGTCGAGCCATGATGCTGCGGATCGGTCGTGCCGGCCGCGTGGGTTTCGAGCTTGCGGAAGTACGGCAGCACGTCGTCGTATGCCCAGCCCGGATTGCCGGCGTTTGCCCAGTCGTCGTAGTCGCTGCGCTGGCCGCGCACGTAGACCATCGCGTTGATCGAGCCCGAGCCGCCGACCACCTTGCCGCGCGGGCAGTACAGCTTGCGGTCGGCGAGCTGCGCCTCGGGCTCGCTGTAGTACATCCAGTTGTAGCGGCGGTTGTAGTAGGTCTTGGTGAAGCCGACCGGCACCTTGAACCAGAACGACGCGTCGCGTTCGCCCGCTTCGAGCAGCAGCACCGAGTGCCGGCCCGATTCGCTCAGGCGGTTCGCGAGGATGCAGCCGGCCGAGCCCGCGCCGACGATGATGTAGTCGTAGCTCATGTCTGTCCTTGCGCTCAGCCCTTCGCGGGGGCGAGATCCTTCACGTCGACGGGGTGTTCGCCCATCTGCAGGTGAAGCCGTTCGCCGGTGTACGGCGTGTGGCGGCGCACGACGTCCATGTCGAGCTCGATGCCGAGGCCCGGTTCGTTCGACGGGATGATGTAGCCGTCTTCCCAGCGGATCGGCGTCTTCACGACTTCCGCGTGGAAACCGCCCCACGTCATGATGCTTTCCTGGATCAGGAAGTTCGGCGTGCAGGTCGCGAGCTGGATGCTCGCGGCCGCGCCCACCGGGCCGTTGTACAGGTGCGGCGCGATCTGCGCGTAGTGCACTTCGGCGAGCGTCGCGATCTTCTTCGCTTCGAGCAGGCCGCCCACGCGCGCGACGTTCAGTTGCAGGATCGATGCGCCGCCCGCTTGCAGCAGCTTGTGGAATTCGTACTTGGTCGTCAGGCGCTCGCCGGTCGCGATCGGAATCGACGTGTGCTTCGCGACTTGCGCGATCGCTTCTTCCTGGCCGGGGGGAACCGGCTCCTCGAACCACAGCGGGTCGTATTTCTCGAGCCGCTTCGCGAGCCGGATCGCCGACGACGGCACCATCTGCCCGTGCGTGCCGAACAGCAGGTCGGCCTTGCTGCCGACGGCTTCGCGCACGCGGCGGCAGAACAGCTCGCAGCGATCGAGCACCTCGAGCGACAGCTGGTGGCCCGAGTAAGCCGTGTACGGGCCGGCCGGATCGAACTTGACGGCCGTGAAGCCGAGCTTCACGTTCTCGGCTGCGCATTCGGCCGCGAGGTCGGGATCGTCGTAGTCGTATTCGCCCTTCGCGTTCTTCGGGTACAGGTACGTGTACGAGCGCAGCCGCTCGTGGATCTTGCCGCCGAGCAGTTCGTACACGGGCTTGCCGGCGGCCTTGCCGATGATGTCCCAGCACGCCATCTCGAGGCCGCTGACGACGCCCATCATCGTGAGATCGGGCCGCTGCGTGAAGCCGCTCGAGTAAGCCTGGCGGAACAGCCGTTCGACGTGATGCGGGTCGCGGTTGAGCAGATGGCGTTCGAACACGTCATCGATGATCGGCGCCATCGCCTTCGGGCCGAACGTCGCCGAATAGATCTCGCCGACGCCTTCGATGCCGTCGTCCGTCTTCAGCTTCACGAAGATCCAGTACATCCCGCCGACATGCGGCGGCGGCACGGCAACGATATGGGTTTCGAGCGAAACGATCTTCATGCGGACTCCTGGATGCGATTGAGGCGGTACTTGAGGAATGCGGCGGCGCCCGCGCCGCAGAGCGCGATGGCCGCGATATAGCCGAAATAGAGCTGGTAGCCGTGCGCGCCCGGGTAGGTCTGCGTCACGTAGCCGTTGATCAGCGGCACGAACACGTCGGGCGAATAGCCGAGCACCGAGATCAGGCCGATCGCGAGGCCCGCGCAATGCGTCGGCACCTTGCAGTCGTCGAGCAGCGACCAGTACAGGCCGCGGATCGCATAGGTGAGGATGCCGATGAACAGCACGAGCACCACGAGCATCGCCTGCGGGCTGTGTGCCGGTGCGGCGATCAGCCCGACCAGCGACAGCGCGGCGAGCACCAGCGCCCAGAACAGCACGGACACCTTCGATACGCGGTCGCCGAGGAAGCCGCCGCCGATGCCGCCGACGGGGCGCATCCACAGCTTGAGCGTCGTGATGAAGCCGGCCGCCGTCGCGCTGAGCCCGAAGTTGCCTTCGTGCAGGTACGCGGAGAAGCTGTAGGTCGCCCAGAACACCTGGTAGCCGCAGAACACGATCGCGGCGACGAGCCACAGCTCGGGGATCGCCGCGAGCGTCTTCAGGTCGGTCAGCACGTTGCCCTTGGCGCGCTTCGTGGCCGCTGCACGGTCGCCCGTGCTCGACGGATCCTTCACCAGCGCGAGCAACACGCCGAGCGCGATGCAGAAGAACGCGTACAGGTGGACGACGAGCTTGAAGCCGGCTGCGTCAGTGCCGCCGCGTGCCTGCGTCACGTACGCGAACAGCGTGATCGCGATCGTCGCGAGCAGTGCCTCGACGAGGCCGCGGCCGCCGTCGAGCAGGCCGAAGAAGCGGCCCTGTTCGTCGGGGCCCGCGATCATGTTTACGCGCTTGATCACGGCGGCCCAGAACGTGAGGCCGGTGGTCAGCCCCCAGCCGCCGAAGATCAGCACCAGCAGGTCGAACGACGGCCCGGTCGCGTAGACGAGCCCGAGCGCGCCGGTGGCGAGCAGCGAGAAGCAGATCAGCCAGCGCGGCGACAGGCGGTCGGCCAGCCAGCCGCTCGGCAAATAGCTGATCAGGAAGATCGTGCCGAGCGACGAATACAGGTAGCCGAGCTGCACGTCGTCGATATGGAAGAACTGCAGCATCGTCGGCTGGTACACCTGCCGCAGATATAGCATCGGGTAGATCGCGCCCGCGGCGATCACGAGCAGCAGCAGTTGCAGGTAGCGTTGCGCGCGGGAATGCTGCGACGCGTGTGCGTCGAGTGCTTTGTCCTGCAATGCGAGCGACGCGGCGGGTGTCGACGGTTGGGTCGGCATGATGTCTTCCTCCATCAGGCATCCTTAACGCGGACGCCTGCAGATTTTTTATGTTCTGGTTGGGTCAGGGGCGGCGCGCGCGGCGTGGTGTTTGAGTGCGCGCGCCGGAAACGGTGCGTTTGGCGTGACGGCGTCAGTACTTCATGACGACGAGGCGCGTCTGCGTGAATTCGAGCATCCCGTGCTTGCCGTCGTCGCCGCCGAGGCCCGAGCGCTTCCAGCCGGCGTGGAAGCCCTGGTACGGATCGGCCGGCGTGCGGTTCACGTACAGCTCGCCGGCTTCGATCGCGTTCGCGACGGTCATCGCGGTGCGGTAGCGCTCGGTGTAGAGCACCGACGACAGGCCGAACTGGTGGTCGTTCGCGAACCCGATCGCCTCGTCGAGCGTCGTGTAGCGCAGCACGGGCATGATCGGGCCGAAGGTTTCCTCCTGCACGATCTCCATGTCCTGCCGCACGCCGGTGAGCAGCGTGGCCGGGTAGAAGAAGCCGGGGCCGGCCGGAATCGCGCCGCCGGTTTCGAGCGTCGCGCCGGCTGCGATCGCGCGTTCGACCATCCCGTGGATGTGCGCGCGCGCCGATGCGCTGACGAGCGGCCCCATCCGCGACGCGTCTTCCGCGCGGTCGCCGATGCGCACGGCCGCCATCTTCTCCTTCAGCAGCGCGACGAAGCGGTCGTGCACGCTGTCGTGCACGTACACGCGTTCGATGGCCGTGCAGAGCTGGCCGCAATGGGTCGTCTTCGACGCGACGAGCGCGGCGGCCGCGCGTTCGAGGTCGGCGTCGGGCTCGATGATCGCGGGCGTCTTGCCGCCGAGTTCGAGCGACGGCTTCGCGATGTTCGCCTTGCAGTAGTCGAGCACCTTGCGGCCGGCGTTCACGCTGCCCGTCAGCGTGATCATGCCGACGGCCGGATGCGTGCACAGCGCTTCGGCCGTCGCGTGGTCCATCGTCAGGATGTTGACGACGCCCGGCGGGAAGCCGGCATCGTCGGCGGCTTTCGCGATCTCGAACGCGGACACCGGCGTGTGGTTGCTCGGCCGCACGACCACGGTGTTGCCGGCGATCAGCGCGGGCGCGACCTTGCGCAGCAGCGTGTAGACCGGGTAGTTGAACGGGATCAGGCAGGCGACGACGCCGATCGGCTCGCGCTGCAGGAACAGGTTCTCGTCGGGCGTGTCGCTCGGGATGATCTCGCCCTCGATCCGGCGCGCCCACTCGGCGTGGTAGCGCGTGATCTGGCCCGCGTAGACCGCTTCGTTCGATGCGTCCGCGACGCTCTTGCCGGATTCCTGCGCGAGCGCCGCGCCGATGTCGGGCGCGCGCGCGGTCAATGCGTCGGCGAAGCGGTGCAGGTACGTGGCGCGTTCGGCGCTCGGCAGCTTGCGCCATGCCTTCTGCGCGGCGGCCGCGGCGTCGACGGCGGCGAGCGCGTCGGCCGGTGTCGCGGCCGGCACGCGCGCGAACGGCGCTTCGGTGGCGGGATTGTGGACGACGATGAACGTGTCGCTTTCCGGGGCGACGAAACGGCCGTTCACGTAGTTGCGTTCGGTGCGCATGAAGTGACTCCTCCGATGAATGCAGGCGGATCGCTTCGAGTGGCGACACGCGTGGCACGGGATAGCGGCCATTCTGTTCATGCGTTTAGCGCACGACAAACGACTTATTTTCGCGTCGAACATGAGAAAAACGCACGTTACTCGGCGAATCGGCTGGAGTCGCCCGTCCGGCAAGGCTGCCGTGGCGTGGCCCGGGGGGGAGCGGGCGGAGGGCTGTCGTATTTTCCGACTGGTCCGAGTGCGGACGGGCGCGGAAGCCGGTAAGGTGTCGCCCGCGGCCGCAGGTCGAGGGTGGCCGGGGCGGGTCGCGCGCTAGGCCAGCGGCACCTGCGGCAGCGGCGATGACGGTTCGAGATGGCGCTTCGCGAGCCACACTTCCTGCTGCAGCCAGTCGCGGAACTGGACGATGTGCGGCAGGTTCGTCTGCTCGGGCCGCGTGACGAACCAGTACGACTGGTGGCCGTCGACGTGCACGTTGAGCACCTGCATCAGTTGCCCGGTCGCGAGTTCGCGCGCGACCATGTGGCGGTCGGCGATCGTGATGCCGAGGCCGTCGATCGCCGCGCGGATCGCATGGTCGAGCAGGTCGAATTCGTAGCCGCCGCGCGTGTCGACGTCGGCGATGCCGGCTGCTTTCAGCCAGTGCTGCCAGGTCAGGTAGCGCTGGTCGTCGGTGGCGAGCACGTGCAGCAGCGTGAAGCGGTTCAGGTCGATCGGCGCGCCGTCCTGTCGCAGCCGCGCATACAGCGCGGGCGCGCAGACGGCGATATGCTGCTCCTGCATCAGCAGCGCGTTGTCGAAGCCGTCCCATTCGCCGTCGCCGAAGCGGATCGCGCAGTCGAGCACGCGCGATTCGCCGAGGCTGTCGTGGATGCGGGTCGTAAGGCTCAGCTCGAATTCGGGATGCGCGTCGCGCAGCCGGCCGAGGCGCGGCATTAGCCAGCGCGCGGCGAAGGTGGGCGGCACGTTCGCGCGCAGGCGGTTCAGGTGGGTTTTTTCCTGCAGGCTGCGCACGGTCAGCTCGATCTTGTCGAACGACTGCTGCAGCGCGCGCAGCAGCACGCGGCCGGCCGCGGTCAGTTCGAGCTGGTGATGGCGGCGCTCGAGCAGGGTTTCGCCGAGCTGGCCCTCGAGCTGGCGAACCTGGCGGCTCACCGCGCTCTGCGTCACGTTGAGCAGCTCGGCCGCGCGCGTGAAGCTGCCGGTGCGGCCGGCCATCTCGAAGGCTTTCAGCGCATTCAGCGCCGGCATCTTGCGTCTCACGGGGCGGTGTCGTGTTTGGTGCGGGATGCTTATTGTAGGCGGGTGGCGCGGGCGCGGGGTCGCTGAATGGCGGCGACGTTGGGCGCGGGGGTTTTACGGTAGGGCGGCTGGCGTGCCTCGTCGTGACAAGGCTGCCCGCAGGCGGGCCGGCGGTGCCGGCCGGCAACGACACGAACGATACAAACGATACGAACGAAGGGGACACACATCATGCGACGCCTGCCATCGTTGATCGCACTGCGATTTTTCGAGGAGACCGCGCGTCACCTGAGCTTCAACCGCGCGGCGGTTTCGCTGTGCGTGACGCAGGGGGCGGTGAGCCGGCAGATCCGGTTGCTCGAGGAAGCGCTCGGCGCGCGGCTGTTCGAGCGCGATCACAAGGGCGTGCGCCTGACCGATGCCGGCGAGCGGTTGCTGCCGTTCATCGGGCAGGCGTTCGACACGATCGAACGGGGCGTCGGCGAAATCGTCGCCACGCGGCCGGGTGCGAAGCGGCGGCTGACGGTGTCGCTTCCGCCGACGTTCGCGACGCAGTGGTTTTCGCCGCGGCTCGGCACGCTCGCGGAGGCGCTGCCCGACGTCGAGCTGTCGATCCGCACGGAGCCGGATGACGATTGCCATTGCCACATCCGCTTCGGGCGCGCGGCGCGCGCCGGGATGCAGTCGGAGCTGTTGATGATGGAGCGGCATGCGCTCGTCGGCGCGCCGCGCTATCGCGGCGATGCGCTGGATGTGCTGCTGGGCCGGTTGCCGTCGCTGCATGTGCTGCACGAAGGCAAGCGCCTGACGCTGTGGGACGACTGGTGCGAGCAGGCGGGCGTGCCGCCGGCGCGGATCGGCGACGGCATCGAGTTTTCGACGCTCGAACAGGCGATCCGCGCGGCGCGCAAGGGCGCGGGGCTCGCGGTGGTCGACCTGAACATGATCGAGGAGGAGATCGGCGAGGGCAGCCTCGTGCGGCTGTCACCGGTGCAGCCGATCGGGCCGTTCGGGTATTGGCTCGATGTCGAGCCGGAGAGTGTGGCGGTCGAGCCGGTGGTCGCGTTTGCCGCGTGGTTGAGGGAGCAGGCGGCGAGGAGGGGGTAGGGCGGGAGTGGGACGCGGCTGATCGAAATGCGTGAGAAATCGGATCAGTCCGCGCCAGTCCTGCTGTTCTCGCGGTGTTGGCGTCTGTCAACGATCGTTACGGGGAACGGCGATAGTCACGATCGTTGACGGCCTGGGCCATGCGGCTTCGTCGTCGTTGCCGGCTACCGGTCGGGGTCGTGCCCGAAGTGCATGAGTGTTTCCCGGCGCCCCCAGAATTCTATGTCGGCGATCGATTCGACAGGCAACTGGCACTTCGAGAGATCGATACGCCCGACGTTGAAGACGGCGCGTCGCGGCGGGGATACCGGCATGTTGGCCGTCCGCGTGTCGTGCCCGACGGCGGACTTGCGCATGACACGCGCCAGGCTGTGATGGAGCTCGGTTGTGACGAGCGCATCGAGGAGACGCCTTGCTTCGGCGCTGAGGGCGAGAGGACGCCGGCTCGACGGCCGGCCGCGCTTCGCCGTGGGGCGCGTGATCCGGAATCCGGCGATCGGCGTGTGCTTTGCGTTCATTCGTAAATCCCCTTTTCGATCAAGTAACGTTGCAGCGCCCGCACGGACATGCCGTGCGGTGTGACGTCGAATGTCATCCAGCGATGTGATCCCGCTACGCGCCAGAAATCCCGCCCGAATCGCGTCGCATAGAGCGCACGCAGCGACCGGAGTGATCCGTCGGCAAGACCGACCGGGTGCCCCTGGAAATACTGGAACAGCGCCGCTTCATCGCCGCACTTGTCCGGAATGGGCGCGTCGAAGCCGAACCGTGGCCATGCGTAGTACCCGAATAGCCGGCGCCCGCCCGGTTTGGGCGCTGCCTTCCGGCCCCCCGCTGCGAATGCAATGATTCGGCTGATGCCCAACTTATCGGATGCCCTGACGATTCGCCACAGCATCGCCGCGCCGAGTCCCGTGACTGCGTTATCGACGAGATCGATTGTCTTGAGCTCGAGTAGGGATGTGTCCGATTCTCGACGGACCAATACGCGGTTTTCGGATCGGATCCAGGTAGGGTGCGTGACCGAGAGCGTCAAACGGCCTCTGCTGTCGAGATAGGCCTGGATTTCCGATCCGGCCGGCGCGCCGCACAACGAAACGAGCAGTTCGTCGGGGACGCTGCCGCTCACCCCGAGCAACGCGGCGATATCGAGGTCGTTTCGATCGACCGTGAGCCGATCGTCGAAGTACGTCGTCTCGTACGGCAGGACATGACCGAGATCGACAGGTTGAGCGGGCATGGCTTCCAGCGATGAATGGAAAGCCCCCAGCATATCGGCGCGAATCCCGCGGGCAGAGTCCGCCAAACGGCCAATCACGAGACGGAGCGCCCGCCCGTCCCGCCCGCCCTACGACCAGTCGAACGTCAGCAGCGCCACGCGGCTGGCCGGCTCGTAAAACAGGAGAATCGAGTCCGCGCCCATCGCGCGGTATTCCCAGCCGGTGACGCGGGCGACGAAGCGAAAGCGCGCACCGTCGGGGCCGAGCGGCCGGATGTCGTCGGGATTGCGGTCGTCGACCGGAAAATCCGACGTGCCCGACCAGTTGCCCCAGCCGACCGATCCGCCGAGCTGGTCGATCAGGTTGCACGGCTTTTCCTGGCTGAAATCGCGCTCGTCCGGCGCGTACTGGTTGGACGAGTAGAGCACGCCGTATTCGGCGAACCGCCGGCGCGCGGCTTCGATGCTGGCCTGCTGCTCGGCGTAGTGCGCCTCCAGTTCCGCGCGATAGCCCGCGTCATGCGTGCCGGGCGGGTTTTCCAGATAGAAGTAGCGCGGGTCGCCCAGCAGCGTGTAGCGGTTGTCGTCGTCGAGCCGGAACCCGATCCAGTTCGCGCGCAGATAGTCGTTGTGATACGCGGCCGTGTCCTGCCCGACGAGCCCGTCGTACGGTTCGACGGGACTGAGCAGGTGGATCCAGCCCTCCCACGACGGATTGACCGTCGACAGGTCGATCGACACCAGCGGATGCAGGTGGCGCGCGAGTGCGGCATGCGGCTCGGCAAAGACGTCGGCGTCTGGCGGGTAGACCTTCAGGCCAGGTTGTGGCGTGACGATGTCTTCAATCATGATCGCTGCTCGCACGGTGAGGGTCCGGTAAGGCTACACGAGTGCGCACGAAAACCGGATGAATGTCCGGCGCCAAAGCAGCCTGCCTGAAGCGCGTCCGGTTCCGTCCCTCCGCCCGATCGGCACCTCGAAAGCATTCGCGCCGATCTTTTGGAGACCCTCTTCTTGATAATAGTTGATAGGCGCGATACGCTCGATGGATCGAATTCAATCCGGTCGGGAGGTCGACATGATCAGTGCGGAACTGGGGCAGCAACTGGAGGCTTACGTCACGAAACTGGTCGAATCAGGCCGCTACGGATCCAAGAGCGAAGTGCTTCGCGAAGGTGTACGCCTCATCCAGGATCGCGAGGCACAGCTGAACGCGCTGGACGCCGTGATTGCACGCAGCCTGTCCGATGCGGAAGCAGGGCACAGCGCCGACGCAGCGGAAGTCTTCGATCGGCTCGAGGCGAAGTATCGGGCCCAGGCGGATCGGCAGGCCTGACCGTGCGCCTGTCCGACTTTGCGATTGCCGAACTCGAAGCGATCGCCGATTACATTGCACGCGACAACCCGCAACGTGCCGTGACGTTCGTGCGAGAGATTCGCGACAAATGCCTGAGCCTGGTCGCGATGCCGCTGGCGTTTCCGCTGGTGCCGCGCTACGAGCGCCACGGCGTGCGGCACCGCGTGTACGGCAACTACCAGATCTTCTATCGGGTCGTCGGCGATCCGCCTGCGCGGATCGACATTCTTCACATCCTGCACGGCGCGCGGGACTACGCATCGATCCTGTTCTGAGCGAACGTGCGCATCGCATCGCGTCCCAAATGAACGAACCCGGCCGCGGCCGGGTTCGTTCGAATCGAGCGCAGCATCGCCGCAGCGTATCAGCGGCTTGTCGACACGAAAGCCTCCATCGAGCACGATGAAGCTGGCGGCCACACAACCCGCCGCCCTCATCAATGCCCCGACGCCTCCTCCAGCGTCAGATGCTTCGTCTCCGGCGCCCACGCGATCGACACGATCATCCCCACCAGCAGCACGCCCGCCAACGCGAACATCGTCGCGTGAAAGCCGAGCGTGGCGATGCCGACCGGCAGCAGGAACGTGCCGATCGCCGAACCGAGCCGGCTGCCCGCGATCGCGAGACCCACGCCGCTCGCGCGCACTTCGGTCGGGAAGCACTCGGGCGGGAACACGCCGACGAGGTTGCTGAACGCAGACATCGTCAGCGTGAAGATCGCGAACGCGACGATCATCGCGACGGCCGCCGACGACGGCAGCACCGCCAGCGCGACGAGCGACGCGCACGTCACCGCGAACGAGCCGATCAGGAAGCCGCGCCGCGACAGCCGGATCGTCAGCCAGATGCCGATCAGCGCGCCGAGCACCAGGAAGCCGTTCAGCAGCAGGTCGGCGCCGAAACCTTCGGCGAGGCCGATCGTCTTCAGGATCGTCGGCAGGAACGTGTAGATCGCGAAATACGGAATCACCAGGCACACGAAGAACGCGCAGTTGAACATCGTGCGGCGGATCAGGTCACGCTGGAACAGCCGCGCGAAGCCGCCATGCGCATGCGGCTCGGTCGAACCGTCGAGCATCACGTGTGGCCCGAAATGCTTCGCGACGATCGCACGTGCTTCCTTCTCCCGGCCCTTGCCGAGCAGCCAGCGCGGCGATTCGGGCGTGCCGATCCGCAGCACCAGCACGATCAGCGCGGGCAACGCAGCCGACGCGAGCAGCCAGCGCCATGCATCCGGCGTGACGTCGCTGTACGCGAGGCCGAGCACGTTCGCGGCCACATAGCCGATCGTCCAGATCACGCTGAACGAGCCGAGCAGCGCGCCGCGATGCTTGCGCGGCGAGAATTCGGCGAGGATCGCGTGGCCGACCGTGAAGTCGCCGCCCATCCCGAAGCCGATCAGCACGCGCAGCACGCACAGTTCGAGCGGCGACGTGACGAAGCATTGCGCGAACGCGGCCGCCGTGATGATCACGAAGCTGGTCAGGAAGATCTTCTGCCGGCCCATCCGGTCGGACAGCCAGCCGAACACGAGGCTGCCGAAGAAGATGCCGATCAGCGCGGAGCTGCCGATCATCCCCATCCAGAACGCGTCGATCGGCATCTGCCGGCCGAGCGCGGCGAGCGCATAGCCGATCGTGCCGAGCGTGTAGCCCTCGGTGAAATGCGCGCCGAACGTCAGGCCGGCGATCTTCACGTGGAAGCGGTTGAGCGGCACGTCGTCGAGTGCGACGGGGCGGTGCGGCGCATCGGCGCCACGCGACAGCGGCAACGCGCGTGCGGTGCCGGATTGAACGTTGGCTTGAGTCAAGCTGTCTCCTGGATGGTTATCGGGCGCGCGGCGGCGCGCGCGGGCGGAGCGCCGCCGCGCGTGCCGTGCAGGGCGCCGCGCGGCCGGACGGCGCGCGGCGCGGGTCGACCGCGGGGAGCGGCCGGCGGTCAGCGGCCGAGGCCGGCCATCAGCGTGTACTTGAGTTCCACGTACTCGTCGAGGCCGTACTTCGAGCCTTCGCGGCCGAGCCCCGATTGCTTGACGCCGCCGAACGGCGCGACTTCGGTCGAGATGATCCCGTCGTTGACGCCGACCATCCCGCTCTCCAGCGCACCCGACACGCGCCATGCACGGCCGAGGTCGCGCGTGTAGAAGTACGCGGACAGCCCGAACGGCGTGTCGTTGGCCGCCGCCACGGCCTCTTCCTCGGTCGCGAAGCGGAAGCAGCCGGCGACGGGGCCGAAGGTTTCCTCTTCGGCGATCAGCATGTCGGCCGTCATGCCGGTCAGCACGGTCGGCTCGTAGAACGTGCCGCCGAGCGCGTGACGCTTGCCGCCGGTGAGCGCGTGCGCGCCCTTCGCGGTGGCGTCGGCCACGTGCCGCTCGACCTTGCCGAGCGCCGCTTCGTTGATCAGCGGCCCCTGGTCGACTTCACCCGCGAGCGCGTTGCCGACGCGCAGCTTGCGCACGGCATCCGCGAGCTTGCGCGTGAACGCGTCGTACACGCCGTCTTGCACGAGGAAACGGTTCACGCACACGCAGGTCTGGCCCGTGTTGCGGAACTTCGATGCGATCGCGCCTTCGACCGCCGCATCGAGATCGGCATCGTTGAACACGATGAACGGCGCGTTGCCGCCGAGTTCGAGCGACAGCTTCTTCAGCGTGTCGGCCGACTGCTTCGCGAGCAGCTTGCCGACCCGCGTCGAACCCGTGAACGACAGCTTGCGCACGACGGACGAACTCGTCAGCGTTTCGCCGATCGCGACCGCGTCGCCCGACACCACGTTGAACACGCCGGCCGGCACGCCCGCGCGCTCGGCGAGCACCGCGAGCGCGAACGCCGACAGCGGCGTCTCCTCGGACGGCTTCAACACCATCGTGCAGCCGGCCGCGAGCGCGGGGCCGGCCTTGCGCGTGATCATCGCCAGCGGGAAATTCCACGGCGTGATCGCCGCGACCACGCCGACCGGCTCGCGCGTGACGACGATCTGCGCGTTCGGCTTCGGGCTCGGGATCACGTCGCCGTACATGCGCTTCGCTTCTTCCGCGAACCATTCGAGAAAGCTCGCCGCATACGCGACTTCGCCACGCGCTTCCGCGAGCGGCTTGCCTTGCTCGCGCGTCAGCAGCTCGGCGAGCGCGTCGCGGTTTTCAAGCATCAGCTCGCCCCAGCGTTTCACGCGGGCGCCGCGTTCCTTTGCGGTCAATGCGCGCCATGCCGGAAACGCGTGTGCTGCCGCATCGATCGCGCGTTGCGTGTCGTCGGCGCCGCCTTTCGCGACCTTCGCGATCGTCTCGCCGGTCGCCGGGTTCAGCACCGGATAGGTTGCATCGCTCGCACCATGCGATTCGTGCCATTCACCGCCGATGAAATGGCCGGTCCTCAGAAATTCATTCATTGTGTGTCGTTCCTTCAGTGCCTCGGAGCTTCGTGATTCAGTGCATCAGTGCTTCAGTCCGTCGCGAAGCTGCCCTGCGCCGGACGCGATTCGCGCGCGATGCGCTTGCCGGCCGTGTAGTCGTTGATCAGGTCGCACGGCGTGTAGTTGCGTTCCAGCTCGTGCAGCTCTTCGTCGGTGAGCTGCGTTTCGAGCGCGCCGAGCGCGCTGTCGAACTGCGCGACGGAATCCGCGCCGACCAGCATGCTCGCGATGCCGGGGCGGCTCAGCACCCATGCCTGCGCGATCTGTGCGGGCGGCACGCCGCGGCGCTTCGCGACTTTCGCGACGGATGCCGCGATCGCGAGCGACGACGCATCGCCGTACATCTGCGCGGTGAAGAAGTCGGTCTGGTTGCGCGTCGATTGCGGCTCGCAGGTGAGCAGGCCGCGCGCGAGCGGGCTGAACACCGATACGCCGACGCCCTGGTCGATGCAGTACGGCACCATCTCGCGCTCTTCCTCGCGATACGCGAGGTTCAGCTGCAGCTGCATGTTGATCGGCTTGTCCCAGCCGTTTCGTTCGCAGGCCTGCATGATCTTCGCGAACTGCCACGTGTACATCGTCGATACGCCGATATAGCGCGCCTTGCCCGCCCGCACGATGTCGTGCAGCGTGCTCATCGTTTCCTCGACGGGCGTGTTCACGTCGAAGAAGTGCAGCATGAAGATGTCGACGTAATCCATCCCGAGGCGCTTGAGCGACCCGTCGATGCCGTCGAGCACGTGCTTGCGCGAATGGCCGCCCGCGTTCGGATAGCTGCCCATGTCGTAGCCGACCTTGGTCGTCACGACGAGCTCCTCACGGCGCGCGTTGCGCTTCAGGATGCGGCCGACCACTTCCTCGCCGACGCCCGTCGAGTAGAAATCCGCGAGATCGATGAAGTTCACGCCGGCGTCGAGCGCGCGGCGCACGATCGGCTCGCTCTGCGCTTCGTCGAAGATCCAGGGCTTCCATTCGGGGGTGCCCATGTTCATCGTGCCGAGACACAGGCGGGACACCTTCAGGCCGGACTGGCCGAGGCGGACGTATTCCATGTTTCCTCCAGATGCGGCCGTCCGTCGTGCGTCGGCCGCTTGTCGTCGTCAGTTTTTCTTCGGGGTGTAGAACGGGTTCGACACGTCGCGGGCGGCGGCGAACACCGCGTCGCGATGCGGCAGCCCTTCCATCGCCGCGACGATCGCGTTGCGGCACGCGCGGTAGTTGTTCTCGAACACGGCGTCGAGGTCGTCCGTTTGCGGGTTCACCCAGTTCGCCGACACGACGACCCAGTCGTTCTCCGCTTCGGGCGGCAGCGTGCCGTTCTCGAGCGCTTCGGCCACGGCCTTCGCGATGCCGGCCTGCGACGCGCCCCACGTGGCGTTGCCGTGGAAATCGCTGGCGATCTGCGCCTTGTTCACGTACAGCGTGAGCGGCTTGGTCGGCACGCCCGGCTGCGCGATCACGACGAACGGCGCATGGCCGGCCGACGGCGTCGCGAGTGCGGTGGCGAACGCCTGGCCCGCCGGGCCGTTGCGCGGGCCGACCAGCACGTTGATGTGCGCGAGGTTGACGCCGGGGCCTTCGAAGCCTTCGCCGATGTAAAGCTGCCTGGGTTGGGATGCGGTCATTGCGGTGTCTCGTCGATGAGGTGAGGGTGAGGCGATTGTGGTGGGCCGTGTGGCGGCCGGTGAATCGATGTTTTCTGATCGGGCCATGAGTTTTCGTCGTCTCCGGGAAAGCCCTGAAGCCGGCCCGCGCACGCCCGCCGGGCGGGCCTCGGCCGTGGTCGTGACGGCGGGCGGGGCGGGAGCGGCGGGTGGGCATGCGCGTACCGGCTCCGGGTTTGTCATACCCGGGCAGGGGTTGGAGGGCCGAGCGCATCCGGACAACAATCGGCGTACTCCGAGCCCTATCTTTCGTCTTCCCTTCTTTTTTCGAAAGCGAGTAATTTCGATGGCTGCCATTCAAAAGCCCGATTGGTCGAAGCTCAGTTCGCTCGATCCGGAACTGATCCGGGCGTTCGTCGCGGTCGTCGAAAGCGGTGGCTTCACCGCGGCGGCCCGGCAACTGCATCGCACGCAATCGACGATCAGCCTGCGCATCCGCACGCTCGAGGAACGGCTCGACACGCACTTGTTCATGCGCAACAGCCGGCGGCTCGAGCTGTCGCGCGACGGCGAGAATTTCCTGATCCACGCGCGCCGGATCATCCAGGTGCAGAACGACGCGATCCTCGCGCTGAAGCAGGCGAGCAGCGACCGCGGCGTCGTGCGCTTCGGGCTGCCCGAGGACTACGCGGAGCTGTGGCTGCCCGACCTGCTGAAGTCGTTCTATGCGATGCGGCCGGGCGCGCGCCTGCACGTGCATTGCCGGATGTCGCTCGAACTGCTCGACCGGCTGCAGGCCGGCGAGCTCGACGTGGCGCTCGTCGTGCGGCACGGGCCCGGCGCGGGCGGGCGCGTGCTGGGCCGGCACGACGTCGTGTGGGCCGCGCACCGTGATTTCGCGCTCGACCGCCAGGCGTCGGTGCCGCTCGCGCTGTTCCCGGAAACGTGCTGCTACCGGCAGCGCGGGCTGCAGGCCCTCGCGACGGCCGACCGGTCGTTTCACGTCGTCTACACGAGCCAGAGCCCGACCGGCATCAAGATCGCGGTGAACCACGGCGCGGCCGTGACGATGATCGACCGCTGCACGTTGCCCGGGAACTGGCGCGTGCTCGACGAGGCGGACGGCTTTCCGTCGCTGCCGGCGGCCGACCTCGAACTGCATCGCTCGCCGGGCATCTGCGATCCGCTGACCGACGACCTGGTGTCGCTGATCGAATCGATGGTCGACGAGCGGCGGCGCGCGTCGCTCGACGCTTTCGCCGCGTAACGGGACGAACCGACGGGCGAACCCGGCGCGGGCGAGGTTGACGCGCGCCGTGGCGCGCGACCACCGCGCACCCATGACGATCGCGCGGCCAGCTGCCGGCCGATGGCGTGTTGTGTCCCCTATGCCGTTTTTTGCACTGCCGCAGCGTTTTTTTGCACGACGTTTATGTCGTCTCTTCTAAGCTGGGGATGTGTCGAACAGCCGAGACGGCTTCCGTCCGCTCCATGACCTTCATTCATCCCGTTCCCGCCTTCCATGTCGCCGGCCGCCCGTTGCGCGCCGGCGCACCCGACAACGTCATTCCGTTCCCGCCGCCGCGCCCGCGCCTGCAGTTGCCCGTCACGCTGACGGCCGACTCCGGCGAACACGCGCACGCCCGCCTCGCGGCGCTGCTGCATTCCCCGCTCGGCGTGTACGTCGTCAGCGCGCGTGCCGTGCGCGACGTGGTTCACGTGCACTTCGACATCGCGCCGGAAGACCTGGATTTCACGCTCCACATGCTGATCGCGCAGCAGGCCGATGCGGTGATCGGGCCGGTTGCCCGCCGCCTGCGCATCGGGCCGAACGCGCGGTGACGCGGGGAACGGTTATTGCTCGCTCGTGGATGGCTGGTCCGATGCGCCGCCCGATTGCCGATTGCCGGTCGCCGTGCTGTCCGTCGACCGACGGCGGACACGCGCGCGACACCGCGTGCGCGGCGCCGATCCTGAATACGGAGGGGTCATGCACCTCATGGAAGCAGTACCTGTCGCGCGGCCGGAGAGCCGCCGCGTACGGACGGCGTCGTTGCCGTCGGGCCAGCAGCTCGCGCGTCAGCTCGTGACGACGGTGCGCGTGGCCGAAGTGCTGCTGCACCAGGCGATCGTCGTGCCCGACCGGCATCAGTGGTCGGTCGACACCGAACGGGTCGACGCGGCCGGCGGGCCGCTCGCGGCGTGGGAAACCTGCGTGAGCTGGCGGATCGGCAAGACGTTCGCGTCGCCGGTCAGCCCGGCCGCGCGCGTCAACGATCGCGACCAGGTCGCGGTCGAGATCCGGCTTTATTTGCCCGAACAGGACTATGTGGCCGGGCGGTGCGTGAGCACCTTCGGCCTCCGCCACGGCAACGTGTTCGGCGCGACGCTGTCGGTCGCGTCGGGCGCGCAGTGGGGCTGGCAACGCAAGGAGCACGTCGCGCCGGAACACCGGCACGTGCGCGGCGATACGCTCGAGGCGCTCGTCGATACGGTCGCCGCGAACGTCAACGCGGCGCTGGGCGCGGCCGGGTTCGGCGCGACGCGCTGATCAGGCTTCGCCGGTCTGCCCGGTCTGCCGCTGCAGGTCTTCCATCAGCTGTTCCGCGAGAAAGTCGCACGGCGGCCGCTTCGACTTGGTGCTGCGCGCGAGGATCAGCTCGAGCGGCGGCAGGTCGGGCAGCCCGTGCGAGCGGCCGAGCATCGACAGCTGCGCGGGAATCGCGCAGCGCGCGAGCGGCGCGACGGCCAGGCCGGCCTCGACCATGCTGAGCAGCCCGAGCAGGCTCGGGCTTTCATAGGAGGTGCGGTACGGCACCTTCGCGCGTTCCAGGCTGCGGATCGCGTTCTCGCGCGCGACGCTGCCCGGCATGAACACCGCGATCGGCAGCGGCCGTTCTTCCCACACGCGCGGCCCGTTCGTCATCGCGGCCCACGCCATCGGCTCGTGGCGGATGAAGTCGCCGGACAACCCCTTGATGCGGGTGCCGCACACGAGATCGACGGTGCCGTCCTTGATCAGCGGCGCGAGCGCGCTGCTCGGCAGTCCCATCACCTGGATCTCGACCTTCGGGTAGGTTGCCGAGAATTTCTTCAGGACCGACGGCAGCAGCGACGACGCATAGTCGTCCGGCACGCCGATCACGACCTTGCCGGTCACTTCCGGCCGCACCACGGCCGCCCACGCCTCGTCGCGCAGCGCCAGCATTCGTCTGGCGAATCCCAGCAGCACCTCGCCTTCGCGCGTCAGCACGATGCTGCGCGGCTTGCGCACGAACAGCGGCCGGCCGATCGCGTCTTCCAGGCTCTTGATCTGCATGCTCACGGCCGACTGCGAGCGGTTCACGGCCTCGGCGGCGCGGGTCATGTTGCCGGTTTCCGCGACGGCGACGACGGTGGCCAGCACGTCGTGATCGAGCATCTTCATAGGTATAAGGAAAACTGAACGTAACGATCAGCATTATGCGTTTTTATTGTTGCTGTGTGTCTGCCATAGTGCGATCACGCTGACGTTTCGCCCGAGGGTGGCGTGGCGTTCGGGCCGGCTGAGCCGGCGTGCAGCACTGAACAGGAAAGCGTGGTGTCTCGATGATGGACCATCCGTTGCGCGCCGCACTGGCCGCGGAATTGCATGCCCGGCCGTTCCTGCGGCTCGCCGAAGCCGTGTCGCTCACGCATTACGCGATCTACGCGGACGGCCAGCCCGACATCCACGAAACGCTGCTGCACGCGCTGTGCCGCGACACCGGCATCGCCGCGCCGCACGAAGGCGCGACACACTACGCAGTGCAGTCGCCGAGCGGCTGGCACCTGAAGTGGGAACGTCACACCGAATTCTCGACCTTCACGTTCGTCGCGCCGCGTCGCGACACCGGCTATTTCGACGATCTCGCGATCGAAGGCATTCCGGCCGCGTGGTTCGCGCGGCTGGCCGGCATCCGCTTCGTCGCGGTGCGCATGGAGTTGCTGTCGGGCGACGCCGCGCGGCTCGTGTGCGGCGACCTGCGCCGCTGGATCGACGGGCCCGCGCTCGTCGGCAGCAACGTGCTCGGCGGCGGCAAGGTGTTCTGCGACTGGCACGTGCGCGACGACGGCTTCATGCGCTTTCTCGTGGTCGACGAGGATTTCCGCGAGGAGCAGGGCGGCCGGCTGCTGCAGCGCCTGTATGAAATCGAAACCTACCGGATGATGGCGCTGCTCGCGTTGCCCGTCGCGCGCCGGATGAGCCGCGAGCTCGACGAGATCCACGCGGCGCTGCACGCGCTGATGCAGAGGATGGACGCGAGCGGCGCGGACGGCGACGACACGGCGCTGCTCGTCAAGCTCACGCATCTCGCGGTGCGGGTCGAATCGCTGTCGGGATCGGGCGCACGTTTCAGCGCGTCGCGGGCGTACGAAAAGCTCGTGCTGGCGCGCATCCACGAGCTGCGCGAGGAGCGCATCGAAGGGATGCCGACGATCGCCGAATTCATGGAGCGCCGCTTCGCGCCGGCGATGGAAACCTGCCGCAGCGTATGGGCGCGCCACGAGCAGATCGCTGCGCGGATCGCGCGGGCGGTCGACCTGCTGCGCACGCGCGTGAACCTTGCCCAGGAAAAGGACGTGACGCGCCTGCTGGCGGGCATGGAGCGCACCGCGCGCAATCAGCTTCACTTGCAGCACGCGGTCGAAGGGCTGTCGGTGGCGGCCATTTCGTACTACGTGCTGTCGCTGGCGACGGCGGCGTTCAAGGCGCTGCACGTGATGAACCTGCCGGTCGATCCCGAGCTGGCGGAAGGCCTGCTGATCGCGCCGGTCGTGTTCGCGGTGATTCACATTACGCGGCGCACGCGCGCGCAGCTGGCGCGATCGGAGGCTGCGCATGACGGCGCGCCGGTGCATGCGGCGGCGTTGAAGCAGGCTGGTTAGAACATCTAAAACACAATCAATGAAAGGAATGGAGATGACTTTTTCGCAGACACAAGCGGGCTTTTACAGCGGTTTCGATGCCGCGTTCGACGAACCGGCACCGGGTGAGCCGGGCGCGCCGGACGAGCCGCGCGTGACGTCGTATCAGGCCGTGCTGCAGGAGCCGATGACGTCGCTCGTCGGGAATACGATCGATCGACCGGACGTCGCGGCGGTGGCGATTCTCGGGTACAACTGACGCGATGGCATGCCCCGGTACGGGGCAACGCCGGCCTTCATGACCCGGCACGTCTCGAGACGTGCCGGGCGCGGTTCACTTTCCTTTTCCCCCTTTCCCCGCCTGCTGCGCCAGCGCCAGTTCGACGAACGCGCGCGCGGCCGCGCTTCGGTACGCCCCCTTGCGCTGCAGCAGCACGGCCGTGCGCCGCAGGACGGCCGGATCGAGCGCGACGGCAGCGAGATCGTCGTGCCCGGTCGCGATCGTCGCCGGCAGCAGCGTCGCGAGGTTCGTGCGGCGCACGATCTCGATCACCGCCCCCAGTGAATTCGCTTCCATCAACACGCGCGGCCGCACGTCGTGCTCGCGGAAATAGCGATCGATCTGCACGCGTGTCGCGAACTCGGCCGTGAGCAGCACGAGCGGCGCGTCGTGCAGCGCGCGCACGCCGGCCTTGCGTTTGCCGGCGAGCGCATGCTCGCGGTTCACGACGAGCGCGAGCGTTTCGACCAGCAGCGTGTGCGCTTCGATATCCGCCGTCTGCACGTCCTCGAACGCGATGCCGACATCGAGCTCGTCGTCGACGAGCAGCGCCTCGATGCGCTCCTGCGACATCTCGCGCACCGACAGCGACACATCCGGATAGCGGCCGTGAAACGCCTCGACGAGCGGCCCGACGAGATAGCTCGTGAAAGTCGGCGTGACCGCGATCCGCAGCGAGCCGCGGCTCAGGTCCTGCACGTCGTGAATCGCGCGCCGGCCTTCCGCGAGATCGTGCAGCGCCTGCCGCGCATAGCGGAAATACACGTCGCCGGCGTCGGTCAGCTGCGTCACGCGCCCGGTGCGGTCGAACAGCTGCGCGCCGAGCGTCTCCTCGAGCTGGCGGATCTGCTGGGACAGCGCGGGCTGCGACACGTGCAGCGCGGAGGCCGCGCGCGTGAAGCTGCGGTGCTCGGCGACGGCGAGGAAGTAGTGGATATGGCGCAGCAGCATGGCGGTTCCTATAAGTCATGCTTATCGGGTAGATCATAAATCAGTCTTTTACGTTATTGGAAGTCCGGCGTAACCTGCCCTTCATCGATTCCACCTGCCCCGGAGAACACACGATGAAGGACATCATCGAAGGCTTCCTGAAGTTCCAGCGCGACGCCTATCCGGAGCGCGCCGCACTGTTCCGCGATCTCGCGCGCAGCCAGAACCCGCGGGCGCTGTTCATTTCGTGCTCGGACAGCCGGCTCGTGCCCGAACTCGTCACGCAGCGCGAACCGGGCGACCTGTTCGTGATCCGCAATGCCGGCAACATCGTGCCGTCGTACGGCCCCGAGCCGGGCGGCGTATCGGCGTCGGTCGAATACGCGGTGGCCGCGCTGCGCGTGACCGACGTCGTGATCTGCGGCCATTCCGATTGCGGCGCGATGACCGCGATCGCCACCTGCCAGTGCATGGATCACATGCCGGCCGTCGGCCACTGGCTGCGCTACGCCGATTCGGCGCGGGTCGTGAACGAGGCGCGCACGCATCGCAGCGAACGCGAGCGGATCGACTCGATGGTGCGCGAGAACGTCGTCGCGCAACTGGCGAACCTGAAGACGCACCCTGCCGTGCGGCTCGCGCTCGAAGAAGGGCGCCTCGCGCTGCACGGCTGGGTCTACGACATCGAATCGGGCTGCATCGACGCCTACGACGGCGCAACCGGCCGGTTCGTCCCCCTGGCGGACCACCCCGAGGTCCGCGCCACGCCCGCGACGCTTGCCGTCGCGGCCTGAATCCGGATTGCTCCCACCCACCACGAGGAATTGCCATGATCCAGTCCCAGCACAGCCAGACCGCCCGCCACGCACTTGCCGAAACCATCGTGCTCGCGAAGGCGCGCAAGAACCTGTCGTTCGCGCAGCTCACCGAAGGCACGGGCCTGAGCGAAGCGTTCGTGACGGCCGCGCTGCTCGGCCAGCACGCGCTGCCGGCGCAAGCCGCACGCAGCGTTGCCGACAAGCTCGGCCTCGACGACGATGCGGTGCTGCTGCTGCAGATGATCCCGCTGCGCGGCAGCATCGACGATCGCGTGCCGACTGACCCGACCATCTACCGGTTCTACGAAATGCTGCAGGTGTACGGCACGACGCTGAAGGCGCTGGTCCACGAGAAGTTCGGCGACGGCATCATCAGCGCGATCAATTTCCGGCTCGACGTGAAGAAGGTCGACGATCCCGAAGGCGGTTCGCGCGCGGTGATCACGCTCGACGGCAAGTACCTGCCGACCAAGCCGTTCTGACGCCGGCGCGGCGCCGCGGCAGCGGTGCCGCGCAGGTTCCCGCCCGACGTGCGTGGGCCGCCGGCCGGCGCACGTTCCCGCCATTCCGTTTCAACGAGGACGCAGCCATGGATTTTGTGAAACGCACGATCGACCTTGCGATGAAGAACGTGGAAGAGGGCGGCCGCCCGTTCGCGACGGTGATCGTCCGCGACGGCGAGATCGTCGCGGAAAGCCCGAACCTCGTCGCGCAAACCAGCGACCCGACCGCGCACGCCGAGATCCTCGCGGTGCGCGATGCGTGCCGCACGCTCGGCACCGAGCACCTGAGCGACTGCGAGATCTACATTCTCGCGAGCCCGTGCCCGATGTGCCTCGGTTCGCTGTACTACTGCAGCCCGAAGCGCGTGGTCTACATCACGACGCGCGAGGACTACGCGCCGTTCTACCGCGACGACCGCAAGTATTTCGAGCTCGACACGTTCTACGCCGAATATGCGAAGCCGATCGACGAGCGCCGGTTGCCGATGGTGCAGCAGAAGCACGGCGATGCGATCAACGTCTACCGGCGCTGGAAGGAACTGAACGCGAAGTGACGTGACCCGCGCGGCGCACCGGCCGCGCCCGGCAGCCGCCCGGCTGCTCGTTTTCCCCACCCTCCGTTCCACCCGACGGCGCCCGTGCCGCCGGGCACCCGCACTGCCGCACGGGGCCGGCTCGTGCCCCCGTTTTCCTGCCTCGCCAAACATCGATCCCGTTCAATGTCCGGAACCGAAATCCGCGATCCAAAAGCTTTTTGACGGGTTTAAAAATTCGCACTGGAGACGAAAGAAACGTGCGGAAAGCCCGATGAAAACCGATGAAATCTTCATGTCAGCCTGCGCAGCGACCTCGGTCGGTCGCCACGGATGGCCGCCGATCGCCGTGCGTTTCCTCACCCCTGTTTCGTTGCGCCATACGTTCCGGACGAGGAATCGCTCGATTCCTCTCCGCCAGCACCGTGCGGCTGCCCAGCCGTTCGCGCCTGACGCCTGAGATTCGCTTACCTGCTTACAACGGACCATCATGAAACGGGATTCATTCAGTACACCTGATGCGATGCATCGCCCGACGACGGACATGCTCAAGCCGAACGACACGTTCGTGCGCATCGAAAACGTCGTGAAGAAATTCGGCGACAGCACCGCCGTCGACAACGTGAACCTGACGATCGCGAAGAACGAGCTGTTCGCGCTGCTCGGCAGCTCGGGCTGCGGCAAGTCGACGTTGCTGCGCATGCTCGCGGGCCTCGAGACGGCCACCTCCGGCAAGATCTTCGTCGACGGCGAGGACCTCGCGTCGCTACCGCCGTACCGCCGCCCGGTGAACATGATGTTCCAGTCGTACGCGCTGTTCCCGCACATGACGGTCGAATCGAACGTTGCGTTCGGCCTGAAGCAGGAAGGCACGCCAAAGAACGAGATCAAGGAGCGCGTGGCCGATGCGCTCGCGCTCGTGCAGATGAGCAAGTACGCGCAGCGCAAGCCGCATCAGCTCTCTGGCGGCCAGCAGCAGCGCGTCGCGCTCGCGCGCTCGCTGGTCAAGCGCCCGAAGCTGCTGCTGCTCGACGAGCCGATGTCCGCGCTCGACAAGAAGATCCGCCAGAAAACCCAGCTCGAACTCGTGAACATCATCGAGAAGGTCGACGTGACCTGCGTGATGGTCACGCACGACCAGGAAGAGGC
>NZ_JAUJQE010000008.1:0-335093 GCF_030482505.1 Burkholderia sp. AU45274 | reverse complement strand
CCATCCCGAACAGGACCGTGAAACGACTCTACGCCGATGATAGTGCGGATTCCCGTGTGAAAGTAGGTAATCGTCAGGCTCCCTAAGCCGAAAACCCCCGCCCGAAAGGCGGGGGTTTTTGCATTTGGGCGGCGGAAATGCTTTGGGGTGCGGGATGGCGGCGGTGTTCTTTAGCCCGAGATCCCATGGAAGAACCGCTTCGACGGCATCGCCACTCAAGAAACGACGACCGTAAATTCGACTCCGGATTCAAAGTCCAGGGTCGTGGTCGAAAACCGGGGGGCGTTGTCGAGGTAGTGCTTGTACGGTCGAACGGCGTCCTCGGCGGTGTACATGTTGTCGGCCAGTACGACCGATCCCGGGCGCAGCAGGCGCTCGATCTGCTTGAAGAGCCTCAGATAGGCGTCGGCCCATATGTCGATGAACACCATGTCGAACGTACCGTCCAGTTCGGCAACGGTCTCGAATACGTCGCCCTCCCGCATGTCGACATAGGCATCCAGGCCCGCCGTCCTGACGTGATCGCGCAAATGTGCGCACTTGAGCGGATCACGTTCGGTCGCGACGACAACGCCACGGCCCAACGTGCGCAGCGCCTCGGCGAAATACAGCGTGGATACGCCGCATGAACTGCCAAGTTCAAGGATTCTGGCCGGTCGTTGCGAGAGCACCATGTTGCGCAAGAATCCGCCCGTTTCCGGCGACACGGCCAACGATAGCGGACTGCCTTCGGGGGAATCGAAGTCGTCGCTGGACAGCCCGACCGTTTCGAGAAACCGCCCCCGCAGACGGGGCGCGATCGCTTCGTATTCCTCAGCTAACGACAGAAAATCCTCGTTCGATCCCTGGAACTGCGCACGGGCGCGGGCGACGATTTCGGTCCGGCTCTCTTCGTGGAGCCGCTGCAGAAGAGCGATGGTGGGTGACGCCATGTGCGTTTCCTTGAAGAGATTGATTCGGTCGACGCAGTATTCAGCGGCGGCATCTCTCATCAGAGATGCCGCGCTGTCGCTCGATATCGGTGATACACGGAGGTTGCTATACCGTACGGGCAAGCGTGATTGCGCGTTCGGGGCACGCCGTCACACACAGTCCGCATGACCGGCACGCGTGCGCATTCGGCGTATAGGCGACCTTCATTCCATGCACGCGCTGCTTCAGGCGATGCATCAGATCAAGGCCGAGGTAATCGACTTTGTCGATGCGCCGGATCTCGAACACGTTCTCGGGACAAACGGCGACACAATCCCCTTTGCCTTCGCAGCGCTTCAGATCGACGACCGGCGCAATCACACCCGGCTTCTGTTTGCAGCCGCCCGTTGATTTGTCGGACATGTTCATTCTCCCGTGGGCCGGTTGCTGCCGGATCGCCACGCGGTCCGGAAATGCTCGCGTTCCTCGGGAGTCATGGACTCCCACTTGCGCCAGTGGCGTCGACCGCGCCAGCCGTGATGTCCGCGGAATCCGCCGAACAGGATGCGGCTCAACACGAGCAGGCCCAGCGCATGGGCGAAGTCGATCGTACGGGCGCCGACGAATAGCGCCGGCATGACCCAGTTCCATAACATCATGACGACCCATCCGAGCACGCCTATCGCGATCAACACGAGAAGCGCCTTGCCTGCACATCTGATTCGGAAATTCATCTGTCGATTCCTCTAGGTGTTATCCAGTTCGTCATAAATGGGCTGCAGTCGGGCACGCAAATGCAAGACCGCATAGCGTTTGCGAGCGAGCAGCGTATTGAGCGCGACACCGCTTTGTGCGGCCATTTCCTTGAAAGACTGGCCCTCCAGCTCGTGTGCAATAAATACCTCCCGCTGATTGGTCGGCAACTCGTCGAGCGCATCCTGCAAGGCCTTGAGCACGAGCGTGCGCGCATAGCGTGCTTCGGGGCCGGCATCATGCGCCGGTAGCGCGAGGTCCAGGCGATACTCACCGTTTGTGTCATCGTCGACCTCGGGCAGATCGGTAAGAGGCTGCTCCTTCTTCTTGCGAAAACGGTCAGCGATGCGGTTGCGCGCGGCACGGAAAAGCCACGCACTCGCCTGCTCGATTGGCGCAGGAAGTCGATACGCCTGTACGAATTCGTGAAACACATCCTGCAGGATGTCCTCGGCGTCGTCCGGGTCGCGAATCCGACGCCGGATAAAATTCACTAGCCTCGATCGTTCACGCATCACTGTCGCTGTGATGTCGCGGTCTGGGTCGGTCATCGTGTGCGAAGTGGGTGGCGATTCCATGTACCTGAAGACGTTTCAGGCGCGCGAATATTGTGGCGAGAGAAAAAAATCTGCTGCCGAATGCGTCGGCCTTGCGGTGATACCCTTTATCGTTGGCTAAGCCGGGAGCGCACTTATCGTCGGCGGCTCGTCAAATACGCGTGCCGGAGCGGAATCGATACCTGATCCCGTCTCTCGGCTTCGACACGCTGAACGAGATGCCTTTCTGCTACCGGCCACGCGGAAGTCGACCGAATCGCGATGCAGATAGACCGTCAAACCTCCGGCGAACCGGAACATGGCAACCTTCCGCGTATCCGGACGAGCGTTGACAGTTCTTCAAGGCTCCCTGCTACGCGCCCCGGTCAGTCCGCACGGTATCCGATCTTGCCGGATCGGCACGTCCGTCTTTCAATCCACGGTTCTGCCGATCCGTTGCGCACACTGGTCTGGCCAGTCAGGCCTTAAGTTCCCGCAGCCGCTGTCGTTAAACAGGACGTTGCCCGCTTTCGGCGAGCCCATTCATATAACGCGGTAACGGAGATCGAAGTCATCATGTTGTCCTCGATTCGTGCACGGATACTCGCGACCTGCGTCGCCATCGTGGTAACGGCGCTGGCCGTGACAGGCGGCCTGGTCTATTACGTCGTCAAGCAACACAACGACGCGACAATCGACCAGAATCACAAGTCGATCCTCGCCGGGCACGCGCTGGCGATCAACGAATGGGTGGCCAGCAGAGGCCGGGAAACCCAGGCACTCGCGGACACGATCCCGATCGGCGAGGGCGACCCGCTGCCGGCGCTGAAGTTGCTTGGGAAGTCGGGCGGCTTCGAGGTGTTGACGCTCGGCCTGCCGGACAAGACCGCGTTCTCGAACGTGCCGCTCGCACCCGGCTACGACCCGACATCACGCCCGTGGTACAAGCAGGCCGTCAGCGCCGGCAGCCTGGTCGTGACGGCACTCTATCGTGATGCAACGACCGGCAAGCCGGCTGTCGCGTTCGCGGTGCCCGTGGTGCGCGACGGCACGGTGAAGGGCGTGCTGGCCGCCAGCCTGTTCATGGAGAGCGTGAGCTCGATCGTCACCTCGGTACACCCGACACCCGCGAGCTTCGCATTTCTGGTGGACAAGAGCGGACGCGTGATTGCGTCGGCCAAGACCGACCTGATCATGAAACCGGCAACCGGTCTTTCGCCGGCACTCGACGCCGACCACCTCGGCGCGCTGCAAACCGCGTCCGAGCCCGTCGCGATCGACATCGACGGCGCCACCAAGCTGCTGCGGGCCCAGCCGATCGCGGGCACCGACTGGTCCCTCGTGCTCGCGCTCGACAAGGCCGACGTGACGGCCGGCATGCGCGCGGTCGCGACGACGACACTGGCGGCGATCCTGATCGTGGCCGTGATCGCGGCCGCGCTCGTCGGTGCGATGACGAACGCGGCCTTCAAGCGCATCCTGCTGGTTCGCGACGCGCTGACGGATGTCTCGACCGGCAGCGGCGACCTGACGAAACGCCTGCCTGCCGACGGCGCGGACGAAGCCGCGCAGATCGCGCATGCGTTCAACCTGTTCGCCGAAAAGATCAGTACGATCCTGCTGCAGATTCGCGAGTTCAGCGAATCCGTCAACCTCGCGAGCGCCGAGATCGCGCAGGGCAACCAGGATCTGTCCGGGCGGACCGAGCATGCTGCATCGAGCTTGCAGGAAACCGCCGCCGCGCTCGAGGAAATCGCCGGCACGGCCCGCAACTCGGCCGATGCCGCGAGCCAGGTGAGCCGTCTGGCGGAATCGGCGTCGGACGTCGCGGTGCGCGGCGGCACGGTCGTCAGCGAAGTCGTCTCGACGATGAACGAGATCACGCAGGCGTCGAGCGAGATCGCCAACATCGTCGGCGTGATCGACGGCATCGCGTTTCAGACCAACATTCTCGCGTTGAACGCTGCCGTCGAGGCCGCACGTGCGAACGAGCACGGTCGGGGCTTTGCGGTTGTCGCGGGCGAGGTGCGAGCGCTCGCGCAGCGCAGCGCGCAGGCCGCCAAGGAAATCAAGCAGTTGATTCACTCGTCGGTCGAGAAGATCGAGGGAGGCTCGGGACTCGTCCAGACGGCCGGCACGACGATGAACGAAATCGTCGAGGGCGTGCGCAGCATCACGAGCGTGATTGCGGAAATTACCGTGGCCGCCAAGGAGCAGAGCACGGGGATCGAGCAGGTGAATCAGGCGGTGTCGCATCTCGACAATGCGACGCAGCAGAACGCGGCGCTCGTCGAGCAGTCCGCGGCGGCCGCGACGTTGCTGCGCGAGCAGGCCGCCAGGCTCGCGCAGACGGTCGGCGAGTTCAAGCTCGAGGACCGCCGCACGATGACGTTGCAGTCAGCGTGAGAAGGGCGATACCGGGTGCGTCTGGCGGCGGTGCCGACGCACGTTGCAATCAGATCGTGATCCTCACGATCGGGAAGTACCTGCCCGGGACGACGCTCGATTCCTTTTCGCCGATTTTTTCGGCGCCGAGCGCCAGATAGAACGGAAGCGCATTGGGGTCCGCTTCGATCACGAAGCTCCTGATCCCTCTCGCGACGCTTTCCCTGCGGACCTCTTCCCACAGTGCCCGGGCGACACCGCGGCCCATGTGGTCGGGATGGACGAACAGCCATCCGGGCGTCGGGCGATCCGATTCCGATGACGCCCGGACCCAGAACCCGATGATTGCCGCGCCGGACTCCGCAACGTATCCGATCGACCCGTCGATCGTCTCCGGCGCAATCGTGAGATCGCTCTGCCACAAGTCCAGCCAGTCCTGCGGATAGCCCCAGTGTGCCTTCGAAATGCGAGCCAGCCGCGTGAGTGCGTCCGCGTCCGCGGTACGGGCAGCGCGTACGGTGAATGCTTGGTGCATCTCGTCTCCTGTGATGGTCGACACCTTCGTCGGGGTATCGCCCGGCTCGCATCGACTCAACTCAACGCCGGATTCGCGGGGCTTGCCGACTCGAAGGAACGTCGCGCACGACGCAGCTACGCGACCTGCGATGCATGCCCGGCGACGACGCGCCAGCCGGCGGATGATCGGCGCCAGAGCCGAGTATAGGCAAACATGCCGTCGAACGCCGTGCCGTCGAAATGGCCGGCGAGTCTCGCCTTCGTCGTGGTCAGGATCATCTCGCCGATCGCGCATGCGCGTGTTTCCTGCACATCGAGCCTGTCGAGGCGCAGCAGCTTCGCGCGATGCGCGGCCAGGTCGTCCTCCTTCGAGATGACCTGGCCGGTCGGAACGGTGAACACCAGGTCGTCGTCCAGCAACGCATCGAGCGCTTCGACATCGTTGGCCAGCATCGCGACACGAAGCGCGGCTTCGCTGGGTTCGATAGTTGTACGGATTGCATCCATTTCAGGGCCTCGCATCGTCTCTGAAGGTCTGTGGTTCAGCTCATACCGGCGAGCAACAGCAGCAACGAACATACCGCACCGCCGGATACCGTCTACCGCGCGTTCGACAGCGATTGGCGCCGGACGAGCATCACCACGCAGATGCCGATCGACGCGATGACGTTGACGGCCGGATAGAACGCGACCGCGACGCTCCACGTGCTCAACGCCAGCAACGCCAGCGCGTACTTGAGCACGCACAGCGCGAAATACGTGAGGCTCTCGCTCCACGGATCGCAGATCGTCTTGCGGACGGTCGGGCCGAGGCCGGCCAGCTCGATCAGCGTGACCAGACAGATCGAGAGCGTCGGGTCGTTGGTCAGCATCCACAGCGGAATGGCCGACAGGGCCGCGACCAGGAAAAACCAGTCGACGCGTGTCCAGCCGCGTTCTCCCCGAAAGATGCTTGCCACCAGCGTTAGGAAGCAGGTAACGGCAATGGCTGCCGTGCACCACGCGGACGGCCCGGCACCCGCGACGAACTGGCCGGCCGCCGCGATCGCCGTGACGACCGACCACACGAGCCAGGTGAACAGATGCGGGCGAATCGTGCGCCGGTAGATGGCGAGCGCATACGGAATCGCCGCCAGCAAAGACACGGCCGTTCCTATCACGCCGAAGATCGAAGCGGCGCCATGATCGACATTCACCATCGTCAGCATCCTTGTTCCCACTGGCCGACCAGTATGTGGTTGGACTGGGCGGGGTGCAACGTCGTACCGGCCAGGTGTCGCTGCGGATGACACGTCGAATCTCATCGGAAAGCCGACGCGATCGCACACAAACAAACGGCACCGGGATCGCGACGTGGCAGGAAAACCCACTGCACGACCGCGGAATGAATAGAAATAACCTCTTCAATGAGAAGAAAAACTGTTCTTTCAAATCTCTTTTTGACGACCGACAGTTTGCCAACCGGACGACTGCGGCGATGCGCGGCGGTCATGGGCATCGGTCGTGCCCGCTGGCGTCTTTCGTCGGGTCGAGTTCAGGCGCAGAACAACGCACAAACGCCTGGTCGTCAAAACGGAGTCTTGAATGAACCCAACTTCAGCAGAAACTCATCAGCACGCGAACTGGAGACGCCTCGCGGCGCAAGTGGTGCCGAGAACACTCGCGCAAATCGGCGGGCGCGGCGTGCCGGCTCGAAGCGGTCGGACGTTCACCGCGATCAATCCGGCGACGGAGGCCGTCATCGCGGAAGTCGCGTCGTGCGATGCACCGGACGTCGACGACGCCGTGCGCGCCGCGCGTCACGCGTTCGAATCCGGCGTCTGGTCAAGTTGCGCGCCGGCCGAGCGCAAGCGCGTGCTGTGCCGGCTGGGCGAGCTCATCGCAGCGCACGGCGCGGAGCTCGCGCTGCTCGACTCGCTCAACATGGGCAAGCGCGTGGCGGACGCGTTCAGCATCGACGTGCCGGCCGCGGGCGGCCTGTTCAGCTGGTACGGCGAAGCCGTCGACAAGCTGCATGGCGAAGTCGCGTCGACGGACCCCGGCAACCTCGCGGTCGTCACGCGCGAACCGTTGGGCGTGGTCGGTGCCGTGGTGCCGTGGAATTTTCCGCTCGACATGGTCGCGTGGAAGGTCGCGCCCGCGCTGGCGGCCGGCAACAGTGTCGTGCTGAAGCCGGCGGAGCAATCGCCGCTGTCCGCATTGCGTCTCGCGGAACTGGCGCTCGAGGCCGGCCTGCCGCCGGGCGTGCTGAACGTCGTGCCGGGCTACGGCGAGACCGCAGGGCGTGCGCTCGGGCTGCATCCCGACGTGGACGTGCTCGCCTTCACCGGATCGACGGCCGTCGGCAAGAAATTCCTCGAGTACGCCGCGCAGTCGAACATGAAGCAGGTGTGGCTCGAGTGCGGCGGCAAGAGCCCGAACCTGGTCTTCGACGATACGGACGATCTCGACCTGGCCGCACGCAAGGCTTGCTTCGGCATCTTCTTCAACCAGGGCGAGGTGTGTTCCGCCAACTCGCGGCTGCTGGTCCAGCGTTCGATTCACGATGCGTTCGTCGACCGGCTGATTGCGCATGCCGCCGCGTTCATGCCGGGCGATCCGCTTGATCCGGCGAGCGGGATGGGGGCCATCGTCGACGAGCAGCAGCATCGGCGCGTGCGCGAGTGGATCGCACGCGGCCGCGATAGCGCGACGCTCGCGATCGGCGGAGGCGCGCCGCGCGTCGACGGCAAGGGCTACTTCATCGAGCCGACGATCTTCATCGACGTGAAGCACGACGACCCCATCGCGCGCGAGGAGATCTTCGGGCCGGTGCTGTCGGTGATGGCGTTCGACACCGAGGACGAGGCCATCCGGCTCGCGAACGACTCGATTTATGGGCTGGCCGCGTCGCTCTGGACCGGCAGCCTGTCGCGCGCGCACCGTGTAGCTGGGCGGCTGCGTGCCGGCACGGTGTCCGTCAACACCGTCGATGCGCTGAGCGCGCAGACGCCGTTCGGCGGGTTCCGCCAGTCGGGCTTCGGCCGCGATCTTTCGCTGCATGCGATCGACAAGTACACGGGCCTCAAGACAACCTGGATCAGTTACTGATTCGACGCGGCGGCCCGCATGCGGTTGCGCCGCGCAACACGACCACGCTTTTCATCCACACAACGAACCGGAGACTCGCCCATGAATGCGCCCAACTTTCCGCATCGTACGACACAGGACTATCAACGCAGCGACGCCGCGCATCACCTGCACGCATTCGTCGACCAGAAGGCGCTGAACGAGGAAGGCGCGCGCGTGATGGTGCGCGGCGAAGGTATCCATCTATGGGATAACGACGGCAACCGCTACCTGGACGGCATGTCCGGGCTGTGGTGCACCAACGTCGGCTATGGGCGGCCGGAGCTGGTCGACGCCGCCGCGCGGCAGATGAAGGAACTGTCCTACTACAACATGTTCTTTCATACGACGCACCCATCGGTGATCGAACTGTCGGAGCGGCTGTTCGCGCTGCTCGGCAATCGCTTCAGTCACGTGGTGTATACCAATTCGGGATCCGAATCGAATGAAGTGCTGATTCGCACCGTGCGGCGATTCTGGGACGTGATGGGCAAGCCGGAGAAGAAGGTGCTGATCGGTCGCGTGAACGGCTATCACGGGTCGACGGTGGGCAGCGCGTCGCTGGGCGGGATGGCGTTCATGCACGAAATGGGCGACCTGCCGATTCCGAACATCACGCACGTGGACGAACCGTACTGGTATGCGAACGGCGGCGACCTGAGCCCCGAGGCATTCGGCAAGCAGGCGGCGCTGTCGCTCGAGCGCAAGATCCTGGAGATCGGTGCGGACCGCGTGGCCGCGTTCGTCGCGGAGCCGTTCCAAGGGGCGGGCGGGATGATCTTCCCGCCGGACGGCTACTGGCAGGAGATCGAGCGCATCTGCCGACAGTACGACGTGCTGCTCTGTGCGGATGAAGTGATCGGCGGTTTCGGCCGTACCGGTGAGTGGTTCGCGCACCGTCACTTCGGCTTCGAACCGGACCTGATCTGCATGGCCAAGGGCCTGACCTCGGGCTACGTGCCGATGGGCGGGCTGATCATGAGCCGGCGCGTCGGCGAGGCGCTGGTCGACAAGGGGGGTGTCTACGCGCACGGGCTGACCTATTCGGGGCACCCGGTCGCGGCCGCCGTCGCATTGGCCAACCTCGACGTGCTCGAGCGCGAAGGCCTCGTCGAGCGGACCAAGACGGATACCGGGCCGTACCTGCAGAAGGCGCTGCGCGATGCGTTCGGCAATCATCCGCTCGTCGGCGAGATCCAGGGTGTGGGCGCGGTCGGCGCGATCCAGTTCGCGAAGAACAAGGCGACGCGCGAGCGCTTTGCGAACGAGGCCGACCTGACCTGGCACAGCCGGACCGTCGGGTTCGAACTCGGCGCGATCGTGCGTTCGACGAACGGCCGACTGATCGTTGCGCCGCCGCTGGTGATCGATCACGCGCAAATCGATGAACTGGTCGACACGATGCGCAAGGCCGTGGATGCCACCGCGCGCGAAGTGCTCGGGATCGACTGCTGACGGATTGAGCGACGCGCTTGCGCCCGATGAGCGTCGGGCGCAAGCGCGCCAAACCACAGGATCCGGTTCGGCGACGAGCCAATTGCGTGCGGCCACCGGAGCGGCAACCTGACCGGGTGAAGACTGGGTGTCGTGGGCGGTGATCGCGATAGGGCGATGTGCCGCTGACTGCATATTGGTAAGGAATGCAAATGGTATGGCTCGCGCGTCGAAGTCCGAACGGCTTTGAGCCGGCCACGTATTCCCGGTCACCCTTCAGCTCCCGAATCCACGAACATCACAACAGAAACAAGGAGACGACATGAGTCAGGGCGAGTCCATTGCTCATCTCGAGGAAAGCACCATCCAGCCGATTCCGCTGACCGAGCGGCACGGCAGCGCGAAGGATCTGTTCACGATCTGGTTCGGGTCGAACATCATGATGCTGACGATCGTTACCGGATCGCTCGCGACCACGGTGTTCAAGCAGCCGTTCTGGTGGGCGGCGCTCGCCACGCTCGTCGGCAGCCTGATCGGCGCGGTGTTCATGGCGCTGCATTCCGCGCAGGGGCCGCAGCTCGGCGTGCCGCAGATGATCCAGACCCGCGGGCAGTTCGGGTCGTTCGGCGCGCTGCTCGTGGTCGGGCTGGTGGTCGTGATGTATGTGGGCTTCTTCGCGTCGAACTGCGTGTTCGGCGGGCAGGCGCTGCACAGCCTGAACGCCGGCATTCCGCTCGATGCGGGCGTGGTGGTGATCGGCCTGATCAGCCTGCTCGGATCGATCTACGGCTACAAGCTGATCCACGCGTATGCGCGGCTGTTGAGCTGGTGCTCGGGCAGCGTGCTCGTGCTGGCGTTCGTGTGGATCATCTTCGTGCACGGACTGCCCGCCGATACGTTCTCGAAGCATTCGCTGAACCTGTCAGGGTTCCTGGGCGCGATGTCGGTCGCCGCGCTGTGGCAGATCGCCTATGCGCCTTACGTGTCGGACTATTCGCGCTACCTGCCGCCCGATACCGGGCCGCGCACGGCGTTCTGGTCGAGTTACTGGGGCTGCGTGCTCGGCTCGTTCTTCCCGATGCTGCTCGGTTGCCTGGTGGGGCTCGCGACGCCCGACGGCAATGTCGTGAGCGGCCTCACGGGCCTCACGCAAGGGATCAGCGTGCTCGTGATCGTCGTGCTGTCGTTCGGCATCGCGGCCAGCAATGCGATGGAACTGTATTGCGGCGCGCTGTCGGCCATCACCGTGCTGCAGACGCTCTTTCCATCGTGGTCGGGCAAGGCGCGGGCGCGGGCGATCACCGCGATCGTCCTGTGCGGCATCGCGCTCGCGATCGCGCTGTTCGGGCAGGACAATTTCCTCGCCGGCTACACGAACTTCATCCTGCTGCTGCTGTACGTGCTCGTGCCGTGGACCGCGATCAACCTCGTCGACTATTACCTCGTGTGTCACGGCGAGTACGACGTCGACTCGTTCTTCCGGCAGGACGGCGGCATCTACGGGCGCTTCAATACGATCGCCGTCGGCTCGTACTTCATCGGCATCGTCGCGCAGGCGCCGTTCATGGCGACCGATCTCTATACGGGAGAACTGGCGAGCCGGCTCGGCGGCGCGGACGTGTCGTGGATCGTCGGTTTGTCGCTGACGTCGCTCGTCTACTACGCGGGGTGCAAGCTGTTCTCGCGGCCGCTGCAGGGCGTCGCGTGAGCGTTTCCGTGCCGGCCGGGCATTCGGTGTTGACGACTGCCCGCCGCATCATCCGTTCGCGACCCCCGGCTCCCCCTCCGCCGCATGCACGTCCCGCCGGAACGCACCCGGGCTCGTGCCTGTCCATTTCCGGAATGCGCGATGAAACGCGCTCGGCTCGGTGAAGCCGAGCTCGGCCGCGATCTCCGCGACGCCGAGCGCATGCCCGCGCAGCAGCGACTGGGCCAGCGCGCCGCGCAGCTCGTCCTTGATTGCCGCGAAGCTTTGCCCTTCGCTGCGCAGACGCCGCCGCAGCGTCGCGGGCGTCGTGCCGAGGCGCATGGCCAGCGTATCGAAGTCGGGCCACTCCGCGGCCGGTAGCGCCTTCAACTGCGCGCGCGTCTTCGCGACCCAGCCCGTATCGTGCCGGTAGCGGACGAGCAGGTTGCCGGGCGCGCCGCGCAGGAAGGTCTTCAGCGCCTGCTCGGAACGGATCGTCGGCAGCGCGAGGTATGCGGCGTTGAAAGCGAGCCGGCTGTCGGGCCGGTCGAAATGCACGGGCACGCCGAAGAACTGGTGATAGTCGCTGCGCTGGCCGGGGCTCGGGCACGCGAAGTCGATGCGCTGCAGCGGGATGCGCCGGCCGATCAGCCAGCACGCGACGCCGAGCAGGATCAGCCAGAACGTCCGGTACGCGAACGCCGGGTAGGGCGCGCCCGTCTGCGTCAGCACGATCTGCGCCTGCCCATCGGCCACGATGAGCTCGCCATGCGGCTCGTCCAGCACCACGCGCAGGAACTGCAGCGCGCGCCGCAGCGCCTTGTCGAGCGTGCCGGCGTGCAGCACCGCATGGCACAGCAGCGTGAAGCTGCCGCGCCGCATCGGGCGCGCGGCGAGCCCGAAGAATTCGTCGTCGAGCGCACCGGCGATCGCGAGCCACAGCCTGCCGTACTGCTGCGGCGTGACGGGCTCGCGCACGGCGGCCGGCAGGCCGGCGGCACGCAGCACGGCCTCCGTCGGAAGGCGTTGCCCGCGCAGGCACGCGAGCGCGTCGTCGACGAAATCCGGCGAAATCATCTGCGGCCCCATTTTCCTGCATCCTCCCGACATGGCAAAAGCGATCACGATTCTAGATTCGGTTTGTCATTGATTGCAATGTACGGGCTGTCTACTATCGAACTATCCCCGTCGCGCCCCTGGCTCGCCGGCGGCCATAACGCACAGGAGACACGCATGTCTGATGGAGCTACCGCCCGCGCGGTGCCGGCCTACGCCGACGCCGTGGCCCGGTTCAGTATCGAGACCGCCGCGCAGCAACTGCACGGCGACCTGGAGCGCGGCCTGAACGCGTGCGTGGAATGCTGCGACCGCCACGCCTCGGCGGACGCGATCGCGCTCGACTGGATCGACGCCGGCGGCCAGCACCATCGCTACACGTTTGCGCAGATGAAGGCGCTGTCGGCACGTGTCGCGAACCTGCTGGTCGCGCAGGGCGTGAAGCCGGGCGACGTGGTGGCGGGCCTGTTGCCGCGCACGCCCGAACTCGTCGCGACGATCCTCGGCACGTGGCGCGCGGGCGCCGTCTACCAGCCGCTGTTCACCGCATTCGGCCCGAAAGCGATCGAGCACCGGTTGCGCATGAGTGACGCACGCCTGGTCGTGACCAACGTCGCGAATCGCGCAAAGCTCGACGAGATCGCCGATTGCCCGGCCGTTGCGACGGTGCGCGAGCCGGGCGAAGCGCTGCCGGAACACGACATCGATTTCCGCGCGGCGCTCGATGCGCAGTCGGACGCGTTCGAGCCGGTGCTTCGCAAGGGCACGGACCTGTTCATGATGATGTCGACGTCGGGTACGACGGGGTTGCCGAAAGGCGTGCCGGTGCCGCTGCGTGCGCTGCTCGCGTTCGGCGCGTACATGCGCGACGCGGTGGACCTGCGTGCCGGCGACCGGTTCTGGAACATCGCCGATCCGGGCTGGGCGTACGGCCTCTATTACGCGATCACGGGCCCGCTGCTGCTCGGCCACGCGACGACACTCTACGAAGGCGGTTTCACGGTCGACAGCACGTACGACGTGATCGAACGGCTCGGGATCACGAGCCTCGCCGGCTCGCCGACGGCTTACCGGATGCTGATGGCGGCCGGCACGGAGGCGGCGGCGCGGCTGAAGGGCAAGCTGCGCGTGGTCAGCAGCGCGGGCGAACCGTTGAATCCGGAAGTCGTGCGCTGGTTCGACGCGGCGCTCGGCGCGCCGATCTACGATCACTACGGCCAGACCGAACTCGGGATGGTCGTGAACAACCACCACGGCCTCGCGCATGTGGTCCACGCCGGGTCGGCCGGCTTTGCGATGCCCGGCTACCGCGTCGCGGTACTCGACGACGCGAGCCGCGAGCTCGGCCCCGGCGAGCCGGGCAACCTCGCGATCGACATCGCGCGCTCACCGCTGCTGTGGTTCCACGGCTACTGGCAGCAGGACACGCCGGCGATCGCGGGCGGCTATTACCGGACCGGCGACAACGTCGAGCTGGAGCCGGACGGCACCGTGAGCTTCATCGGCCGCGCGGACGACGTGATCACGTCGTCCGGCTACCGGATCGGCCCGTTCGACGTGGAAAGCGCGCTGATCGAGCATCCGGCCGTGAGCGAGGCCGCCGTCATCGGCGTGCCCGATGCGGAGCGCACGGAGATCGTCAAGGCGTTCGTCGTGCTGTCGAAAGACTACGACGGCACGCCGGCGCTGGCCGAGGAACTGAGCCTGCACGTGAAGCGGCGGCTGTCCGCTCACGCCTATCCGCGCGCGATCGACTTCGTCGACGCGCTGCCTAAAACCCCGAGCGGCAAGATCCAGCGCTTCGTGTTGCGCAAGATGGAAGCCGAGAAGGCCGCTCAACCCTGAACACAACCTGTACGGACTGCGAATGGATATCAAGGATCGCGTTTTTCTGATCACGGGCGCCGGTTCCGGCCTCGGCGCCGCGGTGGCGCGCATGGTGGTCGCGGAAGGCGGCAAGGCCGTGCTGCTGGACGTCAACGAAGAAGCCGGCGCGGGC
The DNA here is from genome assembly GCF_030482505.1 of Burkholderia sp. AU45274. Classification (NCBI taxonomy): domain Bacteria; kingdom Pseudomonadati; phylum Pseudomonadota; class Betaproteobacteria; order Burkholderiales; family Burkholderiaceae; genus Burkholderia; species Burkholderia sp. AU45274. The sequence goes on along the minus strand of NZ_JAUJQE010000008.1, from coordinate 320,707 downwards.
CTCGCGCACGAGCTTGGCGCGGCTGCGCGCTTCGTGAAGACGGACGTGACGAGCGAAGCCGATGGGCAGGCGGCCGTCGCCGCCGCGCGTGACGCGTTCGGCCGCATCGACGCGCTCGTCAACTGCGCGGGCGTCGCGCCGGGCGAGAAGGTGGTGGGCCGCGAGGGCCCGCATTCGCTCGACCGCTTCGCACGCGCGGTGTCGATCAATCTGGTCGGCACGTTCAACATGATCCGGCTGGCCGCCGACGCGATGTCGAAGCAGGAGCCCAATGCGGAAGGCGAGCGCGGCGTGATTGTCAACACCGCGTCGGTCGCGGCGTTCGACGGGCAGATCGGGCAGGCCGCGTATGCGGCGTCGAAGAGCGGCGTGGTGGGCATGACGCTGCCGATCGCGCGCGAGCTCGCGCGGTTCGGCATTCGCGTGGTGACGGTCGCGCCGGGCATCTTCGCGACGCCGATGATGGCCGGCATGCCGCAGGACGTGCAGGACGCGCTCGGCAAGAGCGTGCCGTTCCCGCCGCGGCTTGGCCGCCCGGACGAATTTGCGGCGCTGGTGCGCCACATCGCCGAAAACACGATGCTGAACGGCGAAGTCATCCGTCTCGATGGCGCGTTGCGCATGGCACCGCGCTGACACTGGAGGAAGCGAATCATGACGACTCAGGATCCGATCGTAATCGTTGGCACGGCGCGTACGCCGATGGGTGGTTTTCAGGGCGACCTCGCGGCAGCCAGCGCGAGCGACCTTGGCGCGGTAGCGATTCGCGCGGCGCTGGAGCGCGCGAACGTGCCGGCCGAGCGCATCGATGAAATCGTGTTCGGCTGCGTGTTGCCGGCGGGCCAGGGCCAGGCGCCGGCGCGGCAGGCCGCGCTGAAGGCCGGGCTGCCGCTCGCGGCGGGCGCGACCACGGTCAACAAGATGTGCGGCTCGGGGATGAAGGCCGCGATGTTCGCGCACGACCTGCTGCTGGCGGGTTCGGCGGGGGGGGCCGTCGCGGGCGGGATGGAGAGCATGACGAATGCACCGTACCTGCTACCGAAGGCGCGCGCGGGGATGCGCATGGGTCACGGGCAGGTGCTCGACCACATGTTCCTCGACGGGCTCGAGGACGCGTACGAGAAAGGCCGCCTGATGGGCACGTTCGCGGAGGATTGCGCGCAGGCGTACCAGTTCACGCGCGAGGCGCAGGATGCGTTCGCGATCGCATCGCTGACGCGCGCGCAACGGGCGATCGCCGACGGGCACTTCGTGTCGGAGATCGCGCCGGTGACCGTGAAGGCCGGCAAGACCGAAACGGTCGTGTCGATCGACGAACAGCCGGGCAAGGCGAAGCTCGACAAGATCCCGACGCTGAAGGCTGCGTTCCGCGACGGCGGCACGGTGACGGCCGCGAATGCGTCGTCGATCTCGGACGGCGCGGCCGCGCTCGTGATGATGCGCCGCTCGGAAGCCGAGCGCCTGGGCCTCACGCCGAAGGCCGTGATCGTCGGGCATTCGACCTACGCGGACAAGCCGGGCCTGTTCGCGACCGCGCCGATCGGCGCGCTGCGCAAGCTGTCGGAGAAGACCAGCTGGAACCTGCGCGACGTCGACCTGTTCGAGATCAACGAGGCATTCGCGGTGGTCGCGATGGCTGCGATGCGCGATCTCGACCTGCCGCACGACAAGGTCAACGTGCACGGCGGTGCGTGTGCGCTCGGCCATCCGATCGGCGCATCGGGCGCGCGCGTGATGGTGACGCTGCTGGCCGCGCTGGAAACGTATGGCATGAAGCGTGGCGTGGCGTCGTTGTGCATCGGTGGCGGCGAGGCGACGGCGATCGCGATCGAACGCATCGTGTAACGCGTAACGCAGCGGATCACGCAGTGCATCACGCGTAGTCCGCATGCGGCGGCGCGTCCGACGGGTATCGCACGGGAAACACCTGTGCGATACCCGTTTTGTTTTTGGCGGATCGCGTTGCCGCGCTACGTCTTCGCGTGCGGCGACACCGCCCCGCATGCGCGAATCACGAGCTGCACGACCTGCTCGGTCTTCTCGTCGTACGCCTTCTGCGTGAACGTGCGCTTGCCGCTCAGCGCGCGGATCTGCGCGTCGAAATCCGCGTAGTGCTGCGTGGTTGACCAGATCAGGTACATCAGCGCATGCGCGTCGATCGGCGCGAGCAGCCCGCGCGCGATCCAGCCGTCGATGACCTTCACGCGCGTATCGAACCACGGCTTCACGCGTTCCGACAGGATGTCCTGCATGTGCTCCGCACCGTGGATGATCTCGTTGGCCCAGACCTTCGAGCCGAGCGGGCGCCGCCGCGACAGCGCCATCTTCGCGCGCACGTAGGCACCGATCGCTTCGACGGGATCGTCGTCGGCCTCGAACGAACCGGCTGCGCGATGCCAGTCCTCGAACAGGTCGTCGAGCACGCGGCGGTACAGCGCAAGCTTCGTCGGGAAGTAGTAATGCAGGTTGGCTTTCGGCAGGCCGGCACGCTCCGCGATCATCGCGGTACTCGCGCCGTCGAGCCCACGTTCCGCGAACACGGCCTCCGCGCAGGCGAGCAGATGCGCTTCGTTGGACTCGCGGATGTGCGCCTTGCGTCGCCGCAAAGGCGCGGGCGTTTCGTCGCTGTCGGTGGCTGCGGTTGCCGCCTGGTCATGTCTCATCGTTGCCCTCGCGCGGCGGGCATGCCGCGTTGGGCTTCATTCTAGCCGCTGATTCGCATCGAACGCACGCGTGCCGATCTCGCGCAGTCATCGCCATGCTGCGTTGCGATGGCACGTTTCTCGCTCCATTCATTCACGCAAGAAAGAGATTGATTTGGTCATTTTGATCGTCTAAAACCTGTCCAATCGGACAGGATTCGACGAGCAGCGGAAACCTCTCGGCCCGATTCGTCGGACGATCTTCGCGAACGACCAGGGCATGCACCGCGCTTGGGCGGCGTTGCCCCGAAACAGGCATGACACGCACCGGCACAGACCAGGCTGACGACATCACCGACCCCACAGGAGCGATACGAATGAACGCGGTATCGGAAACAGTGAAGCGGGCAGCTTTCGACACGTCGATCAAGGTCGACGGCAAGCGGTTGTGGGACAGCCTGATGGAAGTCGCGAAGATCGGCGCGACGCCGAAGGGCGGCGTGTGCCGCCTCGCGCTGACCGATCTCGACAAGGCCGGGCGCGACCTGATCGTCAGTTGGGCGAAGGCCGCCGGCTGCACGGTGACGGTCGATACGATGGGTAACGTGTTCATGCGCCGCGCGGGCCGCGTGGCCGATGCGGCGCCGGTCGTCACGGGCTCGCACGCGGATTCGCAGCCGACCGGCGGCCGCTTCGACGGCATCTACGGCGTGCTCGGTGGCCTCGAGGTGATTCGCAGTCTCAACGATCACGGCATCGAGACCGAGCATCCGGTCGAGGTCGTGATCTGGACCAACGAGGAAGGCTCGCGCTTCGCGCCGGCGATGGTTGCGTCGGGCGTGTTCGCGGGAGTGTTTTCGCTCGAATACGGGCTGTCGCGCAAGGACGTGGACGGCAAGACGATCGGCGAGGAGCTGGCGCGGATCGGCTACGCGGGCGACGTGCCGTGCGGCGGACGCAAGCTGCACGCGGCGTTCGAACTGCATATCGAGCAGGGGCCGATTCTCGAAGCGGAATGCAAGACGATCGGCGTCGTGACCGACGCGCAGGGGCAGCGCTGGTACGAGATCACGTTCACCGGCCAGGAAGCGCACGCGGGGCCGACGCCGATGCCGCGCCGCCGCGATGCGCTGCTCGGCGCGTCGCGCGTGGTCGATCTCGTCAACCGGATCGGCCTCGATCATGCGCCGTTCGGCTGCGCGACGGTCGGCATGATGCAGGTCTACCCGAACTCGCGCAACGTGATTCCGGGCCGCGTGTTCTTCACCGTCGATTTCCGTCATCCGGACGACGCGGTGCTCGCGAAGATGGATGCTGCGTTGCGCGACGGCATGGCGCGCATCGCGGGCGAGATCGGGCTCGAGACGCAGCTCGAGCAGATCTTCTATTACAAGCCGGTCGCGTTCGACGCGGCCTGTGTGGAAGCGGTGCGCAGCGCGGCCGACCGCTTCGGCTTCTCGCATCGCGACATCGTGTCCGGTGCCGGCCACGACGCGTGCTACCTCGCGCAGGTCGCGCCGACGTCGATGGTGTTCGTGCCGTGTGTCGACGGCATCAGCCACAACGAGATCGAGGACGCGACGCCCGCATGGATCGAGGCCGGCGCGAACGTGCTGCTGCACGCGATGCTGTCGCGCGCATGCGAGCCGGCTTCATGACGCCGCGACCGTAGCTGCCGGCAGGTTGCTCGACGCCTGGCAGCCTGACCGTAGCATGCCTAACAACGACCGCCCCGACTGTGCATGCGCAGCCGGCGGGGGCGGCTTTGTCTCCACCCAGTCGAAGGAACGCGTATGACCACCCAGCCAACCGGCGATATCGCCGCGCATCGCCTGTCGTCCACGCAACTCTCGTGCGAATTCGCCGACATCGCGCCGCTGCTCGATCCGACGGCCGCGGCGGCCGCCGCCAGCCGCTGCCACTACTGCTACGACGCGCCGTGCGTGCAGGCCTGCCCGACGCAGATCGACATCCCGAGCTTCATCCGCAAGATCGGCAACGGCAACCTGAAGGGCGCCGCGACCGACATCCTGTCGGCGAATCCGCTCGGCGGGATGTGTGCCCGCGTGTGTCCGACCGAGATCCTGTGCGAAGGCGCGTGCGTGCGCAACCATCAGGATGCGCAGCCCGTCGCGATCGGCGCGCTGCAGCGGCATGCAACCGATTGGGCGATGGAGACCGGCGCCGTGCGTTTCACGCGCGCGCCGGACACGGGCCGCCAGGTCGCGGTGGTCGGCGCGGGGCCGGCCGGGCTCGCATGCGCGCACCGGCTCGCGCTCGCCGGGCACCGCGTCACGCTGTTCGACGCGCGCCCGAAGGCCGGCGGCCTCAACGAATACGGGATCGCCGCATACAAGACCGTCGACGATTTCGCGCAGCGTGAAGTCGAGTGGCTGCTGTCGGTGGGCGGCATCACGTTGCAAACCGGCGTCGCGCTGGGCCGCGACATCACGCTCGACGCGCTGCGCGAGCAGCACGACGCGGTGTTTCTCGCGATGGGCCTCGGCGACGTGCGTGCGCTGTCGATCGACGGCGAGCAACTGAACGGCGTGATGAACGCGGTCGATTTCATCGCGCAGGTGCGGCAGGCCGATGCGCTGGAGAACGTGCCGGTCGGGCGGCGCGTGGTCGTGATCGGCGGCGGCAATACGGCCATCGATGCGGCGGTGCAGAGCCGCAAGCTCGGTGCCGAGCGCGTGACGATGGTGTACCGGCGCGGCGTGGATGCGATGAGTGCGACGTGGGCCGAGCGCGAGTTTGCGCAGAAGAGCGGCGTCACGCTCGTCACGCACGCGAAGCCGGTGCGGATGGCGGGCGCGAACGGGCAGGTGACGGGTGTCGAGTTCGAGGCGGCATCAGGCGAGCGCTTCGCCGTCGAGGCGGACATGGTGCTGAAGGCGATCGGCCAGACGCTGGTGCCGGACGCCATCGACGCCGCGCTGCTGACGGCGGACGGCGCGCGCATCGCGGTGGACGCCGACGGGCGCACCGCATGGCCCGACGTGTGGGCCGGCGGCGACTGCGCCGCGACGGGCGGCGTCGACCTCACGGTGCAGGCCGTGCAGGACGGCAAGCGCGCGGCCGCATCGATCGACGCCACGCTCGCGCAGCGCGACGCGAAGGCCGCGTGAGCGCACCACGCGCGTCACCCACCACGAGCACAACCAACACGACCCCACTCTCACGGAGCCGACCATGGCCGACCTTCGCTGCACCATCGCGGGCATCACTTCGCCGAACCCCTTCTGGCTGGCGTCCGCGCCGCCGACCGACAAGGCCTACAACGTGAACCGCGCGTTCGAGGCGGGCTGGGGCGGCGTCGTGTGGAAGACGCTCGGGCTCGATCCGCACGTCGTCAACGTCAGTTCGCGCTATGGCGCGGTGCAGTGGAACGGCCAGCGCATCGCGGGGCTGAACAACATCGAGCTGATCACCGACCGTCCGCTCGACGTGAACCTGAGAGAGATCGCGCAGGTGAAGCGCGACTGGCCGGACCGCGCGCTGATCGTGTCGCTGATGGTGCCGTGCAACGAGCGCGACTGGAAATGGATCCTGCCGCTCGTCGAGGACACGGGCGCCGACGCGGTCGAGCTGAACTTCGGTTGCCCGCACGGGATGAGCGAGCGCGGGATGGGCGCGGCGGTCGGGCAGGTTCCCGAATATGTGGAGATGGTCACGCGCTGGGTGAAGGAAGGCACGAAGCTGCCGTGCCTCGTGAAGCTCACGCCGAACATCAGCGACATCCGGATGGGCTCGCGTGCCGCGTACAAGGGCGGCGCGGACGGCGTGTCGCTGATCAACACGATCAACTCGATCGTCGCGGTCGATCTCGACCACATGGCGCCGATGCCGACGGTCGACGGCAAGGGCACGCACGGCGGCTATTGCGGCCCGGCGGTCAAGCCGATCGCATTGAACATGGTCGCGGAGATCGCGCGCGACCCGGAAACGCCGAACCTGCCGATCTCGGGCATCGGCGGCATCTCGTCATGGCGCGACGCGGCGGAGTTCATGGTGCTCGGCGCCGGCAGCGTGCAGGTGTGCACCGCCGCGATGCATTACGGATTCCGGATCGTATCGGACCTGGCCGACGGATTGTCGAACTGGATGGACGAGAAGGGCTACGCGACGCTCGACGACATCCGCGGCCGCGCGGTGCCGAACGTGACCGACTGGAAATACCTGAACCTGAAGTACGACATCAAGGCGCGCATCGACCAGGACCGCTGCATCCAGTGCGGGCTGTGCCATATCGCGTGCGAAGACACGTCGCACCAGGCGATCACCGCGACGAAGGACGGCGTGCGCCACTTCGAAGTGGTCGATTCGGAATGCGTCGGGTGCAATCTTTGCATGCATGTGTGTCCGGTCGAGCAATGCATCACGATGGAGCGTGTCGATTCGGGTGACTACGCGAACTGGACCACGCATCCGAACAATCCGGCAAGCGCGGACGCGGGGGCGAGTGCAGGCGCGTCGGCACCCGAGAAGCACGCGAAGAAGGCTGCTTGACGGCGTCCGGCGACGCAGGTCATCCTGCATCGTCGCCTTTCGTTCCACCCGGGCCGGCATCGGTTGATGCCGGCGCTGACGTTTTAGTGGAGTGCGTTCGATGAATCACGCAGCGAATCCCGCCGATCCCGACAGCGCCGCGGCGCAGGGCGGCAGCCTGTACAACGACGACCTCGCGCCGACGACGCCGGCGCAGCGCACGTGGAAGTGGTATCACTTCGCGGCGCTGTGGGTCGGGATGGTGATGAACATCGCGTCGTACATGCTGGCGGCCGGGTTGATCCAGGAAGGCATGTCGCCGTGGCAGGCGGTGATGACCGTGCTGCTCGGCAACCTGATCGTGCTCGTGCCGATGCTGCTGATCGGCCATGCGGGCGCGAAGCACGGGATTCCGTACGCGGTGCTCGTGCGCGCGTCGTTCGGCACGCAGGGCGCGAAGCTGCCGGCGCTGTTGCGGGCGATCGTCGCGTGCGGCTGGTACGGGATCCAGACCTGGCTCGGCGGCAGTGCGATCTATACGCTGCTGAACATCCTGACCGGCAACGCGCTGCACGGTGCGGCGCTGCCCGTCATCGGCATCGGGTTCGGGCAGCTCGCGTGCTTCCTCGTGTTCTGGGCGCTGCAGCTCTACTTCATCTGGCACGGCACCGATTCGATCCGCTGGCTCGAGAGCTGGTCCGCGCCGATCAAGGTCGTGATGTGCGTGGCGCTCGTGTGGTGGGCGACGTCGAAGGCGGGCGGCTTCGGCACGATGCTGTCGGCGCCGTCGCAGTTCGCGGCGGGCGGCAAGAAGTCCGGGCTGTTCTGGGCGACGTTCTGGCCGGGGCTGACCGCGATGGTCGGCTTCTGGGCGACGCTCGCGCTGAACATCCCCGACTTCACGCGCTTCGCGCATTCGCAGCGCGACCAGATGATCGGGCAGTCGATCGGGCTGCCGTTGCCGATGGCGCTACTGTCGGTGGTGTCGGTCGTCGTGACGTCGGCGACCGTCGTGATCTACGGCAACGCGATCTGGGATCCGATCGACCTGACGAGCCGGATGACGGGCATCGGCGTGGGCATCGCGCTCGTGATCCTCACGCTCGACACGATGTGCTGCAACCTCGCCGCGAATCTCGTCGGCCCGGCCTACGACTTCTCGAGCCTGTGGCCGAAGGCGATCTCGTACCGCACCGGCGGGATGATCACCGCGACGATCGCGATCGTGATGATGCCGTGGAAGATCCTCGCGACGACGGACGGCTACATCTTCACCTGGCTCGTCGGCTATTCGGCGCTGCTCGGGCCGGTGGCGGGGATCCTGATGGTCGACTACTTCCTGATTCGCGGCACGCGGCTCGACACGCGTGCGCTGTTCGACGAGCGCGGTGGCTTCAGCTACGCGCGCGGCTGGAACCCGGCCGCGCTGGCCGCGCTCGCGGTCGGCGTGCTGCCGAACCTGCCCGGCTTCCTGCATACGGCGTTTCCGGCGTCGTTTCCGAACGTGCCGGCATTCTTCAACACGCTTTACACGTACGCGTGGTTCGTCGGCCTCGTGCTGGCGTCATGCGTGTACGGCACCTGGATGAAGTGGCGCGCCGGACAGCACGCGCAGATCGCGCGCGCTTGATGCGGCACCCGACAGTCAACGAGGAGGCAACCCCATGGCAATCCTGATTCGTGGCGGCACCGTGGTCGATGCGGACCGCTCCTATCGCGCGGACGTGCTCTGCGCAGCCCCGGAGGACGGCGGCACGATCCTGCAGATCGCCGAGCAGATCGACGCGCCGGCCGGCGCGACCGTCGTCGATGCGCACGGCCAGTACGTGATGCCGGGCGGCATCGATCCGCATACGCACATGGAACTGCCGTTCATGGGTACGACCGCGAGCGACGATTTCTACTCGGGCACGGCCGCCGGGCTCGCGGGCGGCACGACGAGCATCATCGACTTCGTGATTCCGAGCCCGAAGCAGCCGCTGATGGATGCGTTCCACGCGTGGCGCGGCTGGGCCGAGAAGGCGGCGGCCGATTACGGCTTCCACGTGGCCGTGACGTGGTGGGACGAGAGCGTGCACCGCGACATGGGCACGCTCGTGCGCGAACACGGCGTGTCGAGCTTCAAGCACTTCATGGCGTACAAGAACGCGATCATGGCCGACGACGAGGTGCTCGTGAACAGCTTCTCGCGTGCGCTCGAACTCGGTGCGTTGCCGACCGTGCACGCGGAGAACGGCGAGCTGGTGTTCCAGTTGCAGAAGGCGCTGCTCGCACGCGGGATGACGGGGCCGGAGGCGCATCCGCTGTCGCGGCCGCCGGAGGTCGAGGGTGAGGCCGCGAACCGTGCGATCCGCATTGCGCAGGTGCTCGGCGTGCCGGTGTATATCGTGCATGTGTCCGCGAAGGACGCGGTCGATGCGATCACCAAAGCGCGCAGCGAAGGGCTGCGCGTGTTCGGCGAGGTGCTGCCGGGGCACCTGGTGATCGACGAGGCCGTCTATCGCGATCCGGACTGGACGCGTGCGGCCGCGCACGTGATGAGCCCGCCGTTCCGCTCGGCCGAGCATCGCGAGGCGCTGTGGCGCGGGCTGCAGGCGGGGCAGCTGCATACGACGGCGACCGACCACTGCGTGTTCTGCGCATCGCAGAAGGCGATGGGTCGCGAGGATTTCACGAAGATCCCGAACGGCTGTGGCGGTGTCGAGGATCGCATGTCGGTGCTGTGGCATCACGGCGTGAATCACGGCCGTATCACGCCGAACGAGTTCGTGCGGATCACGTCGACGAACGCCGCGCAGATCTTCAACCTGTATCCGCGCAAGGGCGCCGTGCAGGTGGGCGCCGATGCCGATCTCGTCGTGTGGGACCCGACCGCGACCAAGACGATCTCGGTGAAGACCCATCATCAGCAGGTCGACTTCAACGTGTTCGAGGGGATGACGGTGCAGGGCGTCGCAACGCATACGCTCACGCGCGGCGCACTCGCGTGGGCCGACGGCGATCTGCGCGCCGTGCGCGGCGCGGGCCGCTATCTGAAGCGCCCGCCAGCGGCCAGTTACTACGAGGCCGCTCGGATCGCGAACCGGTTGCGCGAACCGCATCCGGTCGAGCGCGCCGGTTGAACGGTTTGTATCGCGCGGGGCGTGCCGGTTGGAACGGCACGCCCCGTGCATGTTTGAATGTGCTTTCCCAGTCATGCCGGCACCGGGCCGGCTTTCTCTCCGCATCCCGCCGATTCTCTCAATATTTGGGATGAATTGGGCGCGGTCTCGTCTTTCCGATCCCCAGGTACGTAGAACAACTGAGCAAGTCGACACAACACGCGACGTGGCGCAAATGCGACCATTTTGTTTGCGTTGTCGACGTGCATACCGGCGAGTAATATCCACCGACGGCGTTGCGCAGGCGTGCCGGGCCCCCGCCGAACAGTCCAACAACATTGAGAGCAAGGAGTACGAGGTGGATATTCTGCGCAGTCTCCTGGGTATGCTGTTCCTGCTGCTGGTTGCCTATCTGCTGTCGAACAACCGGCGCGCGGTGAGCGGCCGGACCCTGATCGCCGCGCTGTGCACGCAGCTGGCGATCGGCGCGCTGGTGCTGTTCGTGCCGGTGGGCCGTGCGGTGCTGGCGGGCGCCGCGAACGGCGTCAATCGCGTGCTCGACATGGGCAATCACGGCATCGCATTCGTATTCGGCGGGCTCGTCGACAGCCGGATGTTCCAGCTGTTCGGCGACGGCGGATTCGTGTTCGGCCTGCGCGTGCTGCCGATGATCATCTTCGTGACCGCACTGATCGCGGTGCTGTACTACATCGGCGTGATGAAGTGGATCGTCGCGATCCTCGGCGCCGCGCTCGCGAAAGTGCTCGGCGTGAGCCGCATCGAGGCGTGCTCGGCGGTGGCGACGATCTTTCTCGGGCAAAGCGAGATGCCCGCGCTCGTGAAGCCGTTCGTGCGGAACATGACGAGCGCCGAGATCTTCACGGTGATGGCGAGCGGCATGGCGTCGGTCGCGGGCTCGGTGCTGGTCGGCTACGCGGGCCTCGGCGTGCGGATGGAATACCTGCTCGCCGCGTCGTTCATGGCGGTGCCGGGCGGGCTGCTGTTCGGCAAGCTGCTGTATCCGACGGTCGAGCCGAGCCGCGTCGTGGTCGACGGGCTCGACTTCGACGACAAGCGGGCCGCCAACGTGATCGAGGCGGCGGCGTCCGGCGCGTCGGTCGGGCTGCGGATCGCGATCAACGTCGGCGCGATGCTGATCGCGTTCGTGGGGCTCATCGCGCTGATGAACCTGATCGTCGGCGGCGTGGCCGCGTTCGCGGGCTTTCCGCAAATCACGCTGGTCGGTATCATCGGCCACCTGTTCGCGCCGCTCGCGTGGATCATCGGCGTGCCGTGGCACGACGCGGCGCTGGCCGGCAACTTCATCGGCGAGAAGCTGATCTTCAACGAGTTCGTCGCGTATGGCGACCTGTCGCCGTACCTGAAGGGCGGCGAGCACGTCGCGGCCGCCGGCCTGCAGGTGCTCGACCCGAAGACGCTCGCGATCGTGTCGTTCGCGCTGTGCGGTTTCGCGAACTTCTCGTCGATCGCGATTCTCGCGGGCGGCTTCAGCGCGGTCGCGCCCGAGCGCCGCTCGGAAGTCGCGCGGCACGGCCTGCGTGCATTGACGGCCGCGACGCTGTCGAACCTGATGAGCGCCGCGATCGCCGGCCTGTTCTTTTCCCTGCATTGAGCCCGCAGCGGCCACCGACCGATCGAGGAGAGGCAACGATGTTTTTACCGCAGGAATTCATTCGCCGGAAGCGCGACGGGCAGCCGCTCGATCGCGACGGGATCGCTGCGTTCGTGCGCGGCGTGACCGACGGCAGCGTGACCGAGGGCCAGGTGGCCGCGTTCGCGATGGCCGTGTATTTCAACGACCTGAGCACCGACGAGCGCGTCGCGCTGACGCTCGCGCAGCGCGACTCAGGCGACGTGCTCGACTGGCGCGCGCTGGATCTCGACGGGCCGGTGATCGACAAGCATTCGACCGGCGGTGTCGGCGATGTCGTGTCGCTGATGCTCGGGCCGATGGTGGCCGCGTGCGGCGGCTACGTGCCGATGATCTCGGGGCGCGGGCTCGGCCACACCGGCGGCACGCTCGACAAGTTGAGCGCGATTCCCGGCTACAACGTGAAGCCCGATACGGACGCGTTTCGCCGCACGGTGCGCGATGTCGGCGTCGCGATCATCGGGCAGACCGCGCGGCTGGCGCCGGCCGACATGCGCATCTATGCGATTCGCGACGTGACGGCGACCGTCGAGTCGGTCGCGATGATCACCGCGTCGATCCTGTCGAAGAAGCTCGCGGCCGGGCTCGACGGGCTCGTGATGGACGTCAAGGTCGGCTCCGGCGCATTCATGCCGACCGCCGAGAAATCGGCGGAGCTGGCGCGCAGCATCGTCGACGTCGGCAACGGCGCCGGCATGAAGACGACCGCGATCCTCACCGACATGAACCAGTCGCTCGCGCCGTGCGCGGGCAATGCGCTCGAAGTGGTGTGCGCGATCGACTACCTGACGGGCAAGTCGCGTCCGGCGCGCCTGCATGAGGTCACGATGGCGCTTTCCGCTGAGCTGCTCGTCACCGGCGGGCTGGCACGCGACGTCGCAGAAGCGCGCGCGAAGTTGCAGCATGCACTCGATACGGGTGCGGCAGCCGAACGCTTCGCGAGGATGGTCACGGCGCTCGGCGGCCCTGCGGACCTGATCGACGCACCTGCTCGTCATCTGGCGCGGGCGCAGGTGATCGTGCCGGTTCCGTCGCGCGAGAGCGGCGTGGTGCAGCGGGTCGATTGCCGCGCGCTCGGGCTGGCGGTCGTCGCGCTCGGCGGCGGCCGCACGCGCGCGGCGGATGCGATCGACTACAGTGTCGGCCTGACGGCGCTCGCGGAGATCGGGCAGCGTGTCGAGGCCGGCCAGCCGCTCGGCTACGTGCATGCCCGCGACGCAGCCGCCGCCGCGCACGCGGTGGACGCGATCCAGCGCAGCTACGTGCTGGGCGAAACCGGTGACGCGCCGCCGACCATTTATCAGCAGATCGGCTGATCGATCGCCGGTACGGGCACAGGCGATCACTCCACTTCACGTCACGGGCGTATCGCGACGGTCGGGGTTGGGCCGCGCCGATACCTCCACGCACACAATCGAGGCTACGACGAGATGGAACGAAACGAACTGATCGAGGCGGCGAAGGCGGCGCGCGAACGCGCGTATGCGCCGTATTCGCGCTTCAAGGTCGGCGCGGCGCTGCAGGCGCGCGACGGGACGATCTTTCACGGCTGCAACGTCGAGAACGCGTCTTACGGACTCTGCAATTGTGCGGAACGCACGGCGATGTTTTCGGCCATCGCCGCCGGTTATCGTCCGGGGGATTTCACGCGGCTCGCGGTCGTGGGCGACACGGACGGCCCGATCGCGCCGTGCGGCGCGTGCCGCCAGGTGATCATCGAGATCGGCACGCCCGACATCGAAGTGATCCTGGCCAACCTGAAAGGGGCCGTCGAAGTCACGACGGCCCACGCATTGCTGCCGGGCGCGTTCCGGTTGTAACGGCGCGCGCTTCTCAGGTCACGCGCCGCACGCATCACGCGCCGTCGCGCGCGTCGCGGATCGGGATCACCGTGCGTGCGCCGCACTGGCGCAGCAGGTCGCGCAGCTCGTTGATGACCGGAAACACCTCGTGGTTCCAGTCGGCGCCTTGGGCGTCGTGCGCTTCCTGCTCGCGCTCGACGATCCAGCGATCCTCGCGGAAGATCCGCTCGGTGAACCAGACGAGCAACGGCCACGCGAGATCGAGCGCGAACGGGATGCCGGGCTTGTGGATCGACAGCAGTCCGAACGTGCGGTTGGTGCGCTGCTCGGCGTCGAGCGGCACGTAGACGATCCACAGGTCCATCACGAGCGTGCCTTCGCTCGAGCGGATCTGCAGCGTCTGGTACGGGTAGCCGGTGCGCACCGTCATCACGCTCTTGTCGGACTGGTCGGCCGGCTTCTTGCTGGCGCCGAACACGAGCGCTTCGCCCACCGGCTGCTTGCCTTCCATCCGCGCGAACGTGTAGTCGACTTCGACCCAGTCGTCGCCGCGGCGCCGGCCTACCGAGCGCGCGCGCATCTGCCCCATCTGCTTGCGATGCAGGAACTGATGGTTCATGTCCATCAGGTTCTCGTGCATGAACGAGTAGTGGCACTTGACCTCGCGGCCGAAGCGGCGCGTCTTGTATGCACGATTGTCCGCCGATTCGAGCGCGGGGAACGGCCGGGTGTCGGCGAGCGTCGCATCGCCCGGGAACACGAAGATCAGCCCGTGTGCTTCGCGGCACGGATACGCGCGCACGCCGTTGGGCAGGCGCTCGCGGCCGAGGTACGGCACGTCGACGCAGCGGCCGCTGTCGCACGCGTAGGTCCAGCCGTGATAGCAGCAGCGCAGCGTCTCGCCGCTCACGACGCCCGCGTGCAGCGGCACCTGGCGGTGCGCGCAACGATCCTCGAGCGCATACACGGCGCCGGATTCGGTGCGCACGAGCACGATCGGATCGCCGGCGAAGCGCACGCCGAGTGTCTTGCCGCGTTTCAGCTCGCGCGACCACGCGAGCGGGTACCAGTGATCGGGATGAATCGGCACGCGGCGCAGGTCGCGCACGGCCGCGCCGGAAGAGGGTTCTACAAGGGTGCCGCTGTCAGGAATGGGCACTGCGCGCATGCGTGACGTCTCCAGGCTGAACAGGGATTCCGGGCGCCGCGTGACGCGGCGGGGATCTGAAGAAGTCTACGCGAAGTTGCCGGTCGCGGCGGACGCGATGCGGGTTTGCCCCGGCACGGCGGCCGCGGTGTCGTTGATGCAGCGCAAACCGGGTCGAAGGCGGCGCGCGCCTGGCCGGCGGGGCCGTACGGGCCCGGGGCGTGCGGCAGGCACCACGCCGTCACCCCGTCACGCGGCTGCTTGCCGGTCACGAGCGTGCATCGCGCCACAGTACCGCGTCGGTGCGGTACAACGCCGGGAAGTGCTGCTTCAGCCCGGTGATCTTCGGCATGTCGTTGTACGCGATGTACGGCGCGTCGGGGTGCAGTTCGAGGTAGTTCTGGTGATACGCCTCGGCCGGGTAGAACCCCTTGTAGTCCTCGACGCGCGTGACGACGGGCGCCGGAAACACGTGCGCGGTGCCGAGCTGCGCGATGTAGGCGGTCGCGACCGCGCGTTGCTGCGCGGTGGTCGGGAAGATCGCCGACCGGTACTGCGACCCTTCGTCGGGGCCCTGCCGGTTGAGCTCGGTCGGGTCGTGCGCGACCGAGAAGAACACCTGCAGCAGCCTGCCGTACGTGATCTGGGTCGGGTCGTAGACGATGCGAACCGATTCCGCGTGCCCGGTCAGCCCCGAGCCGACGAGCGCGTAGTGCGCGGTTTCGGACACGCCGCCCGCATAGCCGGCCGTGACCTGCTTCACGCCCTTCACGTGCTCGAACACGCCCTGCACGCCCCAGAAGCAGCCGCCGGCGAGCACGGCCGTCTCGTCGTGCGATGCGCCGGGCGTTTCGTCGAGCGTCGGGGCGGGCACGGTGCGCATCGGCTCGGCGGAATTGACGATGCGCTGGTAGCCGAACACGGCGGCGGCCGCGACGGCGATCGCGCCGATGCGGCGCAGCATCGCCGTGCGCCGTTGCGGCGCGGGACCGCGGGGAGAGGGGATGTTCACGGTGTGCTCCTTCGAAAGGCGGAATGGGAAGCGGGTGGCTCGGACGCGGCGCCGGTGCGCCACGTCCTGCCGGGATCAGCCGAACGTGAACGCATACGCATTCACGCCGGGATCGAGAAACTCGATCGAGAACGTACGGTCGGCGATCGCGCCGGGCTGCCGGACCAGCTGGTACAGGCGCTGCCCGGTCACCGTGCCGTAGCCTTGCGCATCGACGTCGCTGCCGTGCGCGGCACCGGGCGCCGCGCCGTCGAGCGTCACGCGAAAGCGCACCGGCTTGCCGTCGCCGCCGGGGCCGAGCACCAGGTGCAGGTCGCGTGCATGGAAGCGGTAGACGATGCGGCCGGCCGGCGCCGCGAGCGTCGCGCGCTCGGCGCCGACCTGCCACGTGCCGGCGAGGCCCCAGTCGTTGAGATCGGGCCGGGCCGGCTCGGCGTAGTGGTACGCCGCGTCGCGCACCACGCCGCCCGGCGACATGAAGGCCTCGGCGCGCGCGTAGCCGACGTAGGTCTCGGGCGAGCGGACGTCCGCGCTGTCGGCCGCGGCGAGCGCCCCCTTCGCGGGCGCACCGGCGAGCCCGATCGGCACGTTCAGCGCTTCCGGATGGCCGGCCTCGGCGAGCAGCGACTGGATCGCGCGCTCCGATTCCGCGTATTCGCCTTCGCCGAAGTGGTGGCGGCGCACGCGCCCCTGCGCGTCGACGAAGTAGTGCGCGGGCCAGTATTCGTTGTTGAACGCGCGCCAGATCGTGAAGCGGTTGTCGATCGCGACCGGGAAGTCGATGCCGAGGTCGTGCACGGCCTTCTTCACGTTGCCGATGTCGCGCTCGAACGCGAACTCGGGTGCGTGCACGCCGATCACGACGAGCCCGTACGGCGCGTACTTGCGTGCCCACGCGGTCGTGTACGGCAGCGTGCGCAGGCAGTTGATGCACGAATACGTCCAGAAATCGACCAGCACGACCTTGCCGCGCAGGCTGGCCGCCGTCAGCGGCGACGAGTTGAGCCACTGCACCGCGCCGTCGAGCGACGGCAGCGTGCCTTCGACGGGCAGCGCGGCAGCCGCATGCGTCGTATCCACCGCGCGCATCATCGCGCCGCCGGCGATCGCCCCGCCGTTGGCCTGGGTGCGATCGGCCGCCGCGGCCATCATCGCGCCGCCGTTCGCGTTGTCGGCGGCGTTGCCGGTCGCGGCCATCGCCGCCGGTGCGCCCGGTGTGCCATTCGAACGCCCGCCGAGCCGGTCGACGAGCTTCGTCTCGAGCCCGCCCGTCGTGACGGTCGACAGCTGCGCGAGCGCACCGGTATCGAGGCCGAGCGCGATCGCGCCGACGCCGGCCAGCAGCGCCACGCCGATCCCGCGCTTGATCCATTCGCCGGCGCCGAGCGAGCGTTTCATCGCGGCGAAGACCTTGCCGCCGATCACGAGCGCGACGCCGAGCGACGTCGCCGCGCCGGCCGCATACGCGACCAGCAGCAGCGTCGTGCCGACGCTGGCGCCGCGCAGCGCGGCGCCGGTCAGCACGAGCCCGAGGATCGGGCCCGCGCACGGCGCCCACAGCAGGCCGGTCGCGACGCCGAGCAGCAGCGACGACGCGGGGCCGGCCGGGCGGCCGTCGCGTTGCGCGAAGCCGGTGAGCCGGTTGCCGGCGGCGACGAGCGGGCGGGTCAGGTGTTCCGCGAGGCGTGGCATCAGCAGGGTCAGGCCGAAGATCGCGAGCAGCACGATCGCGACCCAGCGGCCGGCCTGGTTGGCCTGCGCGACCCAGCCGCCGCCGACGGCCGCGAGCGTCGCGACGACGGCGAACGTGAGCGCCATGCCGACGAGCAGCGGCAGGCCGCTGCGGACGAACGGCTGGTCGGCGCGCGCGAACACGAACGGCAGCACGGGCAGGATGCACGGGCTCAGGATCGTGAGCACGCCGCCGAGGTAGGCAAGGACGATGAGCAGCATGGTGCGTTCTCCAGTCGGTCGGAAGTTCGGGGCCGGATCAGGCGGCGGCGGGGTGGAAGGTGAGCGCGAGGCCGTTCATGCAGTAGCGCAGGCCGGTCGGTTGCGGGCCGTCGTCGAACACGTGGCCGAGATGGCCGCCGCAGCGGCGGCAGTGCACTTCGGTGCGGATCATCCCGAACGATGCGTCGGTGTTCGTGGCGACCGCGTGGTCGAGCGGCTTCCAGAAGCTTGGCCAGCCCGTATGGCTGTCGAACTTGGTGGCCGACGAGAACAGCGCGAGGGCGCAGCCGGCGCACGCGAACGTGCCTTGCCGGTGCTCGTCGTTCAGCGGGCTGGTGTACGGCCGCTCGGTGCCGGCTTCGCGCAGGACCGAGTACTGGGCGGGCGTGAGCCGGCGATGCCATTCGGCGTCGCTGAGGGTGACTTCAAAAGGGGCGGCCGTCTGCGGCGTGGCCGGCGATGCGGCGAACGCACGGCCGACCAGCGCGCGGCGGCCGACGGACGACAGCGTCGCGAGCACGGCGAGGCCGGTGGCGCCGGCGAACAGCAGATGTCTGCGGGTGGGCATGATGGGCTCCTGGCGGCAGGTCCTGAAAACATGCGCCCATCGTAGTCAGCGGCCGGTGTCGAAGTCCTCACGGAAAGTTAAATGAATTGTGAAGGTTGGGGTGGTTCGCGGGGGGTGGTGGAATTCGTCGAAGTGCCGGCTGGCACGGGTTGTCGAGCGGGTGAGCTGCTGATGTTTCCGAGGATCTGTTCGCGTCGCGATTTTTAGTGTTTTTTAGTGTTCGCCGACGGGCGTCGCGGCGAATCCGGATTTTGGCTTGCCGATCGAACCGGATTGGGGCACGCGCGTTGTTCGACTGCGATCGCGAATCGCACCGAGCGTCTGATACGCATTGATAGACCGGGGAATTTACAAACTAGAGCGATCGACGCGTGGTATGCGTGTGGACGCGGAAGTTTGACCGTTTCCACGTAGAAACTTCAGAGGCTGAGTTAGGACGTGCGCGGTTGTGCAGTGAAAGAGGGCGCGATGCGCTCCTCGCAACCGAGGGCAACTTTGTTTTGGTCTACGGCGAACGGAGGCCCGCCGGCGCCCTGGAATTGACGCGTAATATATTGGACTGGCTTTGCCTGGATGATCGCCCGAGCGCGATATCGCTTTGCCGGCGTTCTGCAAATTTCCCAAGATTCCAACATGCGTATCCCGCCGCTCAAGGCCATCATCGCGTTCGAAAGCGTCGCCCGGACCAAAAGCGTCAACCGCGCGGCGGAAGAACTCGGCCTGACCGCGTCCGCCGTCAGTCATCAGCTCAGCAACCTCGAATCGCAGATCGGTCAGCCGCTGTTTCAGCGCTCGGGGCGCGGCCTCGTCCTCACGCCGACCGGCGAACGCTATTTGGCCGACGTCACCGGCTCGTTGGCCGACCTCAGCCGCGCGACCGAGCGCGCGTCGAGCCGCACCGAAGTCGATATCCTGCGCGTGCATTCGAGCCCGAGCTTCGGATTGATGTGGCTGCTGCCGCGGCTGTCGTCGTTTCAGGAGGCGAACGGCGATATCCAGCTGAACCTCGCGTGCTCCTACGAAAACGTGTCGTTCTCGAACGGCTTCTACGATATCGACGTCCGGCACGGCTACGGCAACTGGGACAACCTCGAGGTCCGGACCGTGCGCGGCGAGTTCATCGCGCCGCTCGCGTCGCCGCGCTATCTCGAGCGGCATCCGGTGAACGCGCCGGAAGACCTGCTCGCGCACCGGCTGATCTATTCCGAAACGCCGCTGGTCCAGTGGAAGCAGTGGTTCGGCCGGACCGGCGTGCCGCTCGCGGCCCAGAAGACCTTCGATTTTTCGTTCGACCGTTCGTACATGTCGCTCGAAACCGCCGCGCTCGGCCTCGGCATCGCGCTCGAAAGCCTGATGCTCGCGTCAGTGAAGATCCGCGAAGGGCTGCTGGTGCCGGTGTTCGGCTCGGAACATGCGGTCGAAGTCGGCGCGCATCATCTCGTTTACCCGCGGCAGAACGCTGAATTGCCGCGCGTGAAGCGCTTCCTTGCCTGGATCGAGCGAGAAGTCGCGGGTCATCAGCAAACGGGTTGACCGGGCCGTTCGGCCGCGCCGCGGGATATTGCGCTGCAGCACCGGCCGCGCGCCGTCATCTGAATTTTTCTCAACCATGGCTGAGCGTTTCCGCGTTGATGCGGGTGTCAGGGGAGCCGACACTCCATGCACACATCAACACACAGGAGACGACCGATGTTGCTCGCCCAGAAGACCATCATCGTGACCGGCGCCGCGTCGCCGCGCGGTATCGGCAAGGCCACCGCCCGGGCACTGGCCGCCCACGGCGCACGCGTGGCGATCCTCGACCTTCGCCGGGAAGACGCAGAGGCGGCAGCCGCCGAACTCGGGCGCGACCATCTCGGCCTGGCCTGCGACGTGACCGACCGCGACGCATGCGTGGCCGCAGCCCATGCGACGCTGGAACGCTATGGCCGCATCGACGGTCTCGTCAACAACGCCGGCATCACGCAACCCGTGCGCACGCTGGATATCTCGGCGCGCGACTTCGATGCGATCGTCGACGTGAACCTGCGCGGCACGCTGTACATGTCGCAAGCCGTTCTGCCGGCGATGAAGGAGCAGCGCGGCGGCAGCATCGTGTGCATGTCGTCGGTGTCCGCGCAGCGCGGCGGCGGCATCTTCGGCGGGCCGCACTACAGCGCCGCGAAGGCCGGGGTGCTGGGGCTCGCGAAGGCGATGGCGCGTGAATTCGGCGGTGACCACATCCGCATCAATTCGATCACGCCGGGCCTGATCCAGACCGACATCACCGGCGACAAACTGACGCCCGACATGCGCGCGGACATCATCAAGGGCATTCCGCTCGGCCGCCTCGGCGAAGCCGACGATGTCGCCCATGCATGCCTGTTCCTGCTGAGCGACCTGTCGAGCTATCTGACGGGCATCACGCTCGACGTCAACGGCGGGATGCTGATCCACTGAAAACGGCGCCGCGATACGTGTGGCGCCGCCCATCATGCACCCGGGACAACCCGGGGCCGTGGCAGGAGACAAACATGAGAGCAAAGTACCCCGCACCGCCGGTTCACGGCGAGATGCTGCAACAGGGCGATGTACGGACGTTCGAAGCGGCCACCTATGCGAAGGTCGCGCGCCGGCTAATCCCGTTCCTGATGTTGTGCTACTTCGGGGCCTATCTCGACCGGGTCAACGTCGGATTCGCGAAACTGCAGATGCTCAACGACCTGCGGTTCAGCGAGACCGTGTACGGGATGGGCGCAGGCATCTTTTTCCTTGGCTACTTTCTGTTCGAAGTGCCGAGCAACCTGATCCTGCATCGGGTCGGGGCGCGCCGCTGGCTCGCGCGCATCATGCTGACGTGGGCCGTGATATCCGCGAGCTTCGTGTTCGTGAAGTCGCCCACCGCGTTCTACGCGCTGCGGTTTCTGCTCGGTGTCGCCGAAGCGGGCTTCGCGCCGGGCGTGATCCTGTATCTCACGTACTGGTTCCCGTCGGCGCGTCGCGCGAAGGCGCTGTCGCTGTTCTTCATGGCGATTCCGCTCGCCGGGATCATCGGCGGGCCGCTGTCGGGCGCGATCATGCATTCGCTGCACGGCGCGATGTCGATGGCCGGCTGGAAGTGGCTGTTCCTGCTCGAGGCGCTGCCTTCGTTCGTGCTGGGCTTCGCGATCCTGCTGTATCTCGATGACGGCATCGCCGGCGCGAAATGGCTGACCGATGCCGAAAAAGCCTTGCTCGCGCGCAACGTATCGGCCGATGCCGCGCACACGACCGCTCACCTGTCGATTCGCGCATTCGTCGCCGATCGCCGGCTCTGGCTGATGGCCGCGATCTATTTCTGCGTCGTGCTCGGGCAGTACGGCCTGACGTTCTGGCTGCCCACGATCATTCGCAAGGCCGGTGTCGCCGATCCGCTGTGGGTCGGGCTGTTCACCGCGATTCCGTATGCGTGCGCGATCGTCGCATTGCCGCTGATCGGCATGAGCGCCGACCGCCGCCGCGAGCGCCGTTTCCATCTCGCGGTGCCGATGCTGGTCGCGGCGGCGGGCTTCGCGACGTTGCCGATGCTGGGCAGCGTCGGCGCATCGATCGTGTGCCTGAGCATCGCGTCGGCCGGCATTCTCGCGTCGTCGTCGCAGTTCTGGTCGCTGCCGACGGCGCTGCTCGGCGGGATGTCGGCCGCCGCGGGCATCGCCGCGGTCAACTGCTTCGCGAACCTCGCGGGGTTCTTTTCCCCGGCGATCGTCGGCTGGCTGAACGACCTGACCGGCAGGTCCACCGCCGGGCTGCTCTTCATCTCCGTCGCGATCACGTTCGGCGCGCTGCTGGTGTTCCTCGTGCCGCGATCCGTGAACCGCTGATTCGACCTGCATACCTTCTGATCCAATACTGGAGTAATCGATGGATACCGAAACGATCCATGAAGCGGTCACGCTCGCCGAGCGCGCGTACCGCATCCGCAGGAACGCCGTGCTGATGGGCGAAGTCCAGGGGCAGGGCTATGTCGGCCAGGCGCTCGACATCGCCGACGTGCTGGCCGTCGCGTACTTCGGCGCGATGCGCTATCGCCCGGACGACCCCGAGTGGGAAGGGCGCGACCGCTTCCTGCTGTCGAACGGGCACTATGCGATCGCGCTGTACTCCGCGTTGTTCGAAGCCGGCATCCTGCCGGCCGACGAACTCGAAACCTACGGCAGCGACGACAGCCGTTTGCCGATGTCCGGGATGGCGAGCTACACGCCGGGGATGGAGATGTCCGGCGGCTCGCTCGGGCAGGGGCTGACGATTGCGGTCGGTCGTTGCCTCGGTCTGAAGCGCAAAGGCTCGGACGCATTCGTCTATACCCTGTTCTCGGACGGCGAACTGGACGAAGGCGCGATCTGGGAAGGGCTGATGTCGGCCGCGCACTGGAAGCTCGACAACCTGATCGCGATCGTCGACGTGAACAACCAGCAGGCCGATGGCCCGTCGACACAGATCATGGC
This sequence comes from Burkholderia sp. AU45274, assembly GCF_030482505.1. Classification (NCBI taxonomy): domain Bacteria; kingdom Pseudomonadati; phylum Pseudomonadota; class Betaproteobacteria; order Burkholderiales; family Burkholderiaceae; genus Burkholderia; species Burkholderia sp. AU45274. The sequence goes on along the minus strand of NZ_JAUJQE010000008.1, from coordinate 297,856 downwards.
GTTCGAACCGCTGGTCGACAAGCTCGAGGCCTTCGGCTGGTACACGCAACGCGTGGACGGAAACGACATCGATGCGGTGAAGCGCGCGTTCGACCATGCACGCGAACATGACGCGCCGCAGCCGCGCATCATCGTCTGCGACACGAAGATGGGGCGCGGCGTACCGTTCCTCGAAGCACGCGAGAAGAGCCATTTCATTCGCGTCGATGCGCACGAGTGGAAGCTCGCGCTCGACGCACTCGAAGCAGGGAGACACGCATGAGCACCGTCGACAACAAGCCGCGCCTGAAGACTTCTGCGATGATCGCGTCCATCGCCGCGGAAGGGCAGGCGACCCGCTCCGCACCGTTCGGCCATGCGCTGACCGAACTCGCACGCACGAACGCCAACGTGATCGGCATGACGGCCGATCTCGGCAAGTACACCGACCTGCACATCTTCGCGAAGGCATTTCCCGAGCGTTACTACCAGATGGGGATGGCCGAGCAGCTGCTGATGGGGGCGGCCGCCGGATTCGCGCACGAAGGGGCGCAGCCGTTCGTCACGACCTATGCGGTGTTCGCGACGCGCCGCGCGTACGACTTCATCCATCAGGCGATCGCCGAGGACAATCTCGACGTGAAGCTGATCTGCGCACTGCCGGGGCTCACGACCGGCTACGGACCGAGCCATCAGGCGGCCGAGGATCTGGCGTTGATGCGCGCGATGCCGAACATGACCGTGATCGATCCGTGCGACGCGCTGGACATCGAACAGATGGTGCCGGCCATCGCCGCGCACAAGGGGCCGGTGTACGCACGCCTGCTGCGCGGCAACGTGCCGGCCGTGCTCGACGAATACGATTACCGTTTCGAGCTCGGCAAGGCGAAGCTGCTGCGCGACGGCAACGACGTGCTGCTGATCTCGTCCGGGATCATGACGATGCGTTCGCTCGAGGTCGCGAAGGCGCTCGAGGCCGATCGCGTCGATGTCGCGGTGCTGCACGTACCGACGATCAAGCCGCTCGATACGGCGACGATCGTCCGCGAGGCGGCGCGCAAAGGGCGCATGGTGATCGTCGCCGAAAATCATACGGTGATCGGCGGGCTCGGCGAAGCGGTCGCGACCGCGCTGCTGGCGGCCGGCGTTGTCGTGCCGTTCCGGCAGATCGGGTTGCCCGATGCGTATCTCGCCGCGGGTGCGCTGCCGACGCTGCACGATCGTTACGGGATCTCGGCCGGTGCGATGCGGGCGAATATCCGGTCGTGGGCCGGGTGACGGATTGAAGCCGGGGTATGCCGGGAGAACGTTACATGGTGCGAGGGCCCTATTGTGACCGCTTCCTGGCGCTACCGGCTGCCTGCTACAGCCTCCCCAGCAAGCAAACAGTTTGCTGGGGAGCATTGCCAAGATCGAATATTGACGGCCTAAATGGGGTAGCGGTAACGGCCTTTTTCTGGTCCGCGATGGCTCTGCACCCCGTTAAAGCGACGCGCCGCTGCACACGACGGTTGCTGCCCGAGAATCTCGCTTGCATCCGCGCTCAACAGGAAGCCCGTCAGCGCAGTGGTGCCACCGAAGCCCCTGTGATTCGGTGTCGACGGAGCGAATCCGCGACGAAGCCCGACACCTTCATCTCCTCGACGAACTGGCAGAGAAGCGCAGCGGCCGCTTCGCCGCGGCTCTTCGGCACGCCCATCGCCTGGCGGATCACCATGAAGCGCTCGTCGAGCAGGCGCAGGCCGGGCGTCTTCGCCGCATCGGCTTCGAGCTGCTGCTTCACGCCGGCCGCGACTTCGAGCTGCTGTTCGACGAACGTCGGCACGACGGCCGGCGACGTCGGCGCGCGCACGATCTGCGCGGCCTTCAGTTCGCGCGTGAGGAACAGGTCATATGCGCTGCCCTTGCCAACCGCCACCCGGTTGTGCGGCTGGTCGACATCCGCGTTGCCGCGGATCGGCGAGTCGTCGCGCACGAGATAGAAGCCTTCGATCAGCACGTACGGTTCGGTGAACGCGACCGTCTCGCCGCGCAGCGGATCGACCGCGAAGAAGCCGAAATCGGCGCGCTCTTCGGTCAGCGCCTGCACGGACTTGCCGGCGGCGTCGAACACGACGAGCTCCAGCTCGGCAGACAGCCGCTCAGCGAACGCGCGTGCGAGGTCGATCGACACGCCGAACGGCTCGCCCGTGGCCGGGTCGCGGTTCGCAAGGATCGGGTTGCCGAGATTGATCGACGCGCGCAGCTTGCCGGTCGGGGTGAACGCGGAGAGGACGGAAGGGGCGACGGTCATGAAAGGGCTCGTTTGGGAATCGGATGCGCCGCTCGCACGGGCGCTCAAGGTTTGAGAATGGCGCTGATGCGCGACAGCGCATCGAGCGTATGCAACAGGTGTTGACGCAGTTCTTCCGACGCCTCTTCATTGCGCTCGCGCTCGAGCAGCTCGAGCACGTGAAGATGCTGCTTCGCATGTTCGACGTAGCGCTCGCGATCCTGCATCGAGCGGTACGACAGCAGGCGGCGCACGCGATTCACGCGCCGGATCGTGTCGATGAAGAAACTGTTGCCCGATGCTTCGACGAGTGATTCGTGGAACCGCACGCCGCGATCGTGGAGTTGATCGGCGGTATCGGTCTCGATGCCGCCAGCGAGCAGGTGTTTCTCGACTTCGCGGCACCGTTCCAGCACCTTCGGTTCGAGCCGGTAGCCGGGTTCGAGCAGTGCGGCCGGTTCGAGCGCAAGGCGCAGCCGGTACGATTTCAACAGGCTGTCGGGCGTCGTGAGCATCGGCGAGAACTGCCAGCCGTAGCCCGGCTTGCGCTCGGCCCAGCCTTCTTGCGCGATACGCCCGAGCACGGCCGTGAGCTGTGCGTTCGTCAGCCCGTAGCGGGTGCGGATCAACTGCTCGGAAAATTCGTCGGGCAGCTCGCCCTTCAGGCGATCGTCCGCGATCCGGAAATACACGCTCGTGATCACGTCGGCTTCGCCGAGACCGAGTTCGTCGACGACGTCCGACAGCGGCTCGATCACGGGCTTCGCGACGAAGAAGCCGCGATTGCGCTCGCGCGTCAGGATGCCTTTCTCGTGCAGCAGCGCGAGCGCCTCGTTGACGGGTGAACGGGATACGCGCAGGCGGTCGGCCAGCATCTGCGCGGGCAGGTGCGCGCCGACGGCGAGTCCTTCCGTCTTGATCAATTCGACAATCTGGGTCGCGATGGAGCGGTCGATCATGTGAGTGAGCATTCGGGGCGCCGCGGGCGGCTTCGGTCTCAAGCCTCCTGCGTCGTCAAGTTCTTCTGCAATATCAGCGGAATGACGCCGCCTGAGCGCAGCAGCTCGCATTCGAGACGGGTCTCGACCGCGGCCGTCGCGTCGACGGGCTCGACGCGACCGTCGGCGCGAACGATGCGCACGGGCACCGTGCAGCGCGGCGACAGCGCATCGGCCGGCGCGTCGACCTCGAGCTTATCACCTGGCCGGAGGTCCAGCGTGTCCGGGTGGATGCCCGCCGCGAAGCGCAGCGGCAGGATGCCCATCCCGATCAGGTTCGAGCGGTGGATGCGCTCGAAGCTTGCCGCCAGCACCGCGCGGATGCCGAGTAGCCGCTGGCCTTTCGCGGCCCAGTCGCGCGACGATCCGGTGCCGTAGCGCTCGCCGGCGACGAGCACGACCGGATTGCCTTCCTCTCGGTAGCGCGCGGCTGCCTCGAAGATCGGCAACACGTCGCCGCTCGGCACGTGCAGCGTATGCGCGACCGGCATGCCGTCGCGCAGCCGGTTGACGAGGGTCCGGTTGTAGAACGCGGCCCGCATCATCACTTCCCAGTTGCCGCGCCGCGATGCGAACACGTTCAGGTCATCGCGATCGTCGCCGCGCGACACGAGGAAATCCGCGACGAAGCTGTCCTTCGGGATCGCGCTGGCGGGCGAGATGTGATCGGTCGTCACGTCGTCGCCGAGCACCAGCAGCGGATACGCGCTGTACGTGCCGAGCTGGCTGCGCTGCGACGTCGACGCGAACGGCGGCCGGCGCAGCGCGGTCGAGGCCGGATCCCACGGGAACTGCGCGCTGTCGGGCGCGTCGAGGTCGTGCCAGGCCGGGTTCGCACTGGCGTGCGCGAAGGCGCGCGGGTAGTCGTGCGGATCGGCGGCGGCCGCCGTCAGTTCGGCGATGGCTTCGCGTGTCGGCCACAGGTCGTGCAGGTACACGGGCCGGCCGTCGGCCGTGTGCTGGAGCGGGTCGCGACTCACGTCGATTTCGGCGTCGCCGGCCAGCGCGAACGCGATCACGAGCGGCGGCGACATGATGAAGCCGAGGTCGAGATCCGGGTGGATGCGCCCCGGGAAGTTGCGGTTGCCTGACAGCATCGCGACCGGCCGGATCGACGCGTCGGCGAGCGCCGCGCGGATCGGCTCGGTCAACGGCCCGGAGTTGCCGATGCAGGTCGTGCAGCCGTAGCCGACGATATCGAAACCGACCGCCGACAGGTCGTCGACGAGCCCGGCCCGTTCGAGGTAGGCGGCCGCCGCGGGCGAACCGGGCCCGAGCGACGTCTTGACCCATGCCGGCACCGTCAGCCCGAGCGCACGCGCGTTGCGCGCGACGAGGCCGGCTGCGATCAGCAGCGCAGGATCGGACGTGTTCGTGCAGCTCGTGATCGCGGCGATCGCGACCGGATGCTTCGGCATCGACCGATGCGGATGCGCGGGATGGAACGCGAGCGGCGCGAGCGCGGCGGCCGTCTGCGAATGATCGAGCAGGTCTTGCGGGCGGCGCGGCCCGGCGACGTGCATGCCGATCGACGCGAGGTCGAGGTCGATCGTGCGCGTGTAGCGCGGCTCGGCATCCGGATCGAACCACAGGCCGGCTTGCCGCGTGAACGCTTCGACGAGCCGGATCGCCGATTCGGATCGGTGGGTCGCGCACAGGTAGTCGAGCGTGTTGCCGTCGACCGGGAAGAAGCCGGTCGTCGCGCCATACTCGGGCGCCATGTTCGCGACGACCGCGCGCTCGCCGGCACCGAGCGTCGCGACGCCCGGGCCGAAGAACTCGACGAACTCCCCCGATACGCCGATTGCACGCAGCCGCTGCGTGACGGTCAGCGCGAGATCGGTCGCCAGCACGCCCGCGCGCAACGCGCCGGTCAGCCGTACGCCGATCACGTCGGGAATGCGCTGCATCACGGGCATCCCGAACATCACCGTCTGCGCCTCCAGGCCGCCTACGCCCCAGCCGAGCACGCCGATGCCGTTGATCATCGGCGTGTGGCTGTCGGTGCCGATCAGCGTGTCGGGCACGGCCCAGCGCTCGCCGTCGCGCTCGAGCGTCGTGACCACCGTCGCCAGTTGCTCGAGGTTGATCGTATGCATGATCCCCGTGCCTGGCGGATGGATGCGCACGCCCGTCAGCGACTTCGATGCCCAGCGCAGGAACCGGTAGCGCTCCGCGTTGCGGCGCAGCTCGCGCTGCAAGTTCAGCGGCGCGGCGTCCGGCCGCGCGAAATATTCGACGGCCAGCGAGTGGTCGACCGACGAATCGACCGGGAGCACCGGGTTCAGCGACGCCGGATCCGCGCCGGCTTCGGCGAGCGCGTCGCGCATCCCGGCGATATCGACGAGCGCCGGCGTGCTGGTGGTGTCGTGCATCAGCACGCGGTTCGGCTGGAACGCGATCTCGGCCTCGCTGGTCGCGCGGCGCGTCCATTCGACGATGGCGTCGACCGCCTGCTGCCGCTCGTCGCCATCGGTATTGCGGATCACGTTTTCGAGCAGCAGACGCAGCACGACGGGCAGTTCGCGCAACGTGGCGCCGAACCGGCCGGGAAGGTCGACGAAGCGAAACGTCGCGCCATCGACTGTCAACCGGGCTTCCGAGGGGGAGTTGGTGTTTTCCATGACTGTATTTTTGCACTTTAACAAGTAAAAATGCAATCTAGTGCTAACCCGACATACAACAATTCAGGAGACGACCGTGACGAAAACAGGCAACGACCCGGACGAAAACGGTCCGGATCCGATGCGTCGCCGCGTGATGGGGCACACGGCGGCGCTCGGCGCGCTCGCGCTTCTCGGCGCGGCCGCCGGGCCGGTTTCTGCAGATGAATCACACAAGGCTTTGAAAGGAAAAACACCCATGTTTGCTTATGTCGGATCGCGCACCACGCGCGAACGAAACGCCCGCGGCGACGGGATCAGCGTCTATCGCGTCGATACCGGAACGGGGGCGCTCGAGCGCGTGCAGCTCGTCAAGGATCTGGTGAATCCGTCGTTCCTTGCGTTGAGCGCGAATGGCGAACACCTGTACACGGTCCACGGCGACCTGAGCGACATCAGCGCATTCAAGGTCGACAAGACGACCGGCCAGCTCACGTTCCTGAACCGCCAGAGCACGCAGGGCAAGAACCCCGTGCATCTCGCGATCGACCCGACCGGCCGCTACGTGGTCGTGTCGAACCACATCGGCGCGAGCCTGGCGGTGCTGCCGATCGCGGTCGACGGGACGCTGCAGGAGGTCGCGCAGCTCGTTCCGCTCGAAGGCCCGATCGGCCCGCATCGCATCGAGCAGAAGCAGGCGAAGCCGCACTTCAACCCGTTCGACCCGACCGGGCAATTCGTGATCGTGCCGGACAAGGGGCTCGACCGCGTGTTCTCGTTCCGGTTCAAGGACGGGCGGCTCGCGCCGGCCGATCCGGCGTTCGTCGTCACGCGCGAGACGGCCGGCCCGCGTCACGTCGCGTTTCATCCGAACGGCGCGCTCGCGTATGTCGTCAACGAACTCGACTCGACCGTCACGACCTATCGGTACACGTCGTCGAACGGTGCGCTGACGCCCGTGCAGATCGTGTCGTCGCTGCCGGACACGTACACCGGCAACAGCCGCGCGTCGGAGATCGAGGTCGATCCGGCCGGGCGCTTCGTCTACGCATCGAACCGCGGCGACGACAGCATCGCCGTGTTCCGCATCGACCCGGCCAGCGGCCATCTCGCGTTCGTCGCGGCCGAACCGGCCGGCGGCCGCACGCCGCGCTTCATGACCGGCACGCCGGACGGCCGCTTCATGTACGCGCTGAACGAAGACAGCGACAGCATCGTCGCGTTCGCGATCGATGCCGCGACGGGCCGCCTCAAGCCGACCGGCTTCTCGGTCGCGTCGGGCAGCCCCGTGTGCATGGTGTTCTCCGGACACCGCGCGTAATCCTTCCCGCCCCATCAGGAGACAGCCGGCGGCAGGTCCGCCGGTGCACATTCATGAATCAAGCAACCCCTATCGACGAACGCGCGCTGGTGCGCAAGATCGCGTGGCGCATCATCCCGTTCGTGTTCGTCCTCTACATCATTTCGTATCTCGACCGCGCGAACATCGGCTATGCCGCGTTGCAGATGAACAAGGAGCTCGCGCTGTCGAGCGAGGCGTTCGGCTTCGCGTCGGGCATCTTCTTCATCGGGTATTTCCTGTTCGAAGTGCCCAGCAACGTGATGCTCAACAAGTTCGGCGCACGCGTATGGATCGCGCGGATCCTGGTGACGTGGGGCGTCGTGTCGGTGATCTCCGCATTCGTGCAGGACGCGACGCAGCTCTACGTGCTGCGGTTCCTGCTCGGCGTGGCGGAAGCGGGCTTCTTCCCCGGGATCATCGTGTACCTGACCTACTGGTTCCGTGCGAAGGAACTCGCGACGACCGTCGCGCTGTTTACGGCCGCGATCCCGGTGTCGTACATCATCGGCGCGCCGCTTTCGACGTGGATCATGGATCACGTCCACTGGTTCCAGTGGAGTGGCTGGCGCTGGATGCTCGTGCTCGAAGGCGCGCCCGCGCTGGTCGGCGGGATCCTGTGCTTCCTGTACCTGACGGACCGCCCGGGCGACGCGAAGTGGCTCACGCCCGCGGAGCGCGCGTGGCTGCTGAACGAACTCGACAACGACCGCAAGGCGCGGCCGCGTGCGCAGCATCTCGGTTCGCTGAAGACGATGACGAACCCGAAGGTGTTGTACCTGTCGTTCATCTACTTCGTGTATCAGTGCGGCAGCCTCGGCGTCGGGTACTGGATGCCGCAGATCATCAAGGGCTTCTCGTCGAGGCTCTCGCATACCGAGATCGGGCTCATCGCGACGGTGCCCTACGTGGTTGCGACGATCGCGATGGTCATGTGGTCGCGTCGTTCGGACCGGCGCAGCGAACGACGCCTGCATTCGGCGATTCCGCTGGCGGTGGCCGCCGCGGCGCTGCTCGGCGCGGGCCTGTCGACGAACCCGTACGTGTCGATCGCGATGATCAGCCTGAGCCTCGCGGGCCTGTACGCGTTCAAGTCGCCGTTCTGGGCGCTGCCGACGCTGTTTCTTAGCCGCTCGACCGCGGCCGTGTCGATCGCGGTGATCAACTCGATCGGCAACCTCGGCGGCTTCGTCGGGCCGTTCATGATCGGCTTCGTCAAGGGAACGGGGCAGAGCGCGACCCCTGGGCTGCTGTTTCTCGCGGCGCTGCTCGTCGTGTCGTTCCTGATGACGTTCTTCATTCGCGTTCACGAACAGCCGGCCGCCGACACGCCGTCGAACGTGGTGAACCAGACCCATTGACACGATGAAGCGCAATCCGGCGACGAGCCGGAACATATAACCGAAGGAGGAGATCGATTGATGAAGAAGCTTTCATTTTGCTTTGTTGTACTGAATTCAATGCCGGCGATATCGCTGGCGCAAAGCAGCGTGACGTTGTACGGGATCATCGACAGCGGCATCAATTACACCAGCAATGTGCAAACGGCGCGAACGGCGGCCGGCCCGGTCGGTGGTCGTCAGATCGCGATGATCGAAGGCGGATCGGCCGGCCTGCAGGGGAGCCGCTGGGGGCTCAAGGGCAGCGAGGATCTCGGCGGCGGTCTCAAGGCACTGTTCGTGCTGGAGAGCGGTTTCTACAGCAATAACGGCGTGCTGAACCAGGGCGGTGCGATGTTCGGGCGGCAGGCGTATATCGGCCTGGGCCATCCGGTCGGCACGGTCACGCTCGGGCGCCAGTACGATCCTGTCGTTGACTTTTACGGGCCGTTCCTCGCCGCGCCGCAGTGGGGCGGCTACATGACCTCGCATCCGGGCGACCTCGACAACGCGTTGAACACGCGACGCATCAACAATTCGATCAAGTTCCGCAGTGCCAGCTACCGCGGGCTGACGGTCGAAGCATTGATGAATCTCGGCGGCACCGCCGGGTCGTTCTCGACCAACTGGATCTGGGGCGCCGGCGCGTCGTACGCGGCGGGGCCGTTTTCGATCGGCGCGGGCTACCTGAACGTCCGCAACCCCAACACGTCGTTCTTCGGCGCGAATCCGAATGCCGGCCCGGCGACAAGCAACAACCTCGGCAGCGCCGGCAACGCGAGTGCGCCGGAGAACAACCCCGTGTTCGCCGGCTATGCGTCGGCGAACCGGCTCGAAATCGCCGGCGTCGGAGCGGGCGTGACGCTGGCCGCCCTCAGCGTCAATCTCGCGTATTCGAATACGCGCTTCGAGGGGCTGGGCTCCGCGTCGGGGCCGAATGCGCTGCGTTACGCGGGCACCGCGGCGTTCAACAACGTCGAGATCAACGCGAAATACCAGTTTACGCCGTCGTTGCAAGCCGGCATCGCCTACGACTACACGAGAAACGGCGGTGCCGGCGGCAAGGGCGGCGCGAACTACAACCTGTTCAGCGCGGGTGTCGATTATTTCCTGTCGAAGCGTACCGACGTTTATACGGTTGCCGTGTTCGAGAAGGCGAGCGGGACGGACTCGCTCGGGCAGCCGGCGGTTGCGCAGATCACCGGATTGACACCGTCCGCGACGGACAAGCAGGTTTCGCTTCGGGTCGGGGTGCGGCATAAGTTCTGAGCGAGCAGTGGCGGGCGCCGGGTGTGCTGGGCGGAGCGGCTCAATGAGCGTCCGCGAAAAACCCTTTACTTCGATACACCGGCTGAGCGATTTCATCAAGCTGTTGCATCGACGGGTTGAATCCACCGTCATCATCGTCTTCGCGTGGCACGACCTGACGCGCGTCGATACCTGACGACCATTGCGGGGGCGTTCGCGTTGCTCGCCGCCCAGCGGCACGGCGATCATGTCCTTCTCGATGACCTGTCCCAGCCGGATCCCGGCATTGAATCCGCGCGCGACGACGTCGAATGCTTCGTCCGTGACGGTCATGTCGATGGTCGCTTCGGGATAACGCTCCATAAGGCTTGCCAGCCACGGGCCCGACAGGAAGGGCCCGGCAATCGACGTGGCCGAGAGCCGAAGATGGCCGCGCGGCGCGGCGCGTCCGTCGTGCCTCAGCGACACCCTTCGCACCGTGACCGATGAATGCTCTCCGCACCGCGGAGAGCATTCAGGCCAGGCCCGTCAGGGCTCATTCCTTGCTCGATTGCTTTCTCGGTAGTTCCGAGAACGTTCGAACAAGGAGGGCCTGAGATGAAAGCAGTCGTATTTCACGGTATCGGCGACATTCGCATCGACACGGTGCCCGATCCCGAGGTCACCGACGCGACCGACGCGGTCGTGCGCCTGACGGCCAGCGCGATTTGCGGCACCGACCTGCACATGGTGCGCGGCACCCTCGGCGGGATGAAGCCGGGCACGATCCTCGGCCACGAGGGCGTCGGCATCGTCGAGACGGTCGGGCGCGACGTGCGCAACCTGCGGCGCGGCGACCGTGTGCTGATTCCGTCGACGATCGCATGCGGCAGTTGCGCGTACTGCCGCGCGGGCTACACCGCGCAATGCGACGTCGCGAACCCGGGCGGCCCGCGTGCGGGTACCGCGTTCTTCGGCGGTCCGGCCGCGAGCGGCGCGTTCAACGGGCTGCAGGCCGAGTACGCGCGCACGCCGCTTGCGCATGCGAGCCTGGTTCGGCTGCCGGATGACATCGACGACGATCGCGCGATCCTGATGTCGGACATTTTCCCCACCGGCTATTTCGGCGCGCAGCTCGCGGAAGTGCGCGCGGGCGATACGGTCGCCGTGTTCGGCGCGGGGCCGGTCGGCCAGTTCGCGATCGCGAGCGCGAAGCTGATGGGCGCCGGGCGCGTGATCGCGATCGACCGCGTGGCGTCGCGCCTCGAGATGGCGTGCGCGCAAGGCGCGGAGATCGTCGATTTCGCGGAGGACGATCCGGTCGAGACGGTGCTGCGGCTGACGGGCGGAATCGGCGTCGATCGCGTGATCGACGCGGTGGGCGTCGACGCGATGCGCGCGACGCACGGACCGGCCGCGGCCGATCGCGACGCGGCGCATGCATTCGATGCGGAAGTCGATGCGATCGCGCCGCACCGCAAGCCGGACGGCCGCAACTGGGTGCCGGGCGACGGGCCGTCGCAGGTGCTGCAATGGGCGGTGCGCGCGGTCGCGAAAGCCGGCACGGTGGCGGTGATCGGCGTGTATCCGCCGGCGTCGCGCGTGTTCCCGGTCGGCGATGCGATGAACCGCAACCTGACGATCAAGATGGGCAACTGCAATCACCGAACGGTGACGCCGCCGCTCGTCGAGCTGGTGCGTAGCGGCGCATTCGACCCGCTGTCGGTGCTCACGCGTTGCGAGCCGCTGACGAATGCGATCGATGCCTATCGCGCGTTTGACACGCGCGAGCCGGGCTGGATGAAGGTGAAGCTGACGCCATGACGATGCCAACCGAAACCGGGAGGACTGCGATGAACGATCCCTACGACAACTGCATGGCCGCTTGCGACGCGTGCGCCCACGCCTACGATGCCTGCACGGCCGCGTACCTCGCCGAACGCGACGCGCAGGCGCTGGCCGACTGCATCGCGCTCGACATCGAATGCGCGCAGCTGTGCCGCTTCGCGTCGGGCGCGATGGCGCGCCGCAGCGTGCTCACGCCCAGCGTCTGCGCGTTGTGCGCGCAGGCATGCGACTTGTGTGCGGCGGAATGCCAGCGGCATGCACACGATCATTGCCGCCGCTGCGCGCTCGCGTGTGAAGCATGCGCGGCGATGTGTCGCGCGGTGGCTTGAGCACGTGAGCACGGCGGTCACGGCGTGCGGCGAACCCGGCGTGCGACGCGCTGCAGCAGCGCGTCGAGCACGGCTATTTCGACGGGCTTCACGAGATGCTCGTCGAAGCCTGCGCGTGCGGTGCGCTCCAGGTCCGCCGCGCTGGCATGTCCCGACAGCGCAACGCAGGTCGTGTCGCGCAGCGCGTCGATCGCGCGCAGTTCGTGCAGGAGCGTGAAGCCGTCGACGTCGGGCATCGTGAGGTCGAGGATCATCAGCTGCGGGGCGTAGTCGCGGGCGAGCGCCACGGCGTCGTGCGCGTTGTAGGCGACGCGCGGCGCGTGCCCCTTCACCTGCAGCAGCACGGCGAGCGTGTCGGCCGAATCGCGATTGTCGTCGACGATGACGATACGGAGCGGCGTCGTGTCCGTCTGCGCGGACTTGACCGGCCCGCGCACGTCGCCGCGGGTCGCGCGCGCCATGCGGTCGATCGGCAGCCGCACCGTAAACGTCGCGCCGTGACCGGGCCCGTCGCTTTCGGCCGAGATGCGCCCGCCGTGCAGTTCGACGAACGTCCGGCAGATCGCGAGACCGAGCCCGAAGCCGTCGGTCGGCCGCCGGCCCGCCCCGCTTTCCTGCTCGAACAGGTCGAAGATGGTTTCGAGCGCGTCGTGCGCGATGCCGACGCCACGATCGGTCACGCGGATCGCGACGACCGGCCCCTCGAGTGTGGCGCCGACGTCGATGCGTCCGCCGAGCGGCGAGAACTTCGACGCATTGTCGAGCAGGTTGTGCAGCACCTGGACGAGCCGCGCGTCGTCGCCGTGCAGCGGCACGGCATCGGCCGGCAGATCGACGTGGATGTGCTGCCCGCGCGCGGCCAGCTTCGGCTGGATGCTTTCGACGCCGCGGCACACGATGTCGCGCACGGTAATCGGCCGGTCGTTCAGCTCGAGCTTGCCGGCGGTGATGCGCCCGACGTCGAGCAGGTCGTCGACGAGCCGCGTCAGTTGCGTGACCTGACGATGCACGGCGTCGCGGCACTGCGCGAGCGCGGGCGCCGGGTTGGCCAGGCTCTGGAGCACGCCGACCGAGTGGCGCAACGGCGCGAGATGGTTGCGCAGCTCGTGCGCGAGCATCGCGATGAACACGCTGAGCCGGTGCGTCGACGCTTCGAGCTCCTCGAGCCGCTTGCGCTCGGTCATGTCGCGCGTGATCTTGATGAAGCCGCAGAGCTGGTTCGAGTGATCGTGCACGGGCGTGATCGTCACGTTCGCCCAGAACTGCGAGCCGTCCTTGCGCACGCGCCAGCCTTCGTCCTCGAAATGGCCGTTGGCGGCCGCTTCGGCGAGCCCGTGCGACGGCCGGCCGGCCGCGATCGCATCGGGCGGATAGAAGCGCGAGAAGTGGTGGCCGACGATCTCCGCGGCGCGATAGCCCTTGATGCGCGCGGCCCCCGCGTTCCAGGTCGCGACGTTGCCGTACGGGTCGAGCATGAACACCGCGTAGTCGGTGATCGACTCGACGACCGTCTGGAACCGGAACTCGGCGAAGCGGTGCAACAGGTCGCACGCCTCGGATTGCCCGAGCGGCGGGGGAGGCGAGCGAGGATTGAGGTCGTCTTTCATCATCGGAGCGGCTTGTCGAAGACGGGCGGGCAAGCGCCGCCCGGCCGCCGTCGGGCGGGCCGGCGGCGGCGGTACGGATCGGATTGGCACCCCGAAAGCTTAGGGGATTGGCATCCCAAAAGCATAAGGGAACTCAATTCGGCTGATCAATGGGTGCGCATCGGTTGTGCCGATCGCCATTCCGGCGGCGCGCAATCGGTTCCGGTGCGCGGCACGGCACGCCGATTGCACGCGCTTGCGTTCCACCAGCCGGGCCGCGGTTGCCCGGCTGCACGCGGCCACGAGCCTCGCAAGGAGAACGACATGAACAGCACGCTGAACCCCGACAACGAACCGTCCGGCCCGGACGACGACAATGCCAGCCGCGGCCGCGACGGCCGCGCACTGGGGCCGAGCGACTCGTCCGACAGCGGCAGCGACACGGCCGGCGCGCGCCGTCATCCGTTCGACGTCGATTCGCCGCTCGACGATCACGCGCTCGAACGCGGCGATGCGTCGCTCGACAGCGATACGGACCGTGCGGGCACCGGTGAGCGCGCGTCGGCGGACGGCGATTCGACGTTCGACGAGGGCATGGACATCAAGCCGGACCGCACCGAGCGGCTGAGCGAGCCCGGTCGCACGACGGAACCGGATGACGGGGACGAAGCGGGCGACGACGGCACACCGTGACGCCCGGCACGCAAAAACTGCAATCGCATTGCAGATTCTCGCGTCCGGCAGCTGATCGACGTCGCGATGCGTGTCGGTCTTCCCTCGGCCACGACAGCGGCACGCGACTTGCATTCGACCTGACCGACGCGCGCCGTGACCCGGCATGGGGCCGTGCACGGCGCAGGCGCGCTCAAGGAGGGACACGATGCAACGACGATATCCCGGACGGCACGGCGAACGCGGTGGCCCGCCCGACTGGCAGGAGCGCAACGAACGCGCGACCCGGGGCGCCGGCGAGCGCGGCATCCCGGAAGATCCGGCGCGATGGCCGGAAGCGGGCGACGAGTCGGCTTACCGCCGCTTCGCGAGCGAGGACGTCGGTCCGGAAGACTGGGGCAGCGAATGGAGCGAACGCGCGGCGCGGCCGGTCGGCCAGCGGCGCGGCGGGGCCGAGGCGGGCTGGCAGCGCGACTTTCCGCGCCAGCCGGCGCGCGAGCCCGATCCCGGCTACGGCGAACGCGACTATCGCGCGCAGGGCCGTGACTGGCGGGAAAGCCAGTACAGGGAAGGCCCGTACCGCGGCGTTCCCGCGGCGTTTCGCGGGCAGCACCGGATGGGCGAATACGACCGCGACCGCACCTATGGTGATCCGCGCGACGATCCGCGCTACCGCGGCGACGCTCCCGACTTGTCGCGATTCGGCAGCGACGCCGAACGCGACGCGCTGCGCAATCGTCGCGGGCCGAAAGGCTATACGCGATCGGACGAGCGGATCCGCGAAGATGTGTGCGAGCGGCTCGCGCATGCGCTCGACATCGACGTGAGCGACGTCACGGTGCAGGTGCAGGACGGCCGCGTCGAACTGGACGGCACGGTGCCGGCGCGATGGATGAAGCATGGCATCGAGGACCTGGCCGACGGCTGCATGGGCGTGCGCGACGTCGAGAATCGCGTGCGGGTTCGCCGTGATGAGGGCGAGCACGATTCGGGGATGGTGCTGCATCCCGACCAGCGGACCGTGACGCCGACGCAGCCTGCCGTGCTCGATCCCGAGCCGGGCACCGTCGGTCGCGACCGCGAGCGCAAACCGCACCACTGAGCGCTCGTGCATGAACCGGCGCGCCCCGAACTGCCCCCCGCACGCATGACGACGGGAACCGACGATACGCCGCCCGGGCGGTGCTCGTGATCGTCATCGTCATCGGCAAGTACGGCGGCGGCTTCGTCACGTTCGAGATCGATGCGGCCTGCACGGCGCGTGCTTACGCGCCGGCGGATGCGTGACCGGCGGCGCGTCATTCGCCAGATCGACGCCGCGCGCGATCGGGAAGGCTGCGCGCCGCTCGAGGCCGGTTTCCACGCTTACCTGACCCAGCCCGCGGCAACGGACGACCTGATCGCGACGTTGCGCGCACGCGCCTTTTCCTCTGGAGAAACCCATGTCGAATCCGCCACCCGAAGCGCTGACCGGCCGCCGCGCCGGTAGCGCGTTTGTCGACCGCCAGACCGCGGTCGCCGCGGTCGAACTGCTGCTGCCGAGCCTGTCGGCCGCGCTGCAGAGCGACTTCGTCGGCGACAGCGGCTGCCTGCACATCGTGATCATGGATCCCGCGCTCGGGCCTCGCGACGCGGCGTTCGAGGACGCGATCCTGTACGAGTTCTCGTTGCCCGACCCGAAGGACTGGGACGCCGACTACCGAGCGTATGCGCGTGCGAAGGCGCGGCTGTCGTGGGAAACGGGCCGCGACGGCCACGTCGTGCAGGCGCTGGAGCCGTACCGGCTGCGCGCGGGCGATACGAACCTGTGGGGCGGGGTCGCGCTCGGCGGGATCGTGGTCGGCGTGTCGGGCGCGCAACCGTGGTTCGACGAGGCATTCGCGGGCTGCATCGCGCACTGCCTGCGTGCGCTCGCGAAGCGCCGCGCGCAGGCGACGCCGGACGCGCTGGCGATCTGAGCGCGGCCGGCCGGGGCGGTTTTTACAGCAACTTATAAAAAAGCCAGCGATGGCGTGCCGGCGCGTGAGGCGGCACGGATGCAGGCAAGCCGGCACGGTTCTCGCTGTATCTCCTGCACCGACGTTTGTCGCGACAAGCGTCACAGCCGGTCCGGATGCGTCCGGACGTTCGCAAGGAGGTGCAGGTGAACGACGTCAAACACGATTCGCCCCAAGCGCCGCTCGCCGGCCGCGTCGTGCTGGTGACCGGCGGCGGCCGCGGCCTCGGCGAAGCCATTTGCGAAGACCTGGCGCGGCACGGCGCGCACGTGGTCGTCGCCGATCTCGACGGCGACCGCGCGGCCGCCGTCGCGCAGCGGCTCGAACGGCACGGCGGGCAGGCGGTCGGCCGGCCGCTCGACGTGCGCGACGAGGCGTCCGTGCTGCAGGTCGTGCACGACGCGCGGGAAGCGCTCGGCGATCTCGACGTGGTCGTCAACAACGCGGCGATCGACGTGACCGCGCCGATCGACGACGTGAGCGTCGACGCGTGGCGGCAGGTGCTGATGACGAACCTGCTCGGCCCCTACCTGATGTGCCATGCCGCGGTGCCGATGATGAAGGCGCGCGGCACCGGGCATATCGTCAACATCGCGTCGACCGCGTCGAAGCGCGCATGGCCGAATGCGTCCGCCTATCACGCGACGAAGTGGGGGCTGCTCGGCCTGTCGCATGCGCTGCATGCCGAACTGCGGCCGGCCGGCGTGAGCGTGTCGGCGATCGTCGCGGGCGGGATGCGCACGCCGTTCCTGCTCGACCGCTTCCCGGACATCGACGCGGACACGCTGCAGCCGGCCGAGAACGTCGCGGCCGCCGTGCGCTTCGTGCTGATGCAGCCGCCCGGCACGGTGGTGCCGGAAGTGATGGTGCTGCCGATGAAGGAGACGTCATGGCCTTGACGCGCGAAAGGGGGCTGCCCGGGGCCGTGCTGATCGACAAGGACGGCACGTTGCTCGACGACGTGCCCTACAACGTCGATCCGGCGCGCATGCGCCTCGCACCGGGCGCGGCACGTGCGCTGCGCACGCTCGGCGCGACCGGCATGCCGATCGTGGTCGTCTCGAACCAGCCGGGCGTCGCGCTCGGCCGCTTTACCGAAAACGAGCTTGGCGCGGTCCGTCGGCGTCTCGCCGAACTGTTCGAAGCAAACGGCGCGACGCTGACGGATTTTTTTTACTGCCCGCATCACCCGCGCGGCAGCGTGCCGGCCTATACGGTTGACTGCGTGTGCCGCAAGCCGCGCCCCGGCATGTTGCGTCGCGCGCTGGCCATGCTGGGCGTCGTTCCCGAATGGAGCTGGATGATCGGCGACATCCTCGACGACGTCGCGGCCGGGCGCGCCGCGCGTTGCCGCACGATCCTCGTCGACTGCGGGCACGAGACCGAATGGCGCACCGACGCCTCGCGATCGCCGCACCACGTCGTCGATCGCGTCGACCTCGCGGCCGACATCGTCGCGCGCGAAGCCGTGCGGCGGCACGGCACGTGGGGGCGGCGATGAACGCCGCGTGGCGTCGCGCGCGACGCATCCTGTGCGTGCGGCTCGACAGCGTCGGCGACGTGCTGATGACGACGCCCGCGTTGCGCGCGCTGAAGGAAAGCGGCGAGGGTCGCCGGCTCACGCTGCTGACGTCACGCACGGGCGCCGCGCTGGCGGCGCACCTGCCGATGGTCGACGACGTGTGGACCTACGATGCGCCGTGGGTCAAGCACCCCGACGTGCGCGGCGATCCGGTTGCCGATCTCGACATGATCGACCGGCTGCTGGCCGGCCGTTTCGATGCGGCCGCGGTCTTTACCGTCTACAGCCAGAACCCGCTGCCCGCCGCGATGATGTGCTGGCTGGCGGGCATTCCGCTGCGGCTCGCGCATTGCCGCGAGAACCCGTATGAACTGCTGACCGACCGCGTGCCGGAAAGCGAACCGGAGTCGCACGTGCGGCACGAGGTGGCGCGGCAGCTGGCGCTCGTGCGCGCGATCGGCGCCACGACGTCGAACTGGCGGATGGCGTTCGAGCCGGGCGACGCGGCGCGGCGTGCGGTGAGCGCGCGGTTGCAGGCCACGTTGCAGTGCATCGGCGGCCCGCGCCGGCCGGGCGCGCCATCGGGGCGCTGGCTCGTCGTGCATCCGGGCGCGAGCGCGGCGTCGCGTCGCTGGCCGGCCGAGCGCTTCGGCGAGGTGGCCGCGAGCGTCGCGCCGCTGTTCGATGGCATCGCGGTGACGGGTAGCGAGAGCGAGCGCTCGCTGGTCGACACGGTGTGCGCCCGCGCGGGCCCGCGCGCGGTGCCGTTGGCGGGCGCGCTGTCGCTCGGTGAACTCGGCGCGCTGATCGAGACGGCCGACCTGCTGCTGTCGAACAATTCCGGCCCGGTGCATCTCGCGGCCGCGCTCGGCACGCCGGTGGTCGATCTCTATGCGCTGACCAATCCGCAGCACACGCCCTGGCGGGTGCCGCACCGGGTGCTGAACGTCGACGTGCCATGCCGCAACTGCTACCGCAGCGTGTGCGACCAACCCGGCCATCCGTGCCTGCGCGCGGTGAGCGTCGACGATGCCGTCGCCGCCGTGCACGCGCTGCTGCGCGGTCGCATGCGCCATGCGCGGCGGGCGGCCGTGCGGGCCGCCCTGCACGGTGACGGACCGGTCGACGCGAGCCCGTCGAACGTGATTCCGTTCTCGCCCGCCATCACGAGGAGCTGACGCATGCCCGAACCGATCCATACGCTCGGCATCAACGCCGCCTTTCACGACAGTGCCGCGTGCCTCGTGCGCGACGGCATCGTGATCGCGGCCGCCGAGGACGAACGCTTCACGCACGTGAAGCATGCGAAGCGCCCGGTACCGTTCTCGACCTGGGAGCTGCCCTACCATGCGATCGACTACTGTCTCGCGGAGGCCGGCATCGTGCTCGCGGACGTCGACCACGTCGCGTATTCGTACGACCCGTGGTTCGAGCTCGATCGCGACACGGCCGAGCCGTCGCTGACCTTGCCGCTTTCGCCGTCGGCCCACGCGCCGCGCAACGGCGGCGCGTCGCCATGGCATCCGCTGTTCCTGTCGTCGATCGTGAACGCGCCGCGCCAGCTCGCGGGCGGTGCGCCGCACCACCTGCAGCGGCGTTTTCGCGGTGTCACGCACGACGGGCCGTTCCGCTGGCATTTCGTCGAGCACCATCTCGCGCACGAGGCAAGCGCGTTTCTCGCGGCGCCTTTCGCGCGCTGCGCGGTGATGACGATGGACGGGCGCGGCGAGCGTGCGACGACGAGCTACGGCGCGTTCGACGGCCGGTCGTACCGGCGGCTCGGCCAGGTCAACCTGCCGCATTCGCTCGGGTTGCTGTACGAACGCGTGACGCGCTACCTCGGCTTCCTGCACTCGTCCGACGAGTACAAGGTGATGGCGCTCGCGTCGTACGGCAAGCCGGTGTTCGCCGACGCGATGCGCAAGCTGGTGCGCTACGACGGCGACGGACGCTACGCGATCCTCGACGGCGATCTCGTCGCGCTGTTCGGCCCGCCGCGCGAACGCGGCGGCCCGATCGAGCCGCATCACTGCGACATCGCGCATGCGTTGCAGCGCGTGCTGGAAGAAACGGCGTTGCAGGCGGTCGACTGGCTGGCCGCCGGCACCGGCGAGCGGCAGCTCGCGATGGCGGGCGGCGTCGCGCTGAACTGCGTGATGAACGCGAAGATCCGCGATCGCGGCCCGTTCGACGACGTGTGGGTGCAGCCCGCCGCCGGTGACGCCGGCACCGCGCTCGGCGCGGCGCTGTGGACCGACTTCCGGATGCGCGGCGAGCGCGGCGCATGGCGGATGGATCATGCGTATCTCGGGCCGTCATACGGTGACGACGCGATCGAGGCGTTCCTGAAGGACGCCCAGCTGCCGTACCGGCGGCTGGCCGACGTCGCCGCGCAGACGGCCGCGCTGCTCGCGGCGAACCGCGTGATCGGCTGGTTCCAGGGGCGCATGGAGTTCGGCCCGCGCGCGCTCGGCGCACGCTCGATCCTCGCGTCGCCGACCGATCCGGACATGCAGCGCAAGCTCAACAAGATCAAGGATCGCGAGGACTTTCGGCCGGTCGCGCCGGTCGTGCTCGAAAGCAAGGCGCATCACTGGTTCCGCGGCGGACGGCGCACGCCGCTGCGCGCGCCGTTCATGCTGTTCGTGTACGACGTCGCGCCCGGCGCGGAGGCGACGATTCCGGCCGTGCGCCATATCGACGGCACCGCGCGCGTGCAGACCGTCGACGAAGCGCAGCATCCGCTGCTGCACGCGTTGCTGACCGAGTTCGACGCGCTCACCGGCGTGCCGGTGCTCGTCAACACGTCGTTCAATACCCGCGGCGAGCCGATCGTCTGCACGCCGCGCGATGCGCTCGAATGCTTCTGGACGTCGCCGCTCGACGCGCTCGTGATCGGTTCGTTCCTGCTGGAGAAACCGAGATGAACGCGCGCGACACGCAACGGCCGCCGATCGTGTCGGTCGTCGTGCCGACCTACCGGCGGCCCGACCTGCTCGAACGCTGCCTCGACGCGCTGTGCGTGCAGGTGTTCGACCCGACGGCCTACGAGATCATCGTGGTCGACGACGACGCCGCCGGCAGCGCGCGGCCGGTCGTCGAGCGGTGCCGTGCGCGCGTGACCGACGTGCCGGTGATCCGCTACATGACCGCGCCCGCCACGCAGGGGCCGGCCGGTGCGCGCAACGTCGGCTGGCGCAGCGCGTGCGGCGCGTTGATCGCGTTCACCGACGACGACACGATTCCCGATCCGGCGTGGCTGCGCCACGGCACGGCCGCGTTGCTGGCCGAGCCGACCGCGTCCGCCGCCGCGGGCCGCATCGACGTGCCGTTGCGGCCGCACCCGACCGACTACGAGCGCGACGCGGCCGGCCTCGCGCATGCGGAATTCGCGACCGCGAACTGTTTCGTGCGGCGCGTGGCGCTCGAACGGGTCGGCGGCTTCGACGAACGCTTCACCCGCGCCTGGCGCGAGGACGCGGACCTGATGTTCGCGTTGCGCGAACACGCGGGGCCGATCGTCGACGCCGATGCGGCGTGCATCGTGCATCCGGTCCGCCCCGCGCGCTGGGGCGCGAGCATTGGCCAGCAGTCGAAGGTCTATTTCGACGCGCTGCTGTACAAGAAGCACCGTGCGACCTACCGCCGCCATATCCGGCCGGTGCCGCCGTGGCATTACTACGCGGCGGTGCTCGCCGCGCTCGGCGCGCTCGTGTGCTTCGCGGCCGGGTGGCCGGCGCCGGGCGTGGCATGCGCGGCGGCCTGGGCCGTGTTGACGGCGGCGTTCTGCGTGAAGCGCTTGCGCGGCACGCGGCTCACGCCGTCGCACGTGGCCGAGATGATCGTCACGTCCATCGCGATTCCGCCCGTGTCGCTGTACTGGCGCATGCGCGGCGCGCTTCATTTCCGGGTCTTGTTCCTATGACGACCGAACCTGCCGATTTCGAGCGTGTGCGGCGCCCGGCGCGCATCGCGGTGTTCCGTGCGCTGCAGCTCGGCGACATGCTGTGCGCGGTGCCCGCGTTGCGCGCGCTGCGGCGCGGCGAACCCGACGCGCGGATCACGCTGATCGGGCTGCCGTGGGCGCGCGAGTTTGCGTCGCGCTTCTCGGATTACCTCGACGGTTTCATCGCGTTTCCCGGTGCGCCGGGGCTCGGCGAACAACCGGTGCCCGACGCAGCCGCCCGTGAAGCGTTCATCGCCGAGTGCCGCGCGCGGGATTTCGACCTCGCGATCCAGCTGCACGGCAGCGGCACGACCACCAACGCGATCGTCGCGTCGCTCGGGGCCACGCGCACGGCCGGCTTCGTGCCGGCCGACGGTGGCGCGACCCGGCTCGACCACGCGCTCGCGTGGCGGGACGACGAGCCTGAAGTCACGCGTTACCTGGCGCTGATGCGCGCGCTCGGCTATGCGGAATGGGGCGACTACCTCGAATTCCCGCTCGGCGGCCTCGATTACGCGTTGTGGCACGTGCTGTGCGACGAGCATGCGCTCGATCCGGGGCGCTACGTGATCGTGCATCCCGGTGCGCGGATGGCGTCGCGGCGCTGGCCGGTCGACCGCTTCGCGCTTGCCGCACGGCAGCTCGCCGACGACGGCTGGCAGATCGTGTTGACCGGCACGCGCGCGGAACTGGCGCTGGCCGGTGCGTTCGCCGAGCATCTCGCGCGGCCCTGCGTGAACCTGTGCGGCCGCACGCCGCTCGGCGCGCTTGCCGCGCTGATCGGACGCGCACGGCTGGTGCTGTGCAACGACACGGGCGTGTCGCACGTCGCGGCGGCGCTCGGCACGCCGAGCGTGGTCGTCGCGTGCGGCAGCGACACGGGCCGCTGGGCGCCGCTCGACAGCGCGCGTCACCGCGTCCTCGCGAACTATCCGGCGTGCCGGCCGTGCATGTTCGACACCTGCCCGTATGGGCACGAATGCGCGATGGCGATCGGCGTCGGCGACGTGATCGAGCAGGCGGGCGAACTGCTGGCGGAGGAGAGGCGTCATGTCACGTAAGCGGCTGCGCGTGCTGACCTGGCACGTGCATGGCAATTACCTGTATTACCTGTCGCAGGCGCCGCACGAGTTCTTCATCGTGACGAAGCCGCACGATCCGCCTGGCTATGCGGGCCGCGTCGGGCACCTGCCATGGGGTGACAACGTGCACGAGGTGCCGGCGGAGTGCGTGCGCGACACCGCATTCGACTGCGTGCTGTACCAGCATCAGAAGCATTACGAGCACGACCGCCTGCGGCTGCTGAGCGACGACCAGCGTGCGTTGCCGACCCTGTTCGTCGAGCACGATCCGCCGCGCGGGCATCCGACCGATACGCTGCATCCGGTGCAGGATCCGAACGTGCTGCTGGTGCACGTGACGCCGTTCAACGCGCTGATGTGGGACAACGGCGTGACGCCGACGCGCGTGATCGAGCATGGCGTGCTGATGCCCGAGCACGTCGCGTATCACGGGACGTTGCCGAAAGGCGTGACGGTCGTGAACAACCTGGCGCGCCGGGGGCGTCGCCTGGGCGCCGACCTGTTCGAGGCCGCGCGTCACAGCGTGCCGCTCGAACTGGTCGGGATGGGCTCGGCCGAGCTGGGCGGGATCGGCGAGGTGCCGAACCCGGCGCTGCCGCACTTCCTGTCGCACTACCGGTTCTTCTTCAATCCGATCCGCTATACGAGCCTCGGGCTCGCGGTGATCGAGGCGATGATGATCGGGATGCCGATCGTCGCGCTCGCGACGACCGAGATGGCGCTGCTCATCCGGAGCGGCCGCAACGGCATGGCCGATACGCGGCCGGCCGTGCTGATCGATGCGATGCGCATGCTGATCCGCGATCCCGATCTCGCACGCGAGTGGGGCGCCGCCGCGCGACGCGACGCGTGCGAGCGCTTCGGCATCGAGCGGTTCGTGCGCGACTGGGACGCGGCGTTGCACGACGTCGCGACGTGAGTCGCACGCGTGCCGCGCGGGCTCAGGGCGTCGGTGCGTCGGGCGGGTTCGGCACGTTCGACGTGTTCGACGTGTTCGGCATGCTCGACGTGCCGGTTCCGCGAAACGCCTCCCGTTCATGTTCGGGCAGGAGCGCGAGCCGGTTGTACAGCGTCTTCAGGCTGATGCCGAGCGCTTTTGCGGTGCGCGGCTTGTCGCCGTTGAAATGCCGCAGCGACGCGACGATGAAGCGCTGCTGCGTGTGCGCGAGCGTCGTGCCGATATGCAGCGTGATCGCGTTGTGACGACATTCGTCGCGCGGCGGCGCACGGCGCGGCAACTGCAGCTCGATCTGCTCGTCGGCGAGGATGAACGCGCGCTCGAGCGTGTTGCGCAGCTCGCGCACGTTACCGGGCCATGTGTAGGCGCGCAACGCCTTCATCGCCTGGATGGACAGCCGCTTTCTCGTGCGGTGCCGCGCGTTCAGCCGCTCGACGATCTGCAGCGCGATATCGTCGACGTCGTCCTCGCGCTGCCTGAGCGCGGGCACGTGCAGCGCGACCGTCGCGATCCGGTAGAACAGGTCCTCGCGCAGCCGCCCGCTGCGCACGGCCTCGACCGGGTCGTGATGGGTGGCGGCGACGATCCGCACGTCGAGCGGGATCGATTCGTGGCCGCCGACCCGCACGATCGTGTTCGACTCGAGCGTGCGCAGCAGCTTGACCTGCAGCTCGGCCGGCATTTCGGCGATCTCGTCGAGAAACAGCGTGCCGCCGCGCGCGGCCTCGAACATGCCGACGTGCTGGGCCACGGCGCCGGTGAAACTGCCTTTCTCGTGACCGAACAGGTGCGATTCCGCAATGTCGTGAGGAATCGCGCCGCAATTGACGGGAACGAACGGCCCGCGGCGGCGTGGGCTCAGGTCGTGCAGGAGCCGCGCGACGATGTCCTTGCCCGCGCCGCTTTCGCCGACGATCAGCACGCCGACGCGTGTCGCGGCCACGCGTGACACCTTCAGCAACAGGGTCTGGATCGTACGCGAGCGGCCGAAGAGCCGCGTGCCGTCATCGACGGATTTCGACATGGTGTGATATCGAATGGGAAGATTTGACCGAATGCGTCGAGACCAGGTGAAAAAATGACGTGGCATGCGTCACCGTTTTCCTATACCGAGAATACCTTTTATACCGACGGTGAGACATTGAATCTGCAATGCGGGCCGCGCGGCCGGATAGATTTATTCGATAGGCGGGGAATGCGCGACACCATTCTTCTATACTGCTAAGCGTCGTATCCCGCGCAGGAACGCTTGTCCTTCCGATCATGCACAGCGCGGCGCATACCGCCACGAAACGAGGTGGAGACAGTGCGCTGCGCGTCCGTTGCGGTTCCGGCCATGCAGGGGCGGGCCGCTTCAAGAGGAGCCTCGATGCCCTACGTCCTGATCGTCGAAGACGATGCCGATACACGCACCATGCTCGCGACGCTCGCCCGCACCCAGCAGCTGTCGTGCGATACGGCCGCGACGCTCGAGGAAGCGCGCACGCTCGTGTCGACGCATCCCCCCGATCTCGTGCTGTGCGATCTCGTGCTGCCGGACGGCAACGGGATGGATCTGTTCGATGCGTTGCCGAAGCGTGCGCACTGCGAAATGGTGCTGACCACCGGCCACGCGAGCCTCGAAACCGCGATCGACGCACTGCGGCGCGGCGCGACCGACTACCTGGTGAAGCCGCTCAACATGCAGCGGCTGAACAGCATCTTCGCGCGCGTGCCGCGCACCACCGCGCTGCATGAAGAGATTGCCGAACTGCGTTCGGAACTGCAGCGCCTCGGCCGTTTCGGCCGCATGCTCGGCAGCTCGCCCGCGATGCAGGCCGTCTACGACGCGATCGGCCGGGTCGCGCGCACCGAGGCATCGGTCCTGCTGACGGGCGAATCGGGCACCGGCAAGGAGCTGGCCGCGCAGACGGTGCACGACCTGAGCCTGCGCCGCCGCGGCCCGTTCCTCGCGGTGAACTGCGGCGCGATTGCCGCGAACCTCGTCGAGAGCGAGATGTTCGGTCACGACCGCGGCAGCTTCACGGGCGCGGAGCGCCAGCACAAGGGCTTCTTCGAACGCGCGGACGGCGGCACGCTGTTTCTCGACGAGATCACCGAGATGCCGCTCGAGTCGCAGGTCAAGCTGCTGCGCGTGCTCGAGACGGGGCGCCTCACGCGGCTCGGCTCGACGCGCGAGATCGATGTCGACGTGCGCATCGTCGCGGCGACCAACCGCGACCCGGAAGCCGCGATGGCCGACGGCAAGCTGCGGCCCGACCTGTTCCACCGGATCAACGTGTTCCCGATCCCGCTGCCGTCGCTGCGCGAGCGCGGCGACGACATCCCGATGCTGGCCGATGCGTTCCTGCAGCGCTACAACGAGGAAAGCGGCCGTTCATTGCGTTTCTCGCCCGCCGCGCGCGACGCGCTGAAGACCTATGCGTGGCCCGGCAACGTGCGCGAGCTGCGCAACTTCGTGCAGCGCGCGAGCATCTTCAGCGATACGGACCTGATCGATACGCTGCCGCCGCCGATCATGGACGAGTTGTCGAGCATGGTCGATTCGCATGACGATCGCGTCACCGTGCCGTTCGGCACGCCGCTCGAGGAAGTCGACCGCAAGCTGATCCTAGGCACGATCGCGCAATGCGGGGGCGTGAAGGCGCAGGCGGCCGAGGTGCTCGACGTCAGCCTGAAAACGATCTACAACCGGCTCGCGCAACTGGACGACGATGCGGGAAAACCGGATTCCTGATGGTGCCGCCGCGCTCATGCTCCGTGGCACGCATCCCGACGCGCATCGCGTTCAAGCTGGCGGCGCATGCGTTCCACGTGCGGCGGGATCGTACGGCGCTCACGCAGGATCCACGCCAGGCCCGCGAACGTGCGCGCGAGCATGCGGTCGCGCCACAGGCGCGGCAGCAGCCGCACGGTCTGCCGCAGCGCGGCCGGGGCCGGCCATCTGAGCCAGGCAGTCCATACCGCGTTGCGGGCGGTGACGCGGGCGCGCGTGCGCGCGTCGCGCTGCGGCGACGGGTCATGGTGGACCGTGAGGCGCGGCGCATAGACGAGCCATCCGCCGGCGCGGTACAGGTCGAGCGCGAGCAGCGCTTCCTCGCCGCCGAGAAAGTAGCGCGGATGGTAGCCGCCTGCCTGCATGAACGCGTCGCGCCGGAACGCCGTCGCGCCGGCCAGCAACCCGAGGATCGGGCGGCCGGGCAGCGTGACGGGCGCGTCGAGCGGGCTGTCGGCCATCCGGCGGCAGGTCGGGTCTTCGCGCTGGTCAGGGCCGACGAGCACGCGCGCGGTGACGGACGCGACGTGCGGATACGCGTCGAGCAGGTCCGCCGCTTGCTCGATCGAACCGGGCGCCCACCATGTGTCATCGTCGCAGAACGCGACGTGGCGCGTGCGGGCGACGGCCACGCCGAGATTGCGGCCGGCCGCGCCGAGATTGGCGGGCGCCTGCACGAGTACGACGTGCGGATAGCGGTGGCGGATCAGCGCGGCGGTGTCGGCTTGCGCCGCATTGTCGACGACGACGATGGCGGGCCGGTCGGGCAGCGACGAGAGCCGGGCCAGCGTGTGCGCGAGCCCGGCCGGTCGTCTGAACGTCAGCACGATGGCGGTCACGCGCGGTTCGGGCGGCGGCGCAACGTGGCGCGCGGGGGTTACGCGAACGTGACGTCGCATTCGAGCCGCCAGTACGTTTCGGGTTCCTTGAGATCGGCGCGCATATGAGGATCGAACAACCCAACCTGGCTCGCATACGCGGCGACTGCGGCGGCTTTCGCGGCGATGGCTTCCGCGCGGTCGCAGGCCGGGGCGCCGGCCGGATGGGCGATCCAGCCGCGCTCGCGCCAGTCGCTCACGCGCCTGGCCATCAGCCCCGCGATCCGGCGGTACGGGACGTCCTCGTAGAAGCGCCACGCGCGCGCCGCGTCGTGCGACGCGCGTGCGCGCTCCAGCAGCGACAGCGCGGCCTGCTGCACTTGCAGATGATCGCGGTGGAACAGGCCGGCCGGCGCGAGGACGCCGAACCCGGCGTGAGCGTCGATCTCCCGCGCCACGCGCGCGGCAATCGCGGCCGATGCGGCGGGCGTGCCGTATTGATCGTCGAGAAAGTCGAGCCAGACCGGCCGCGCGTCGAGCCGTGCGAGCGCGCGTCGGTCTTCGTCGCGGCGCGCGCGCACGGCTTCGTCGGCGCGCTGGAAGCCTGCGCGGCGATCCCATGGCGGCGCCGGCGCATCGCGCGGCGGAATGCCGGCGAACACGGTGACGACGATCGAGCCGGGCGCTGCCGCAAGCAGGCGTCCGCAACTGAAGACGGCGTCGTCCAGATGGGGCGCGACGACGAGCCAGCGTGTCGGGTCATGCGTCACGAGATGATCTCCCGGGTGGTTGGCCAGCCGGGCGAGCAGGCATCGTGCCCGGCCGTCGTTTCCGGGAGAGCGCCCGGCCACTCGAGGCAGGAACGTGTCCGATGATTGAAATGACCCGACCGCGCGCCGGCAATTACGTGATGGCAGCGATGCTGGTCGCGATCGCGACCGTGTTGCAGTCGCTCGCGATCCGTTTCGGCGGCGTGAACCTGCCGTTCGTGCTGTACTACCCGTTGCTCGCGGGCGCCGCATGGGCGACATCGTTCCTGTTCGGTATCGTGTCGACCGTGGCCAGCGGAATACTCGTGTGGACGTTGTTCCTCTCGGATCCCGCGGCCTATACGCAGCCGCTGCCCGATCGGCTCGTGCAGCTCGGCACGTTCATGCTGGTCGGCGTGCTGGTGTGCGCGCTCGCGGCGATGCTGCGCCATACGCGGCTCACGAACGATCGTGCGCGCCGGCGCGAGGCGGCCGCGCGGCAGCGGCTCGAAGCCGTGTTGCAGGCACTGCCGCACGGCGTGATCGCGGCCGATGCGAACGGGCGGGTCACCTACCTCAACGCGGCCGCGGCCGCGCTCGTCGGCTGCAGGCCGGAAGACGCGACGGGGCGGCCCGCGCGCGACGTGCTGCGGATCGTCGACCACGCGGGCCGCCGCGTGCCGACGACCCCGCTCGAACGCGCGCTCGGCGGCGCCCATGCGACGTCCGACCGGCACTGGCTGCAGGCGGCGGAGGGCGGCGATCCGGTGCCGGTCGTCGAGGTGGCGTCGCCGCTCGGTGACGTGGACGGCCACATCGACGGCGCGGTGATGATCGTGCGTGACGCCAGCGCGGACCGCGCGC
This sequence comes from Burkholderia sp. AU45274, assembly GCF_030482505.1. Taxonomy (NCBI): domain Bacteria; kingdom Pseudomonadati; phylum Pseudomonadota; class Betaproteobacteria; order Burkholderiales; family Burkholderiaceae; genus Burkholderia; species Burkholderia sp. AU45274. The sequence continues at coordinate 268,912 of NZ_JAUJQE010000008.1, read as the reverse complement.
GGGTCGATGCGTCGCGTCTTCAGCAAGCGGTCGTCGACGCGTCGCCCGACGCGATCGTCGGCGTCGACGGCGATGGCCGCATCGTCAGCTGGAACCCGGCCGCGCAGCGGATTTTCGGCTATGACGAAGACGACGCACGCGGCCGTTCGCTCGAGTCCCTGGTCGCGATGCGCTGGCTGCGGCGCGGCCCGCTCGCCGAATCGTTCGACAACCTGAGCGACGCGGTCGGGCCCGTCGAGTTGCTGTGCGTCCGGCGCGACGGCCGGCGGTTTCGGGCGACCGTGTCGGCGCGCCGGTTGCGCGGCGACGCGGTCGCGACAATTGCGTTGTCGCTGACGCTGCACGAGACCGGTGCGCGGCGCCGCCATGATCTGCGCGCGAAGCGGTCGCTGCAGGGGGCGCGCGATGCGCGCGACCAGGCCGATACGTCGAACCGGTTGAAGGACGAGTTGCTGGCCACGGTGTCGCACGAACTGCGCACGCCGCTGAACGTAATCTACGGTTGGGTCGAGGTATTGCGCCATTCGGTCGACCAGGCGCTGCAGCGTCAGGCGATCGATGCGATCGACCGCAGCGCGCGCTCGCTCACGCGGATGGTCGGCGACATTCTCGACGCGTCGTCGCTCGCGACCGGCAAGCTGCGGCTCGACGCGGCGCCGGTCGACCTCGCGCGGCTGTTCTCCGACTCGGTCGGCACGTTCCAGACGGCCGCGTCGTCGGCCGGCGTCATGCTCGAATTCGCTTGCGGGTCCAGCACGTTCATCGTGTCCGGCGACGCCGAACGGTTGCGGCAGATGCTGTCGAACCTCGTGTCGAACGCGCTGAAGTTCACGCCGGGCGGCGGCAGCGTGCATGTCGGGCTGGCGCGCAACGGCACGCACGCGGTATTGACCGTGGCCGATACGGGGCAGGGGGTCGCGCCCGAGTTCGTGCCGTACGTCTTCGACATGTTCCGTCGCGCGGACGATTCGCCGGCGTCGTCGCGGCGCGGGCTCGGTCTCGGGCTGTCGATCGTGCGGCATATCGCGGAGCTGCACGGCGGCACCGTGACGGCCGAAAGCGCGGGCCGCGATCTCGGCTCGACGTTCACGGTGAGGCTGCCGGCCGGCTGGCAGCCGGCCGGCGCGATGGCGTGGGGGCTCGCGCAGGCGGGCGACGGTCACGCGCCGCTCGGGCTCGCCGCGCAGCGGATCCTGATCGTCGACGACGATGCGACGACGCGCGCGAGCCTGACCGCCGCGCTGACGACGTTCGGCGCGGCCGTCACGGTCGCGTCGTCGGGCCGCGAAGCGCTCGCGATGGCCGCCGGCCTGCAGCCCACCGTCGTGCTGTCCGATCTCGCGATGCCGGACGGCGACGGCTTCTGGCTGCTCGACGCGCTTCGGCGCGGTGCGGGCAATGGCGACGGCGACGGCAACGGCGCCACGCGGAACCTGCGCGTGCTTGCCGTCACCGCGCACGCGGGCCCGGCGGATGAGCGCCGCGCCCTCGAGGCCGGCTTCGACGGCTATCTGTGCAAGCCGGTCGACGTGCGCGAACTGGCGCACAAGATCATGCTCGTGACGAAGCGCGACGACTGACTGACTGACGGACGGCGCGCGCCGGACGCGCCGGCATCGTCACTGCGCCGGTGCCGGGCGGCGCGGCATATCGGCCTGCGCGAGCAGGTGCGACGCGATCTGCGTGCTGCGCACGAGATCGCCCGGTTGGTGAAGCGCGGCCTGCCGATGAATGAAGTACCGGACGGTACGCGCGAGCCCGGTGGCGAGCGGCGTGGTCGCGCGCCAGTCGAGGCGCCGCTGCGCGGCATCGAGGTTCGGCCGCCGCTGGCGCGGATCGTCGGACGGCAGCGGCCGGAACTCGATCGCGACCGTCGCGCCGACGATCCGCACGACTTCGCGCGCGATGTCGAGCATCGCGATCTCGGCGTCGCTGCCGAGATTGACCGGCTCGCTCGCGTCGCCCGGCTCATTCATCAGCCGGATCAGCGCATCGACCATGTCGTCCACGTAACAGAACGAGCGCGTCTGCCTGCCGTCGCCGTAGACGGTCAGCGGCGCGTCGGCGAGCGCCTGCGTGATGAAGTTCGACACGACGCGGCCGTCGGCCGGATGCATGCGCGGGCCGTACGTGTTGAAGATGCGCGCGATCCGCACGTCGACGCCGTACTGGCGGTGATAGTCCATGAACAGCGTTTCCGCGCAGCGTTTGCCTTCGTCGTAGCAGGCGCGCAGGCCGACCGGATTCACGCGGCCGCAGTATTGCTCGTGCTGCGGGTGGACGTCGGGGTCGCCGTACACCTCGCTCGTGGACGCCTGCAGGATGCGCGCCTTCACGCGCTTCGCGAGACCGAGCAGGTTGATCGCGCCGTGCACGCTCGTCTTGGTCGTCTGGACGGGGTCGCGCTGGTAGTGGACGGGCGACGCGGGGCACGCGAGATTGTAGATCTCGTCGACCTCGACATAGAGCGGAAACGTCACGTCGTGCCGCATCAGTTCGAAGGTCGGCGCGTCGAGCAGATGCGCGATGTTGTCCTTCGCGCCCGTGTAGAAATTGTCGACGCACAGCACGTCGTGGCCGTCCGTCACGAGGCGTTCGCACAGGTGCGAGCCGAGGAAGCCGGCGCCGCCGGCGACGAGCACGCGTTTGCGATCATGGCCCTTCATCATGCGTTCTCCTTGCGATGGGCGAGCGCGCCCGATGTGATCGACACGGGCGTGCGGCGACCGGTGCCGGCTGACGCGCCGGCGCTGCGCGGCCGCGCGACGTCGCGATAGATGTCGACCAGCCGGTCGGCCACGCCTTTCCATGTATAGAAGCGATGCGCGCGCAGGTAGCCGGCGCGTCCCAGCGCCGCGCACAGCTCGGGCTGCGCGCGCAGCTCGACGAGCCGCGCGGCCAGCGCGGCGGGATCGCGCGGCGGCACGAGATAGCCGGTCTTGCCGTCTTCCACCGTCGTGCGGATGCCGCCGACGTGGCTGCCGATCACCGGCGTCGCGCAGGCCATGGCCTCGACCGGCGTGATGCCGAACGGCTCGTACCACGGGGTCGTGACGAACACGTCGGCCGCGCTGTAGTACAGATGCAGCGTGTCGCGGTCGCGCCGGCCGACGAAGGTCACGCGATTGGCGATCCCGAGGTCGTGCGCGAGCCCGGCGAGGCGGGCGAGTTCCGGGTCGCGGGCCGGGTCGGGCGTGGCCTGGCTGCCGCCGACGATATAAAGGTGGGTCGGCCGGCACGGGTCGCGCGGCATGCGGGCCAGCGCGTCGATCACCGTGTCGATGCCTTTGCGCGGCACGAGGCGGCCGAGCTGCAGCACGACGAAGGCATCCTGCGGCCAGCCGAGCTGCGCGCGCGCGTCGATGCGCGGCGTCGGCCTGAGTTCCCGCACGTCGAAGCCGCACGGCACGATCTCGATGCGCGCGGCGTCGGCGCGATAGTGCGTCGTCAGGTCGAGCGCGTCCTGCGGGCATTCGGCGATCACGCGGTCCGAACGGCGCGCGAGCGTGTCCTCGATCGCGAAGCGCGCATCGGGGAAGCCGTCGGCGTCGCCCTGGTGCAGCCGGCGCACGCGGCCGAGTGCATGGAAGGTCGTGACGAGCGGGATGCCGAGCTGCCGCTTCACGCGCAATGCCGCGTCGCCCGACATGAAGAAGTTCGCGTGCATCACGTCGACCGGGTCGGGCTCGCGCCGCATGCGCGCGACCATGCCGTCCGCGAACGCGACCATGTACGGCAGCAGCCGCTCCTTGGGCACGTCGGTCGGCGGCCCGGCCGGTACGTGGATCACGCGCATGTGCGTGCCGATCGGCACGACTTCCGGCAGGTGCGGGTTGTCGCAGCGCGTATAGACGTCGACGTCGAGGCCGCGCTCGGCCAGTTGCTTCGCGACGTTCGCGACGTAGATGTTCTGCCCGCCGGCATCGACGCCGCCGATCACCCCCAGCGGCGATGCGTGCTCACTGATCAACGCGATTCTTTGCATGGTGTTGCTCCCGGTATCGGGGCCGCGTGGATGGGCCACCGTTGCCGGTGGTTCGGCAAGCGGCATACCCGGGGCATTGCCCGCGGAGCCCCCCGTCGGGATACCGAAAAAATTACAACGGGTTGGATGAAAGGGCGTCTGATCGGGCGAACCCGCGGCGGCGCCGCACCGGCACCGAGGCACGCGACTTGCGCTGTCCCGCTCACCCGCCGGCGATCCCGGCTCGACGAAAGGAGGTCACGATGAAGGCATTTCCGCTGCAAGCCCGTTCCCCGAGGGTCCGTCGTCGCAACGCGATGCGCGCCGGCATGGCGATCGCGATCGCCGCCACCACGGCGTGCGCGGTGATCGCGCCGAACGCGCTCGCCGCCGGCGACGACAGTGCCGCGTCGACGTCAGCGTCGTCGCATACGACGACCGGCACGAAAATCCGCGACGCCACGATCACGACCAAGGCGAAGGCGGAGCTGGTCGGGACGAACGGGCTGTCGTCCGGCGACATCCACGTGAAGACGCGGCGCGGCATCGTGACGCTCACCGGCAGCGTGCCCGAGGAGGCGCAGCGCGCGCAGGCCGTCAGCGTCGTGAAGCAGGTCGAAGGCGTACAGGACGTGCGCGATCAGTTGACGATCCGGGCCAAGTGACCGCGGCCGCGCCGCACAAGGAGTCCAGCCATGAACTGCATGCTCAAACCGGTCGGCGAGCAGACGATCGTGATCACCGGCGCGACGAGCGGCATCGGTCTCGTCACCGCGCGCAAGGCCGCGCGCCGCGGCGCGAAGCTGGTGCTGTTCGCGCGGAACGAAGCCGCGCTCAATACGTTGTGCGAGGAGCTGCGCCAGCATGGCGATCTCGCGGTGGCGGTCGCGGGCGACGTCGGCAATCTCGAGGATCTGCAGCGCGCGGCCGCCAAGGCCGTCGAGACCTACGGCGGCTTCGACACGTGGATCAACAACGCCGGCGTATCGATCTTCGGCCCGGCTTCCGCGGTGCCGCTCGACGACCAGCGCAAGCTGTTCGACACCAACTACTGGGGCGTCGTGCACGGCTCGCTCGTGGCGGCCGATCACTTCCGGCGCAAGGGCGATTTTCACGGCGGCGCGATCATCAACATGGGCAGCGAGGCGTCCGACGCGCCGGTGCCGTTGCAGAGCGCGTATGCGGCGTCCAAGCATGCGGTGAAGGGCTTCACCGATTCACTGCGGCTCGAGATGGAGGGCGACCACCTGCCGGTGTCCGTGACGTTGATCAAGCCGGCCGCGATCGACACGATGTTCGTGATGCACGCGAAAAACTACATGAACGTCGAGGCGAAGCTGCCGCCGCCGATCTACGACCCGGAACTGGTGGCCGACGCGATCCTGTTCGCGGCCGCGCATCCGCGCCGCACGCTGTTCGTGGGCGGCGCGGCGAAGTTCGCGTCGGCGAGCGCGTATCACGCGCCGCACCTGTTCGATCGCATCGCGGCCCGGCTGTTCTGGCGCAGCCAGCGCACGGATCGACCCGCCCGCCCGCGCGACGACAACGCGCTGTACGAGCCGCGCCATGCGCTGCACGAGCGCGAAGGCATGGACGGGCCCGTGCTGCGCGGGTGCGCCTACAACACGGTGGTTCAGCGGCCGAAGGTGGCGGGGGCGGTCGCCCTCGGTGCGGCGGCGCTGGTGGTCGCCGCGCTGGCGCGGGCGCGCCGTGCGTCGACGTGATTTCGTTCATCCCCAAGGAGATTTTCATGACATCCCGACAACATACGGGCCACGAATACAGCCACTCGCGCGCGCACGAAGGCGAGCGCGTGCAGCAGGACCATGACAAGGGCGGCCATCAGGGCGGCCACGGCAAGGCGCCGAGCCCGATCGACGTGCAGAAGGCGTTGAAGGGCATGGACTATCCGGCCAGCAAGGCGGCGGTCGTCGAGTGCGCGGAACGCTCGCATGCGGACCCCGGCGTGATCGACATGCTCCGCCGCATTCCCGATCGCGAATACGGCACGCCGGCGTCGGTGTCGAAGGAACTCGGGCGGCTGATGTGAGGGCCGCCCCGTCGCGCCGCGTGCGGTGGCACGCGGCGCCACCCCCGTCACGAGGAGCACGACCATGGCGATGATCGTCGCAGGCCGCTTCACGACGTTCGACGAAGCGGAAGGTGGGGCGCGTCACCTTTACGAGCGCGCGTTCGGTTCGGACGACGTATCGATCTTCTTCCTGAATCCGGCCGGACAGCATGCGCGCTTTCCGATCGGCGGCGACGTCTATGCCGATACGGCGGCGAAGCCGGGCGGGCGCGGCGCGATGATCGGCGCGATCCGCGGGGTGGTGATCGGCATCGTCGTGGGGCTCCTCGTCTATGCGATCGGCGTGCGCTACTGGTTCGTTCCGGCCGCCGCCGCGCTGGCCGGCGCGTATCTCGGCGCCTTCGGCGGCGCGCTGGGCCGCATGCGCGGCGAGCAGGCCGAGGGCAAGGGCACGCTCGCGCAGAGCGAATCCGGCGTGATCCTCGCGGTGCGCGTGGCGCCCGACACCGTGAATACCGCGGAGGACGTGCTGCGCGCGACCGGGGCGTCGTCGATCGAGCGTGTCGAGGGCGACTGGCAGGACGGCGAGTGGCGCGACTTCGATCCGGTACGTCGCCCCGGCGAGCCCGCATCGGACGACCAGCCACGCTGAATTTTTTACGCCCGTTTGCAGCGTGGCACTCGCAACGACGGCGTTGCCCGGTGCGGCACGCCGCTTGCGAGCCATATGACGACACCGTTCAGGGAGGAACGCCCCCATGACTACCGCACAGACTCCGCCGCCCCAGCACCAGGATCGCCAGCCGGGCACCGAGCGCGACATGCATCCGCAGCCGCGCGACGATGCGGCCGACTACGTCGGCAGCGGCAAGCTCGCCGGCAAGGTCGCGCTCGTGACGGGCGGCGACAGCGGGATCGGCCGCGCGGTCGCGATCGGCTTCGCGAAGGAAGGGGCCGACGTCGCGATCGTCTACCTGAAGGAGTCGGCCGACGCCGCGCATACGAAGCAGCTGATCGAGCAGGCCGGCCGGCGTTGCGAGGCGATCATGTGCGACGTCGGCGACCGACGGCAGGCGTACGACGCGGTGGCGCGCACGGTCGAGCGGCTCGGGCGGCTCGACGTGCTCGTGAACAACGCGGGCGAACAGCATCCGCGCCCGGGCATCGAGGACGTGACCGAGGAACAGCTCGAACGCACGTTCCGCACGAACGTGTACGGCATGTTCTTCTGCACGCAGGCCGCGCTGCCGCACATGAAGCACGGCGGACGCATCGTCAACACCGCATCGGTGACCGCGTATCACGGCAATCCGACACTCCCCGACTACTCGGCGACCAAGGGCGCGATCGTCGCGTTCACGCGGTCGCTGTCGGCGGAGCTGGCCGAACGCGACATCCGTGTCAACGCGGTCGCGCCCGGGCCGATCTGGACGCCGCTGATTCCGTCGACGTTCACGGCCGAGCAGGTCGCGAAGTTCGGCGCGAACGTGCCGCTCAAGCGGCCGGGGCAGCCGGACGAACTGATCGGCTGCTACGTGCTGCTCGCGTCGGAAGGCGCGAGCTACATGACCGGGCAGACGCTGCATCCGAACGGCGGCTCGATCGTCGGCGGCTGACGTCTCTCGCCCCATGCAAGGAGGAAACCCATGAAACGACCCAACTGGACGCTCGCGGCGTGCGCCGCGGCCGTGCTCGCCGCCGGCGGGCTCGCCCGCGCGCAGATGCCGAGCGAGCCGCCCGCATCGAATTCACATGTGCCGGGCAGCATGATCAACTCGTCGTCGGGCGCGGGCGACGCGATGATCGCGAAAGCGCCGCAAGGCGGCGACGCGGAATTCGTCGACAAGGCCGCCATCGCCGGCAAGGCCGAGGTGCAGGCGAGCCAGCTCGCGCTGCGGCAGGCGCAGTCGCCGGACGTGCGCGCCTTCGCGCAGCGCATGGTGGCCGATCACGGCAAGGAGAATGCGCGCTTGAACGAGATCGCCGCGCGCCAGGGCATGAAGCCGCAGGTCGAGCAGATCCAGGATCCCGACGTCGAGGCGCTGCGCGGCAAGCACGGTCGCGACTTCGACGTCGCGTACGTCGCGGCGGTCGGCCCGGCAGCACACAGCAAGGCCGTCGCACTGTTCGAAGGCGAGGCGCGCGAAGGCAAGGATCCGCAGTTGCGAGAGTTCGCGAGCACCACGCTGCCGACGTTGCGGCATCACCTGAGCCTGGCGCAGGCGCTCGAACGCAAGGTGGGCGCGCAGTAACGCGCGCCCGTTCAACCCCGGGCCGCGGGTGCGGCCCGTCTTTTTGGAGAGGCAGTCATGGCCCATCGGCAACCGAAACACGAAGGCATCCGCGAATTGCTCTGCCAGGCATACGAAACCGAGCTTGGCGGCGCGAAGATCTACGAAGCCGCGCTGCAATGCGCGACCGACGAGGATCTGCACAAGGAATGGGAGAAGTACCATCGCGAGACGCTGCATCACCAGGAGGTGCTGCGCAAGGTGTTCGAGACGCTCGGCATGGATCCCGACGCGCAGACGCCCGGCCGCAGCGCGGTGGCGGCCATCGGCAAGGCGCTCGTGCATACGATCGAGCAGGCGCAGAAGCAGGCCGACCCGGGGGTCGCGCAGGTCGTCGCGGCCGAGTGCATGGTGCTCGCCGAGACCAAGGATCACCTGAACTGGGAGCTGATCGGCTATGCGGCCGACCAGCTGTCGGGCGATGCCGCGAAGACGCTGAAGGACGCGCACGACGAGGTCGAGGCCGACGAGGATCATCACCTGTATCACACGCGGGGCTGGGCGCGCGAGATGTGGATCCAGTCGATGGGCTTCAAGGCGGTGCTGCCGCCGCCGGAAGAAGTGAAGAAGGTTGAATCGGCGGCGGATGCAGCGCGCGCCGAAAAGTCGCGCGGCAAGATGATGTAAGTGCGGCGGGCCGGGCATGGCCGCGACGCGGCCGGCCCGGCGCCGCGAAAGTTGCGGGCGCAATGAATGGACGATGCGCGGTTCAGGTCAGCAGGTCGACGACCATCGTCACGACCGACGCCGCCATCAGCGCGACCGCCAGCCAGCCGAACGTTTTCGACACGATGCCGCTGCCGGGTTGTCCGGCCGCCTCGCGCCGGTGCGTCAGCAGCATCACGAGCACGAGCATCGGTACCGCCGCGATCCCGTTGAGCACCGCGCTCCAGTACAGCGCCTTGATCGGATCGATGGGGCTCACGCAGATCACGATGCCGATGATCACGCACAGCGCCAGCACCGCATAGAACGCGGGCGCACGCCGCACCGGCTCGTTCAGCCCTTCGCGGAACCGCCACGCTTCCGCGCAGCCGTACGCGGCGCTACCCGCAAACGCGGGAATCGCGAGCAGCCCGCAGCCGACGATGCCGAACGCGAACACGAGAAACGCGGCTTCGCCGGCGATCGGCCGCAGCGCCTCGGCGGCTTGCGCGGTGGTGCCGATGTCGTGCCGGCCGCGCGCGAAGAACACCGCGGCGCCGATCACCATGATGCAGAACGACACCGCGTTCGTGACGATCATGCCCACCCACGTGTCGAACGTGACGCGCCGCTCGGTCTCGCGGCGCGTGTCGGGTGGCCCGGATGCGGTTTCCTCCACTTCGAGCGCGGCCTGCCACACGAACAGGTACGGGCTCAGCGTCGTGCCGAGCACGGCCACCGTGGTCGTCGCATACGCGTGCGTGAATTCGATCCTCGGCAGCACGATCGCATGCATCACGCCGTGCCAGTCGATCGGCACGAAGCCGAGTTCGAGGACGTAGGCGATCAGCCCGAGCGTCATCCATTTGAGCCAGCGCGCATAGCGCTCGTACGACAGCGTCACCTGCAGCGCGAGCGAGGCGATTCCGTAGACCGGGGCGTACCAGTAGCTGTGGCCGCCCGCGACGAGCGCGGTCGCGTCGCCCATCGCCGCGAGATCGGCGCCGACGTTGACGACGTTGACGATCGCGACCATCACGATCAGCGTCTTGGCGAGCCGGTCGGAGAAGTGCTCGCGGATGGCGGCGACGAGGCCCGCGCGGTTGCGGCGTCCGATGAACGCCGACGCGAGCTGCACGGCGACCATCATCGGCAGCGTGACGACGATCATCCACAGCATGTTGAAGCCGAACTGGCTGCCGGCCTGCGCGTAGACCGCGATGTTGCTCGGATCGGCATCGGACGCCCCCGTGAGCAGGCCGGGGCCGAGCCGCCGGTACCACGGTGTCGCGGTGCGCGGCGCGGCGCCCGCGGCCGGCCGCGCGTCGTCGCCCGGTGCGCTCATCGGGTGCCTCCGCGTGCGCCGGGCCGGTTGTCGCGATCGAGGTCGCGGTCGGGTTCGCCGGCCAGGCGCGATGCGGTGCGCAACGCGTCGACGAGCCTCCGGTACGCATGCTCGCGCGAATCGGCGCCGCGCGTGCGCAGCACGTACGACGGGTGATAGGTCGCGACGACGAGCAGGCCTTGCGCCGTGCGAATCGGCGCGCGCGCGGCCTCGAGCGTCGCATCGTTGTCTTGCAGCAGCGCGCGTAACGCGGTGCCGCCGAGCGCGACGACGACGCGCGGCCGTACCGCATCGAGTTCGCGTTCGAGCCAGTAGCGGCACGCGGCCACCTCGCGTTGCGCGGGCGTCTTGTGCAGCCGGCGCTTGCCGCGCGGCTCCCATTTGAAGTGCTTGACCGCGTTCGTCAGATAGCAGTGCGCGCGCTCGATCCCGGCTTCATCGAGTGCGCGGTCCAGCATGCGCCCGGCCGCGCCGACGAACGGCAATCCCTGGCGGTCTTCCTGGTCGCCCGGCTGCTCGCCGACCAGCATGATCGTCGCGTCGACGGGGCCGGCGCCGGGCACCGGCTGGGTCGCATGCTCCCACAACGCGCAGCGGCGGCACGCGCCGAGTGTCGCCGGTGCGTCGGCGTCGGCGGGCGGCGGATGGCGCGTCATGTGACGACGCCCGTGCGGCCCGGGGCGCGGCAGGTCGCCCACGCCAGCGGGGCGGGACAGAAACGAAAGCGCAGCGTGACGCGCATGAAGGGCTCCGGTACGACGATTCGTCCCTGTGCAGCAACCGCCGTTCCGCATCGGCCGGGACGGGCGCGGGGTTTGCGTGGAGGCGGTGTCAACGACAGGAGAAACGCGATGCTTCCCGATCCCGGCGACGATCCGGCCGCGGACGACGTGCTGCTGTGGCGCGCCCCCGACAGCGTGCCGAGGCGCCCGCGTCGCGTGCTGATCGTCGACGACTATCGCGACGCCGCCGATGCGCTGCGCCTGCTGCTCGAGGCGCGCGGCTTCGAATGCCGTATTGCCGTCGATCCGTTCGCCGTCTGTGCGATCGCACGCGACTGGCAGCCGTTCGCGGTCGTGCTCGATATCGCGATGCCCGGCCTCGACGGGCTGCAGCTGGCTGCGCGGCTGCGCGGTGATCCGCACACCGGCGACATGTTGCTCGTCGCGTGCAGCGGGCTCGCGTCGCGACGCGACTGCGAGGCGGCGAAGCAAGCCGGGTTCGACGCGCACTGCGCGAAGCCGCTGACGCCGCACCGGCTGCTGGGCTATCTGGACGCGGCGAGCGGCCGCGCGACGCCGGACGGGGCGGTTACACGGTGCTTGTAAAAAAGCCGTCGGGGGGGCGCGGCGCAGGCATCAACCGCCGGTGCGCGTGGCGGCATGTCGGGCGGACCGGCCCGCGACGACGGCCAGCCCGCCGGCGAACGCGAGCAGCGCCGCGCTCATCGCGAAGGTCGCACGGTAGCCGTGCAGGTCGAACAGCATGCCGCCGATCGTCGCGCCGAGCCCGATCGCGAGTTGCACGACAGCCACCATCAGCCCGCCGCCGGCTTCCGCATCGTGCGGCAGCGTCCGGGCGAGCCACGTCCACCAGCCGACCGGCGCCGCGGTGCCGAGCAGCCCCCAGGCGCCGAGCAGGCAGGCGGTGGCCGCCGTGGAGCCGCCGAACACCATCAGCGCCGCCGCAATCGCGGCCATCAGTGCGGGCGTGGCCACGAGTGTCCGGTAGAGCCCGCGTTCGAGGACGCCGCCGATCAGGAACGTGCCCGCGAAACCCGCGACGCCGATCACGAGCAGGAGCAGCGACAGCGTGACGGTGCCCGCGTGCGTGACGGTTTCGAGGAACGGACGCAGGTAGGTGAACAGCGTGAACTGGCCCATGAAGAACACGCTCACCGCGGCCATGCCGAGCGCGACCGGCGGCCGGGCCAGCAGCCTGAGCGCGTTGGCCGACGCGCGGCGCGGCGCGGACTGCATCGACGGCAGGCTGACGAGCTTCCAGCCGAATGCGATCGCGGCGACCGGCACGACGCAGAAGAACGCCCAGCGCCACCCGACGATGCCGCCCAGAAAGCTGCCGAGCGGGGCCGCGACGACGGTCGCCAGCGCGTTGCCGCCATTCACGATCGCCAGCGCGCGCGGCACGTGCGGTGCCGGCACGAGGCGCATCGCGGTGGCGGCCGACATCGACCAGAAGCCGCCGATCGCCACGCCGATCAGGGCGCGGCCGGCGATGAACGCCGCGTAGTTCGGCGCGAACGCGACGAGCGTGCCGGACACGATCGTCAGCAGGGTCAGCACCAGCAGCAACGGCTTGCGATCGCGCCGGCCGGCGAGCGAGGCGATGAACAGGCTCGTGACCAGCGCGAACGCGCCCGATACGGAGATGGCCTGGCCGGCCTGGCCTTCGCTGACGTGCAGGTCGCCTGCAATCGGCGTGAGCAGGCTGACCGGCATGAACTCGGAAGCGACCAGCGCGAACGCGCCGAGCGACATCGCGAGGACGGCGCCCCATGCGGCCGCACCGTCAGGCGCCGTGCCGCGATCGGGGGTGGAGACGGATGGCATGTCGGGAACCGGATCGGAGAAAGGAGTGGGTCGCGCGCTCAGTCGCAACGCGTCGTTGCGTCGTGCACGGCGAGCTGCGTGTGCGCGTCGTCGGCGCGTCCGGCCTGCACCCGGGCCGCGGCGGCCTGGGCGTCGTCGACCCAGCTGCGCGGGTTCATGCGCGCCGGATTGAAGCCGGCGGCCTCGTAGCGCTGCATGTCCTGGCGGACCTGCTCGCGCGTCAGGCCCGGTGCGGATTGCGCGAACAGCGAGCCGGACGCGACCAGCGCGGCAGTGGCGGCGACGGCGGTGAGAAAGCGGGTAGTCATGAGGTTGGGCTCCGGAATGCGGGTAGTCCGAGCGTCCGGGCGCTGCCGCGACGCATCGGGTCGATGGCTTCGCAGTCTAGTGATTCGTCGCGGATCGATTAAGTAGCGCGGCACGCTTGGACTCATGAGCCAAACTGATGAATCGCCGCGGGCGGTGCTACGATGGGCGTCCGTCCCACCGGAGCGTTTCGACATGGCGCGCGAAAATCTGAACGACCTGCTCGTGTTTCTCGCGGTGGCCCGCGAGCGCAGCTTCACGCGCGCGGCCACGCGGCTCGGCGTGTCGCAGTCGGCGCTGAGCCATACCATTCGCGATCTCGAGGCGCGGGTCGGCGTGCGGCTGCTGACGCGCACGACGCGCAGCGTGTCGACGACCGACGCGGGCGAAGCGCTGTTCCAGGCGGTGGCCCCGCGCATCGACGAGATCACCGCGCAACTGGCCGCGCTGTCGGATTTCCGGGACAAGCCGGCCGGCGTGGTGCGCATTACCGCCACCGAGCATCCGATCGACACGATCATCTGGCCGAAGCTCAGGCAGGTCCTGCCCGACTACCCGGATATCCGCATCGAGCTGTCGGTCGATTACGGGCTGTCGAACATCGTCGAGGAGCGCTACGACATCGGCGTGCGCTACGGCGACCAGGTGGCGAAGGACATGATCGCAGTGCGGATCAGCCCGGATGTCCGGATGGCGATGGTCGCGTCGCCGGCCTATCTCGACGGCCGCAAGCCGCCGAAAAAGCCGCAGGACCTGCTCGATCACGATTGCGTCACGTTGCGGCTCGCCACCGCGAAGGGCCTCTATGCGTGGGAGCTGAAGAAGGGCAGGAACGACGTGCTGGCGCGCGTGAACGGCCGAATCACCTGCAACACGCAGCCGCACATGGTGCAGGCGGCGCTCGACGGCTTCGGCATCGCGTTCGTCACCGAGGACATCGTGCTGGAGCATGTCCGCGACGGCCGCCTGCGGATCGTGATGCCGGACTGGTGCCCGGTCTTTCCCGGCTACCACGCGTACTATCCGAGCCGCCGCCCGGCGTCGCGAGCGTTTACCGTCGTGATCGACGCGCTGCGGCATCGCGCGTAGCGCCTGTCGCCTGTCGCGTCCGGGCCGCCCCCGCGACGGCCGGCAAGAAAAACGCCCCGCGCGGGCGGGGCGTTCGACGCGGCTGCGCCGGTGAACCGGCGCAGCGCGATGGCGCGATCAGAGACGGTCGCGTGAGCGCGGATCGTTCAGTTCCTCGGTCGGGTCGGTCAGCCCGAGTTCGTCGCCGGCGCTCCAGTACGGCGTGCTGCCGTAGAACTCGTGCAGCGGTGTCGCCCATTGCGGATCGGCCATCGCCGGCCAGTGGTCCTTGTCGAACCCCGGTGCGTTGCGGATCCGCTCGGACGACACCGACAGCAGGAAGCATTTGCGCTCGGTGTCGAGCGTGAGCGCGCTCCACGGGATCGCGTGCAGCTTGTCGCCGATGCCGAGGATGCCGCCGCTCGACAGTACCGCGTAGGCGACGCGGCCGGAGCGCACGTCGAGCATGATGTCCTTGATCTTGCCGACATCGTCGCCGTCGGTCGTATAGACCTTGTCGCCTTCCAGCGTATCGGCCGCCATCACGTCGGGGCCAGGGCCGGCCGCCGTCGCGGCACCCTTGCCGATGATGCGGGTTTGACCTTGATCGGAAGTCTGCATGGTTTCCTCCAGGCTGCATGGGGCGCGACGGTGCCCGGGGCGGGCCCTGCGGGTCGCGCGGGGTGGTCGGGACGGGGCGGGAATCGCTCCGTCACGTCTGCTTCGGTTGCGACACGCCTTCGAGCGTGTTCGCGAGATCGTCCCGCTCGGGGCCGGCCATGCGCGTCGCGATGTCCGCGAGCGACAGCATGCCGACCAGCCGCTTGTCGTGATCGACGACCGGCAGGCGGCGCAGTTGTGCGTCCGCCATGTAGTGCTGGATCTCGTCCAGCGAATCGTCGTCGAAACACCATTCGATCGGTCCCGACGCGACTTCGTGAATGCGCGTCTCCGGCGGCTTGCCGGCCGAAATCGCGCGCACCGCGAGATCCCGGTCCGTCACCATCCCGATCAGCCGGTTGTTGTCGCACACGGGCAGCGCGCCGACGTCGTAGCGCTCCATCAGTTGCGCGGCATGACGGATCGAGTCGGTCGGTGCGATGTGCACGACGTCCTGCGACATGATTTCGTTGACGCGATGCATGAAATTCTCCTCACGGGTTCGGTAGTGCAATGGGTCGAAATGGGCGCGACAGAATCAGCAACCCACGTGCCGTGCGCGCTCATGCGTCGCCGCGTTCGCGCTTGTCCTGCCACGGCCCCTCGTCGTGCGTGCCGGGCGGCGTGTCCGGCTCGATGCGCGTGACGCCGCCGGTCGCGGGCGGGTCGCTCGCGGGAAACGTGTCCTCGAGCTGCTTGTCGATATGGCGTTCCGAATGGCGCGTGCGCGCGCGGTCGCGGTGCTTGAGCGGCGGCGACGGATCGGGTTGCCGTTCGTGTGCCGGCGCGTCGTGGCCGGTCCGGGTCGAATCCTTCATCGCAAGCCTCCATGTCGATGCCGATGGCATGTCCCATCCGCAACGGCCATGCCCGGTAGGCGCCGAGATGCGCCGGACGCACGCGGCACGCGACTTGCCGCGATGGCGATGACGATGATGACGCAGGCGCGTGGCGCAACCGGTGCCGGCCGCGCGCATATCGAGCGGGAGGCGCGATGACGATTCCGAAGCGACGACCGGGCGTGCGCTACGAGGTCAACGTATGCGGCGGCGGATTCGATGCGTTGAAGAGCCATTTCAACGAATGGAAGCATGAACCGCTGATCTACCGGCCCGAGCGCCGGATGTTCGAAGGCAAGGCCGACGTGAGGCCGCTCGGCGGCGAGACGTTCGGCTCGACCGAGCCCGCGCGGTTCGCGCTGCAGCGCGCGTGCGAGCCGTCCGATGCGTATGCGCTCGCCGCGCAGGTGCGCGATGAAGGCCGCGAGCTGTGGCTCGTGATGGCCGCTTTCGACGCGTAGCCGCGCCGTTGCAAGATTTGCAGCGGACGGTGTAGCGAAGGCACGGCAGGCCGTTTGCGGCACCCGCGTGCGCGTGGCGGCGGACACGCGGGTGACGGGAACGACGGCATGGGGCTTGCGCACCCTGGGCAGGCGAAGGTCGCGCCCGCTGTCGACCCGCCGACCCCGCAATGAAGGAGTGCCGATGACACCTGACCCAGCGCAGTGGTTGCAGCGGCCCGAACCGCCGCTATCCGACATCGGGCCGGATCCGGAACCGCCCGATCCCGACGACGTGCCCCCTGACATGCCGGAGCCGTACCGGCAACCCGAGGGCGACCCACCGGGGCATGCCCCGCCCGAGCGCGAGCCGCCCGTGCATACGCCGCCGATGGGCGCGGTATCGCGAACGCGCCACGAGGCATCGCCATGAGCATCCGCGTGAAACCCGGCGTGTTGCGCGACATCGCCGAAACGCTCGGCCGCCATTTCGAGGCGCGCGCGATGCCGTTCCATATCGAGGAAAAGCCGCTCGGCGCGCTGCATATCGGCTTTCGCGTCGACGGTCATCCGGCGTCGCTGACCGTGGCGTTCGACGCCGACGCGTTCGCCGCGCTCGAGCAGGCCGGCATCGACTCGCAGCGCCGCGCGCTCACGCGCGTGGCGGTGGAATTCGACGCGATGATGGCGCGTCGCGCCCCGACCGCGTACGCCGGCGATTTCCATTTCAACCGGCTATGAGACGCCGGTCACAGGGAGGATTTCGATGAACCCGATCCAGAAGACGATGCGCATGGGCATCCTTGCGTGCGCCGCCGCGTGCGCGCTGGGCGCATGCACGCAATCGGCGAACGGCCCCTACGGCGCCCGCGGGGCGCCACCCGACAGCCGTGGCGCACAGTCGACCACGACGATGCCCGACGCGAATACACGTGGCGATGCGCGCCCGGCGCCGGGCACCCTGATGCCGCAGGGCGCGGCCGGCGGCGAGGCGGCCGACGGGCCGTCGACCGGCGCGAACGGTGCGAACGGTGCGCAGGGCGACCGGCCGCTGCCGGGCACGCCGCCGCTGATGCAGTACTGACCCGGCGCCCGTACCTCGCCCACGGCATGCGCGCGGGATCGCGTGCGCCGTGCAGCGCGCCGTCCGATGCGGCGCACGGCATGCCGCCCCGCGATGCGGCCGGAGGAAACCGATGGCGAATCCGCGCGAACACCTGGAAGACTGGCTGCGCGATGCGTATGCGATGGAGCGGCAGGCGGAGATGCTGCTCGCCGCGCAACTGAAACGGCTCGATCACTATCCGCAACTGCAGGATCGCTTGCGCCGGCATCTCGACGACACGATCGGCCAGCAGGCGCTCGTCGAGGCGTGCCTGATGCGGCTCGGCACGACGCCGTCCGCGATCAAGGACCTGGCCGCGCGCATTGCCGCGTATGGCCGGATCGCGACCGGCATGCTGGCCGTCGACGAAGTGGTGAAGGGAGCGCTGGCCGGTTATGCGTTCGCGCACGTCGAGATCGCCGCGTATACGGCGCTCGCCGCGGCCGCGCAGGCAGCCGGCGAAGCGGAGATCCACGCATGTTGCGAACGGATCCTGCAACAGGAGCGCAGCCTGGCCGCGTGGCTGCTGCGCCACCTGCCGGCACTGACGACTGCCTTTCTCGATCGTTCGGCCGTCGATCGCATCGATGCGAAGCGATGACGGCCGACGATCCGGCAGGCTTCCCGGCTTACGGAATGCGTGTCCAAAACTTGCCGTCGGCTTGTAAATAATCCGCTCCCGCTCGCGGCGACATGCAGGGCGAACCCGCCACGGACGCGCTTCGACGAGCTGGCACGCTCAATGCATGAGGCATGCAGACGGTCAACCGTGAATCGACCCGCCGGGCCGCTTTCGAGGCGGGCTTCGCCGGGGCCACGCGGCCGAGGCATCGTTCTTGCGCGTGGCACCGTGGCGAAGGATCGCCAGGCGATGACGCTCTTCGCGAGCCGGCCCGCGGTGCGGCGACGCGGCGTGACGGCCGGGCGATTCGACCGCACTCGACCACGTTCGACCACGTTCAACCGCGTGCGTGCCACCGCCTGCCGCGATGCGCGCACCCACGAGAGGAGCACGACCATGCCAGCCAAATCGCAGGCCCAGCAACGCGCCGCCGGGGCCGCCCTGTCGGCCAAGCGCGGCGAGACGAAAATGAAGGACCTCAAACCGCCTTCGAAGTCGATGGCCAAGTCGATGAGCGAAAAAGAGCTCGAGAAAATGGCTTCCACGCCGGCCCACGGCAAACCGAAACACAAGCACGACGCCTGATCGACGCCGATACGTACCGGTGACCGCTGTCATCCAGGAGGGTTCCATGCTTCGATACGCCATCATCTTCTTCATCATCGCGATCATCGCGGCCGTGTTCGGTTTCGGCGGCATCGCAGCCGGCGCGGCGGAGATCGCGAAGATCCTGTTCTACATCTTCGTGGTGATCTTCCTGGTCACGCTGCTGCTGGGCGTCGTCCGACGATGAGCGTCACGCCCGACCGGTCGCAGCGCATCGCGGAACTCGAGCATGCGCTCGCGAACGGTTTCCCGTCGGAATCGACCGTCGTCGTGCATGCGGACGACGCGTCCGGGCGGCTGACCATCCAGGTGTCGTGGGTGCGCGTGCCGGCCGACGCAAGCGCGCGCGACTGGCGTTGCGCGGTCGACCTGCGGTTCGACCCGGACGTGATCACCCGCTATGCGTCGCTCGACGCGGCCGAACGGCTGCGCGTGCGCACCCGTCTGTGCGACCACGCGCGGCGCGCGGTGGACGCACGCAAGCCGCGCGTCGACGATGCGGCGATCGAGTGCAACGTCGCGCTCGACGTGACGCGTGCCGAACTCGACGCAGCATTGCGCGCACCCTGAAACCCCCGCCGGCCGGCGGGGCGGTCGCGCCCGGCCGTGCCGGTTTTCCTGCCGTCCGCCCGTGCGCGCCGCAGCCAAGCGGCGCGCGCGCGGCGGATACCCTTCCGAACGCCACGAGGACCCGATCGATGACCCATTCCCCCTCATCCGGCAAGACGCCGCCCGCCCAGCCGCAGGACAGCGCGAAATCGCGCCAGCTCGACGAGCACCGCTCGCGGCCCGACCACGAGGCGCTGCGCACCAACCAGGGCGTGCGGATCGCCGACAACCAGAACACGTTGCGCGGCGGCCCGCGCGGCCCGTCGCTGCTCGAAGACTTCATCATGCGCGAGAAGATCACGCATTTCGATCACGAGCGCATTCCGGAGCGCGTGGTGCATGCGCGCGGCTCGGCCGCGCACGGCGTGTTCCGCGTGTACGAGCCGATGGCCGACTACACGAAGGCCGCGTTCCTGCAGGACCCGGCCGCCGAAACGCCGGTGTACGTGCGTTTCTCGACGGTGCAGGGGCCGCGCGGCTCGGCGGACACCGTGCGCGACGTGCGGGGCTTCGCGGTGAAGTTTTATACCGAAGAGGGCAACTACGACCTCGTCGGCAACAACATGCCGGTGTTCTTCATCCAGGATGCGATCAAGTTTCCCGACTTCGTGCATGCGGTGAAGCCCGAGGCGCCGAACGAGATGCCGACCGGCGCGTCCGCGCACGACACGTTCTGGGATTTCGTGTCGCTGGTGCCGGAAACCACCCACATGGTGCTGTGGCTGATGTCCGACCGCGCGCTGCCCGCGAGCTTTCGCGCGATGGACGGTTTCGGCGTGCACACGTTCCGCTTCGTGAACGCGGCCGGCGCCGAGCGTTTCGTGAAGTTCCACTGGCGGCCCGTGAGCGGCGCGTATTCGCTGCTGTGGGACGAGGCGCAGCGGATCGCCGGCCATGACCCGGACTTCAACCGGCGCGACTTGTGGATGGCGATCGAGCGCGGCGACTATCCGGAATTCGAACTCTGCGTGCAGATGATCGATCCGGCCGATGCCGGCAAGTTCGACTTCGACCTGCTCGACCCGACCAAGCTGGTGCCGGAAGAGTTGGTGCCGGTGCGGCCCATCGGCCGGATGACGTTGAACCGCAATCCCGACAACTTCTTCGCGGAGACCGAGCAGGTCGCGTTTCATCCGGGGCACGTGGTGCCCGGCATCGACTTCACGAACGATCCGCTGCTACAGGGGCGCCTGTTCTCGTACACCGATACGCAATTGAGCCGGCTCGGCGGCCCGAACTTCCACGAGATCCCGATCAACCGGCCGGTGTGCCCGTTCGCGAACAACCAGCGCGATGCGATGCACCGGCAGACGATCAACGTCGGGCAGGCGTCGTACGAACCGAATTCGACGAGCGGCGGCTGGCCGCGCGAGACGCCGCCCGCGCCGGCCGGCGGCGGCTTCGAGACCGTGCACGAGCCGCTCGAAGGCGACAAGGTGCGCGTGCGCAGCGAGACGTTCGCCGATCATTTCTCGCAGGCCGCGCTGTTCTACCAGAGCATGACCGAGATCGAGCAGCGGCATATCCGCGACGCCTACTGCTTCGAGCTCGGCAAGGTGACGCAGCCGCATATTCGCGAGCGGGTGGTCAACGACATCATCGCCCGCTTCGACGCGGGGCTGGCCGCGCAGGTGGCCGAACGGCTCGGGCTGCCCGCGCCGCACGGCGGCGCGACGCCGGCAGTCGCGCAGCGTTCGCCGGCGCTGAGCCTGATCGGCCGCGCGAAGCCCGGCATCCGGTCGCGCAAGATCGCGCTGATCGCGACCGCCGGCACGAGCCAGGCGCTCGTCCAGCAGGTGCGCGATGCGCTGCTGGCCGCGCATGCGGTGCCGACGATCGTCGCGCCGACGCTGGCGCCGATCGGCAGCATCGTGCCGCAGGCGACGCTGGCCGGCATGCCGTCGGTGATGTTCGACGCGGTGTTCGTGTGCGGCGGCGACGGCGACGGCCGCGACCTCGCGCACAGCGCCGACGCGCGGCATTTCGTGCGCGAAGCGTTCAAGCACCTGAAGCCGATCGCGGCCGTCGGGTCCGGGCGGCAATTGCTGAGCGCCGCGCACCTGCCGGACCCGGCCGAAGGCGTGTGCGTCGGGCAGGCCGTCGATCTCGACGCAGTCCTGAACGACCTGTCCGACCACCTCGGCCGCCATCGCGTCTGGGCACGCGAGCAGCAGGCCGCCGAGTTGCCGGCCTAGCGCCACGCGATCATGGACGTCGTCGTCGCGCTGTTCGGACAGGGCCGGATGCTCGACCCCGGGCAGATGGTGCTGCGGGCGATCGTCGTGTTCGCGATCGCGCTGGTGCTGATCCGCATCGCCGGGCGGCGCGCGTTCGGCCAGCGTTCGCCGTTCGACTACGTGGTCGGCATCCTGCTCGGCGCGATCCTGAGCCGCGCGGTGGTCGGTGCGTCGCCGTTCGTCGCGACGGTGGCCGCGTCGCTCGCGATCGCGCTGCTGCATCGCGTGATCGGCTGGGCCTGCGTACGCTCGCGCCGGCTCGAGCGGCTGTTGGTCGGCGCAGAGCGCGAGGTGTATCGCAACGGCCGCTTCGACGACGCGCAGATGCGCGCGGCGCTGATCACGCCGACGGACGTCCATGAGAGCGTGCGTCAGGCGCTCGGCGCGGACGACCTGTCGGACGTCGACGCGGCGATCCTGGAGCGCAACGGCCACGTCAGCATCGTGCGGCGCAGCCGTTGCCGAAGGCCCTGACGGCTGCGCGCGGCGACGGACGCCGCAAGGAGGACATCGATGACACGCATGATCTGGAAAGGCGCGATCAGCTTCGGGCTCGTTCACGTGCCCGTGCAGCTGTTCCCGGCCACGCGCACCGTGAAGCCGTCGTTCCGGCTGCTCGACAAGCGCTCGATGGACCCGGTCGGCTATCGGCAGGTCAACAAGCGCACCGGCAAGGAAGTCACGCGCGAGGACATCGTGCGCGGCTACGAGTACGAGAAGGAGCGCTATGTCGTGCTGACCGACGACGAGATCCGCGCGGCGAACCCCGAGTCGACGCAGACCGTCGACATCGTCACGTTCGTCGACGAGGATGCCGTGTCGTTCCTGTATCTCGACACACCGTACTACCTCGTGCCCGACCGCAAGGGCGAGAAGGTCTATGCGCTGCTGCGCGACGCGCTGAAGGACAGCGGCAAGATCGGCATCGCGCACGTCGTGATGCGCGACCGCCAGCATCTCGGCGCGCTGATTCCGGTCGGGCCGCTGCTCGCGCTCGATACGCTGCGCTGGCAGGAGGAACTGCGGCCGCTGGACGAACTGTCGGTGCCGGCCGACGACGCGAAGCGCGCGGGCGTCAGTGCGCGCGAACTCGCGATGGCGAAGAAGCTGATCGACGACATGTCGGGCTCCTGGACGCCCGACGAGTATCACGACACGTTCCGCGACGACATCCTCGAGCTGGTCGAGCGCAAGGTGCGCGCGGGCCGCATCGAGGAAATCGAGGACCGGCCCGCGCAGACGGCGCGCACGGCGACCAACGTGGTCGATCTCACCGAGCTGCTCAAGCGCAGCCTGAAGGGCGGCGGTGGTGCGCGTGCCGCGCGCGCGGACGACGACGAGGAGGCCCGTGCGCCTTCGCCTTCGCCATCGACGGGCGCGCGGCGCAAGCCGGCGGCGAAAACGTCCGCGAAAGGCACGGCGAAGGCACCGGCGAAGCGCGCGGCCGCGAAGCACGGCGCGACCGGCACGCACGCGGCGAAGAAGGCCGCCGTGCGCCGCAAGCACGCCGCGTGACGGCGCGGGAAGGAGGGTGACGCGATGGCCGGGAAGCTCGAACCCTATCGCAGCAAGCGCCGCTTCGATGCGACGCCGGAACCCGAGGGAGCGCACGGGCGGCGGCGCGCGCACGCGGATGCGAGCGTGCAGAAGGCGCACAAGGCGCAAAAAGCGCGACCCTCCGCGCGCACCGCCCGGCCGCTGCGCTTCGTGATCCAGGAACATCACGCACGGCGGCTGCACTACGATTTCCGTCTCGAACTCGACGGCACGCTCAAGTCATGGGCGGTGCCGAAAGGGCCGAGCGTCGACCCGTCGGTGAAGCGGCTGGCCGTGCACGTCGAGGATCATCCGCTCGAATATGCGTCGTTCGAAGGCGAGATCCCGGCCGGCCACTACGGCGCGGGCTCGGTCACCGTGTGGGACGAGGGCACCTGGACGCCCGACGGCGGCATTGCCCGGGCGCGCGACGGCTACCGCGCGGGCAAGCTGACGTTCCGGCTCGACGGCACGAAGCTGCACGGCGGCTGGGCGCTGGTGCGCAGCGGGCGGCAGCAGGGGCGCCAGGAGCAATGGCTGCTGATCAAGGAGCGCGACGACGACGCGCGCGATGCGGCCAGCTTCGATGTCGTCGCGCAGCAGCCGGGCAGCGTGCATGTCGGCCGGACAAAGGCGGCGCGCAAGGCGCCTGCCCGCCCGCCGCATGACGGCGGGGCGCGCACGACGGCGATCGATCCGTCGCAGGTGGAAGGCGCGGTGCGCGCGGCATTGCCCGAGCGCGTGACGCCGCAACTCGCGACGCTCGTCGATGCCCCGCCCGCGCACGATGATTGGCGCTACGAAGTGAAATTCGACGGATACCGGATCCTGGCCCGGATCGCGGGCGGCGGTGCGCGCCGGCACGTCACGCTGATGACGCGCGAAGGTCGCGACTGGACCGCGAAGCTGCGCATGCAGCGCGACGCGCTCGCGGCGCTCGAGGTCGACAACGCGTGGCTCGACGGCGAGGCCGTCGTCCTGGGCGAGCACGGGCTGCCCGATTTCCAGGCGCTGCAGAACGCACTCGGCGCGGGCCGTTCGGACGCGGTGACGCTGTTCGTGTTCGACCTGCCGTTTCTCGACGGATACGACCTGCGCGATGCGCCGCTCACCGCGCGACGCGCGCTGCTCGAACCGTTGCTCGCCGGTAGCGATCCCGCACGGCTGCGCTACTCGCCCGATCTCGGCGACGACGTCGCGTCGCTGATCGCGAGCGCGTGCGACACGGGGCTCGAAGGATTGATCGGCAAGCGCGCGGATTCACGCTATCGCGGTGGCCGCTCGTCCGCGTGGATCAAGCTGAAATGCCGGCGGCGGCAGGAGTTCGTGATCGGCGGCTATACCGAGCCGTCGGGCAGCCGGCACGGCTTCGGCGCGTTGCTGCTCGGCGTGTACGAACCGGCCGCGGGCGGCAAGCGGCCACGCGGCAAACCGCCGTTGCGCTATGTCGGCCGGGTCGGCACCGGGTTCGATACGCGTCTGCTCGACCGGCTCGCTGCGACGCTGCGCCAGCACGAACGCGGCACGACGCCGTTCGACCCGCCGCCGCGCGAACGGTCCCGCACGCGCGTCCACTGGGTCGAGCCGACGCTCGTCGCCGAATGCGAATTCGCGGAATGGACGAGCGACGGCATCGTGCGGCAGGCGGCGTTCATCGCGCTGCGCGAAGACAAGCCGGCGCGGCAGATCGTCCGCGAAGTGCCGCGGCCAGCCGAAACGGAGGCGACGATGAACGAAACCCGCGCGGCGCATGGCGCATCCTCGCATGCCCCACCTACCGATACGGCGCACGGCCGCAAGCATGGCGCGCGCGCGGCCGCGTCTGCCGGCGATACGCAGCGCGCGGCCGCCGCCGATCGCGTCGGCCGCGTGCGCATCACGCATCCCGATCGGGTGCTCGATCCGCAAAGCGGCACGCGCAAGATCGATCTCGCGCACTACTGGCAATGGGTCGCGCCGTGGCTGCTGCCGGACCTGAAAGGCCGGCCCGTGTCGCTCGTGCGCGCCCCGGCCGACATCGCCGGCGAACTGTTCTTCCAGAAGCATGCCGAGCGCCGCGAGATCCCGTTCGTCACGCAGCACGAAGGGCTCGATCCCGGCCACGGGCCGCTGCTGTCGATCGACAGCGTCGACGCGCTGCTCGGCGCCGCGCAGATGGGCACGGTCGAGCTGCACACGTGGAATGCGCACGCGTCGAACATCGAGCGGCCGGACCGCATCGTGTTCGACCTCGATCCCGATCCGGCGCTGCCGTGGCGCGCGATGATCGACGCCGCGCAGCTCGTGCGCGGGCTGCTCGATGAGCTGGGCCTCGCGTCGTTCTGCAAGACGAGCGGCGGCAAGGGGCTGCACGTCGTCGTGCCGCTCACGCGGCATGCGGGCTGGGACGACGTGAAGGATTTCTCGCGCGCGGTGGCGCAGCACGTCGCGGGCGCGCTGCCCGACCGTTTCACGGCGACGATGGGGCCGCGCCACCGGCGCGGCAAGATCTTCGTCGACTACCTGCGCAATGGCCGCGGCGCGAGCACGATCGCCGCGTATTCGGTGCGCGCGCGGCCCGGCATGGGCGTATCGGTGCCGCTCGACTGGGACGAGGTGCCCGACACGACGGGCGGTGCGCAATGGACGATCGACACGCTGCGCGAACGCCTCGATGCGTTGAAACGCGATCCGTGGGAAGGCTATGCGCACGCGCGGCAGCGCATCACCGCGTCGATGCGTGCGCGGCTGGGCGCTGAAACGTGAATGCGTCAACGCCGATGCTGCGGATGGGGGTGCCCGTTTTTCGGCGGCGATGTCGACATGAAAGCCAGCACGCGTGCTGACCGCGGCATGGGCCTTGCTGAAAGGAAGGGGCAGGAATTTCCATCACGTGGTCTCTATCAGGGAGAAAACTTCATGAAATCGGTATCCGAATCGAAGTGTGTCGCGCCGCGCGTGCTGGTATGCGCGGCTGTCGCGATCATCGCGGCCGCGCCGGCCGCATGGGCGCAGAACTCGCAGCGCCCGGACGAGGGCACCGGCGCGCCGAATCCGTCGATGGACATGTCGACGCCGGGCACCAACGGCAATACGGCCGCACCGCCTCCGCCTGCACCCGTGCAGCGGCAGGGTGCGACACAAGGCTCGCGTTCGCACAGCGGATCGGCCGGCCATGTGAAGCCGGGCGGCCCCAACGGCGCGGGCGGCAGCGGCACCGGCGCCGGCAACGGCGGCTCGCCCGGGTCGACGGGCACGGGCGGCGGCGGTGCCGGCGGGGCAGGCAGCGCGGGTTCCAGCGGCTATTGACGGCGCCGTGCCGACGAAGGCGGCGAGGTTTCCCGGGACGGGCACGCCGCCATGACACAGGAGGGCATCATGCAATCCAATTCCCGGAACCGGCGGGAGAACGACGAGATCGATGACTTCGACGAGATCGACGGCGACGCGACCGAAGCGGACGATCTCGATACGACGGTCCATGTCGACGTGGCCACAGGCAGGATCAAGTTCCACTCGACCTGGGCGCTGACGGCCGATGCGCCGCCCGAATACGCGCGGCATGCGGTCGAACTGGCGCTCGACAGCGACACGATGGAGCGGTATGCGGCGCTCGACGACGGCACGCGGATGCGCGTGCATGCGATTTTGCATGACACGGTGCAGGCGATGCTCGACCGTGTGCCCGATACCGATGAGAGCCTGACGCTCACGATCGAAGTGACCGACGCGATGCTGGATGCGGCGAGTCACCTGCAGTAGCGGGTTGCTCGACGGCGTCTAACGGTTCGCAGGCGGCGGTCGCCACCCGGACGGCATCGGCCCTTGCATGCGGGAAATCCGCGTGCCGGGCGCGCATCCTCGATGCCCTGCGCCGTCTCGATCGCCCTCGGATCCTTGTCGAACGCGATCAGCCGCCCGCGCGGCGCGAAACCGTTCCCTGACGGTGGGCGCGTCCCGTGGGCGGAAACGGCACGCCGCTTGCTGCGAAACCGGCGCGGCACGACGTGTGCCGCGTCACTGACGGAGGGCTTCATGAGCGGAAGGCTGGTTCATTGCAAGGTGGCGATCCTCGCGGTCGACGGCTTCGAGGAAGCCGAACTCGTCGAACCGCAGCGCGCGCTCGCGGCGGAAGGCGCGCAGGTCGACGTGATTTCGGAGAAGGGTGGCGAGATCCAGGGCGTCAGGCACGTCGACAAGGGCGCGCGCGTGAAGGTCGACCGCACGTTCGACGAGGCGCGCGAGGGCGATTACGACGCGGTCGTGCTGCCCGGCGGCGTCGTGAACGGCGACGCGATCCGGATGGTGCCGGCCGCGCGCGAGTTCGTGACGGCGGCCGTCGGGGCCGGCAAGCCGGTCGCGGCGATCTGCCATGGGGGCTGGCTGCTCGTGTCTTCCGGCCTCGTGGAAGGCCGCACGATGACGAGCTGGCCGAGCCTTCAGGACGATATCCGTCATGCGGGCGGCAAGTGGGTCGACCAGGAGGTCGTCCGTGACGGCCCGTTCATCACGAGCCGCAAGCCGGACGACCTGCCGGCCTTCAACGGCGCGCTGATCGATTCCCTGGCGCCACGGGCGGCGTGAACCCGTGGCGGGCGCGCCATGCGTCATGCGTCGTGTCACGCGGATCGACGATCCACCGACGTTCCGCGGCATTACAAACCGTTGAAAACATTGCACCGCTAGCCGGCGTGCGTCGAGCCTGCAAGCCCGACGCACGTGCGACTCACCGTGCGATCGCGACCGGTGAATTGACGTTCACGACGGCAGCGTCGTGGTCGAACGGCGGCGCGTACACGAACCGGTCGATCACACCGGCTTCGAACAACAGGCAGCAGGTCGAGCCGCCGAACTGGAAATAACCGATCTCGTCGCCCTTGTCGACGCGCTGGCCCGGCACGACGTCGATCACGCAGGACGACACGTCCCCCATGCCGACGAACACCGCAGCAACGGTGCCGATGCCGGGATCGTCGCAGGCGATCGCGACCACGGCGCGCGTCGCGACCGCCGTCGTGTACCCCTGGGAGTCGTTCAGCCCGGCCGGGTCGGGGCCTTCCGCCTCGACGATCGAGTAGTAGGTGCCGTGAACCCGGTACGCATGCGTGACGACCCCGCGCACCGGCGCGTGCCAGCGGTGGTAGTTGTACGCGCTGAGATAGGCCTGGTACAGGTCGCCGCCGACGAAGCGCTCGGCGAGCGACAGCCGGGCCGGCGTGAAGATGTCGCGCAGCGAATACGGTTGCGCCTTGATCCAGAACCGGTCGCGCAGCTTCACGTTCGATTCGACGTGGTACGGCGCGGCCTCGCACGCGCTGACGATCACGTGCGGATCGTCGGGCGCCGCGACCGGGCGCGCGCCGTCACGAAAGCGCCGCGTGAAGAAGTCGTTCCACGACGTGAAGCCGCCGTGCGGCTGGTCGTCGTGATACTGGAACTGCGACAACCCGATGCGCTCGCGCGCCGCGTCGCAGAACCAGCCGTCGGGCGCCGACGTGTCGAGATGCGCGCGCGAATGCGGGCCGCCAAGGAAGCCGCACCATACGTTCAGCACGTTCTGCAGATGCGCGTTGACGGCGGCGTCGCGAAACAGCGCATGGCCCGACGGCATGCACATCGGCCAGTCGAGAAAGGCATTGATCGGGCACACGATCAGGCTCGCGTCGCTGAACGGCGGCGTGTAGGCCATCAGGTGATCCAGGACGGTCATCAACTCGTCGATCGACGTATAGCCGAGCCGGCGGCCCGATTCGACCGCTTCATCGATCGCGCGGACCAGCGTCATGCGCAGCACCGCGTGGTCGTCGAACAGCCGCGCGAGTTCCTGCACGGCCGGCGTACGCAGCCGGTCGCCGGCATGCGCGCGGGCCGCGGCCGCGATTTTTTCGCGGAACGCGGCCATGTGCGCTTCTTCGCGGGCCATCCATTCGCCGAGCCGATGGCGCTCGGGTGGCGGCGGGTTGAGGTCGGTCGGCATCGTTGTCTCCGGGGCGATGATCAGGAACCGATGCAAGGAGCAATCCGCCTGCCTGGAAGGGGCACCGATCTTGCGGATCGGCTTGCTGGTTCATTCGTATCGGAGAAGATCATGAGCGTGGCTTCAACTGGACGGCCGAAGACGAAAACGAAGACGAAGACCGAATCGACGGGCGACGGGCGCGGGGGCGCGCAGCACACCGTGGCGCCCACACGCACGCGCCACGCAAGCGCGACGTCGCGTGGCACGCGGGCGGCCCGGAAGCAGCAAACGACGCGCGGGACGGTGATCGCGGGCAGCGGCGGCGAGACGGGCCAGCCGTTGTGGGAGGACGACGGCGGGGCGTTGCCGCCGGAAGAGTGGTCGTGAAGTTCAAGTGCGGCCCGTCCGCGCGATGTGACGGCACGGACGTGCGCAACGGCACATGAAGTGCAAACGGGTTCGTCATCGGCACACGGCACACGGCACACGTGCGCGTCATGACGCGTCCTCCGTTCCGGCGAGTTTGCCGGTTCACATGCGCGCGCCCTGCGTTGTCGAAACCGTTCACCGTGAATCGAACGTGCGCAGCGTGGCGACCCCTTTCGTGTCACCCGGCAGCCGCATCCGCGCGACGAGCGGGTAGTGATCCGACGCATGCCGCGCGCGGGCGCTGCGGTGCACGACCACGTCGACCAGCCATTCGCCCGGATGAATCCAGATCCGGTCCAGCGAGAACACCGGGTAGACGGTCGGGAACGTGCGCGGCGCCGGCGCGCGCCGGAACCGCGTGACGAGCGCCTGCAGCGCCCGGCCGCGCACGAACCATTCGTTGATGTCGCCGAGCAGGATCACCGGCATCGCCCCCGTGTCGAAGGCCGCGAGCAGGCGCTGCACCTGCGCGCTGCGCTCGCTCGCCGACAGCCCGAGGTGGGTCGCGACCACGCGCAGCGTGAGCGCGCCGCAATCGATGTCGGCGTCGAGCGCGCCGCGCGGTTCGCGCGAGTGAAACGACAGGTCGAGCGTGCGTGCCGCGCGGATCGGGCAGCGCGACAGCACCGCGTTGCCGTAGCGGCGCTCCGGCGTGTCGATCGTCGGGCCGGCCACCGCATGCATGCCGGTCGCGTCGCGCAGGTGCGCAAGCACGTCGGGCGCGCGCGTGCCGCCGAGCGGGACTTCCTGCAGCGCGATCACGTCCGCGTCGAGTTCGTCGATCACGGCCGCGATCCGGTCGGCCGCGCGCGCCGGCCACGCGCCGTAGCCGCCGCGGATGTTGTACGTCGCGATCCGCCAGTCGCGTCCGCCCGGCGCGGCGGCCGGTGCGTCGTCGGCGGCGATGACTTGCGGCGGCGGCGCCGCATGCGTGCTCAGCGCCATCGTCGCAACACCCTGACGAGCAGCACCGAGATGCCGACCAGTGCGAGGCCGATCGCCGCGAGCCACGCGAACGCGCCGGGCCGGGGATGGCTCAGCGCGGCTGTGAGCTGGTGCGCGAACGTGACGGTCAGCACGAGGCCGGGCAGCATGCCGATCGCGGTGCCGACCAGGTAGTCGCGCAGGCCGATATGCGACGCGCCGGCGACGAGGTTCACGACGGTAAACGGCGCGATCGGCAACAGCCGCAGCACGGCCATCGCGAGCACGCCGCGCCGGCCGATGTGCTCGCTGAGCCGGTTCGCGCGTGCGCCGGCGAGCCGGCGCACGGCGTCCCGCCCGAGCCAGCGGCCGATCCCGTAATTCGCGGCCGCGGCCGCCATCGTGCCGACGGCCGCGTAGGCCACGCCCGGCCACGCGCCGAACACGAGCCCCGTCGCGGTGATCAGCAGCGTGATCGGCACCGCGAAGGTGGCCGCGACCACGTAGCCGGCCAGCAGCAGCGCAGGCGCGGCGGGCCGTTGCGCGAGCGTGGCCAGCGCATGCGCGAGCGACGCGACGTTCACCCGTTCGCCGAGCGGCGTGAAGCGCCAGGCGAGCGCGAGCGCGGCGACCAGCAGCACGGCCATGCCGAGCGCGAGAAACCGCGCGGTCAGCGGGCGATGGCGGTCGTGCGGCACGAACTCGCGTACGAACCGGTCGGGTTCGATCGGCTGCTCGGGGTCGAGCCGCGCGCTGACCGGCACGAGCGCATCGAGTTGCGGCGCGATGGCCGGGTCGAGCGTGCGCAGCGTGCGGCCCGGCTTCGCGCGCAACCGGTCGAGCGCGGTGTTCGGCCGCTCGGTGCGCGCGAATGCATCGGCCACGGCCGCGGGCGCCGTGCCGAGATGTTCGGCCAGCAGCCGCTCGCGCAGCGCGGCGATCGCGGCGCGGATGCGCGCATCGCCGGCCGCGACGAGCGCGACGCAGCATTCGGTGTCGAGCAGCATCGAACGGTTGTTGAGGTTCGCGCTGCCGATCACGAGGCATTCGTCATCGGCGATCGCGAGCTTGCTGTGGACGTTCACGCACGCGTCGCCGAGCCCGTCGACGTGCGGATACAGAAGGCGGTAGCGGCCGAAGTGGTCCGCCGACACGAGCGCCGCGTGCAGCCGCGCACGCAGCACGCCCATCGTCGCTTCCTGCAGCCAGCCGCTCTGCACGCGCGGCGCGACGACGGTCACGTCGGGCCCGTGCGCGTCGGCGAGGCGCGCGGACAACGTTTCGCGCACGACCGCCGCGGTGAAATACTGGTTTTCGACATACAGGTGCCGGCGCGCCGCACGGATCGTGTCCTCGACGAGCGCGCGCACCTGCCGCACCGGCTCGCGGCCGTCGTGGCGCGGCGCCGTGCAGGCCATGCCGAGCCGCACGTCGCGCACGTCGACGCGGGTGCCGGGCGGCCACGGATCGTCGCCGTCCGGCCGCTCGAGGTGGCGTTGCGCGCGGATCGCGATCGGGCGGCCGCACGCCTGCCGCCAGCGCGCCCGCGCCTGCTCGCCGATCGCGGCCGCCGCGTCGCCGTCGAACATCGCCTGCACGTCGTGAAACGGCGCGTACGGCGTGCCGTCTTCGTCGTGGCGGCGCGGGTCGCCGGCCGCGTGCGCCGGTGTGTCCCAGCGCGCGCGCGTCAGGTCGAGGCCGCCGACGAACGCGAGCCGGTCGTCGATCACGACCAGCTTCTGGTGATGCGATGCGCCGCGCGGATGCGCGCCGTCGAGCCGGAACACGATGCCGCGATGGGCCCGCCAGCCGGCGCGATACACGGGCGGCCAGTCGCGCTCCAGCGCGTAGATCATCGCGAAATCCCACGCGAGCACATAGATGCGCAGGTTGTGCCGCCGGGCGGCCAGCGCGTGCAGGAATGCCGCGAGCGTGTCGGGGAGCGTGTCGTCGGGGCCGCCCGGCGCGAGCCGCATCCGGCTGTCGACGTCCCAGCCGACGATGAACACCGTATGGCGTGCGCGCAGCAGCGCGGCGCGCAGCGTCGAGAAGTACGCATCGCCGTCGACGAGCATCGTGAAGCGGTCCGCGGCGCGGATCGTGTCGCAGTTGCGGCCGCGTTCGAGCAGGCCGTGCCGCGGGATGTCGCTCGCCTGCGTGGCGTCGACGGTCGTCTCGTCGGCGCGTGTCGTGCGATCCGCCACGGTCATCGGGTACCGGCCTCCCGGTCGCCGTCGAGGTGCGTCAGCCGCGCATCGCGGCGCGCACGCGGTGCCCGCCGCCCGGGCGAATGCGCATCGAGCCGGACGCGTTTGCCGGGGGCGCCACTGCCGCGCATGACGGCGACGTCGTCGATGCCTTGCGCGAGCGTCGTCGTTGCGTGTGCGATGCGGATTTGCCCGAGGCACCCGCATTCGGCGTGATGACGCGCGAGCCCCGAACGCAGCGTGTCGATCGGTCGGCCGGTGGTGAACCCCGCGCCCGACCTCATGCGGGGGGCAAGCCGGCGCGTCACGAGATAAGCGGGCAATTGGGTCTGGGTCACGCGAAACTCCTTGACGAGGACTCGGGTCGACAGGCGCGGACGCAGGCGAGGTTTTTCAGCGTCTCGCAGATGGCGTCGAACTCCGGGCCGCTCGTGCGCGAGAAGGACACCGAAATGTTGTCGGTGTCGGGATCGTCGTCCGATTGCTGGACGATGAACCGCTTCACGCGCACGCGCTCGCGCCCGATCACGCTGCCGAGCAACGCCGCCAGCAGCAGGCGTCCGAGCAGTTCGAGAGGGCCGATCATGACGTGTCCTCCTTCCGATGGGTACGAGCCGTGGCCGGCGGCGCTTCGACGCGCATCAGGCACGCAAGCCGCGTGCCGGCCGGGAACGGCGCATGCGCAGAGGGCGGGGGCGCAACCCGCGACAGGCGGCGTGCATTTTTTGCATCGACATCGCAGATATGGACAGGAGACCACCATGGGGCACCAACAGGACGCGCAGGTTCGCAACCCGTATCGTGGTCACGAGATTCTCGTCTGGGCGCGGCGCGACGAACGCGACGCATGGCGTGACGAGGTGCAGGTGTATGTCGACGGCGCTCGCATCGAGTTGACCGTGCCGGCGCCGGCCGGCCGCGCGTGGTTGACCGAGCTCGAGGCGCTGCGCGAGGGCATCGAGCGTGGCCGCGACCTGATCGACCGGCGCCTGGACGGCCCGTGACCGGCATGGCGCCAGCCCACCGTCAACGCAAGCCGTCTCGCGCCAGGGCGGGATCCGATGAGCGATCCGCGTACCCTTCATATCGACCGCTACGACCCCGATCGCGACGCGCGGCCTGACCTGCCGCGATACGACATCGACGTCGACCCGCCCGGCCGCTCATTGGTGGATGGCTTCCCGCAACCGCCTGACGTCCTGCTCCGACACGGGCGCGGCACGGTTGCCCCAGCCGCCGCGCACATAGCTGACCACCGCCGCGATGTCGCGGCTGGTCAGCGTGCCGCGCATGGCCGGCATCCGCGTCGACGGGTCGTCCTTGCCCGGCGCCGGCCGCGCGCCTTCGACGACGATCCGGATCGTGCTGGTCGGATCGGCCGCGAGCACGACCGGATTGTCGGCGAGCGGCGGCCCGTGATCGCGCACGCCTTGGCCGTCCGCGCCGTGGCAACGCGCACAGAATCCCGCATACACGCCGGCCCCCGGCGCCTGCTGGCCGCCTTCCGGGCGCGGGCCGGCCGCGGTCAGCCGCGCGGTGCCGACGCCGAGCGGGTTCGTCGCGGCAGTGGGCCGCGCCGGCAGCGATTTCAGGTAGACGGCGATCGCGTGGCGATCGGCGTCGGTAAGCAACGCAGTGCTCTCGCCGACGACGGGCGCCATCGCGCCGAACACCGCGCCGCGTGCCGCATGGCCGCTGCGCAGGAACGTGGCGATGTCGTCGGCCGACCAGCGGCCGAGGCCGTCCGCCGCCGCGCCCGTCAGGTTCGGTGCGAACCAGTGGTCGTTGATGCCGCCGGTCAGGAACGCCGCGCTGCGCTCGTCGTAGCCGCGCTCGTTGAAACCGGGGCCGCGCGGCGTATGGCACGCGCCGCAGTGGCCGAGCCCCTGCACGAGATACGCGCCGCGATTCCATTCCGTTGACCGCGACGGCTGCGGCTCGAACCGCGCGTCGCTCGCGAACGCGACGCGCCACAGCGCGAGCGCCCAGCGCTGGTTGAACGGGAACGGCAGGCGGGTGGCACGCGCCGCGTTCGCGGACGGCGCGACACCGCGCATGAAATACGCATACAGCGCGCGCACGTCGTCGGCGCTCAGCCGCGCGAACGACGGGTACGGCATCGCCGGATAGAGCCGGCTGCCGTCCGCGCGCACGCCGCGCCGCAATGCGTCGTCGAATTGTTGCAGCGTGTAGTGGCCGATCCCGTGGGTCGGGTCCGGCGTGATGTTCGGCGCATAGATCGGCCCGAACGGCGAGTTCACCGGCTGGCCGCCGGCGTACGGCGTGTGGTCGGCCGCGTCGTGGCAGGCCGCGCAGTCGCCGGCGTGCGCGAGGTAACGGCCGCGCGCGAGCGTCGCGGCGTCGGTGTCCGCGGCGGCAGCCTTGACGGCCGGGCGGCGGGTTGCGGCATCGTGAGGCGTGGCGGGTGAGGCAGGTGCGGTTGCGGAGGCGGGCGTCGACGCGGCGCCCGGTTGCGCGAGCCACGGATCCTGGCTCGCACGCGCGGCCATTGACGCAGGGGACGCGGCGGCGTCCGCGGCCGATGCGCGAATCCGGATATATCGCCAGCCGGTGTCGGACTCGTCTCTCGGGACCGAAGCCGACGACGCGGGTTCCGTCGCATCGTCGGTGCGCGCGGTGTCGTCCTGCGGGCTGCAGCCCGCGAGCGCGCCGCACACGGCAAGCGCCGCAAGCGCACCGAGCGCGACGCCGGCGCGGCGGCCCGGCGGCCCGGCGCACCGGGCCGCGCGAACCGGAGCGGGGCGAGGATCAGGATCAGTGCCATGGGCTGCAAAGCCCCACGAAAGCCGTGACGATCCCCGTGAACACGAGGCCGATCACGAAGCCGAGCGCGGCGAGCATCCCGCAGCGCGCGAGAAAGCGCGTACTGTCGTCGCGCGTCGCGGCGGATGCATCGGTAGCGTGCCGGTGCCCCCAGGCGCGCGCGAGCCAGGTCGCGCAGGCAGTGGCCAATGCGAACGCGCCCGCGGCGATCAGCGCAAGCCACACGCCCACGTGCGCCCAGCGCGGCGCGGCTTGCGCGACGCCGAGCGGATGGCACGCGGTCGACGCGAGCGTCTCGGAGACGAGCATCTGCGCGAACCACAGCGCCGGCGCACCGACGAGGCCGGCCGCGATCGCGAGCAGCGGGGTCCACGCGTGTCGTACGCCGTTCATCCCGGTCTCCTGAGCCAGTACGGCGACACGTACAGCGCGGTGAAGATGAACAGCCACACGATGTCGACGAAGTGCCAGTAGAGCCCGCCGACGGTCAGCGCGACCCGCCGCTCGCGGCCGAAGAAACCGGCGGCCGTCCATCCGGCCAGCAGCGCGAGGATCGCGAGCCCGGCGACGACGTGCGCGAGGTGGAACCCGGTGATCGTGAAGTAGAGGCTGCCGTACAGGTGCGCGGTCGGGCCATAGGGATGGTCGCGCCACTCGTGCAGCTGCACGAGCGCGAACGCGGTGCCGAGCGCCAGCGCGACGGCGAGCGCCGCCACCGCGCGCGGCCGCCGGCCGGCCTGCACGGCGCGCTCGGCGAGCCACACGAACCCGCTGCTCGACAGCAGCACGACCGTGTTGACGGCCGCGAGCCCGATCTTCGGCATGCCTTCGGGCGGCCACGACGCGGCCGATTGCGATTGCAGGTAGAAGTAGGAAAAAAGCAGGTAGCCGAACAGCCCGGCTTCGGTCACGACGAGCGTGATCACGCCCCACCAGCCGCCTGCGCGCTCGCCGCAACTGCCGACCGGCAGCGGTGCGAGGCAGGCGGCCGGCGCGTCGTGCGGCACCGGTGCCGGCAGCGGCTCGTCGGGGCGGTGGGGCACGGCGGCGGGCTGGGCCGGCGCCGGTTCGCGACGGGGCGGCTCGTCGCGTTGCCACAGCGTGCGCCGCGGCCACAGCCACGCGGCGGTGGCGATCGCGCAGCCGGCCACGGCCGCGCAGACGAGCGCGGGCGAGCGCACCAGCATCGCCGCGAACACGGCCGTCGCGAGCAGCGCGAGCACGAACGGGAGGCACGTGTCGTCGGGCATCTTCAGGATCGCGTCCGGCGTGGCCGCGAGCGGCGTCACGGCGAGTGCCTCGCGCCCGTCGGCGAGCCGGTAGCCGACGCGCACGCTGGTGCGGCGCGCATCGTCGCGCGTCTCCCACAGCGGATGCCGCGACGCGACGAGCGGCAGCACCGCGAAGTTGTAGACGGGCGCAGGCGACGCGACCGACCATTCGAGGCCGGCCGCACGCCACGGATTGGCGCCGGCCCGCGCGCCGCGCCGCGCGCTCACGAGCGCATTGACGACGAACATCACGATGCCGATGCCGAAGACGAACGAGCCGATCGTCGTCACCAGGTTCGACGTGTCCCAGCCCATCCCGGGCGGATAGGTATAGATGCGGCGCGGCATCCCGAGCAGCCCCGACACATGCATCGGGAAGAAGCCGACGTTGAAGCCGGTCAGGACGACCCAGAAGGTCCAGCGGCCGAACCGTTCGTTCATCATCCGCCCGGTGAACTTCGGGAACCAGTACGTGATCCCGCCGAGCACCGGGAACACGTTGATGCCGAGCAGCACATAGTGCAGGTGCGCGACGACGAAGTACGTGTCGGTGAGCTGCCAGTCGAGCGGCACGGCGGCCGTCATCACGCCCGATACGCCGCCGATCACGAACATCAGCACGAAGCCCGCGAAATACAGGAACGGCGTGCGGAATACCGGGCGGCCGGTCCAGATCGTCGCGATCCACGCGAACACCGCGACCGCGCTCGGGATCGAGATCAGCATGCTCGCCGCGCCGAAGAACGCGAGCGCGAGCGGCGCGATGCCGGTCGCGAACATGTGGTGCACCCACACCTCGAAACCGATCAGCATCGTCGCGACGGTCGAGACCGCGACCGCCTCGTACGCGACGAGCGGCCGCCGGCAGAAGGCCGGCAACGCGTCGGACACGATCCCCATCGCCGGCAGCACGACCACGTAGACCCACGGGTGCGCGAACATCCAGAACAGGTGCTGCCACAGCAGCGGCCGGCCGTCGTGCGCGACGTCGAAGAAATGCGTGCCTGCATTGCGGTCGAGCCACAGCAGCAGGAACGCGAGGCTGATCGACGGCACCGCGACGAGGTTCGCGACCGAC
This sequence comes from Burkholderia sp. AU45274, assembly GCF_030482505.1. Lineage (NCBI taxonomy): Bacteria > Pseudomonadati > Pseudomonadota > Betaproteobacteria > Burkholderiales > Burkholderiaceae > Burkholderia > Burkholderia sp. AU45274. The sequence continues at coordinate 231,406 of NZ_JAUJQE010000008.1, read as the reverse complement.
GCGGTCAGCGTGCCCCACACGATGATCGGCAGCCGGTCGATCGACATCCCGTGCGCGCGCATGCGCAGCAGCGTGACGACGAAGTTCGCGGCGCCGCCGGTCGTCGAGATGCCGAGCAGGATCATCCCGAGCGCATAGATGTCGATGTTCGCGCCGGCGCTGTAGTCGAGCGACGTGAGCGGCACGTAGTTGAACCAGCCGCCGTCGGGCACCGCGCCGAGCGGAAAGCTCGCATAGAGGAACAGTCCGGCGAACAGGAACGCCCAGTACGAGAACGCGTTCAGCCGCGGGAACGCCATGTCGCGCGAGCCGAGCATCAGCGGCCACAGGTAGTTCGCGAAACCGGACAGCACGGGCAGCGCGTACAGGAAGATCATCGTGACGCCGTGCATCGTGAACAGCGCGTCGTATTGCGCGGGGGTCAGCAGGGTCGCGTTCGGCCGCGCGAGCTGGATGCGCATCACGAGCGCCTCGACGCCGCCGAGCAGCAGGAACGCGAACGCGGTGACGATGTAGCGCAGCCCGATGCGCTTGTGGTCGACCGTGCCGAGCCAGCCGCGCCAGCCGGGCGCCGATTCCCACAGCGCGGCGAGCGCGCGCTCGTGCGCCGAGCCGGGCGGCGCGTCGCCGAGATCCGGCACACGGGCGGGGGCGGGCAGGTCGCGGGCGATGGCCATCGGCATCCTCCGTTCAGTGCAGGGTCGCGAGATACGCGGCGAGATCGTCGGCGTCGCGCGGCGCGAGCGCGATCGACGGCATCAGCGTGTCGGGCTTGATTTGCTGTGCCTGCGCGATCCAGCGGCGCAGGTTGTCGGGGGTGTTGTCGAGCGTGCCGGCCGCGAGCAGCCGGCGCGACGCGACGTGCGTGAGGTCGGGGCCCGCGTCGCCCGCCGCATCGGTGCCGAGCACCGCGTGGCAACCCGCGCAGCGCGACGCGAAGACGCGCTGGCCGCGCCGTTGCGCATCGGTGCCGGGTGCGGGGGCCGGCTGGCGTTGCGCGGCGAGCCACGCGTGAAACGCGTCGGGCGGCTCGGCCACGACCTCGAGCGCCATGTGCGCATGCTGCGCGCCGCAGTATTGCGAGCACTGGCCGCGATAGATGCCCGGCCGGTCCGCCTGCAGCCATTGGCGGTTGGTCTGGCCGGGAATCGTCTGCGTCTTGCCCGCGAGCTGCGGCACCCAGAATGCATGGATCACGTCGGCGCTCTTCAGCTCGATCGCCACGGGTTCGCCCACCGGGATGTGCAGCTCGTTCGCGGTGACGAAGCCGGTGCCGCTCGCCGGATCCGGATAGCGCGCGGCCCACCACCAGTCGTGCGCGGTGACGACGATCGTCAGCGCGGGCGGGCGCGGCGGCGTCGCGACCGCGCCGAGCACGCGCAGCATGTAGACGAGCGCACCGAACAGCAGCACGATCGACACCGCGCTGCCGGCGGCCACGAACATGACGCCGTCGCGCCGGCCGCCGGTGCGGGTGCGGCGATGGAACAGCGCGGCCAGCAGCAGCGCCGCGATCACGAGGCTCACCGCCGTGCACAGCGCGAGCAGCGCCCAGCCGAGCACGAACACGGGCTGCGCGGCCGGCCCGGCCGCGTGCGCGACGTACGCGAGCGGCAGCGGTTCGCCGGCCGCGCAGGCGGCGGCCGGCGCGGCAACGCACGCGAATCCGGCGAGGCGCGTGACGCGGCGCGCTGTCGATGGCGGCGGGACGGGCAACACGGCTCCTGCGAAAGGCGACGACATGCGTCGACGGCAACCGGCATCGGAGCAATTCCCGTGCGCGATGGGCGAACACGCGGGTGGCTCGTGCGTTGCGGGCGCAATGTCGTGGGCGTTACAGCCCTGTTGTGATCCGGCTGCCCGCATGCGGCACGTCGATCGACCCGGCGGCGACGCGACGAGCATGGGCGGGAACCCGCTTACGCTCGCGCGGGCGGGACGACGTCGACGTCGGCCAGCGCGCCGCGCCGCCCCGCGTCGGCCCGTCACGCTTGCTCCCTACGATTCGCCTTTGCCGCGCTTGCCGCCCGCTGCGCCGTTGCCCGGCAGCACGGCGGACAGCACCTGCCGCGCGGTCTCGACGATCACGCTGCCCTCGCGCGGATCGCCTTTCACGAGCGTCTCGGCGAAATGCTTCGCCTGCTGCAGCGTCACGTGCGGCGGCAGCGGCGGCACCTCGGGGTCGCTCTTCACTTCGAGCACGACCGGGCGATCGGCTGCCAGCGCCTCGTCCCAGGCGGCGTCGAGCTGTTCCGGATCGTCGACGTAGATGCCCTTCAGGCCGAGCAGCGTCGCGAAGCGGTAGTACGGCACGTTCGGAATCTGCTGCGACGCGACGAACTTCGGGTCGCCTTCCATCACGCGCTGCTCCCACGTCACCTGGTTCAGGTCCTCGTTGTTCAGCACCATGCAGATCCAGCGCGGATCGGGCCACTGCCGCCAGTATTTCGCGACCGTGATCAGCTCGGCCATGTTGTTCATCTGCATCGCGCCGTCGCCGACCATCGCGATCACCGGGCGCACCGGATACGCGAACTTCGCGGCGATCGCGTAGGGCACCGCGGCGCCCATCGACGCGAGCCCGCCCGACAGCGACGCCATCATCCCGCGCCGCATCATCAGGTCGCGCGCATACCAGTTTGCGCAGGAGCCCGAATCGCTCGTCAGGATCACGTCGTCGGGCAGGCGCGGTGACAGCTCGGTGAACGCGCGCTGCGGATTCACGCCGCGCCCGGCGGTGGCCTTCGCGGCCGCACGCGCGGCGAGCGTGTCGTGCCATGCCGTGTTCCAGGTCGCGATCCGGTCGCGCCAGCCGGTGTCGCGGCGCGCCTCGAGCAACGGCAGCAACGCGCGCAGCGTCTCGGCGCTGTCGCCGACGAGATTGACTTCCATCGGGTAGCGCAGGCTCAGCATGTCCGCCTTCAGGTCGATCTGCACGCCGCGCGCCTGGCCTTCCTTCGGCAGGAATTCCGAATACGGGAAGCCGGAGCCGACGACGAGCAGCGTGTCGCATTCGTTCATCAGCTCGTCACTCGGCTTCGTGCCGAGCAGCCCGATCGAGCCGGTGACCCACGGCAGGTCGTCCGGCAGCGCGGCCTTGCCGAGCAGCGCCTTCGCGGCGCCCGCGCCGAGCCGGTCGGCCACCGCGATCACCTCGTCGGTCGCGCGCAGCGCCCCCGCGCCGACCAGCAGCGCGACCTTCCTGGCCGCATTCAGCACGTCGGCCGCACGCTGCAGATCGTCGGCGTACGGCACGACCTTCGGCGCCGTGTAGCCGATGCCCGAATGCACGGTGCCGTGCGCGCGCTTCGGCGCTGCGTAGTCGAGTTCCTGCAGGTCGTTCGGCAGCACGAGCGCCGTGACGGTGCGCGCGCCGAGCGCGGTGCGCACCGCGCGGTCGACCAGGTGGCGCACCTGGCCCGGCACCGTCGCGAGCTGCACGAACGCGCCCGCGACGTCCTTGAACAGCGCGGTGAGATCGACTTCCTGCTGATAGTGGCCGCCGAGCGCCGCGCGCGCCTGCTGGCCGACGATCGCGAGCACGGGCATGTGGTCGAGCCGGGCGTCGTACAGCCCCGTCACGAGATGCGACGCGCCGGGGCCGGACGTCGCGACGCACACGCCGAGCTCGCCTGTAAATTTTGCATGCGCGGACGCCATGAAGGCCGCCATCTCCTCGTGGCGCGCCTGGATGAATTCGATCTTGCCGTCGGCACGGCTCAGCGCGCCGAAAAAGCCGTTGATGCCGTCGCCCGGGTAGCCGTAGATGCGGCGCACGCCCCAGTCGTACAGCCGCTCGACGATGAAATCCGCCACTGTCGCCATGCCGTTTCTCCCTGGTTCGGTAAGAGCCGATGCGAGGCCGTCGCGCAAGGCGCATGCCGCGCATCCGGGCTGGTACGGGCGTTGCACTCGGCAGGAGGCGGCACGCGTGCGAACGGGGGAAGGCCGCATGCGAAACGTTCAATCTTTTATCGAGGACCTGTCACATGCCCACATTCATTCGCACGACCCTGAGCCGGAGCGCCATCTGGATGGTGCTGACCGCCTGCGCGTTTGCACTGCCCGCCGCAGGACAGTTGCGCCCCGCCGATCCCGTCAGCGTGCCCGATTCGCCCACGCAGGCGTACCGGCGTGCCGACAGCAAGATGATGGACGCGATGGAGGCCGCGCACTACACGGGCGACGCCGACCGCGATTTCGTCGCGCACATGGCGCCGCATCACCAGGGGGCGATCGACATGGCGCAGGTCGAGCTGAAGTACGGGAAAGATCCGACGTTGCGGCAGCTCGCGAGCCGGATCGTCGCCGCGCAGCGCGACGAGATCGCATTGATGGAGCGCTGGCAGAAGGAGCACGGCAAGACGCCATGAGCCGAGGCGGGGCGCGTTTTCGATCGTCGTGCCCGAAGCCGCCGACCCGCCGCCGACCCACCCCAACCGCCCGAATCGTGATGGAAGGACGGGCACGCGGTGCGGGCCTCTATGATTTTTCAAACGGTTGTCGTTTCGGTTGCCAGGCTGCATCGCGGCCGCGTGTACGCGACCGTGGAGCCCGGGGAACGGAGCGTGCTGCACATGACGACGAAGCCCGGTCGTTCCGGGTATTGCCTACGGTGCTTCCATGAACTCCAGAATCCCTTCGAACCCGTTGTTGAATCTCGCGGTGGCCGTTGCCTGCGGCGCGGCCGCCATGTACTTCTTCGATCCGGCATCGGGCCGGCGGCGGCGCGCGCAGATCCGTGACACGGCGGTCGCACGCCGACGCGAAGTGGCGGACTATGCGAGCACGCAGGCAAAGCGGGCGGCCGACCAGGCGCGCGGCGCGATCGCCGGCCTGCGAGCGGACTGGCTCGCGGGTGATGCGAGCGACGTGCAAGTCGCCGAGCGCGTGCGTTCGGCGCTGGGCCGGCTCGTCGCTCGCCCGCGCGACGTCGAGGTGCGGGTCGAGCGCGGGCGCGTGTGCCTCACCGGCCAGATCGAGGAATCCGAACGGCAGGCGGTCGTCGACGGCGTGGCCGCGCTGCATGGCGTGCACGGCGTGGAGGACGCGCTGGGCACGCGCAGCGAGTACAAGGCGCCGACCGACGGCCATTCGAGCTGACGCACGCCGCCGCGGCCGCGCTCAACGACGCGGTGAAGGCCGAACAGCGCGCGCTCGACCTGGCGCGCGACCGCTATCGCAACGGGTTGTCGCCGTTTCTCGACGTGCTCGACGCCGAGCGGCGATGGTCACAGGGCCGGCAACAAGCTGAGCAGGGCGCGCTGCGGACGACGACCGATTTCGTCGCGTTGTACAAGGCGCTGGGCGGCGGATGGCGATCGCCGTCGATTCGATCCGCCTGCGGCAACCGGTTCCGTCGCCCGCATCGGCCGCTATCGTTTGGCGGCCTGCTGTTCCTGGTCGACCGCCCGTTTGGCCTGCTTCGACGCGGCGAGCGCGGCGACGTCGAAATTGCTGCGCGCGACTTCGACGGCTTGCTGCCCGGTGCTGCCGAGGGTCTGGTACAGCGTGTTCGCGGCGACGACCGCGGAGTTCCAGGCCGCGACGGTGGCCTCGGAGCCGGACGGCGCGAACTTCGCCGCATCATCGACGAACGCCTGAATCCGGTGCACGTATTGGTCGCTGCCGGCCTGGGCGACCTTGATCACGTCGGCGTGGCCGGTCGACACGATATCGAGCCACTCGCGATGGTAGGACTGGAGCTTCTCGGCCAGCGGCTCGGTGAACGCGCGCGGGACGGCTGTCCAGTCCTGCGGCTTGTCGATCGCGCTTTCCGCGGCCACCCACGCGTCCTTCAGGGCCGACCGTGTAAATCGTGCATTGAGTTCGGCCAGTTTCCCGACTTCATCGAGTAACGCACCGGCCAGACCGAATGCGAAGTCGAAATTGGCGCGCTGCGCGCTCGAAACCAGCTCCCGGGTTTTCATGATCTACGCTCTCCTGAATGGAAATGGCCGCCGCGGTTCGATCGCCTCGTCGGCCCATGCGTCGCTGCACCGTCAGGGTGCCTGTCAATAGGTTTGCGTAACGATGCGAAGCAGCGTTTCGCCGTTGTGCGTCATGCGCAGGCGATGCGCGCCGGAAGCCAGGGTCTCGAATTCCACGAGTTGCTGCGTGCGCAGCGTATCGAATTCCTCGCTGCTCATGTCGATCTGGTCGGGCGATGCCTTGACCAGCATGAGCGCCGCAATTTCGTGAGGGCTCAGCATGTTTGTCTCCTGGATTGCCTGTCAGGCAATCTTTACCGTTTCGTTCTGAATGGGGTGAGACGGTATTGCTTGGCGGACGCGGCTTGCGCGTCGAAAGCAATCAGTCTCGTTCAGTGCGTGCGACGTGGCGGGTGATATCCCTGACCAGCGTCAGCTTCGGATGCGGGCGAACGGTGGCGACCGAATTCGCTGCCTCGCGCAACCGTTCCTTGCTGCGTCCCTGCACGACTGCCGAATTCGGCACCACGTCCATATGAAACAGCGTGACAGTCAATTGCAAGGATGAGTCGCCGAGCATCACCATGACGTCGTCGGCCAGCAGCGAATCCGGTCCGACGATATCGACGGTCATCGATTCGACGCCCGAACGCTGGTCGACATGCATGCTCCAGCGGCATACACGTACGCCGCTTCGCCACAGGCATCGCCATACCGTGATGACTTGCAGCTTGCCCGCGACGGCGCGAAATGAAAGTCTCTGGACGACCATTCCTTCACCTGTGAAGTAATGAACCTGGGTGGGAAACGACGGTAACCAAGCTTAAGTCAGGGACGAGCGGAAAGTACATCGGGGAAAGATGTCCGTATATCGATCATTACGGACAGACCGATGAACCGTGGAGATGAGCGGAATGTGGTCTGACACCACCGGCGCGGGCAGTGCGGTACGAGAATTGCGCGCCCGATTCCTCCGGGCCGACCGGGCGCTCGGTGAATACGTTTTCAAAGAAGTGAAGAATGTGCGTGCGATGCGGGTCTACACTTGAAGCAGCGGGAATATCGGAGGCACATTGACTCATCGGGACTTCATCGCAATCGGTACGTCGTCGGGCGGCGTCGATACGCTTCGCACCCTCGTTTCGCGCCTTCCGCGCGACTTGCAGGCGACGATCGCGATCGTCCTGCACGTCGGCGCGCATGACAGTTTCCTGCCGTCGCTGCTGAGTTCGGCGGGCCCGCTTCATGCAGTGCACGCCAAGGACGGTGAGACCTACGTGCCAGGCATGATCTACGTGGCGCCGCCGGATCGCCATCTGATCGTCGAAGGCGCGGTGCTGCGCCTCATGCGCGGCGCCAAGCAGAACTTCGCGAGGCCCGCAATCGATCCGCTGTTTCGCAGCGTCGCGATCGAAATGGGGCCGCGCGCCATCGGCGTGATCCTGACCGGCCTGCTGGACGACGGCGCGGCCGGCCTCGATGCGATCCAGTCGTGCGGGGGCACCACGATCGTCCAGGATCCCGACGAAGCGTTTGCGTCCGACATGCCGCTGCACGCCGTGCCTTATGCGGATTTCGTGGTGTCGCTCCCCGGGTTGGCACGCCGGCTGATCGAACTGACGACGAGCCCGCTGGGCGACTCGACGAACAACGAGATCGCCAGCAGGCAACGTGCCGTCGAGCAGGTCGCCGGCGAGCAGCGCACGTGGATTGCCGAGTGCGCGGCGTTCGGCCCGCTGAGCCGCATGACGGGCCCGCCACGCTGATCCGGACGGAATGCGGCGATACCCATTCGCGTCTGACGAATCCAGGCCGGCGGCGCGGTCGATGCCGGGCCCGGCACCGCAGGTTCGCCGACGCGGCAAAGTTCTTGCAGTCAATGCTGGTGGAGGGATAATAGCGATCCACGCGTATCTTGGCGCAAGCGGGTCATGCGCCTGCCCGCCGTTGGTCGCGCACATCATTATTCTTTCAACTGGACACGCAGCGATGTCGAAAAGACGGGGGCAGGCTCTCCCGAGCCAGGCCAATCATCCTGTAGTCGGAATCGGCGCGTCGGCAGGCGGGTTGAGCGCCCTCCTGGAGTTCTTCGAAGCCCTGCCGGCACGCACGTCGATGGCGTTCGTCGTGGTCATGCACCTGGCGCCGGATCATGAAAGCAATCTGGCCAGCTTGCTGCAGAAGGCCACCGGCATGCACGTCATGGAAGTCACGAGCCCCACGCCGATCGAGCCCGACCACGTCTACCTGATCGCGCCCTCCCTCGAACTGACGATGGTCGACGACTATCTGCGCGTCGCCCCCCATCGGCCGGAAGAGAGTGGCCGCCGGGCGGCCATCGATCTCTTTTCCGGACCCTCGCCGAAGCCCACCGCGAACGCGCGATCGGCATCGTGCTGTCCGGCGCAGGCTCGGACGGCTCCGTCGGGCTGTCGAGGGTCAAGGAGATGGGCGGTATCACGTTCGCCCAGGAGCCGGCGGAAGCGGAATACGACAGCATGCCGCGCAGCGCCATCGCGACCGGCATGGTCGACTTCGTGACCACCGCCGCGGAGATGCCGCAACGGCTGATGGACCTGTGGGTGACCGCGAAGGAAATCCACCTGCCCGTCACCGAGAACGAGGAGCGCCAGGAAGAGCTGGTCAACGAGGCCGCCGAGCGCGCGTTGCGCGAGATCATGATCATCCTGCGCACGCGCACCGCGCACGATTTCCGGCATTACAAGCGGGCGACCGTGCTGCGGCGGATCGAGCGCCGCCTGCAGGTCAACGGCATCACCGATCTCCAGGCCTACCGCGACTTTCTCCATCTGCATCCGGAGGAAACCCAGGCGCTCCTGCAGGACATGCTGATCAGCGTCACGAATTTCTTCCGCGACAAGGAGGCGTTCGACGTACTCGATCGCGACGTCCTGCCCCGTTTCTTCGAAGGGCGCGGCGAGCAGGATCGCATTCGCGTGTGGTCGGTCGGCTGCGCCACCGGCGAAGAGGCTTATTCGCTCGCCATGCTGCTGCAGGAGCGGTCGCTGAAATCGGCCGAAGGCGTGTCGTTCCAGGTCTTCGCGACCGACATCGACGAACGGGCCATCTCCTTTGCGCGCACCGGCTTGTACCCCGATTCGATTCTCGCCGACGTGACGCCGAGCCGCGTGCGCCAGTTCTTCGCGAAGGACGCCGCGCACTACCGCGTCAAGAAGGAACTGCGCGAGCACATGCTGTTCGCGCATCACAACGTGCTGAGCGACCCGCCGTTCTCGCGGCTCGACCTGATCTGTTGCCGCAATCTGCTGATCTATCTGGATCGGGAAGCGCAGATCGAAATACTGAAGATGTTCCATTTCGCGCTGCGACCGGGCGGCGTGCTGTTTCTCGGCAGCTCCGAGTCGGCCGACAGCGTGAGTTCCATGTTCTCGGTCGTCGACAAGCGCAACCGCATCTACCGCGCGAACATGGCGGTGCGCGGCGACACCCCGGTGCCGGTCGCCATTTCCGGCATGATGAGCACCCGGCCCGTCGTGACGACCATCCAGCCGCCGGGCCGCCGCCGCTTCTCGTTCGGCGACCTGCACCAGCGGCTGGTCGAGCAGCATGCGCCGCCGAGCGTGCTCGTCAGCCGCGATTCCGAAATCGTGCACCTGTCCGACCGGGCCGGGCGCTTCCTGCGCTATTCGGGCGGCGAACCGTCGCACAACATCATTGCCGTGGTGCGGCCCGAACTGCGTCTCGAGCTGCGCACGGCGATCTATCAGGCGCTGCACACGAATCGCAGCGTCGAGGCACGGCGGGTGAGGGTCGAGCGCGACGCGCGTTCGTATTTCGTCAACATGACCGCGCGGCCCGTGCACGACCCGGAGGCCAACGCGGATTTCGTGCTGGTGCTGTTCGATGAAGTCGAAGACAGCATGAGCAGTGCCGAAACCGCGACGGCCGACGTGCAGAAGGATCCGATCATCAGCCAGCTCGAGCGCGAGCTGCAGCGCACGAAGGAGCAGCTTCAGTCGACCATCGAGCAATCGGAAACGTCGACGGAAGAGTTGAAGGCGTCCAACGAGGAGTTGCAGGCCATCAACGAGGAACTGCGTTCGGCGACGGAAGAGCTCGAGACCAGCAAGGAAGAACTGCAGTCGATCAACGAGGAGCTGACCACCGTCAACGCGGAGCTCAAGTCGAAGGTCGAGGAAACCGGCAAGATCAACGACGACCTGCAGAACCTGATCGCGGCGAACGACATCGGCACGATCTTCGTCGACCGCAATATCTGCATCAAGCGCTACACCCCGCGGGCGACGGACGTCTTCAGCATCATTCCGTCGGATATCGGCCGGTCGTTGCTGGACATCACGCACCGGCTCGAATACGACAAGCTCTCCGACGACGCGGCCGAGGCGTTCGATTCGCTGCGCCTGATCGAGCGCGAACTGCGGAGCAACGACGGACGCTGGTATCTCGCGCGCTTCGTGCCTTACCGCACGACCGAAGACCGCATCGACGGCGCGGTGCTGTCCTTCATCGACGTCACCGACCGCCGGCGGGCGGAAGACCGGCTGCGCGAAGGCGAGCGACTGATGCGCATCGTGGCGGAAGGCACCAAGGACTACGCGATCATCACGTTCGACGACGACGGCATCGTGACCAGCTGGAATGCCGGCGCGGAGCGGATCTTCGGGTATACCGAGGCTGAAATGATCGGGCAGTCCGCCGACCTCCTGTCGACCGACGAGGATCGCGCCAACCAGGTGGCCCAGCGCGAATTCGGCGAGGCCCGGCTGAACGGGCGGACCGAAGAGGAGCGCTGGCATCTGCGCAAGGACGGCACCCGTTTCTTCGCGAGCGGCGTGCTGTCGCGCCTGGACGAGCCCGGCATCAGCGGGTATGCGAAGATCGCGCGCGATCTCGGGGAATTCGCGCCGGCGGTCAAGGCCGGCCACCCCGCGCAGGTCGGGCCGCTGCGCGAAGCCGGCGAACAGGATGCGGTGCGGCGCCGCGACGAGTTCCTGGCCGTGGTGTCGCACGAACTCAAGAATCCGCTCAACCTCATTTCGGCGAGCGCGGAACTGATCGCGCGCGCGCCGGAATCGCGGCAGAACCTGAACATCTCGCGTGCCGCCGATACGATCCGGCGCACCGTCATCGGCCAGGCGCAGATCATCGACGATCTGCTCGACATTTCGCGCGTGCGAACCGGCAAGCTGTCGGTCGTGCGCACGCCGGTCGACATGCGCGAGATCGTGAAGCGCGTCACGCATGCCGTTCAGGACGAAGCGAGCCAGCGCGGCCTCACCCTCAACGTCGCGATTCCCGCCGCGCCCGTGATCATTCATGCCGACCTCACGCGCATCGAGCAGATCGTCTGGAACCTGATCAGCAACGCGCTGAAGTTCACCAGCCGCGGGTCGGTGGACGTGTCGCTGCAGGTCGACGAACATGCCGAGGCCGTGCTGCGCGTGGCCGATACCGGGAACGGCATCGAGGCCGCGCTGCTGCCTCACATCTTCGACATGTTCCGGCAAAGCCGGGAATCGTCGGTGCGCCGCCCCGGTCTCGGCATCGGCCTTGCGCTGGTCAAGGAACTGGTGAACCTGCACGGCGGCATCGTGCAGGCGGAATCGAAGGGCGCCGGCCTCGGTGCGGCGTTCACGGTGACGCTGCCGACCCACCGCGTGCTCGCCGATGCGCGTTCGGCCAGCAGAAGCCCGGTCGAGTCGTTGCAGGGCCTGCAGGTGCTGATGGTCGACGACGATGCGGATACGGTCGAGACGTTCAAGCTCCTGCTGGAAGGCGAGGGCGCCGTCGTGCGGACGGCAACGAGCGGCGAGGCGGCGTTGTCGACGCTCGACGGTCATGTGCCGGACGTCGTGCTGTCCGACATCGGCATGCCGGGCATGGGCGGGCTGGCCTTCGTCGAAAAGCTGCGTGAAGTGCCGGCGCTGAAATCGGTGCTCTGTATCGCGCTCAGCGGCTACGCACAGGACGCCGACGTGAAGCAGGCGGAGCAGGCCGGCTTCGATGCCCACCTGAAGAAGCCCGTGTCGCTTGACGACCTGATGTCGATCTTCACGCGGCTGCGCAGTTGACACGCGAAACGAGACATGGAGGACGGGATCGATAACCGCAACGGAAATGCAAAGGCGCAGTTCGACGAAGCGGACCGGCGGCTCGGGGTGGCCGAGGCGCGCATCCGGTCGCTGTTCGCCAACCCGCTCGCGAACGAGGCCGTCAGGCAATCCGCGCTGGAAGACTATCGCGAGGCGCGTCTGCTCTGGCTGAGCGCCGATGCCGTCCTGCGCAGTACATCGGTCATCGACAAACCGCCGCGGCAGGTGGGCCGGCGCATCGTGATTCTTCGCGGCAACGCGCATGTCGGGGAATCGGTTGCGCTGTTGTTGCGGCTGCGCGGATTCAGCACCACCGTGGTGCCGGCGCACCGTGCCGAAGAAGCGATTGCGCACGGCCCGGCCTCGGCGGTCGTCGTCGACGTCGAGCGTGACCCCGACGACGCTTGCATGTTGGCCGTCAACACCGTCAATTCGCATCCGCGCACGCGGATCGTCGCCATGGTTCCGCCGACGCTGGAGCGTTACGCGTGGCGCGGGTTCGATGCCGTTCTCGTGAAACCGGTGTCGATCGACGTGATCGCGCACGCCATCATGGGCGATAGCGGGGCCTAGTAACGGAGGCGGTGCGTCCGCCGGCAACCTGGCATGCATCGGGGGGACGCTTGAGCCGTACCTTTCTTTACATCAACAGCTCGACCGAGAGCCCGTTCCCCGAGCAGGAACTGATTGCGTTCGACAAGGCCGGCCACACGGTCGTGCTCAACCGCGTCGCCATCGACCGTGTCCCGCCGTATGTCGCCGCCGCCGAGCGGCCGGAGCTGGCGGGCATCCTGAGGCGCGCCGTCCCTGGCGATTCGCTGGTGGTACTGGAGATTGCCGCGCTTGGCTGCAGCGCGCGCGATGCGCTGTCGACCCTGATGCAATGCCGCAGCAAAAAGATCGTCGTCCAATGCGTCGAAGTCGGCAACGTCGATCTCGCGGGCCGCCCCGAACCGCAGGCGATCAAGATGCTCCGGGCGGTGATCCGGCTGGAGACCGCGGCCAGGAGCCAGCGCGGCAAAGCGGGCGTGCAATTCGCACAAGACCGCGGGCGGCACGTCGGCCGGCCCACCTCGCTTGCGCGGCACGATCGAGAACGCGTGATGCGCGCACTCGACAAGGGGCTGTCGGTCAGTGAAGTCGCGCGCAGGTTCGGAACGTCCCGTCAGACCATCATGCGGATCCGGGCATCGTTTGCGCTCGCCGCCGAAGAGGGTTGATCGATTTCGCGTAGTGTCGCGTGAAGCGAGCATTCAGAAATCCTGAATGGCCGTGTGCTCGACATCATCCGGGAGCGCGATGAGAGAAGGTCCGGCATACGGTCGCGGATTGTTCTGTTTCACGCAACATGCTTATGTTGTCTGCCGACCTACTGCCGAATTCACGATGAACCTAGGATGTGTCGCGTAGGCCGTCGCACAGGCAATCGGGTGAGCACGTCCTTGGTGCGACTCGTGTTTGAAGCGCGAGCCTTGAATCCGCGTCGACGACCGTTGCATGCACGGCATATCGCGTGTCAATCCGGTCGTGCGAAACATCACACCGAACTTCTCTCAGGATTCCGCCATGAGACTGGGTATTTTTCTGCGATCGAGTATCTGCGCCACGGTACTTTTCGCAGCCGTGCCCGCAGTTGCGTTTGCTGATCCGCTGACTGTCACGGTTGACGATCTCGATCATGACGGTCAGTTCACGAATGCTCAGGTGTACAACGGATTTGGATGCCGTGGCGACAATGTCTCGCCTCGCATCGCGTGGGCACACGTTCCGCCTGGCACCAGAAGCATCGTCGTCACGCTGTACGATCCGGATGCCCCGACCGGGGGGCTCGGCTGGACGCATTGGGTAGTCGTCAACATCCCGCCTTCGGAAACGTCGATTCGGAAAGGGGCATCCGGCGATGTGCGGCTCATGCCGGTGGGCGCGCTCGAGACGCTGACGGATTTTGGCGAATCCAGGTACGGTGGGCCATGCCCGCCGCAAGGCGAGTCTCATCGATATGTCGTGACGGTATCCGCGTTGTCCATTCCGCGTGTCGACGTGAAACCGACGTCGAGTCCGGCGGTCGTTGCCTATCAGATGCATGGAAACATCCTTGGACAGGCGCGATATATCGCGACTTACCACCGAGCATCGAATTGACCGTGAGCGGCGGTTCGCACGCGGCCCGAAACTCGCTGCTTCAGCCGCCTTTGCGGCGCCAGGCAGGCGCCGGCATGCACGGCTCGTGCGAATGTCCTGACGCCCGCGCACGCCTGCTCACGCGTCGGCGCCCTTGCACTTCATGCTCGCGATACGTTGGTCCGGCCGGGTGCGGTAGAACACGAAGTTCGTCGCCCCCGGGCCCTGATTGCCGCCCTCTTCATCGACGTAGGTTTCCGCAAACACCGGCACGGCGGCGTTGGCGATGGTGACCCGGAAGAACACGTTGCTTTGTGTGTTGGGCGCGGTGGTGCCGTAGTCGAGCGCGCATCGGCCGGCGATGCGCTTGACCGTGGCGCGGCGGCCGAGCTGGCGCAGCAGGATGTCCTGCGTGTCGTCGCTCGGGTAGAACTTGCGCAGCGCGATCGACAGGACGGTGGCCGCGTTGCCGTTGAGGACGACGCCGACGTGGCCTTCGTTGTCCGTTTTGACGCCGGCGTCCTCGCCGACCTTGCCGTCCGGCACATCCACGTCGCCGAAGCCGGTGAGCAGCGTGCTGCCGCTACGGGTATGCGTGGCCTCGGGGGAATGGCCGACCGGATTGCCGAGCGGCTTCGCGTCGCTCCAGTGCACACCGGGCAGGTTGTCGAACGCCGGCCAGGTTGCCGGCTTCGCCGCGCCGAATACGCCCAGCAGCGTTTGCAGCGGCGATGCAGGGGTCGTTTCCGGCACATGGACGGCCGGCAACGACACCGCGGATGCGGGGTCCGCCGTCGGGTTGGCGGGCGGCAAGGCGCGCTTGCACGCGCTTAGGCCGATCAGCAGGACGCCGGCGGATAGCGCACACCACTTCAAGGTACGGCGCACACGTGTTTGCCTGTCGCCGGCATTACGGTCGTGTATTAACCGCCGAATAGCCCTTTTATGAAACGTGTTCATTTCCCAAATATTAGGATCGGAAAATATATCGAGAAGTAGAAACACGGCGATCGTTGTGCGTGCGCCGATTGCCTCGGCTTTACTGATCGCAATTCTAGTCAAAGTAGATCGACTAGTATACATTCATCATATCGTTCTTCTCGCGTCGTCAGGCTGTGGGCCGGATGCGAAGCGATGCAGGGGCGCCGAGTGTGGCTTGGGCAGGAATTTCACGATGACACGGACAGCCAGTATCGATGAGATCGCCCGTAGCCTGAACGGGTTGGAGCCACCCTGGCTGCCCGCCTGTGACATGCGGGCCTATGCAGCAAAGGTGGATTCGGAATGCGGATATAGCTCGGAAATGATGGTCGCCCTCGAGATCAATACGCGAATGTTCGAGGAAGTCGTTGCGTACGTGCATTTGTGCGGCGCGTTCGCATCGCTGCATCCATCGACTGCGCGGCAGTACGAATGCGTGCGCAACGACTCGGCCGAAATCGACGATGTGCTCGCACACCATGCGACCGGCGCATGTCCTACGTACACGGGGTTGCTGGCGTCGTTCGTCGATCGGGGCATCGTCGTGCGACGTGCGCCAGGTTGAGATTCCGCCCCAGTAACGGCTTCATGCCGCTTTCCTTTCGACTGCGACGCATCGCATTCGCAGTCGCGATCAGGACCCAGCTCAAGATGACCACGCCTTCCGGACGCCCTGCCGTGCAGACAAGAACCATCAAGAAGGCCACTGTTTTGTTCGCCTGGGTCAACCGGGCGACCGCCGACCGGTCGCGTCGATGCGCGTCGGCTGTTGGCGCGACGGCCGGGCTATTGCTCGTCGCCAGCGTGTTGTCGGGGTGTGCGCCGCTATCGGCGTCCGCGCCGGCCGATCCTCAACAACAGGCTGTCGCAGAGCAGCGGAATGCGAATGCGTTGTATAGCCAGAAGGTATTGGCATACAAGCCGATGTTCGAGAATCCTGGCGGCTACGGTCGAGCGCAGATAC
This sequence comes from Burkholderia sp. AU45274, assembly GCF_030482505.1. Classification (NCBI taxonomy): domain Bacteria; kingdom Pseudomonadati; phylum Pseudomonadota; class Betaproteobacteria; order Burkholderiales; family Burkholderiaceae; genus Burkholderia; species Burkholderia sp. AU45274. The sequence goes on along the minus strand of NZ_JAUJQE010000008.1, from coordinate 215,315 downwards.
TGGATGCGTACGAGGCAGTCCTCCAGCAGTACTCCGCCGCTGCGATCGTGTATGCCCGCATCATCTATCCCGACGCTCGACAGACGCTTCCACCTTCGCTGCAGCCATTGCCGGCCCCGTCGGGGCCGGTCGCGCTGGCGGTCGTCAATCGCGACTACGAACATGTGCTCGGCATGAGCGCTACGTTGTGGGAGATGGATATGGCGGCGAACTTTGGCCGGCCGTCGAAATTGCCGATACCGAAATACAACGGCCCGGTGCTGATCATGCCGCCTTTGCCGCCGTTTCCACCGCTGCAGGATGTTCGCGATCCGAAGTTCGCGCGGCTCGTGACGATGACGAAGAAAGTGGACGACGCGCAGAAGGCGGATCTGGCACGAGAGCACGCCGCGATCGAGCAACAGTATGCGGAGCAGGCTGCGTGGCGGGCTCGACACCCCATGGGGCAGTATGACCACATCGATCCGAGGACCGGACTGCCGTATGCGCCCCCGCCACAGGAGACGCAGCGCTGGTGCATGATGGGCGGCGGCCGGGTGCCTTGCTGAAACCGCTGCGCGCAACGGTCATTGCGGCATCCGTTTTCGACGGGGGCCGTCTGCTTCAAAACCCGTACTTGTGTCGGCCTGCGTGACGCTGTTCGCTGGCGGCGTATCGGTTGCGCGTCCTGGTCAACCGGTATCCGGCAGCGGGCACACATGCCCGACAGGCTGAAAGGAGCGGTGCGGGCGGCGGTGCTAAGATGCCGCCCTGTAGTCAGGAGATGCATGAATGCGCGCGAGCAAACGCCAGCAGGTGGTCGACAAGGCAGGTGAGCTGTTTTCCCTGCATGGCTTTCATCCGGTCGGCATCGACCGGATCATCGCCGAAGCGGACGTTGCCCGCATGACGCTCTACCATCACTTCGCCGGCAAGGACGATCTGATCAAGGCCGTGCTGGAACAGCGCTACACCTTCATCATGGAGAGCATCGCCGCGAAGCTCGACCCCATGCCGCACGCTGCTGCGCGCCTGAAGGGGATTTTCGACTGGTACGGCACCTGGTTCAACAGCCCGGCGTTCGCGGGCTGCCTGTTCGAGCGTGCGCTGGCCGAGTTCGGCGCGACCTGCCCCAAGGTGACCGACGTGGCGGTGCGCTATCGGGACGACTTGCTGGCCCTCATGGAGCAACTGCTCGCCGAGATCGTTCCGCGTCGCCGGGCACGTCAGCTGGCAGGCGTGTACGTGATGTTACTGAGCGGGGCGACCGCGGATGCGCGTGCGATCGGGGATTCGCAGGCTGCCGCAAGGGCCTGGCAGGCGGCGGAGATGTTGCTGAACGAGTCCAGGGTCGCAGCGGAAAGCACGCGTAAAGCCCGTAGCCGTCGTGCTTGATCGTTGCTGAACCCGGTCTTTCGCCTCGGTGCAACGTCGGCCGTCGCGCACGCTCGCGTCGCCGCCAGCGAGCGGCAACGCGAGAATCGGCGGCCCTGGCCGACGCCGGCCCTGATCACCAAGCCGGCGTCGACAACGCATCAATACGAGAGGCCGTATCCGAACGGATACAACGGATGCGCGGTATCGTGCGGCACGTCTTCCCGCTGCGCCTCGACCTCCGCCATCGACGACGGCAGCTCGAACGGCAGCTTCCCTTGCGGTTGACCTTTGCCGGTCAGCACGTCGAACAGCACGGCATCGGTCACGCCGAAATTGGCGAGGATCGCGGTGGCCTTGTCCTGCACGTTGGTCAGGATCGCCGGGCGATCCATGTACACCGAGACGATCGACTTCGGTGCGAGCGCGGCCTGCTTGATGGCTTCGTAGTCCGCACTGCCGTCGACGAACGCGAGGCTGCCTTCATGCTGCATCGAGCCGAACATGTAGTTCGGGTGCAGCGTCTGATACGGCGTGCTCACGCGGAGAATCGCGACGTCCGCGGCTTGCGGCGTAGCGACGACCTGATAACCATATTGCCGTGCGACGGCGGGATCGATGCCGTACAGCCAGACTTTCTTGCCGGACGCCGCCATCGGCAGCAGCTTGCCGTTGTTCTGCAGCAGCACCATCGAGCGGCGCTGCGCATCGAGTGCCTGGGCCTGGAAGTCGGCATTTCCGACGATCTTGCCGGCCGCGTCCGCATCGACATACGGATGGTCGAACAGGCCCTGCTGGAATTTCTGCAGCAGGACGCGATAGGCCGACTCCGACAAGCGGTCTTCCGACAACTGCCCGCGGTTGACGGCGTCGATGAGGTCCCTCGGATCGTCGTCGCCGCCGAACTGGTCGATGCCGGCGTTGACCGCACGCGTGAAACGCTGCACGCGGGTCGCGCCCTCCATCCCCCAGGGCATGCCCAGCCCGACGAACGACGGGGACCCTGACGACACGCCGTTGATGCAGTTCGCGTCGCAGTCGTCGGCGATCAGCCAGTCGGACAGGATCACGCCCTTGAAGCCGTATTTCCCGCGCAGCAGGTCGGTCAGCAACGCCTTGTCGTAAGCGCCGCCGACGGGCTCCAGCGTGATGCCGTCGACCGTCACCGTCATGTCCGGTTCGGAATAGGTCGGCATGACCGAGCCGACGTTGGCGGCGAACGCGCCTTCGAACGGCTTCAGGTGATAGGCGAAATTGTTGCCCGGATAGGTCGCATAGCGGCCGTAGTAGTTGTGGCTGTCGAAGCCGAGTTTCTGCGCGCCGTATCCGGCCCAGTGCTTGACGACGGCGATGACGCTCTTGGCCTGGATGCCGTCGCTGCCGCCCTGGAAGCCTTCGATATAGGCCTGGACCTGCGCGCGGGCGAGATCGGCGTCCTCGCCGAACGTGCCGTTGATGCGGGCCCAGCGCGGCTCGGTCGCGAGATCGGCCTGCGGCGAAAGCGCCTCGGTGATGCCGACGGCACGATACTCCTGGCGCGCGATATCACCGAAGTTTCGCGTGAGTGCCGCGTCGCCGATCGCGGCGAAGCCGAGCGTTTCCGGCCACTGCGAGAAACCGCTGCTGCCTGCGCTTGCGCCGAGCGTGTACTGGAAATGATTGCGCGGGTCGGAGCTGATCGTCACCGGGATGCCGAGCCGGGACTGCTCGGCCAGCGTCTGGATCTGGTTGGCCTGGACGGCCATGGTGTGCGCATCGGCACTCATGCGCGTGATGTAGGTGTTGACGCCCCGCTGATTGATGAGCGTCTTGAGCGCGGCCAGGTCGTAAGCGGAGCCGGTGCCCGCACCGGTCGTGTCGTTCAGCACCGGCGCGGTGCCGTGCATCATCAGGCCGGCTTTCTCGGCCAGCGTGAGGCGGCCGACCAGATCGCGTGCCCGCACTTCTGCGCTCAGCCGCCAGTCTTCGTAGGGTTCGAGCTGGCCGCTCTTGTCCATGTCCTTGAACTTGAGGCCGTCCTTGGTGATCAGGTTCAGCGTCGTGTAGCCGAAGTCCTGCTGCGTGACCGGCGGGGAAGAGGAGTCGACGCCGCCGCAGGCAAACAGCCCCAGGGTGAGCGCGGTGCCCGACGCGGCCCATGCCGATCGGTGAATGGCTGATCTCGTGATGCGTTGCATGCTTGTCTCCTGAATCGGATTTTTTTGGCGCGGCCGTGATGCATGACGCATGGCCGCCGGCCACTTTACCGAGCTGTTTCAGGGGACGTTTTGCCGCCGGGTGCAGTTTTTGCCCCGCTGGGGCGCGATGTGTCAGGCGATGTGGGGCGTCGAGGTTTCAGGGCTGGCAGGCGCGCCACCCGACGACGCGCCCTTGCGCTCGTCCGCGATCCAGCCGCCGAACAGCTGGATCTTCTGCTGCTGTTCGGCACCGTCCGGATACACGAAGTAGTAGCCCATCCCCGTCGGCAACGAGATGTCGAACGGCATCACCAGCCGGTGCGCCGCCACGCTTTCGTCCGCGAGCGTCCGGTCGCCGATCGCGACGCCGTAGCCGTCGATCGCCGCGTGCGTCGCGAGATCCAGCGTTTCGAAGCTCAAGCCGCGCGTCGAGTCGACGTGCGGCGCGCCCGCATGGTCGAGCCACCGCTTCCAGTCCCGATGATCGCGGGTCGGATGCAGCAACGTGTGACCGGCCAGGTCGTCGAGACTCGCGAGCGGCTGCCGTGCCGGCAGGCTCGGGGCGCAGACCGGCGTGAGCCGTTCGTCGAACAACGGGATCGCATGCATGTCCGGGCCGGCGCCGGCCGCGTAGATCACCGCCGCGTCGAACGGCTCCATGCGGAAGTCGACCTGATGATCCCAGGTGGTCGTGATCTGCACCTGCAGTTCGGGATGCTCGGCCTGGAACCGCATGATGCGCGGCAGCATCCACTGCATCATGCAGGTCGGCACCTTCAGTGCAAGTTCGGTTCGCCTGCGCGACAGGCGCATCGACACCTCCTCGATGCGCGCGAAGCTTTCGCGCACGGTCGGCAACAGGAGTTCGCCTTCGGCCGTCAGCGTCAGCCCCTTGGGCGTGCGCTTGAACAGCGCGAACTGATAGAAGCTCTCGAGCGCGAGGATTTGCCGGCTCACGGCCCCCTGGGTCAGGCACAGGTGCTCGGCGGCGCGCGTGAAGCTGCCGTGACGGGCAACGATGTCGAAGACCTGCAGCGCGTTGAGGGAGGGAAGTCGTTTCATCGGGAGAGTCGGGGTGGAACGGGCGCGCGACGGCGCGCCACGGTATCGCTCAGTGCAGGATCTTCGCGAGGAAGTCCTTCGCGCGCTCCGATTTCGGATTCGAGAAGAAATCGTCCTTGCGGTCATCCTCGACGATCGCGCCCTGGTCCATGAAAATCACGCGATGGGCGACCTTCTTCGCGAAGCCCATCTCGTGCGTGACGACCATCATCGTCATCCCTTCCTGCGCGAGCTCGACCATCACGTCGAGCACTTCGTTGATCATCTCGGGGTCGAGCGCGGACGTCGGCTCGTCGAACAGCATCGCGACCGGATCCATCGACAGCGCGCGTGCAATCGCGACACGCTGCTGCTGGCCGCCCGACAGCTGGCCCGGGAACTTGTGCGCATGCGCCTTCAGGCCGACGCGCTCGAGCAGCTTCATGCCCTTCTCGTTCGCCTCGTCCTTGCCGCGGCCGAGCACCTTGACCTGCGCGAGCGTCAGGTTCTCGGTGATCGACAGGTGCGGGAACAGCTCGAAATGCTGGAACACCATCCCGACCTTCGAGCGCAGCTTCGACAGGTTCGTCTTCCTGTCGCCGACCGACTGGCCGTTCACGAGGATCCCGCCCTGCTGGAACGGCTCGAGGCCGTTCACGGTCTTGATCAGCGTGGATTTACCCGAGCCCGACGGGCCGCACACGACGACCACTTCGCCTTTCCTGACCTCGGTCGTGCAGTCGGTGAGAACCTGAAACGGGCCGTACCACTTCGAAACGTTGCTGATGGAAATCATGGAAGTTCCTGGATCGTAATGAAGCGCACGCGGCGCCGGTTCAGCGTGCCTTCGCGACGCGATAGCGACCTTCGAGCACGCGGGCATACCACGTCAGCGGGAAGCACATCGCGAAGTAGAGCAGCGCGACCATCGCGTAGATCGGAAACGGCTTGAATACCGCGTTGGTGATGATGTTGCCCGTCTTGGTCAGTTCGGTCAGCCCGATGATCGACGTCAGCGCGGTGCTCTTGACGGCCTGCACGAGGAAGCCGACGGTCGGCGGCAGCGCGATCTTCCACGCCTGCGGCCACACCACGTAGCGCAGTTGCTGGGTCCACGTCATGCCGAGGCTGGCCGCCGCGTGCCACTGGCCGCGCGGCACCGCGTCGACGCAGCCGCGCCAGATGTCGGTCAGGTACGCGCTGGCGTTCAGCGTCAGCACGACCGACGCGGCCACCCACGGCGTCACGTCGATGCCGACGAGCGGCAGCCCGAAGAAGCCGAGGAACAGCTGCATCAGCAACGGCGTGCCCTGGAACACTTCGACGTACAGGATCACGAAACGACGCAGTGCGGCCGACGCCGAGACGCGCATCGCCAGCAGCGCGAACCCGGCGACGCTGCCGCCGACGAACGTGATCAGCGACAGCAGCAGGGTCCAGCGCGCGGCGAGCAGCAGGTTCCACGCGATGTCCTGGAAGGTGAATTCGATCATCGTGCACGCTCCGTCGACAGGCGGGTTTCAGGGGAACGGGCCCGCCATGCGAGGCGGGCAAAACAGCCGCGCCGGGGCGCGGCCGTCGCGCCGCGCTGCATGCGGCCCGAAAACAGCCGCCGGCCGATACGATTGAGCAGCATGCGCAGCGCGATCGACAGCAACAGGTAGATCGCGGTCACGACGATGTAGATCTCGAACGCACGGAAATTGCGCGACTGGATGAAGTTCGCCGCATAGGTCAGGTCGGGCACCGAGATCTGCGAGACGACCGCGGAGCCGAGCATCACGATCAGCACCTGCCCGAGCAGCGCGGGGTACACGTTCGCGAGCGCCTGCGGCAGCACGACGTGACCGAACACCTGCCGGCCGTGCAGCCCGAGCGCGCGCGCCGCCTGCACCTGCCCGTGCGGCACCGATTCGATGCCGGCGCGCAGGATCTCGACCGCGTACGCGCCCAGGTTGACCGTCATCGCCAGCACGGCCGCCTGCGCTTCGTCGATGTGCACGCCGATCCCGGGCAGCCCGAAGAAGATGAAGAACAGCTGGACCAGGAACGGCGTATTGCGAATCAGCTCGACGTAGGCCGCGACGAGCGTGCGTGCCCAGCGCGGGCCGGCGAGCGCGACCCACGCGCCGGTGGTGCCGATCAGGCCGCCCAGCACGGTGGCGGCCGCGGTGAGGCCGAGCGTCACGCCGATCCCGCGCGCGAGCATGCCGGCGTAGAGGCCGAAGTCGCTGAAGTCGAACACGTAGGTCATCGCGATGCCTTTCGTCGTGAATGCGTGGCGGGGGCGGCGCGCATCACAGGTCGGCCGGCAGTGCCGCGTGCAGCCACTTCTGCGACAACGCATTCAACGTGCCGCTCTTGCGGGCGCCGGCGATCGCGTCGTTGACCTTCTGCATCAGGCGCGGCTCGTTCTTGTTCAGGCCGACGTGGTCGGGCGAGCTGAACAGCGAGAACTTCTGCTCCGGATCGATCGACGGATGGCGCGCGATGATCGTCGCGCCGACGTCGTTGCCGACCACGAGCAGTTGCGCCTGCCCCGACAGGAACGCCGCGATCGCGCCGTTCGGGTCGTCGAAGCGCTTGATCGTCGCGCTCGGCGGCGCGACCTTGCTCACGCTGAGATCCTCGAGCGTGCCGCGCGCGACCGCGACCGATTTGCCGGCGAGATCGGCGTTGCCCTTCACGGCCAGCGATTTCGGGCCGAACACCGCGAGGTAGTACGGGGCATACGCGTTCGAGAAGTCGATCACCTTCGCGCGTTCCGGCGTCTGCCCGACCGACGGCAGCATGTCGGTCTTGCGATCGGCGAGATACGCCATCCGGTTGTCGCCGGTGACCTGCACGAGTTCGACTTTCGCATTGAGTGCGCGGCCGATCAGGTTCGCCATGTCGATGTCGTAGCCTTGCGGCTTCATGTCCGGGCCAATCGAGCCGAACGGCGGGTAGTCCTCGAACACGCCGATACGCACGACGCCCGATTTCGCGATCGTGTCGAGCGCGTCGGCATGCGCGAGCGGCGCGAACGCGGCAAGGGCCGCGGTGCCGGCGCAGGCGCAGAGGAGGACGGTACGGGCGAGCAGGCGCTGCACGTGACGGGTGGCTTGGGACGTTGCGTTCATGGTGAGATCCTCGTGGCTGGGCTGGAGTGCGCGGGAGAAAGACAGGAAATCAGGCGCCGCGGGCGGCGATGAGCTTGCAGGCATGGGCGGGCAGTTCCGCGAGCACCGGCATGCCGACGTGGAGGTCGGGCGTCTCGCGCGGCGTCGTCGCGGCCGTCAGCGTGAAGCCGCGGCAGTCGATCGTCGCTTCGATCGACGCGCCGACGTCGCGCACGAACGTGATCGTGCCCGCCAGCGTATTCGGTGCCGCAGCCGGCTGGCCGGGGCGCACGCAGACGTCCTCGGGACGAATCAGCAGGCGCACGCCATCGGTCGCGCGCGGCGTGTCCGGTGCGCGCCGGATCGCGAGACGCTGCCCGCCGGGCAGCACGATGGCGTCGTCGCCGTCGCACGCGACCGGCAGGATGTTGCCGAGGCCGATGAAGTCCGCGACGAATTCGTTGACCGGATCGCGATAGATGTCGAGCGGCCGGCCGACCTGCTGGATCCGGCCTTTTTCCATCACGACGATCTCGTCGGCCATCGTCATCGCTTCGCGCTGGTCGTGCGTGACCATGATCGTCGTGATGCCGAGCCGTTGCTGGAGCAGCCGGATCTCGACCTGCATCGCCTCGCGCAGCTTCGCGTCGAGTGCCGACAACGGTTCGTCGAGCAGCAGCAGGCGCGGCGACGATGCGATCGCGCGTGCAATCGCGACGCGCTGGCGCTGCCCGCCCGACAGCTGCGTGACGAGCCGGTCGGCCATGTGCGGCAGCTGGATCAGCTCGAGCAGCTCGGCCACGCGCCGCGCCTGCGCGGCCTTGTCCGTCTTGCGCAGCCGCAGCGGATACGCGATGTTCTGCGCGACCGTCATGTGCGGAAACAGCGCGAGCGACTGGAACACCATGCCGAAGTCGCGCCGGTTGGCGGGTACGTGCGTGAGGTCGCGGCCGGCGAACGTCAGCGTGCCGGCGGTCGGCGTTTCGAGGCCGGCGATGATCCGCATCAGCGTGGTCTTGCCGCAGCCGGACGGGCCGAGAAAGCAGACGAGCTTGCCGTCCGGCACCGACAGGTCGACGTGATCGACCGCATACGCGTGATGGAAGCGCTTCGTCACGTTCTGGAGGATGAGCTGGGTCATGAGGGTTCCTTGCACGGGCGAGGGTGAGGCGGCGTGCGCGTCAGAGCGCGACACCCTTGTCGCCGACGAGTTTTTCGAGCATCCAGATCAGCGCGAAGTCGATCGCGACGGTGAACACGGCGAAGCAGAACACGGTCGGGTCGAGCGACGAGACGGTGCGGCTGTAGAGCCAGACCGGCAGCGTCATCGTGTCGATGCTGTACAGGAAGAACGTCACCGTGAATTCGTTGAACGACACGATGAACGCGAACAGCATGCCGGCGAGGATGCCGGGCCGCATCAGCGGCAGCACGACGTCGACGAGCGCGCGGCGCGGGCTCGCGCCCATCAGGCACGCGGCTTCCTCGAAATCGGGGCCGATCGACGCGACCGACGCCGCGCAGTTCTTCACCGTGAACGGCAGCGTCAGGATCACGTGCGCGACGACGAGCCGCACGATGCCGAGTTCGACCGGCAGCGCGTTGAACACGATCAGCAGCGCGAGGCCGAGCATCACCAGCGGATAGACGATCGGCAATGCGACGAGCTGCTCGACTAGCACCCGGCCGCGAAAGCGGTAGCGCGACAGCGCGTAAGCCGCGGGCACCGACACGGCGGTCGCGATCAGCATCGTCGCGACCGCGACGACGAGGCTCGTCGTCAGCGCGGCGCCCATCGATTGCGCGCTGCCCGCATCGGACGACACGAGCGTCTGCCACGCGGCGCGATACCAGTGCAGGCTGAATTCGCGCGGCGGGAATTCGAGCGTGCCCGATGCGCCGAACGACATCGTGATCATCGTCAGGATCGGCAGCGCCGCGAGCAGCAGCACGAGCGTCGCGAGCGCGCCGGTCACGCGTCCGAGGCGGCCGGGCATGGGCGCGCGCAGGCGCAGGGCATTCATCGGTTCACCTCGTCGGCACGTTGCAGGGTGCGCACGAGGCGCTGCGAAACCGCCATCACGACGAGCGTCGCACCCATCAGCACGACACCGGATGCCGATGCGGCGGGCCAGTTGAGCAGCGGTGCGACCTGGTCGTGCACGAGCACGGCGAGCATCGGCACGCGCCGGCCGCCGAGCAGCAGCGGCACCGCGAACGCGCTGGCGTTGTACGCGAACACGAGCAGCGCGCCGGAGACGAGGCCGGGCATCGCGAGCGGCAAGGTCACGTGCCGCAGCGTCTGCCAGCGGCTCGCGCCGAGCGTCGCGGCGGCTTCGTCGTAGGCGCGGGACACCGCGCGCAGCGCGCTCGACAGCGGCAACACGGCGAGCGGGAACGCGGTCTGGATCAGGCCGAGCAGCACGCCGTGCTCGCGGTACAGCAGCTGCAGCGGCCGCTCGATCACGCCGCCGGCCAGCAGCGCGCGGTTGAGCAACCCGGCCGGGCCGAGCATCACGAGCCAGCCATAGCCTTGCAGCAGCAGGTTCACGAGCAGCGGCAACAGCACGCCCGCGAGCAGCAACCGGCGCGCGAGCCGCGATTCGGTCCGCGCCATCGCGAGCGCCACCGGGATCGCCAGCAGCACCGCGCACACCATGCTCTGGAACGCGAGGCGCAGCGTGAGCCACAACGACGTCGTGAAGTACGGGTCGGCGAGGTCGAGATAGTTCTGCAGCGTGAAGGTCCGCCATTCGTCACCGGACACGCCGACGCTCATGCGCAATACCGTGACCGTCGCGGCGGCGAGCACCGCGAGGAACGCGAGGATCGGCGCGAGCAGCAGCCAGGGCGGCACGCCGGGCAGCGCGGGCGCATCGGCGCCCGCGCCGGCCGTGCCGGCGGCGGCCGGCGCGGCGTCTCGGGGAGAGGACAGGGAGGCCATGTCGTTACGCCGAGAAGAGGCCTGTGTAGCGCTTGATCCACGCCGGCTGCACGGCCGCGAGCGCCTTGTCGTCATGAAGCACGGCTTTCTCCGCGATCTGCTGCGGCGACGGCACGAACGCGCGGCTTTCCGCGGGAATCACGGCCTTGCCGTTCACGGGGCCGTTCAGCACGTCGGCCGCCATCCGGCCCTGCACGCCGGCGTCGAGCGAATGATTGATGAACGCGTGGATCAGGTCGAGGTCGCCCGGGTGCGCCTTCGGGATCACGGTGAACATCAGCTGCGTCGCGAAGCCTTCCTTCATCCCGTACGTCACGCCCATCTTGTAGTCGGGCTTGCGGATCTGGTCCGGGAAGAACGCGGGCGAATAGATGCCGCCGAGGTCGAGCGAGCCCGTGCGGAACAGGTCGGCGACCTGGTTCGGGTTTTCGCCGAGGGTCATCACGCGGTCCTTCAGTTGCGCGAGCTTCCGGAATCCCGGATCGATGTTCTGCTGCGAACCGCCGGCCAGCTTCGCCGCGATGATCGCGAGGTCGACCGCTTCCGCCCACTCGGGCGGCGGCAGGAACAGGCGGCCCGCATATTTCGGATCCCACAGCGCCTCGTAGCTCGACGGTGCGCTCTTCACGGTCGCCGTGTTGTAGATCAGCCCGTCCGACCACAGCAGGTAGCCGATGCCGAAGCCGTTCGCGCCGGTGCGGTACTGCGGCGCGACGTCCTTCAGGTTCGGCAGCCGGTTCAGGTCGGGCTTCGCGAGCAGGCCCGCTTCCGCGAGGCCGGCCGCGCCGACGCCGGCCAGCGTGATGACGTCGTAGGTCGGCCGCTCGCCCGCGGCCTTGACCTTCGCGACCATCCCCGACGTGCCGTCCGCGCGATCGGCGATCACGCGTGCGCCGGTCTGCTTGCTGAAGCTCTCCGCGATGTTGCGCAGCGCGGCCGCGCCGGTATCGTCGGACCACGTGAGCAGGCGCAGCGTCTTACCTGAGAAACTGCTCGTCTGTGCCTTCGCAGTACTGATGAATGGCATCGGAAGGGCGGATGCAGCGAGCGCCGTGCCGAGGGTTTTGATCACCTGCCTTCTGCCCGCCTTGAAGTGTTGCATGGCCGTCTCCTGATGAACGATGCCGTGTGGTTCGATGCCGGGCGCCGACTGCGGCGCGGGGTGTGGAGGAACTGTAGGGAGGTCAAATTTCCGCAACAAACGAAATATCCGCATGCGCGGCATGACATAAACGCATGGCCCGGCGACCTCAGCCGGCCGGCATCATGACCTGCTTGATCTCCTGGAATGCGGCGAGACCGAACGGGCCGAGTTCGCGTCCGATGCTGCTGCGCTTGTAGCCGCCCCATGAGGTTTGCGGATAGATCAGCTGGGGCGTGTTGATCCACACGACGCCCGCCTCGAGCGCGTCGGCCACCCGCCTGGCGCGTGCCGTGTCACGGGTGACGACGGTGGCGACGAGCCCGTATTCGGTGTCGTTGGCCGCCGCGACCGCATCGTCCTCGGTGTCGAATGCGCGGACACACAGCACCGGCCCGAAGATTTCTTCACACCATAGCGGGCTGTCGGCCGGCACGTCGGCGAACAGGGCTGGTCGGATGAAATAGCCGGGGCCGTCGAGCGTGTGGCCGCCCGTCACGAGCCGCGCGCCGTCGGCCAGGCCCTGCGCGATGTGGCGTTTCACGCGCTCGTATTGCGCGCGATTCGTCAGCGGGCCCATCTGCACGCCGGGGGCGAACGGCGGCCCGACGACGGTCGCGTCGATGCGCCGTGCGAGGCGGGCGATCAGTTCATCGGCGAGCGGCGCGGCGACGAGCACGCGCGAGGTCGCCGAACACATCTGCCCGGCGTTGAACAGGCCGCCGCCCGTGACGAGCTCGACCGCGTGATCGAGATCGGCGTCGTCGAACACGACGATCGACGACTTGCCGCCGAGTTCGAGGCCGACGCCCTTGATCGTGTCGGCAGCCGTCTTCATGACCTGCGCACCGACGGCGGTGCTGCCGGTGAACGACACCTTCGCGACGCGCGGATGCGCGCACAGTCGGGCGCCGACGTCGTGGCCCGTGCCCGTCACGACGTTCAGCACGCCGGGCGGCAGCCCCGCGTCGGCGGCGATCGCGGCGAGCTCGAGCTCGGGCAGCGGCGTGATCTCGGACGGCTTCAGCACGACGGTGCAGCCGGCCGCGAGCGCGGGCGCGAGCTTCCACGCGGTCGTCACCATCGGGAAATTCCACGGCACGATCAGCGCGGCGACGCCGGCCGGCTCGCGCCGGATCCACGCGCGATGGTCGGCATCGGGCAGCGCGATCTCGGTTTCGCCGTCGGTGTCGAGGCGCTCCGCGAGGCTCGCGTAGTAGTCGAAGGTGGCGATCACGTCCGCGACGTCGATTTCGGCTTCGGCGAACGGCTTGCCGTTATTGAGCGACTGCAGGGTGGCGAGCCGCGTGCGGCGTGCGTCGACGCCGCGCGCGATCGCGCGCAGCAGCGCCGCACGCGTGGCGCCCGTCGTGCGTTTCCAGCTGGGAAACGCGCGCGATGCGGCCTGCACGGCCTGCTCGACGTCCGCCTCGCCGCCTGCGCTGACGTCGGCGAGCACGGCTTCCGTCGACGGATCGACGACGGGCAACGTCGCGCCGTCGACGCTCGCCCGCCAGGACCCGTCGATGAAGTGGCGCGTGTGCAGCGGCGGATCGAACGCGAGAGCGGGTGTCGTGCTCATCGTTGCACCTGCGCGAACCAGGTGGCCTCGTCGATTTCGATCACGGTCGGGATCGCGCGCGCCGTGGCGTCGCGCAGCGCGGCGGCCAGTGCGCCGGGTGTCGCGGCCGTGTGCGCCGCGCAGCCGAAGCCGCGTGCGAGCGTCTGGAAATCGGGCGTATACGGATCGACGCCGACCGGCGTGATGTCGCGCGCTACCATGTATTTGCGGATCTCGCCGTAGCCGCGGTTGTTCCAGACGATCACGATCACCGGCAGCCGCGCCTCGACCGCGCTCGCGAGCTCCGGCAGCGTGAACTGCAGGCCGCCGTCGCCGATCAGGCACACGACCGGGCGCGCGGGCGCGGCGAGCTTGGCGCCGATCGCGGCGGGCAGCCCGTAGCCGAGCGTGCCGTAGCCGGTCGACGAGTTGAACCAGCTGCGCGGCGCCGGTGCATCGTGGGTGAAATTGCCGACGTAGACGGGGCTCGTCGAATCGCCGGCGATGATCGCGCCGGGCAGCGTGGCGACGATCGTGTCGATCAGCCGCGCCTGCGACTGCGCGGCGCCGTCGTGCATCGACGCGATCGCGGCGCGCACGGCGGCCACCCGCGGCGCGCCCCAGTCGGCGTCGGGTGTCGGGGCCGGCGTTTCGTGCAGGCGGGTCGACAGCGCGCCGAGCGCCAGCTGTGCATCGCCGGCGATGGCGATCTCGGCGCGGGCGTTGCGCATCAGCTGTTGCGCGTCGATGTCGATGCGGATCAGCCGGCCGTCGATCGCGAAGCCGCCGTCGAACGTGATGTCGTAATCGGTTTCGCCCAGCTCGGTGCCGACGGCGAGCACCACGTCGGCATCGCGGATCGCCGCACGGGTGGCCGGCAGCGACTGGGTCGAGCCGATCAGCAGCGGGTGGCCGGCCGGCAGCAGCCCCTTCGCGTTGATCGTCAGCGCGACCGGCGCGTGCAGGCGTTCGGCGAGTTCGCGCAATTCCGCTGCCGCGTGGATCGCGCCGCCGCCGGCGAGGATCAGCGGCCGGCGCGCGTGCGCGAGCAGGTCGGCGGCCGCCGCGAGCGCGTTCGCATCCGGCGCGGGCCGCGCCGGCAGCGCGGGCGGGGCGTCGGACAGCGCGGGCGCCGGCATCACGATCACGTCGAGCGGAATCTCGATATGCACGGGCCGCGGCCGCGCGCTGGCGAAGACCGCGAAGGCGCGCGCGAGCACCTGCGGCAGGTCGGCCGCGTCGAGTAGCGTGTGCGAGAACGCGGTGAGTCCCGCGAACACGTCGCGCTGGGACGGCAGCTCGTGCAGGCGGCCGTCGCCGCGGCCGAGTTCGCGTCGTGCGTTGACGCTCGAGATCACCAGCATCGGGATCGAATCCGCATAGGCCTGTGCCATCGCGGTCGCGATATTGGTCATCCCCGGCCCGGTGATGATGAAGCAGACGCCCGGCCGGCCCGTGACGCGCGCATAGCCGTCGGCCATGAAGCCGGCCCCCTGTTCGTGGCGCGGCGTCACGTGGCGGATCGACGACGCGGCGAGGCCGCGATAGAGCTCGACGGTATGCACGCCGGGAATGCCGAACACGCATTCGACGCCGTGGCGTTCGAGGAGGTCGACGAGCGCTTCGCCGCAGGTGCGGGGGCGGGCATGGCAGGGCGCCGCCGTGGCCTTGCGGGCCCCGGCGATCGAGGAAACGGTGGCGGGATGGTTCATGGATCGTGGTGTGCCGATTGGGAGGGTGAGTGGCCCGTACCGCAAACGAAGGGGGCATGGTGCGGATTGTCGGCGTCGATCCGGGGTGCCAACAATCGATTAGTTTTCATGCGCGGCATGAGGACCGTGCATGGCGGCGTCGAATCGCGGTGTGCGTAGTGGAGGGCGGGTTTTCCCGGCAGCGCGGGTTGCAACGCGCGTCATACGGACATCCCGGAGCTGCATGACGGCGTCGGCTAGTCTTGCGCGAAACGGGCGCGAAGTGAACCGGTGTCCGCCGCCCGGCGCGGGGTGTCGCCCGCCCGATGCGTCACGAGCGGCCGGCGCGTGGATTGCATGCAGGCGGACGAGCGTGCAAATGGCGCAACCGGCGCAACCGGCGTCTTGCGCAGCGATTCTTCCGACGAGGGCAGCCCCGGGCGCGCCGCACACGCGACGCCAGTCGGCACGCGAATCGTGTAGTCAACCTGAATATCCACGGGGCGTGGCGCGTAATATTTTGATGTCGCCCCTTCTGGAAGCGGGTTTTATGCGCTGCGCCCTATGCGGTTCCGAGGATTCTCCCGGTGCGAGGTTCTGCCGCGAATGCCGGGCCGTGCTGTCCCACGCACGCTATGCATGAACGCCTACCCGATACCGCGTGGTCTGTCGATAGACGGCGTCCGGATAGAGAATCACGGCGCCGCTGAGGCCGGCCATGTTGACCTGATCCGGAAAGCCGCCCGCCTCCAGGCACAGCGCCGCGTGTGGCGTGCAACGTGTGCCGCCGCTCACGCGCAGGCCATCGAGATAGTTGCCTGTATAGAGTTGCAGGCCCCGCTGATCGGTCGACACGATCAGCTCACGCCCGCTTTCCGGATCGTAGACGCGTGCGACGGGCCGGGCCTCGCGCGCGCCGTCGCCCAGGACGAAGCAATGATCGAAGCCGCGCGCGCGGGCCAGTTGCGCGTTCGGCCAGTCGAGGCGCGCGCCGATCGGCGCGCTGTGCCGGAAATCGAACGCGGTGCCCGTCACGTCGGCCGTGCCGGTCGGGATCAGCGCCTCGTCCACTTCGAGGAACGCGTCGGCATCGATCTGCAGCAGATGGCCGCGCACGTCGCTGCCCGGGCGCCCGTTCAGGTTGAAGTAGCTGTGATTCGTCAGGTTCAACGGCGTCGGCGCATCGGTCCACCCCGCGTAGTCGATCGTCAGCGTGCCGTCGTCGTCGAGCGTATAGCGAACCTGCACGGTCACGTTGCCCGGAAAACCCGCGTCGCCTTCCGGCGAATCGAGTCGAAGCGTCAGCCCGCCGCAGTCGTCTATCACGTCCCAGCGCGCGCGATGAAAGCCGTTCGCCCCGCCATGCAGCAGGTTGCCGTTCTCGTTGCGGTCGAGCGGGTAGCCGATGCCGTCGAGTTCGAAGCGCGCACCGGCGATCCGGTTCGCCCAGCGGCCGATCGTCGCGCCGAGGTAGGCACCGGATTCGAGGTACTCGGCCGGCGTGTCGTGCGCGAGCACGATATCGGCGAAGCGCCCCGTGCGGTCGGGGGCGAGCCACGACACGACGGTCGCGCCGAGGTCGCTGACGACGACGCGCATGCCGTGCGCGTTGCGCAGCGTGTAGCGCCGAACGGGCTCGCCGTCGGGCAGCGTGCCCCACGGCTCGGAAGGCACGCGCGCCGCGCCGTGCGTCAGGGAGGAGGAATCGGTATCGATGTGCATGGGAAGAGGTCAGATGGTCGGCGGCCGTCAGCAGGAGGCTGAGGCGGCCGCGCGTTCCTGGTATTCGCGCGGCGTGCAGCCCAGCTCGCGCCTGAACACTGCGTACATGTACTGGAGCGACGTGAACCCGCAGCGGATCGCGACCTCGGCGCTCGACGCCTGCCGGCCGGCGAGCAGCGCCTGCGCGGCTTCGAGCTTGTGGCGCAGGATTTCCTGGTGCACGGTGCGCTGCAGTTCGCGCCGGAAGTGCTCCTCGAGCAGCGAACGCGATACGCCGACATAGTCGGCGACCTGTTCGGTCTTGATCCCCTGGCACGCGTACTGGCGAATGAAATGCCGCGCGCGCATCACGTGCGGGCTCGCGAGCGGCTGGTGGCGCGTCGATTCGAGCACGTTGATGCCGACCGGCGGCACGAGAATGCGCTGCCCGGGAAAGCGCGCGCCGCGCAACATCCGGTGCAGCAGGTGCGCGGCGGTACGGCCCATTTCCTCGGTGCCCTGGATCACCGACGACAGCGGAATGCGCGTCAGCGTGCGCGTGAGTGGATCGTTGTCGATGCCGATGATCGCCACCTGTTCCGGCACCGCGATGCCGGCGATCAGGCAGGCCTGCAGCAGGTGCCGCGCACGCGCATCGGTCACGGCGATCACGCCGACGGGCTTCGGCAGCGCATGCAGCCAGCCGATCAGCTGCTCGATCGCGTGGTTCCACCCCGACGCGCTCGTCGACAGCCCGCGGTAGATCGGCGCATCGAGCCCGTCCGCGCGTGCGAGCCGGTCGAATGCGAGTTCGCGCTGCTGCGCCCAGCGGTTTTCCTGCGCGATCGGCAGGCTGTACATCGCGAAATGCGCGAGTCCCGCACCGATCAGGTGCGTGTACGCGAGCGACACGAGCTTCGGGTTGTCCGTCGCGATATAGGGGACATCGTCCGGATACTGGGCCGGATCCTCGTACGACGAGCCGACCGCGACGACCGGCAGCGGCGAGCCGGCGAGCGCGCTGGCGACGGCGGGATCGTCGAAGTCCGCGATGATGCCGTCGCCGTCGAAGCGCTCGATGCCGGTGAGCCGGCAGCGGAAGTCGTCTTCGAGGAACAGGTCCCACACGACGCGCGTCGTGTGCAGGTACTGGCCGATGCCGCTGATGATCTCGCGGTCGTAGACCTTGTTCGCGTTGAACAGCAGCGCGATTCGATGCGGTGTCTGGGCGGAAGGGACGCGTGTCATCTCGCTCTCGGGGCACGCGCGTCGAGGGGCGCGGTGCCGTTGTCTCCGGGGCGCGCCCGGGTCGGCGGCGCGCGGTGGTCTGGTGTTTGGCGATTGTAGGGCGGAACGTGTGCCGCGCGCAGCGGCTGGCAAGAAACATTAAGCGTGCTGCGCAATTTCGCAATTGCCGCCCGGCAGGGGCGCGGGCACGATCCAGCCTACCGAATTCGGCCGCGTGCGCCACCCCGACGCACGTTGCGCTGCAACAAGACCCAGCACGGAGACGCCATGTCGTATTTCGAACACATTCCCGCGATTCGCTACGAAGGCCCGCAGTCGGACAATCCGCTCGCGTACCACCATTACGACCCCGAGCGGCGCGTGCTGGGCAAGACGCTCGCCGAGCATCTGCGGATCGCGGTGTGCTACTGGCACACTTTCGTGTGGCCGGGGCACGACATCTTCGGGCAGGCCGCATTCCAGCGGCCGTGGCAGCAGCCGGGCGACGCGCTCGAACGGGCGCGGATGAAGGCCGATGCCGCATTCGAATTCTTCACCAAGCTCGGCACGCCTTTCTATACGTTCCATGACACCGACGTCGCCCCGGAAGGCGACAGCCTGCGGGAATATGCGGCGAATTTCGCGCGGATGGTCGACTATCTCGGCGAGCGTCAGCAGGCGAGCGGCGTGCGGCTCCTGTGGGGCACCGCGAACCTGTTCTCGCACCCGCGCTTCGCGGCCGGCGCCGCGACGAACCCGAACCCCGACGTGTTCGCGTGGGCCGCGACCCAGGTGTGCCATGCACTCGATGCGACGCACCGGCTCGGCGGCGAGAACTATGTGCTGTGGGGCGGGCGAGAAGGGTACGAGACGCTGCTCAATACGGACCTGAAGCGTGAACGCGACCAGTTTGCCCGCTTCCTGTCGATGGTCGTCGAGCACAAGCACCGGATCGGCTTCAAGGGCGCGCTGCTGATCGAGCCGAAGCCGCAGGAGCCGACCAAGCACCAGTACGACTACGACGTCGCGACGGTGCACGGCTTTCTCGTGCAGTACGGATTGCAGAACGAGATTCGCGTGAACATCGAGGCGAACCACGCGACGCTCGCCGGCCACTCGTTCCATCACGAGATCGCGAATGCGTTCGCGCTCGGCGTGTTCGGCAGCGTCGACGCGAACCGCGGCGATCCGCAGAACGGCTGGGACACCGACCAGTTCCCGAACAGCGTCGAGGAGCTGACGCTCGCGTTCTACGAAATCCTGCGCCACGGGGGCTTCACGACCGGCGGGATGAACTTCGATGCGAAGGTGCGCCGCCAGAGCATCGATCCGGAAGACCTGTTCTACGGCCACGTCGGCGCGATCGACGTGCTCGCGCTCGCGCTCGAACGCGCGGCGGTGCTGGTCGAGAACGACCGGCTCGACGCGCTGCGCCGGCAACGCTATGCGCAGTGGGACGACGCGTTCGGCCGCAAGATCCTGTCGGGCGACTATACGCTGGAGTCGCTCGCGGCCGATGCGCTCGCGCGCGGGGTGAACCCGCAGCACGCGAGCGGCGCGCAGGAACGCTGCGAGAACATCGTGAACCAGGCGATCTACGGGCTGCGCTGACGCCATGTACATCGGACTCGATCTCGGCACGTCGGGCTTAAAGGCGGTGCTGCTCGACCGCGACGGTGCGGTGCGCGCGAGCGCGAGCCGCCCGCTCGCGGTGAGCCGGCCGCAGCCGCGTTGGTCCGAGCAGGCCCCGCGCGACTGGTGGGATGCCGCCTGCGGCGCGCTGGCCGCACTCGTGTCGGATGCGCGCACGGCGGGTATCGATCCGCGCGACATCGACGCACTCGGACTGACCGGCCAGATGCACGGCGCGACGCTGCTCGATATGCACGGTGAGGTGCTGCGCCCCGCGATCCTGTGGAACGACGGCCGCGCGGATGCGGAGTGCGCGGAACTCGAACGACTCGCGCCCACGCTGCGCGCCGTGGCCGGCAACATCGCGATGCCGGGTTTCACCGCGCCGAAGCTGCTGTGGGTACGTCGTCACGAACCCGACGTATTCGCGCGCATCGCCCACGTGCTGCTGCCGAAGGACTACCTGCGCTACCGGCTGACCGGCGCATTCGCGACCGATCCGTCGGATGCCGCCGGCACGCTGTGGCTCGACGTCGCGAAGCGCGACTACGACGACACGCTGCTGGCCGCCTGTGGGCTGTCGCGCGCGCAGATGCCGGCCGTGTACGAAGGCAATCGCGTCACCGGCACCCTGCTGCCGGCCGTCGCGCGCGCGCTCGGGCTGCGCGAGATCCCGGTGGTGGCGGGCGGCGGCGACAACGCGGCCGGCGCGGTGGGCGTCGGCATCGTGCGGCCCGGCGATGCGCTGCTGTCGCTCGGCACGTCGGGCGTCTATTTCGCGGTGTCGGACGGGTTCCGCGCGAATCCCGAATCGGCCGTGCACAGCTTCTGTCACGCGCTGCCGCAGACGTGGCACCTGATGTCCGTGATGCTGAACGCGGCCGGCTGTCTCGACTTCACCGCGCAACTGGCCGGTTACGACGGCGTCGCGGCGCTGCTCGACGATGCCGAGACGCATGCGCGCACGAGCCGCCCGTGGTTCCTGCCTTACCTGAGCGGCGAGCGTACGCCGCACAACGACGTGAATGCGAAGGGCGTCTTCTACGGGCTCACGCCCGACACGCAGCGTGCGGATCTCGCGAACGCGACGCTCGAAGGCGTCGGCTTCGCGCTGCTCGACGGCATCGACGCGCTGCATGCGGCCGGGCTCGCGCCCGACAGCATCACGGTGATCGGCGGCGGCTCGCGCAGCGCGTACTGGACGCAGATGCTCGCCGATCTGAGCGGTCGTGCGCTGACCTTGCGCGCGGGCGGCGAAGTGGGGCCGGCGCTCGGCGCCGCGCGCCTCGCGCATCTCGCGCTCGAACCGGATGCGCCGCTCGACGACGTGTGCCCGCAGCCGCCGATCATCGCGGTACGCGAGCCGGACATGGCGCGCCACGCGTGGTATCGCGACGCGCGGCGGCCGACGTTTCGCGCGCTTTACCGTGCGCTCGCACCGGTGTTTGCCACGGGCGTTTGACGTGCGGATCGCTGACGCGTTGCGCGTCGCACGATGCCGTGCTTTGCAGTGACTCGATGCGGGCGGCGCATTTCGGCGTTCGCCCGGCGTTCGTGAAGTTGTCCAAAAACAAGGAGTGGAGACATGCAATCCGTGACGCGTCGTACCGTATTGAGTTCGCTTGCCGGCGCCGCTGCGCTGGCGATCCTCGCGCTGGGCGCACCGCTCGCGCATGCGAGCAAGGACAAACCTGAAATCGGCTTCTGCATCGACGACCTGCGCGTCGAGCGCTGGTCGCGCGATCGCGACTATTTCGTCGCGGCCGCGACGAAGCTCGGCGCGAAGGTGTCGGTGCAGTCGGCCGACGCGAGCGAGGCGCGGCAGATTTCTCAGATCGAGAACCTGATCTCGCGCGGCGTCGACGTGATCGTGATCGTGCCGTTCAACTCGAAGACGCTCGGCAACGTCGTCGCCGAAGCGAGGAAGGCCGGCATCAAGGTCGTGTCGTACGACCGGCTGGTCCTCGACGCCGATGTCGACGCGTATATCTCGTTCGACAACGAGAAGGTCGGCGAGCTGCAGGCGCAGGGCGTCTACGATGCGAAGCCGAAGGGCAACTACTTCCTGCTCGGCGGCGCACCGACCGACAACAACGCGAAGATGCTGCGCGAAGGACAACTGAAGGTGCTGAAGCCGGCGATCGATCGCGGCGACATCAAGGTCGTCGGCCAGCAGTGGGTGCCCGAATGGAGCGCGTCGACCGCGCTGCGGATCACCGAGGATGCGCTGACCGCGAACAACAACCGGATCGATGCGATCGTCGCGTCGAACGACGGCACGGCCGGCGGCGCGATCCAGGCGCTCGCCGCGCAGCATCTGGCCGGCAAGGTGCCGGTGTCCGGGCAGGACGCGGATCTCGCGGCGGTCAAGCGCGTGATCGCCGGCACGCAGACGATGACCGTCTACAAGCCGCTCAAGCTGATCGCGAGCGAAGCCGCCAAGCTTGCCGTGGATCTCGCGAAGGGCGCGAAGCCCGCGTTCAACGCGCAATACGACAACGGCAGGAAGAAGGTCGACACGGTGCTGCTGCAGCCGACGCTGCTGACCAAGCGCAACGTCGACGTCGTCGTGAAGGACGGCTTCTATACCCAGGCGCAGCTGGCGAGCCAGTAAGCGTACGACGGACGCGATGCGCGGCCGCCGCGACGGCGGCCGCGTTGACTGCGAGGCAAGAACGAATGACGGAACCCTTGCTGACGATGCGCGGCATCGTCAAGACATTCGACGGCGTGAAAGCGCTCGACGGCATCGACCTCACCGTGCGGCCCGGCGAATGCGTCGGGCTGTGCGGCGAGAACGGCGCGGGCAAGTCGACGCTGATGAAAGTGCTGTCGGGTGTCTATCCGCACGGCACGTGGGACGGAGAAATCCGCTGGGAAGGCGCGCCGCTCGCCGCAACCGGCGTGCGCGACACGGAGCGGGCGGGCATCGTGATCATCCACCAGGAGCTGATGCTCGTGCCCGAGCTGTCGGTGGCCGAGAACATCTTCCTCGGCAACGAGATCACGCTGCCGGGCGGGCGCATGCACTTCGCCGCGATGGTCCGGCGCGCCGAGGAACTGCTGCACGAATTGCGGATCGACTCGATCAACGTCGCGCAGCCGGTCATGAACTACGGCGGCGGCCACCAGCAGTTGATCGAGATCGCGAAGGCGTTGAACAAGGACGCGAAGCTGCTGATCCTCGACGAGCCGTCGTCGTCGCTGAGCGCCGCCGAAACGCGCATCCTGCTCGACATCGTGCGCGACCTGAAGCGGCGCGGCGTCGCGTGCGTGTACATCTCGCACAAGCTCGACGAGGTTGCGGCCGTCTGCGATACGGTCACCGTGATCCGCGACGGCCGTCATGTCGCGACCGAGCCGATGCGCGCGCTGACCACCGACCGGATCATCGCGATGATGGTCGGCCGCGAGATTCGCGACCTGTATCCGCGCGAGCCGCACGAGATCGGCGAGGTCGTGCTGGAAGCGCGCAACGTGACCTGTCGCGACGTGACGAACGCGCGCCGCAAGCGGGTCGACGACGTGTCGTTCAGCGTGCGGCGCGGCGAGATCCTCGGCGTGGCCGGGCTCGTGGGCGCGGGCCGCACCGAGCTGATGCAGGCGATCTTCGGCGCGTATCCGGGCGCGTGCACGGCGACCGTGCTGATGAACGGCCGGGTGCTGTCGATCCGCTCGCCGGCCGACGCGATCCGCGCCGGGATCGCGATGGTGCCCGAGGACCGCAAGCGCCACGGCATCGTGCCGCAGCTCGGCGTGGGCCACAACATCACGCTGGCGGTGCTGCGGCGTTTCGCGGCGCGCGGGCGGATCGACGCGGCCGCGGAACTCGATGCGATCCGCACCGAGATGCAGCGGCTGTCGGTGCGCGCCGCGCATCCGTTCCTGCCGATCGCGAGCCTGTCCGGCGGCAACCAGCAGAAGGCGGTGCTCGCCAAGATGCTGCTGGCCGAGCCGCAGGTGCTGATCCTCGACGAGCCGACGCGCGGCGTCGACGTGGGCGCGAAGGTGGAGATCTACCGGCTGATCTTCGCGCTGGCGCAGCGCGGCGTCGCGCTGGTCGTCGTGTCGTCGGAGCTGCCCGAGGTGCTCGGGCTGGCCGATCGCGTGCTGGTGATCGGCGAAGGCGAGCTGCGCGGCGATTTCGTCAACGACGGCCTCACGCAGGAACAGATACTCGGCGCCGCGCTGAAGCCCGCGCGGCTGTCCACCGAACCCACCGCAATGAGCGCGACATGAATTCCGAACTTTCTTCCTCGACCCCGGCGACGCCGGATGCCGACGCGCAGCGTTCCGCCGGCCGCACGGCGCGGCTGCCGCTTCGCCAGATCTTCGCGCGCTACAAGCTGCTCGCGCTGCTGCTGGCGGTCGTCGTGATCTGGACGTTCTTCTCGGTGCTGACGGATGGCGCGTTCGTCACACCGCGCAACGTATCGAACCTGCTGCGGCAGATGTCGATCACCGGCATGCTCGCGTGCGGGATGGTGTTCGTCATCATCGCGGGCGAGATCGACCTGTCGGTCGGCTCGCTGCTCGGGCTGCTCGGCGGTGTTGCCGCGATCCTCGACGTCAACCGCCACTGGCCGGTCGCGGCGACGATCCCGGCCGTGCTCGCGCTCGGTGTGGTGATCGGGCTCTTCAACGGCTGGTGGTCGACCTATCGGCGCGTGCCGTCGTTCATCGTCGGGCTGGGCGGGATGCTCGCGTTTCGCGGGATCCTGCTCGGCGTGACGGGCGGCTCGACGATCGCGCCGGTGTCGGACGGCTTCGTGTTCATCGGGCAGGGCTATCTGCCGCGCCTGGTGGGGGACGGCCTCGCGATCCTGCTGTTCGGGCTCGTGTTGCTGCTGGTGGTGCGGCAGCGCGCGACGCGGCGGCGCTACCGGCTCGCGGTCGCACCGCGCTGGCAGGACGTTGCGAAGATCGTCGGCGCCGGCGCCGTACTGTTCTCCTTCGTCGCGACGCTCGACCGCTACGGCGGTATTCCGGTGCCGGTGCTGCTTCTGCTCGTGCTGCTTGGCGTGTTCTCGTGGATCGCGACGCAGACGGTGTTCGGCCGGCGCATCTACGCCGTCGGTTCGAACCTGGAGGCGACGCGGCTGTCGGGCGTCGATACCGACCGCGTGAAGCTCGCGATCTTCGCGCTGATGGGGCTGATGTGTGCGTTTGCCGGCCTGGTGAACACGGCGCGGCTGGCGGCGGGGTCGCCGTCCGCCGGCACGATGGGCGAACTCGATGCGATCGCTGCGTGCTTCATCGGCGGCACGTCGATGCGCGGCGGGTCGGGCACCGTCTACGGCGCGCTGATCGGCGCGCTCGTGATGGCGAGCCTCGACAACGGCATGTCGATGCTGGACGTCGACGCGTACTGGCAGATGATCGTCAAGGGCGCCGTGCTGGTGCTGGCGGTGTGGATCGACGTGGTGTCGCGGTCGAACCGGCGGTGAGACGCCGGTCGGTCGCGAGTCGACAAAGAGGAAGACCATGGAACGAAACACGATGCGCGTGCCGGATGTTGCCGTGCTGGCGGCTGGGCCGTTCGTGATGCCGGATGACGGTTCCGTGCTGGGCCTGGATGATCCGCGCGACCGCCAGGTGATCGCGGATGCATTGCGCGCGCTGCTGCGCGAGCGTGCCGAAGCGCTCGCGTTCGCGATGCGCATGGCTGACCAGTGCGGCAGGCCGCGGCCCGAAGCGGCCGATTTCGCGCTGACCGACATCATTCGGCTCGCTCGTATCGTCGAGCGGATCGAGCGGGACGGTGTGGCGAAGCGCGCTGCCGTGCCCGTGGACGCGCGCTGACGGGAGAGGAGGCCGACGCGGCCAACGCGCCAGCCGAAAACCGATTGCGCCGCGCACGCCGCGCGGTCGACGTTCAACGCGGCGAATCGAATCGCACGCCGATTGGGGGCGAGGATTCCCCGCGTCGCGGGCTGACGCGGCCGTTGCCTGATAACGCGTCATTGACCCGCCCGCTCCCGACGCGCACCCTGCGCGGTCGCCGCCGCTTCCCGCCGCTGTCATCGTCTGCGTTCGGGATGGCATGACTTGCGGCGGCCGGAGCGGGTGCAGCAAGGTGCTAACGGAAACGATGCGCATGGGGGGTCGACGGGAAGCGTCGGGCTGGACGCTAGACCAAAGGCCGTCCAGCGCCCGAGGCTTTCGCCCGGCTTTCCGGGGCGAGCCGGTGCCGCCGGCCCGGCAGGACGCCCGTGCGCTGCATGGCGAGCGTGGCGGCTTCGCATGACAGGCGATACGCTATGCTGTCGTCCTCACCCGCCAGCCCGATCCGATGAAGCGTCCGTCGTTTTCCACCCAACTCGTCATGCTCTGGGCACTCGTCGCGGCGCTGTGCGCGACGCTGGTCGCGGTCGTCTGGATCACGGCGAGTTCCGCCGAGAGTCAGCAGGTCGCGAGCGCAAAGGCCGCCGGCGCGTCGGCCTGCGAAGCGGTCGCGTCGCGTTACAGCGCGTCTTCCGCGTCGCCGGGCGCCGGGCCCGCCCCGGAGCTGATGCATGCGATCCTCGACATCGTGCTCTCCCGTGCCCCCGACATGGAAGGCGGGTTCTGGATGCCCGGCGCCGCCCCCGCGGCAAGCGGCTTTCTCGCGTATTCCTTTCCCACCTACCAGGGCAGCGGCGTCAAACACGACGTACCGGAAGCGGAAACGCCGCTGATCCTTCGCACGCTGCGCGCCGCGGCCGCGACGCGTGCCGCGACCGCGAACGTCGTCGAAGGCGCGCAGGATGCCGTGGTCGCGGCGGCCTGCCCGGTACGCGGCGGATCGGGGCTGTACGTGTGGATGCTGACGCGTGCGCGCCCGCCGCTGGGCCGGCACGGCGAGTTGCTGGCCACGGGCCTCGCGGCCGTCCTCGCCGTGATCCTGGCGATCGCGGCGGCGCTGGCCGTGGCGCTGCGCCGATGGAAGCGCAACCTCGCGCGGATCGAGAGCGGGCTGGGGCCCGACGGTCGCGAGCATCATCTGCCGTACGTCGGCGAGCCCGATCTCGACCGCGTCATCGATGCGTTCAACGAGCGGGCGCGGCGCGCGGATCGGCTGCAGCAGCAGGCCGACGAACTGCGCACGCGCCTCGCGCAGGCCGAACGCTTCGGCATGCTGGGCAAGCTGGCCGCGCAGGTCGCGCACGAGATTCGCAATCCGATGGGCGCGATGCGGCTGAAGGCGGAAAACGCGCTGGCCGGCGATGGCCGGCGGCAGCAGGACGCGCTGCGCGTGATCCTCGCGCAGATCGAGCGCATCGATGCGCAATTGTCGAGCCTGCTCGCGCTGACGCAGCCGGTGCGCCCCCAAGCGACCCGGGTCGACGTCGACGCGTGGCTCGCGCAGGTCGTCGACGCGCACCGCGAGCTGGCGCAGCGGCAAGCGATCGACCTGACGCTGTCGCCCGCGGGGCAGGGCGAACGGCTGGCATGGCCGTCGGATCGTCCTGCTTTCGATCCCGACCAGATGCGGCGGGCGCTCGACAACCTGCTGCTCAACGCGCTGCACCACGCGGGCGACGGCGGTGCGGTCACGCTCGCCGCCGAGCGGCGCACCTTCGCCGGGCGCGACTGGCTGTGCCTCACCGTGTCGGACAGCGGCCCCGGCGTGCCGGCCGCGCAGCGCGAGCGGATTTTCGAGCCGTTCGTGACCGGCCGCGCGGAGGGCACGGGCCTTGGTCTGGCCGTCGTGCGCGAAGTGGCGGCGGCGCACGGCGGGCACGCGCGCCTCGACGGGGGCGCTGCATTCGTGATTGAAATTCCATGGCAAACATCCTCATAGTCGACGACGACGCGGCCTTTCGCGACAGCCTCGCCGAAACGCTCGCCGATCTCGGTCATCGCGCCGTCGAGGCTGCCTCCGGCCGCGCCGCGCTCAGCGCGCTGCGCGACGGCGGGGGCGTCGAATGCATCTTTCTGGACTTCCGCCTGCCGGATCTGGACGGGCTGGCCGTGCTCGCGCGACTGCGCGACGATCCTGCGCTGGCCGCGATTCCGGTCGTCATGCTGACGGCCCATGCGACCAGCGACAACACGATCGAAGCGATGCGGCTCGGCGCATTCGATCACCTGACGAAGCCGATCGGGCGTCGCGACATCGCGCAACTGCTCGAACGCATCGTGTCGGCGAATCAGCCGCCCGTGCGCGCGCCGGGCGACAGCGATTTCGCGGGCGAGCCGTCGGCGGACCGACCGCGGCTGCTGGGCGTGAGCGCCGCGATGCGCGACGTGCAGAAGCAGGTCGGCCGCGCCGCGATGAGCGACGCGACCGTGCTCCTGACCGGCGAGACGGGCACGGGCAAGGAGGTGGCCGCCCGCGTGCTGCATGCGGCATCGGCCCGGCATGCGGGGCCGTTCGTCGCCGTCAACTGCGCGGCTATCCCGGCCGACCTGCTCGAAAGCGAGTTGTTCGGGCATCGTCGCGGTGCGTTCACGGGCGCGCATGCCGATCGCGCGGGGCGGCTCGTCGAGGCCGACGGCGGCACGCTCTTTCTCGACGAGATCGGCGACATGCCCGCCGCGATGCAGGCGAAGCTGCTGCGCGCGCTGCAGGAGCGCCAGGTGATGCCGCTCGGCGCGGATCGCGCCACGGCGATCGACATTCGCGTCGTGGCCGCGACGCACCGCGACCTCGTCGCGGCCGTCGCGGACGGCACGTTCCGCGAAGACCTCTTCTATCGGCTGAACGTCATTCCGCTGCACCTGCCGCCGCTCGCGGAGCGTGTGGCCGACATCCTTCCGCTCGCCGCGCATTTCCTGTGCAACGCGGCAGGCATGCGCGCGCTGCATCTGACGAACGACGCCCAGCGCGCGCTGCTCGATCACCGCTGGCCGGGCAACGTGCGCGAACTGCGCAACGTGATGGAGCGGGCGGCCGCGCTCGCCCCCGGGCCGGCCATTGGCGCGGCCGATCTCGGCCTGGCCGCCGTGCCGGCGCGCGAGCCGCACGCCGATGCGGTGCCGGCGCACCTGCTCGACATGCCGCTGCCCGATGCACTGGCGACGGTCGAGCGCGCGGCGATTCTGCGCGCGCTCGAACGCGCGAACGGCAACCGCGCGGAAGCCGCGAGGCTGCTCGGGATCGGCCGCCAGTCGCTCTATGCGCGCATGGCGAATCTCGGGATCGAGCGCGACGACTAGGGCCTGTTCACGCTAATAACGGGCTTGCGAACGCGCGTTGCCGGTCGTAGTGCAAGGAGTGAGGCGCGCCGTTTCGACTGTCGGGAATGCCGACATCCGGCGACGCGACGTGTCGGGAAATCCGACAGTTTTCGCGCGCGTCGTCGTTCGGCGCACGGCCACGCGGGGCGTCGCGGGTTGGCACGGGTATTGCGGATATCGATGCATCGCAACCCGTCGCCGGAGCCCGTCATGAAGTCGTACCTGCCTGTCGTTCGATCGCAGCCGCGGCGCCGTGCCGCCGTGCGCCGCTCGTCTCGCATGCTCTGCGCGGCCGCGCTCGTTGCCGTCGCAACGGTCAGCGTGGCGCAGGTGCCGCCCGCACCGCGCGCGGAAGATCCGGCCGGCGCCATGCCGCCGCCTGCTCCTCCTCGGCCTCGCGCACTGGTGCCTGCCGTGCCCGGAAACGACACCGCACGGCATGCGCTGGTGTCCGGCACGCTGTCGCGCCTGACGATCAACCCGGAAGGCGCCGTCGACGGCTTCGTGCTCTCCGACGGCACGCTCGTCCGCCTGCCGCCGCATCTCGGTTCGCAACTGACTGCGCTCGTGAAGACGGGCGACCGTGTGACGGTCGCCGGCGATCGACGCGTCGACGATGAGATCCGTGCCCGTGTCGTCCGCAACGACGGCACCGGCGCGTCGCTGTCCGATCAGCCGCCCGCGCCCGTCGCACCCGTGCCGCCCATGCTGCGCGGCGTCAACCTCGCCCGCCTGAGCGTGTCCGGCGTCGTGCGCCGCGTGACGCGCGCGCCGCGCGGCGAGCCGGACGGCGTGATGCTCGACAGCGGCGCGATCGTCAAGCTGACCGTTCCGGCCGCCCAGCAATTCGGCGCGCTGCTCGTCCCCGGCGAGCGCGTGGCCGCGGTCGGCTACGGCACGCGCAACGCCTACGGCGAAGCGCTGCAGGCGACGGCGTTCGGCGCGCCGGGCCATGTCGTCAATCTCTATGACGATGTCGCGCGCTGAGCGCGACGCCATTCCGAAACCCATCGAAAGGAGTCCTGCCATGCATTGGATCGATCCCGCCTGCCTGCCCGAAACGCGCGGCCTCGTCACGCAGTTCCTGCTCAATTCGCACGGAGACATCGACGGCCTGATCCTGAACGGCGACCTGCAGGTTCACGTGCCGCCGCATCTGGGCCGCGAACTGGTGCGGCGTGTAGCGGTCGGCGACCGCATCCGCGTGCGGGGCGTCAAGCCGCGTCGCGCGGCGATGATCGCGGCCGTGCAACTGACCGGCCGCGACGGCGTCGACATCGTCGACGACGGGCCCGCGCACGCTGCGCCGGCGAAGCCGACGCACCCCACTCGCACCCCGCTGGAATCGAGCGGCGAAGTCGCGTTTGCGCTGCACGGCCCGAAAGGCGAGTTGAACGGCGCGTTGCTGACGAGCGGCGTCGCGTTGCGGGTGCCGCCGCATGCGGCTGAAGCGCTGCACGAGTATCTGCGTCCCGGTGTCCATGTGCAGGCGTGGGGGCACGGCGTCGTCACGCCGCACGGCACGACGCTCGACGTGAGCGAGATCGCCGAGCTCGTCGATGCGGATGCCGAATGATCGTGCGACGCTGAGACGGCCATGAGAGCGGCGCGCGCGCTCGAAGCGCTCAACTTCTTCCTCGCCGACGTGCAGGCCGGCATCGGCCCGTTCATCGGCGTCATCCTGCTGTCGCGCGGCTGGGGCGCCGATGCGATCGGCTCGGTCATGACGCTGGCCGGACTCGCCGCGATGGCCGCAACGCCGTTGGCCGGCGCGCTCGTCGATACGGTGCGCGCGAAGCGGGCGCTGATCGTCGTGGCGACCGCGGTGACGGCGCTGGCGTCGCTGGCGATGAGGTTCGTCCACGGCTATCCGGCGGTGGCGGCGTCGCAGGTCGTGGCGGCGGTCAGCGGCGCGGTGCTGGCGCCGGCCGCCGCGGGCGTGACGCTCGGCATCGTGCGCCGGCAAGGTTTCGACCGGCAGTTCGGGCGCAACCAGATGGCGAACCATGCCGGCAACGTCGCCGGTGCGGCGCTCGCCGGGTGGCTCGGCTGGCATGTCGGATTCGACGCGGTGTTCGCGCTGGTCGGCGTGTTCACGGTCCTCGCCATTGTGAGCGCGCTGGCGATTCCCGGGCACTCGATTGATCACGCGTCCGCACGCGGTCTCGATCCCGCCGGTGCCGCACCGGGAATGGATGCTGCGCATCCGCATGCGTCGGATGCGGCATCGGCATCGACATCGCCATCGCGCGTCGGCGGCCTGCGCACGCTCGCCGACAACCGGCCGCTGGTGCTGCTCGGCGCGTCGCTCGCGCTGTTTCATCTCGGCAACGCGGCGATGCTGCCGCTCTACGGGATGGGCGTCGTCGTCACGCATCGCAGCAACGCGAGCGCGTTCACCGCCCAGACGATCGTCATCGCGCAGTGCGTGATGATCGCGGCGGCGTGGCTCGCGCCCCGGCTGATTCGCGCGCACGGTTACTGGCGGGTGCTGCTGTTCTCGTACCTCGTGCTGCCGGTGCGCGGGCTGGTCGCCGCGGCGTGGCTGAGCGAAGCGGGCGTGTGGCCGGTGCAGGTGCTCGACGGCATCGGCGCCGGCCTGCAAAGCGTGGTCGTGCCCGCGCTCGTCGTTCACCTGCTGCATGGCTCCGGCCGCGTGAATGCCGGGCAGGGCGCCGTCGCGACCGCGCAGGGCATCGGCGCGGCGCTCAGTCCCGTGCTGGGCGGCGTGCTCGCGCAGCACTTCGGCTATCCGGCCGCGTTCGTCGTACTGGGCGCCGTGTCGACGGGCTCGCTCGCGCTGTGGCTCGGTCATGCGCGCTCGCTGGGCCGCGTGTGCGGCAAGCCCGCCGATCTATCGGCGACATCGTCGTGAAGGCGATGTCGATTTCCATGCCTCGATCCACTTGCCTATGAATCCTGTTTCGCTTGCCTGGCTGATTTCCGCGCTCGCCACCGCGGGCGTCATCACGCGTCCGTTCGGCTGGCCCGAGGCCATCTGGGCCGTGAGCGGCGCGCTGCTGCTGGTCGTGTTGAACCTGTTGCCCGCGGCGCAGGCACTGGACGCCGTCGCGAAAGGCGGCGACGTGTACCTCTTCCTGACGGGCATGATGCTGCTGTCCGAGGCGGCTCGTCGCGAGGGGCTGTTCGACTGGGTCGCGACGCACGTCGTCAATCTCGCGCAGGGCTCGCCGCGGCGGTTGTTCGCGTTGATCTACGGGGTCGGCGTCGTCACCACGGTGTTCCTGTCGAACGATGCGACCGCCGTCGTGCTGACGCCCGCGGTGCTTGCCGCCGCGCGCCGCGCGAAGGCCGACCCGATGCCGCAGCTGTACAGCTGCGCGCTCGTCGCCAATGCCGCGAGTTTCGTGCTGCCGATTTCGAATCCGGCGAACCTGGTGCTGTACGGTGCACACATGCCGGCGCTCGGCGTCTGGCTCGCGCACTTCGCGGCGCCGTCCGTCGCGTCGATCGTCTGCACGTTCGTGATGCTGCGGATCGTGCAGCGGCGTGCGCTGTCCGGCCGTTGCGAGTCCGGGCTGCCGGTGCAGCCGCTGACCAGCGGCGGCCGCATCGCGCTGGCGGGCATCGCCGCAACGGCCGTCGCGCTGATGGCGGTGTCGGTCGCCGATCGCCCGCTCGGGTTGCCGACCGCGCTGGCGGGCGTCGTCACGGTCGCGTGCGTGGCGATGCGGGATCGCGCGGCGTGCGTGCCGATCGTTCGCGCGATTTCATGGAGCGTGTTGCCGCTCGTCGCGGGGCTGTTCGTCGTCGTCGAGACGCTCGACCGGACCGGCGCGGTGCACGCGCTGGCGGGGCTGCTGCATCTGCTGATGCAAAGCGGCGAGCACGTCGCCGCGGCCGTGGCCGGCGTCGCGGTCGCGCTGGTGTCGAACGCGGTCAACAACCTGCCCGCCGGGCTGATCGCGAGTTCGACGATCCACGCCGCGCACAGCCCGCAGACGGTGGTCGACGCGATTCTGATCGGCGTGGATCTTGGCCCGAACCTGTCGATCACCGGTTCGCTCGCGACGATTCTGTGGCTGGCGGCGATCCGGCGCGAAGGGCTGCAGGTCGGTTTCCGCGCATTCCTCGCGGTCGGCGCGTGCGTGATGCCGCCTGCGTTGCTGCTCGCGCTGGGCGCGCGGTTCGTGGTCGGCGGCTGACGCGCGATGCACGTCGCATCAGCCGCCCGGCCGCGCTAGAACGAGTACGCGAGCGACGCGAACAGGCTACGCGGCGCGCCCGGCGTGACCCACAGGCTGTTGTACGAGCTGACGTAGGTGGTGCGGTTGAACAGGTTGTTCAGCACGACCGACGCCCGCAGGTGCTTGTTGACCTGCACGTAGCCGTTGAGCTGCACGGTCGCGTAGGCCGGCAGCTCGAAGCCGTCCTGCGTGTTGGCCGTGTTGCCGGCGCGGCGGCCGACGTAGATCGCGCCGGCGCCGGCGCCGGCCTTGTCCGCGAACGGCAGGGTCGTCTCGTACATCAGCAGCGCGCTGCCGCTCAGGCGCGGTATGTCGACGAGCCGCGCGCCGGGCGTCAGCACCGTGTCGCGCGTGACTTCGGCATCGACGTACGCGAGGTTGACGAGGCCGCGCAGGCCGTGGCCCAGGTCGCCGCTCCATTCGAATTCGACGCCGCGACTGCGTACTTCGCCGGCCGCGCGCGAGAAGCCGGCATTCGCCGGATCGGCGGTCAGCACGTTGCGCTTGGTCACGTAGAACGCCGAGACGGTCGTGAGCGAGCGCGCGCCCGCCCATTTCGCGCCGGCTTCATAGCCGTGGCCTTTCTCGGGATCGAACGCGTTGCCGCCGACGTCCGCGCCGTTGTTCGGCCGGAACGAATACGCGGTGTTCGCATA
Source organism: Burkholderia sp. AU45274 (assembly GCF_030482505.1). NCBI lineage: Bacteria > Pseudomonadati > Pseudomonadota > Betaproteobacteria > Burkholderiales > Burkholderiaceae > Burkholderia > Burkholderia sp. AU45274. Next base: position 181,720 of record NZ_JAUJQE010000008.1, on the reverse strand, counting down.
GAACGACCACGCGGGGCTCATTTCATACACGACGCCGAGACGCGGGCTCACCGCGGTCTGCAACTGGCTCGTCGTCACGCCCTTCAGGCGGTTGTCGATCGACTGGTGGAAGCGATCCCAGCGCAGCCCGGCCAGGATCTTCCAGTGCGGCCCGAACGCGAGCGTGTCCTGCGCGTAGACGCCTTGTCCGTTATCGCGTTCGAGCAGGTTGGTCGCGGTGCGCGGCGCGGGCGCGGGCTGGCCGTAGACCGGATCGAAGATGTCGATCGCATACGGCGCCGCGGCGCTCGGCGTGGAGCGCGTGACGAACTGGTCGTAGTTGAAGCGATACGCGTCGACGCCCATCACGAGCGTATGGCCGATGCCGCCCGTGCGGAACGTGCCGGTGGTTTCGACGCGGCCTTGGAGGTCGTTCGAGTGAAACGCGACTTGCCGGTAGCGGCGCCACAGCGTGCGGCCGTCCGGCTGCAATGCGAATGCCTCGGACGAGCGCCCCGACAGGTCGGTGTTGCGTTGCGCGACGCCGGCATTGATCGACCAGCTGGAATCGATGCGGTGCTCGAGCGTGAACTGATGGCCCGTGTTGCGCACGTCGTAGTCGCCGTCGCGCGGCTCGCCGAGAAAGCGCGACGCGGGGATCACGCCTAGCTGGCCGTTGACCGCCAGCACGCCGCGATCGAGCGGCGCACGCTGCCGCGCGCTCTCGAATTCGTAGTGGAGCGTCGTGTTCGCGCCGATGTCCCATGTGAACGACGGCGAGAACAGGTAGCGCTTGCTCGACACCGTGTCGCGAAAGCTGCCGTTGTTCTCGTTCATCGCGACGAAGCGGTACGCGAGCGTTTTCGTGACGGGGCCGGTCGAATCGAGCGTCTGACGCAACGCGCCGTAGCTGCCGGCCGACACGCCGACGGTGTTCGCGCGGGCGAACTGCGGCTGCTTCGTCGTATAGCTGATGATCCCGCCCGGATCGCCGCGGCCATACAGCGCGGACGCCGGCCCCTTGAGCACTTCCATGCGCTCCAGGTTGACGGTGTCGCGCGGCACGCTCATCCCGCGATTCCACGAAAAGCCGTTGACCAGGTAGTCGGTGCCGGACGTGTTGCCGTCGCCGGCGAAGCCGCGCACCGCGTAGTTGTCCCACAGGCCGCCGAAGTTGTTCTGGCGCGAGACGCCCGCGACCCAGTCGTAGAGATCGTCGCCGCGCGTGGCGGCCACCGTCTGGATCAGCTTCGTATCGACGCTGCTGACCGCGAACGGAATCTCCATCACGTCCGCCTCGCTGCGCGTCGCGCTCGTCGATTCGCGCGTGCGGAACGGCGCCGTCGCGCGTTGCGCGGACACCTCGATGGCGGGCAGCGCCGTCTCCTGCGCGTCGGCGGCGCCCATGCCGGCCGTGCCGACGACGATGGCCATCGGTGCGGCCGCCCAGTTCCTCCTGCTCATACCCGTCCTTTTCCTTTTTTGTGTCGTTCGCGTTCGGGCACGGCGGGCGGCCTGGCGCCGGCATCTGTGTTCCAAACAGTACATTTGCGCGGCAATTTAATGCAAATGAGAGGCATTTGCAATCGTAATTTTGAGATGGGCCCGACGGCACGGCGGTCGTCCGGTTCGGCGCGGTCGCCATTTGAGATGGCGAGTCGTACGGGCAGACGATCTGAGGCTTCGAATGGCGCTCGATGGACGAGCCGCGGCGATCAACTGCCGGAACGGGAGAAGGGCTTGCTCGGCGAGGCGCTGCGGTTGCTCGCCGAGACGCGGGCGCGTGCGCTGGAACTCCGTGCTGAGGTGAACCGGCGGCAGGGCGGCGCCACGCCGGATGTCCGCGACTTCAACCTGCCAACGATCATCGAGCTGCAGCGACGCCCGCCCGCTTCGCGTGAGCCCAGGCCCAAGCTCAGGCCCAGGCCCAATCCCACGCCCACGCCCACGCCCACGCCCAAGCCCAAGCCCAAGCCCAAGCCCAAGCCCAAGCCCAAGCCCAAGCCCAAGCCCAAGCCCAAGCCCAAGCCCAAGCCCAAGCCCAAGCCGAAGCCGCCCTCGTGCGGCCTCGCTACCAGGATCGATGCCCGCTGCGTGCTACGCCGCCGACAGCGTGACCGACACGCCCGTCGCGGTATAAACCGGCGTGGCCTTGAACCCGTCGACCGTCACCGTCGAGAACTTCGCGGCCGCCGCCGCGCCGTCGATCAGCGCGATAGTGTCGCCGGCCTTCGGCGCGTAGCCGTTCACGAATTTCACGCGCAGCGTGCCGCCCGTGACGGTGAGCGGGCCGCCCACGCGCAGGCGGCCGCCGCCGTTGCCGTCGATGTCGAGTTCGAGCGTCGTGTTGTCGAGCTGCGTATAGCGGGTCGCGATCGTCACCGGTGCATTGGCTGCGATCTTCACGCCGCCGCCCGAGCCGACGTACACGTCGCCGTTGCCGAACGCCGTCGTCGACGCGGCCGCGAGCGTGCCGCCGCTCACCTGCGTGCCGCCCGTGTAGCGGTTGTTGCCCGCCAGCGTCAGCGTGCCGCTGCCTTGCAGCGTCAGCTTGCCGGCGCCCGCGACGTCGTTGCGCCACAGGTCGGCTGCATTGAGCCCGCCCTGCGACGCATCCATCGACACGATCACGTTGCCGTTGAACGCGCCGTAGCCGTCGGCGGCCGCGAACAGGTTCAGGCGGCCCCAGCCTTCCGCATCGTCCATGACCGGATAACCGGACGGCAGTTCGGTCGTCTTCAGCACGACGCGCCGCTGGTCGGCGCTCAGGTACGGGAAGCGCGTCTGCAGCAGGATCTCCGCGCCCTTCGGCACGACCGGCGGCGCGTCCGTCGATTCGATCGCGGCGAAGCCGAACGTCATGCGGCGCAGGAACGCGGCCTTGTTCGTCGCGTAGTCGGCGAACCGGTCGGTGGCCGTCGTACCGGAGTGGGCGAAGGCGGAGAACGTCGTCGCGCTCGTCCCCGTCAGTTGCTGCAGCGCCTGGTGGGCTTGCGTATAGGCGGTCTGTGCGTCATCGGCATACGCGGTCAGATTCGCCGCGCTGACGGCCAGCGCGAGCATGCGCCCGCCGATCACGTCGAGCGGCGAGTGCATGCCGGCGAGAATCCGGTTCTCGCCCAGTTCGAGGCCGCGGCTGACCATTTCCTGGAAGCGTTCCGGCACGAGCCACGCCATCGTCGTCGCATCGCGCACAGCCTCGGCCGTGTGGCCGCTGATGAAGCCGCCGTCGGTCGCGGGCGTCGTGCTTTCCGCCGGCACGAGCGTCGGCGCGACCACCACGCTGGTGCTCCAGCGGTACGGGCGCGCATATTTGAAGAAGCGCTTCGACGGTTCGGTCGATGCGTTGTTGCCCATTTCGTTGAGCAGGTCGACAACCTTCCCGAAGCTGGCGTTGCCGCTGCTGCTGCCGACGCCGACGTTGTTGCCCGAGTCGTTGTACAGCACCGTCGTCGCATCGGCGGGCACGCTGGTGATGCTGGTCGTCTGCTGGGCCGCGGTGCGCCACGCGGCGGTGAGCGGGCCCATGCCGTCGGTCACGCTGTATCCCTTGCCGCGCCGGTCGTCGTAGTACGCGGCATCGGCCTGCTGCGGCGTGCGAGCGGTCGTCGCGTTGATCACGTACTGCACGTTGGCCGACAGCACCGCATCGTTCAGGATCGTGCCGCACGACACGCCGCTGTTCGGCAGCCCGGAGCAGGTCGACGGCGAGATGGCCGGGAATGTGCCGAACGCCGGCGCGCTCACGCCCGCGTCGACCAGCATCGTCGCCGGCTGCCAGAGATCGAGGAAGCGGCTCACCACGCGCACCGCGGCGTTGGTCGACAGCGTCGCATAGCGCGCATCGCCGCGCTGGTTGGTCGCGACGTTGTCGACGAACGCGGGCACGCTCGGAAGTGGTGCGCTGTCGACGAAGCCGGGGTCGGCGGGCGGCGCGGGAACGGCCGCCGCCAGGGTGCTGGTTGACGCGACATCATCGCCGCCGCCGCAGGCCGCCAGCACGATCGCACTCGACAAGGCTGCGACGTGCAGCGGGAAACGGCTTCGTGACGCAAACATGCAAGACTCCATCCTGATGGTCGAAGATGGCGAATTGTGGTGATGGATCGTTACGCGGCCGTTACGGATTTGTTTCGCGTCGGATGCAAGGCGCGCGAATTCCCACTATCTGGTTAATTTCGGGTGCTGAGCATGTCGGGCGACGGATTCGATGCGTCGATCGAGGGCGCGCGCGGCGGGAGGCTAGGCGCCGGCCGCCCGCGTGTCGAGCCGGAACAGCGATACCGCCTCGGCAAGCCGGCCTCCCTGTTCCTCGAGCGACTTCGAGGCGGCGGCGGCCTGTTCGACGAGCGCCGCGTTCTGCTGGGTGACTTCATCCATTTGTGTAATGGCCAGATTGACCTGCTCGATGCCGCGGCTCTGCTCGTTCGACGCGGCCGCGATCTCGCCCATGATGTCGGTCACGCGCGCGATCGCATGCGTGACCTGGGTCATCGTCTCGCCCGCGCTGTTCGCGATCTGCGAGCCGTCCTGGATTTTCCGGACCGATTCCGAGATCAGCTCGCGAATTTCCTTCGCGGCGCCCGACGAACGCTGCGCGAGACTTCGGACTTCGCTGGCCACCACGGCAAAGCCGCGGCCCTGTTCGCCCGCGCGGGCGGCCTCCACGGCCGCGTTGAGCGCGAGGATGTTGGTCTGGAAGGCGATCCCTTCGATGATCGCGGTGATCTCGGCGATTTTGGTGGAGCTGGCGCGGATGTCCGTCATCGTGTCGACCATCAGGCCGACTGCCGTGCTGCCGCGCTGGGCGACTTCCGACGCGTTGTTGGCCAGCCCGCTCGCCTGCTGCGCATTGTCGGCGTTCAGGCGCACGGTGGAGGTCAACTGCTCCATGCTCGAGGCGGTCTCCTGCAGCGAGGCGGCTTGCTGTTCCGTGCGGGAGGAGAGGTCCTGGTTGCCGGACGCGATTTCGCCGGCGCCCGTCGCGACATTGCCGGATGCCGTGCGGACTTCCGCGATCAGGCGGGTCAGGTTCGCCTGCATGTCGCGCATCGAAGCCAGGACGCTGCCGGCCGGCGCGGCACCGGTCGACGATCCGGTACCGAGATCGCCGGCCGCGATACGGCGCGCGATGTCGCTGAGCGCGGCAGGCTCCGTGCCGAGCGCGCGCAGCAGGCCGCGGGTGATGAAGACGCCCAGGATCGCGGCGGCGGCTGCCGCCGCGATACACATGACGATCAGCATCAGCCGCTGTGATGCATAGCGGTCGGCCGATTCCGTTACCAGTTGCGCGCCTTGCGTGCGGGCGAACGTCGCATAGGCGTCGGTGGCGGTGACAAGCCTGGCCAGCAGCGGCCGACACTGTTCGTTGATCATCGTGATGGCCTGGTCGCGGCGGTTGTTCGCCGCCGCGTCGACGATGGCGCGCGCCACGGGGCCGTACTGCGCTTCGACCGCGCCGATCTGCCGGACCAGCTCGCGGGCCTTGTCGGTCGCGCCGCTCCCCTCACGGACCGCATTCGTCAGTTCGCCGAGCAGCGCGCCGACCTCGCGGTCGGCCTGCAGCGCCGCGTCCTTCTCGATGTCCGCGTCGCGTGGCGCGGTCGCGAGCACCTGGTTGCGGGCGGCGATCGCACGCCGGTCGACCGCGACGCGAACCTTGTCCGCCAGGATTGCACGGGCGTTGGTGCCGTTGACGTAGTTTTCGAATGCCGCGTTCGCATTGCCGAGCGATACGATGCCGAGAATGGAGACGAGCAGAACCATGCACGTCAGGAGGCTGAAAGCCAGGGTCAGCTTCGTGCGAACCGTTAATCGTTGATCATTCATGTGAGAGTTCCAGTTTCGTTGACATCGAGTAGTTTTCCTTATTATCTGATTGGTGCATGAACAATTCGGGACCGTTTTCCGAGGCAATCGTTTGCGTGTGCTCCGCTGCCGAAAAAATGCAGACCCGATCCGTGGCCGGTCAGGCCACGCGAGCGTGTTGCTCGGTTTCTGCGCAACACACGCGGTTCCGGCCTTCGCGCTTCGCACGATAAAGCGCCATGTCCGCCTGATGCGACAGCGCATGCACGGACGGGGGACGCGCGCGATGACCGGTCGCGCAGCCGATGCTGACGGTGAAGGCCGGCACGGTTTCCGCGAACCCGTCGAGCCGGTTGCGTTCGACTTCGCGGCGAATCGCCTCCGCGACCTGCGCGGCCCCGCTTTCGTCGGTGTCCGGCAGCACCGCGACGAACTCCTCGCCGCCGTAGCGCGCGGCGAGATCGCCGCGCCGCCGCGTGTGGGTGCGGATGCATTCGGCGAGAAAGCGCAGTGCCGTGTCGCCTTCCGCATGCCCGTGCCGGTCGTTGTACTGCTTGAAGTGGTCGGCATCGATGAACAGGATCGACAGGCTGCCGTTGCTGCCGCGCTGTAGCCGTTCCCATTCGTCGGCGAGCGCGATATCGAGCGCGCGGCGGTTGCATAAGCCCGTCAGCGGATCGGTCCGCGTGAGATCCGTGAGCAGCGTCTGCTTGCGCAGGTTGTCCCGCAGCGCAAACGCCAGCAGCCAGACCACCGCGCAGAAGAATGCGCTGATCACGGTGGCGGACACGCCTACCGTCCACGACAGGCGCGTGATGCTCGCCAGCACGTCGCGCTCGGCCGGCGCGACGACGGCGATCAGCGGCGTGCCCGGCACCCGCTGGTACGTATACAGCCGCATGGTGCCGTCGATGACCGAACGCGCGGGGTAGAAGCCCGATTCGCTGTGCACCATCCGGTCGAAGGCTTTCGAGCGACGCAGGTGGTTCATCTGGTTGTCGTTCAACGACGGATTTCTCGCGAGGATCGCACCGTCCGCGCGCAGGATCGCGCTGACCCCGTTCGGCCCGACATCGAGGCCGGACAGGAGCTGCTCGAAATAGGCGATGTCGATGGCGACCACCGCGATGCCGTTGAACGTATGGTCCGGCCGTTCGATGCGCCGCGACAGCGCGATCGATTCCTTGTCGCCGCGCGAGCGCGCGCGATAGGCCTCGGACACGTAGAGGCCGACGTTGTCGGCATCGCGATGGACCTTGAAGTAGTCCCGATCGCTGAAATCCCAACGATGGGTCGTGCCGCAGCAGCCGTCGATCAACTGGCCGTGGCGGTCGGTCACGCCCATGCCGGTCACGTATTGCGCGGCGGTGCGCTCGAACAGCAGGTCATGCCGCAGCCCGGCATCCATGCGCCGCACCGCGGGCTTGCCGAGATCGGACGCGAGCGCGACCAGTGCGTTGTTCGACGTTTCGACGGTGCGCGCGATCTGGCTCACCAGCACGGCGGCGACGTTGCGCGACGTCTCGTGAGCATGCTCGATCACTTCGCTGCGCCCGATCCACAGTGTCGCCGCGCTGATTCCGAGCGCCGCCAGCGACATCAACGTGCCCAATGCTCCGACGACAAGATGGTTGCGTCCGGCCCAGTCGGCGATTTTCTCGATCGAGGTGGTTGCGGGCATGCTCGTGCTCGTATGGGCAGCCGGTTGCAACGGCTCCGGCGCGGGTCAAATCCGGGTTAACGGCACGGTTAACAGAAAATCGAGGCCGGCGGGGCCGCCAGTGGGCGCGGGCAATCGCGCGCGGGAGCGCAAACGTGTGCGAGCCCGCGTGGCCCGTCCGGCAAAGCGTTGCATCGGGCGTTCACCGCGCCCGGAACGATGCGCGGCGACACGCGCCGCCGGCACGTCGATTGATAACCCATCGACATCAATCCTTCCAAAAATTGCACTTATCGTTTGCGCGGCGACGAGCGAACATGCCGGAAAACGACAATCGATCCACCCCTCCCGCGTATTTCCGGATTTTCAGGAGACACCCGATGCACCCCTCGTCCAGCCTTCCGAACGCACGTTCGAAGGCCGCTGCGGTTTTCCGCGTCACCGCCGGGAATTTTCTCGAGCAGTTCGACTTCTTCCTGTTCGGCTTCTACGCCACGCAGATCGCCAACGTTTTCTTTCCCGCACAAAGCGAGTTCGCGTCGCTGATGATGACCTTCGCCGTGTTCGGCGCCGGCTTCCTGATGCGGCCGCTGGGCGCCATCGTGCTGGGCGCGTACATCGACGACGTCGGCCGCCGCAAGGGCCTGATCGTCACGCTGTCCATCATGGCGAGCGGCACCGTCCTGATCGCGTTCGTGCCGGGCTACGCGACGATCGGCCTGCTGGCGCCCGCGCTCGTGCTGCTCGGGCGGCTGCTGCAGGGCTTCTCCGCCGGCGCGGAACTGGGCGGCGTCTCGGTCTATCTCGCCGAACTGGCGACGCCCGGCCGCAAGGGCTTCTTCACGAGCTGGCAATCCGCCAGCCAGCAGGTCGCGATCGTCGTCGCGGCGGGCCTCGGCTTTGCGCTCAATCAATGGCTGAGCGCGTCGGCCATCGCCGCATGGGGATGGCGCGCGCCGTTCTTCGTCGGCTGCATGATCGTGCCGTTCATCTTCATGCTGCGCCGTAACCTGGAGGAAACCCAGGAGTTCAAGGCGCGCAAGCATCGCCCGGGCATGAAGGAAGTGTTCGGTACGCTGGTGCAGAACTGGGGCGTCGTGGTGGCCGGCATGATGCTGGTCGCGATGACCACCACGAGCTTCTATCTGATCACGGTCTACGCGCCGACCTTCGGCAAGACGGTGCTGCACCTGAGCACCGCCGACAGCCTGCTCGTGACGCTCTGCGTCGGCGTGTCGAACTTCGTGTGGCTGCCGATCGGCGGGGCGCTGTCCGACCGGATCGGCCGCCGGCCGCTGCTGGTCGGCATGACGGTGCTTACCGTCGTGACCGCCTACCCGGCGCTGTCGTTGCTCGCGCACGCGCCGTCGTTCGTCAACATGCTGCTCGTCCTCCTGTGGCTCTCGTTCATGTACGGGATCTATAACGGGGCGATGGTCGTCGCGCTCACGGAGGTGATGCCGGTGCAGGTGCGCGTCGCAGGCTTCTCGCTCGCGTACAGCCTCGCGACGGCCGTGTTCGGCGGCTTCACGCCGGCCATTTCGACCGCGCTCATTCACGCGACGGGCGACAAGGCCGCACCGGGCTACTGGATGAGCTTCGCCGCGGTGTGCGCGCTGCTTGCGACGTTCGCGCTCTATCGTCGCCACACGGCGACGCTGACGCCGGCGCATTGATGCCCGATCCATCCGGAATGCTTGCCAACACCTATGAATCCGAACGACCACGACCACGATCATGAGAAACCTGCTCCCGAAATTTTGCGCGGCCGCGCTCGTCCTGGCCACGGCAGTGGCTGCCAACGTGCAGGCCGCCGAACTGCACGTGATGAGCTCGGGCGGCTTCACCGCCGCCTACAAGCTGCTCGGCCCCCGGTTCGCTGCCACCACGGGTAACACGCTCGATACCGCGCTCGGCCCGTCGATGGGCAAGTCGCCCGAGGCGATTCCGAACCGGCTCGCCCGCGGCGAGCCCGCCGACGCCGTCATCATGGTCGGCTATGCGCTGGACGACCTGATCAAGCAGGGCAAGGTCATCCCCGGATCGCGCGTCGAGCTGGCCGACTCGCGTATCGGCGTGGTCGTGCGCGACGGCTCGGCAAAACCCGACGTCGGTTCCCCCGAAGGCCTCAAGCAGGCGCTGCTGCACGCGAAGTCGATCGCCTACTCGGACAGCGCGAGCGGCGTGTATATCGAACGCGAGCTGTTCAGGAAGCTCGGCATCGAGGACCAGGTGAAGTCGAAGGCGAAGATGATTCCGCGGATTCCGGTGGCATCGGTCGTCGCGAACGGCGACTACGAGATCGGCTTCCAGCAGGTGAGCGAGCTGCTGCCGGTCAAGGGGGCGACCTTCGTCGGCAAGATCCCCGAATCGCTGCAGTCGGTCACGCGCTTCGCGGCCGGCATCCCCGTCGGCGCGCAGCATCCGGCGGAAGCGAAGGCGCTGCTCGACTATCTCGCGTCGCCCGACGTGCAGGCCGACGTGAAATCGACCGGGCTGGATTCCGTCCCCGCTCATTGAGCCTGATCGACGGGAAGGTTGGCGTCAGACCGCCTTCCCGTCACCGTCACCGTTGCCGCCGGCATCCGCGGCGGCACGGTCCGCATCGACCCCGTTCGGGGCGACCGGCCCGCCGGCAGCGAGCCGCTGCACAAGACGCGCACGATCGCACGCACCTTCCCACATCGACACGAAGATCACCGCGCACGCGTTGCTGATCACGCTCGTCAGCGCACGCGCCTCGGACATGAAGCGATCGATGCCGACCAGCAGTGCCACGCCGGCGACGGGCAGGTCGGGCATGACGGCGAGCGTGGCGACCAGCGCGACCAGCCCGCTACCGGAAACACCGGCCGCGCCCTTGGACGTGACCAGCATCACGGCGAGCATCAAGGCGATCTGCGACGCGGAAAGGGGCACGTCGCATGCCTGCGCGATGAACAAGGCCGCGAGCGTCAGATAGATCGCGGTGCCGTCCAGGTTGAACGAATAACCCGCCGGCAGCACGAGCCCCACGACGCCCTTGTCGCACCCGAGCGATTCCAGCTTGACGATCAGGCGCGGCAGCACGGGCTCCGACGACGACGTCGCGAGGACGATGAGCAACTCTTCGCGCAGGTAGCGCAACAGCCGCCACAGCGCGAAGCCGTGCAGGCGCGCGAGCGGCGCGAGCACCAGCGCGACGAACAGCGCGCAGGCCGCATAGAAGGACACCACCAGCTTCGCGAGCGAGCCGACCGAGCCGATCCCGAAGCGGCCCACCGTGAAGGCCATCGCGCCGAATGCGCCGAGCGGGGCGAGCCGCATGATCATCGCGAGCACGCGAAAGACCACCTGGGCGACCCCGTCGATCAGCGCGAGAACGGGCTGGCCGGCCCGCCGGTGCGCATTCAGCGAGAAGCCGAACAGCAGCGACAGCAGCAGCACCGGCAACACCTCGCCGTGCTCGAACGCGCCGAGCATCGTATCGGGGATCACGCTCAGCCCGAATGCCACGAGCCCGCGCGGCTGCGCCTCCTTCGCGTACTGCGCGAGGATGCTCGCATCGAGATGATGCACGTCGATGTGCAGGCCGGCGCCGGGGCGCAGCACGAACGCGATGACGAGCCCGATCGCGAGCGCGACGGCGGTCAGCAGATAGAAGAGCGCCAGCGCCCGGACGATCGTGCGGCCGATGGCCTTCCCGTTCGCCAGTGACGTGATGCCCGAGACGATCGTGCAAAAGACGATCGGCGCGATGGTCATCCGCACGAGTCCGACGAACGCGTCGCTGAGGGGTTTGAGCATCGCGCCTGCGGCCGGCCATGCGTGACCGACGGTCACGCCGAGCAGCATCGCGAGCAGGACCTGCACGTAGAGCGATTTGAGCAGCCTGGCCAACCTCACGGAACGGTCTTCCTTCGTGTCTCTTGTGTCGTTGTCACACCGATGCATCGCTGCTTGCGATGCCGTCACGCTTCGCGTCGACGATCATCCGGTGAAATGCTTCGGCGGCCGGCGTGAGTGGCCGTCCGCGCCGCTTGACGATGCCTACGCGCCGTTTGACGACCGGCTCGACGAGCGGCACGCTCGTGAGAATGGGGTGGTCGTGCCCGGGCATCGCCATCGAGGGCACCGCGGCGACGCCGAGCCCCGCCTCGATCAAGCCGAGCAGGGTCGTCACGTGGCGCGCTTCGCACACGCTCGGCCCACGCGGCGCCACGGCGGCGAGCGCCTGGTCGAGCAACAGGCGGTTCCCGGAAGTCTTGTCCACCGACACGTAATCGTGCTCGTACAGTTCGTTCCAGGTCACGCGCTTCTTGCGCGCGAGCGGATGGTCGCGGCGGCAGGCGGCGACGAACCGCTCCTGGAGCAGCATCTTGAACTCGATCTCGGCTTCCTGGCTGCCCATGAAGCTCACGCCGAAATCGGCTTCGCCGCTGATGACGGCGCCCAGCACCTCGTTCGCGCTCGCGTCCAGCAGCTTGACCCGGATGCGCGGAAAGCGCTGATGATAGCGCGCGATGATGGCCGGCAGAAAGTAGTAGGCCACCGACGGCACGCACGCGATGGTCACATGGCCCAGGCGGCTCGACGACACGTCGCGAATGCCGAGAAGGGCCGCGTCGAGATCGTCGAGCAGCTGTTCGGCGCTCTGCGCGAACACGCGGCCGACCGTGGTGAGCGCCACGCGACGCGTGGTGCGCTCGAAGAGGCGCACGCCGAGCGCTTCCTCGAGCTTGTCGATCCGGCGACTCAACGCGGGCTGGGAAATGCTGACCGATTCCGCGGCCTTTCGGAAGCTGCCCGTTTCCACGACCGCGCGAAACGCCTGCAAGTCGTTCAAGTCGAAGTTGATCCCCACGGGCGCGTCTCCGCATCTCAGATGGGGCGTATTTTGCATGATTTCGCCGGGCCGACCGTATCGGCGCGGCACGCATCCGCGCAACCCTTGATCGCAACCGCGTGCGTGAGGGGCGGCCTAGCCGTCGATCCACCGTGCGTCGATGTCGAGTGGGGCGTCGCGGCCCCGGGCCTTACGGCGCAAGCAGGCCGCGCGCGGCCAGATTGGCATACAGCGCGCGCACGCCGAAGGTCCACGGCGCGATCTCGGTGCACAGCCGCACGGTGTTGACGAGTGCGCCGAGTGCGGGCGTGGAGACGGTGACGCGGTCGCCCAGGTGATGCGTGAATCCGCCGCCGGGCGCGTCGCGGTCCTGGATCGGCGAGAACATCGTGCCGAGGAACAGCATGAAGCCGTCCGGATACTGGTGATGCGCGCCGCAGGTTTGCGCGACGAGGTCGGCCGGGTCGCGGCTGATCTCGCGCATGTGGCTGATGCCGTCGAGGACGAAGCCGTCGTCCGCGCCTTCGACGCGCAGCGACACGCTGGCCTGCCGTACGTCGTCCAGCGTGAAGCCGTCGTCGAACAGCCGCACGAACGGGCCGATCGCGCACGAGCCGTTGTTATCCTTGCATTTGCCGAGCAGCAGCGCCGAGCGGCCTTCGATGTCGCGCAGGTTCACGTCGTTGCCGAGCGTCGCGCCCACCGGCCTGCCGTCGCTGGAAACCGCGAGCACGATCTCCGGCTCGGGGTTGTTCCATACCGATACCGGCAGCAGCCCCACGTCCGCGCCGAAGCCCACCGCCGACATCGGCTGCGCCTTCGAGAACACCTCGGCATCAGGGCCGATGCCGACTTCCATGTATTGCGACCACGCGCCGCGGCGCTCGAGTTCCGCCTTCAGCCGCATCGCGGCGTCCGAGCCCGGCACGATTTTCGACAGATCGGTGCCGATGGTGGCCGCGATGGTCGCGCGCACGTCCGCTGCTTTCACGGGGTCGCCGCCGGCCTGTTCCTCGATCACGCGCTCGATCAGGCTGACGGCGAAGGTCACGCCGCAGGCCTTGATGGCCTGCACGTCGCACGGCGCGAGCAGGTGGGTCGCGCCGCGCGTGCCGTCGAGCGCCGCCTGCAGCAGCGGCTCGACGCGGCCGAGCGATTCGCCGGGCGCCGTGCGGGCGAGGGCGGCGGCGTCGGGGCGGTCGAACAGGTCCGCGGTGGTCGGTACGGTGCGTGATGTCGATCACTTCGCCGTCGCGCACGGCAACGACGCTCGGGCCCGCATGGGCGCCGTCGTGCCGCCACACACGGCCGATCAGCAGCGCTTGCGCCAGGTCGTGCGGCAGGCAGTCGGAAACGGAAAGAGTACGCATGGTCGGCTCGGCAAGGGTCGTGGGCAGGGAGGGTCAGTGCGAATGGCGCGGGTTGCCGCGCTGCTCGATCACCTTCAGGTACAGCGTGGCCGGTTCGAGGCAGCCGCCGGTGGACAACTGGCCGACGAACTGGCGATAGAGTGCCTGCCACGGCGTTTGCGCCTGCGGCACCGTAAAGCTCGCCGTCTCGCGACGGCGCGCGAGTTCATCCTCGTCCACGAGCACGTCGACGCTGCGGTGATTCAGGTCCACGCGAATGCGGTCGTTCGTGCGCAGCAGCGCGAGGCCGCCGCCGACCGCCGCCTCGGGCGACACGTTCAGGATCGACGGGCTGGCCGACGTACCGCTCTGGCGCCCGTCGCCCAGGCACGGCAGCGAGCTCACGCCGCGCTTCACGAGTTCGGCCGGCGGCGCCATGTTGACGACTTCCGCGCTGCCCGGGTAGCCGACCGTGCCGCAGCCGCGAATCACGAGGATGCAGCGCTCGTCGATGTTCAGCGCGGGATCGTTGATGCGCGCGTGGTAGTCCTCGGGGCCTTCGAACACGATCGCGCGGGCCTCGAACGTGTTCTCCGCGCCCGGCTCGGCCAGATAGGTCCGGCGGAACGCTTCACCGACCACCGACATCTTCATGATCGCGCTGTCGAAGAAGTTGCCCGACAGCACCATGAAGCCGGCGCCATGCTTGAGTGGCGCGTCGGGCGTGCGGATCACATCGTGGTCGGCGTCCTGCGCCGTGTCGGCGATCTCGCCGATCGCGCGGCCGGACACGGTCACGCAGTCGCGCCGCAGCAGGCCGGCCGCATCGAGCTGGCGCAGCACCGCGGGCACACCGCCGGCGCGGTGGAAGCTCTCCCCGAGGTATTCGCCGGCCGGCATGCAGTTGACCAGCAGCGGCACGGACTCGCCGAGGCGCTGCCAGTCGTCCAGGCTCAGTTCGACGCCCATGTGGCGCGCGATCGCGATCAGGTGCGGCGGGCAGTTGGTCGAGGCGCCGAGCGCGGACGCGACGACGATCGCATTCTCGAACGCCGCGCGCGTCATGATCGCCGACGGGCGCACGTCTTCGCGCACGAGCTCGACCGCGCGCTTGCCGGTGGCGTACGCCATCTGGCCGCGCTCGCGGTACGCGGCGGGGATGCTTGCGCAGCCCGGCAACGACATGCCGAGCGCCTCGGCCAGGCTGTTCATCGACAGCGCGGTGCCCATGGTGTTGCAATGGCCGATCGACGGCGACGAGGCCGTGGTCAGCCGCATGAAGCCTTCGTAGTCGATCTCGCCGGCGGCGAGCAGGTTGCGCGCGTGCCAGATCACCGTGCCCGAGCCGACGCGCTTGCCGTCGTGCCAGCCGTCGAGCATCGGCCCGCCCGACAGCACGATCGCCGGCAGGTCGACGGTCGCGGCCGCCATCAGGCAGGCGGGGGTGGTCTTGTCGCAACCGGTCGTCAGCACCACGCCGTCCAGCGGAAAGCCGTGCAGCACTTCCACCAGCCCGAGGTAGGCCAGGTTGCGGTCGAGCGCGGCGGTCGGCCGGCGGCTTTGCTCGGCCAGCGGATGCACGGGGAATTCCATCGGAATGCCGCCCGCGTCGCGGATGCCCGCCTTCGTGCGCTCGGCCAGTTCGATGTGGTGGCGGTTGCACGGCGCGAGGTCGCTGCCCGTCTGCGCAATGCCGATCACGGGGCGGCCCGACTGCAACTCCTCGCGCGTCAACCCGTAGTTCATGAAGCGCTCGACATAGAGCGCGGTCATGTCGGCATGCGCGGGATCGTCGAACCATTCCTGGCTGCGCAGGCGGCGAGGGGGCTGTGACATGGCGGGCTGTCTCCGAAGGGGCCTCGTTCATTGTTGCGCACCGGATTGGTACCGGTAACATCGAGCGGATGTTAGCACGGGGTTTTTGCAGCCTAAATGCCAATATGGTTGCAGAGTGGCGGAAATGCTTGCTGGAGCATTTCATGTTCTTTCCCTGCGGCGTTCGCCATAAAATTAGCCATCAATGATCTGGCTGGGGCGATGTTAAATATTTCACAAAAGATCTAATTGGGTTTTATCCGGTAATTGTGTTTTTTATGCTTTATGTGCAGCGTTTGTCCTCTGGGTATATCGAAAATTGTGCGGTTTTGTGTGCGGAGGGATTGTCCGGGGGTGAGTGATGCGACAATAGCCAATTCGGAAAACTGAAGAGGGTGATCGATATGGTAGGCAGCAATAGTTCGCGGCTGTTATCGGATGAGATAACTGTATTTGAGACCGGCGACCCGAATGAGAATCCGTGGGTTTGGGGCGTACCAAAGATCGAGTCGATCGAGGTAGTACCATATGATTCGAAGTGGCCGGAATTATTTCTTGCGCTGAAAGCTGACATTGAAACCGCTCTGGCGGGAAATTTTTTGAACATCGAGCATGTTGGTTCCACTGCCGTACCTGGGCTCGCCGCGAAACCAGTCATCGACATCGATTTGATAGTCGAGAATCCGCACGCGGAAGCGTTGTATGTGCCCGTGCTGGAGGCGATGGGTTATACGCTCACGGTTCGTGAACTGTCGTGGTATCAGCATCGGATGCTTCGTCTGGATTCGCCGCGCGTGAATCTGCATGTGTTTGGCCCGAATTGCCCGGAGCATGTTCGTCACATTCTCTTTCGGGACTGGCTTTGCTCACACCCTGAAGATCGACAGCACTACGCACTGACGAAAGCGCTGGCGAAAAATCGCGTTGATAATGTTCAATCTTACAACGAAAAAAAAGCGTGATACCGTTGAGGAAATTTACCGAAGAATATTCGAGTTTCACGGGTTGCCGAAGTCTGATTCGACTGATTGAAATGGTATGGAGGTGAAGTTAATTGGAGGGGCTCTGATATTTGCCGGCCTCGCAACAACCTGGCAGTACCCGCGCTACAGTTTTTCTTTTCTTTTTCATCGGCCGATCAATCGCATGCCTCGCCAACGAAGTCGCCGAGCGTCCCTCGGGGCAGCTCCCCGGTCGATTCGCGCGACATCGATCGGGCGACGATGCGGCAACTTGTTTGTGCTTGTGATACAGTCAGCAGCGGCGTATCACCGCGCCTCCATTCCGCGGAAAGGGTTCACACCCAGGTCGACCGTCTCACCGCATATTCATGCGACTCCCAGCCGACAAGCGGATACGGCTGCCTTTGGAGATCGTATGCCTCAAGATCCTCGCGCCACGGCGCAAAACGGTCACATCGACCTCGTTCGGCAGCGCAAGCGTGCCAAGCAACTTCTCAAGCAGCTCCAGGCGGGAATTCCGGTTGGCGGACCAGGCGAAAATTTGCGTCGTGCGGCTTCCCCCGTGCTTGCTGACGCTCAATGGCTGATCGCTCGCGAACTGGGATTTGCCAGCTGGCCGAAACTCAAGTCTCATGCGGATGCCATCGAGTTCGCCGCACGGCATCCGGAATTTGCCGCCAATGACACGGCTGATACCCAGCACTGGCGTTGTGGCAACGACATCGCGCATGGTCTGGGCGTGGCCGGGTTTCGGGGGGAATTCCACGTGTTCGCCGATCCGTACTGCATGGGACCCGTTCCCAGGTTGGAGCCGGAAGCATTCATCGACACGCGTTGCGAATTCATCAGCCAGTGTTTCGGCATCCCGCTGGCGACGGTTCGACGGCGCGCGCTAACCGAGTATGGCGCGTTGTCGCAGCTGTCCCGGGCCAGGCACGCCGTACTGTGGTGCGAAGCGGATGCTTACGATCAGCTTTTCCTGATAGCTGTGCTTGCCAACATGACGGGACGGCCGCAATCGCTGGAGTTGGTCGAGGTCGACAGCGTGCCGGGCGTCGATCGATTCGTCGGCATGGGGCAATTGGCGCCGCAGGTGCTTGCGTGGCTTTGGCCACGCCGTCGTGAGCTGACTGACGACGTGTTCTCGCTCGCTCGCGAGGCTTGGGACGCCTATCGCGATGCGACTCCACTTGCCTGGGCCGCGCTTTGCAAAGAGGCGAGTCCCAGCCTTCCGCTGTTGGCCCCGGCACTGAAACGCCAGTTGCAGGAATTGCCATCGGTACGTGATGGCCTCGGTCTGACGGAAAGACTCGCCTTGGAGATCATTCGCGACGGTGACGGGCTTGCGTTGTCGCAGGTGTTCGCCGAGTTGAACCTGTGTCGCGATCCGCTGCCGTTCCTCGGTGACGCAATGTTCCATGCGATGATGCGCCCGCTGGCAGAAGGCGACCGTCCGCTGATCAAGATCCATGACGACCATCCCGAGCGCGAAAGGTGCATCGTTGGCCTGACGCCGCTTGGCGAGCAGGTGCTGCAAGCAAACGCGAATTGGCAGGATCATTGCGACGTACCGCGATGGGTAGGCGGCACACAGATACTGCCGCGCACCACCCACTGGGCCCTGGATGACGATTGCACACCGGTGCAACGCCGTCGATTCAGCTAACGACGGTCGGTCCGGCCGCCTGCAATCAATCGAATGATCGGTGAACTTGGCGTCAGTGGATGTCTATACGCTTTGAGTGCGATCGCTGGGCTTCCGTGCATCACAACGAGTGCATCGCACCGACCGCAACGGCGCGTTCAGCGCCGTTCGCGTCGCCCCGGAACGGCCATTCACTGTCGCATGCCGATCCCGGCATCGGGATCAACGCTCGAGAACATTGCCACTACGCCCCGATTGCCCGCTCAAACATCGGGCGGCAGGGTTGAAAATCTATAACTCTACGGTTATCATTGAGATTCATAACTTTTGAGCTATGCATTGGACCCTACTGCCAACGACCTGTTCGCCGCGTTGGGCGAACCGACCCGCCGGGCAATCTTTCAACGGCTTTCGCATGAAGGCGAGCAGACCGTCGGACGATTGACCGCGCATGCGGGCGTATCGCAGCCCGCCGTGTCCAAGCATCTGGCCGTCTTGCGACAGGCCGGGCTGGTGGAAGGGCGCCCGGAAGGACGAGAAACCTATTACCGTGCCCGACCGGAGGGACTCGCGCCCTTGGTCGACTGGATCGGTGTCTACGGCGTCTTCTGGCGGGATCGAATCGACGCGTTGTCGGACTTGCTGGACCGGATAGACACATGACGGCATCGCGAGAATCGCACAGCCTGGTCGTGGAGCGGAATCTTCGGCATCCGCCCGACAAGGTGTGGCGCGCGCTCACGCAATCGTGGTTGATCGAGGAGTGGCTGATGGCCAACGACTTTGTGCCTGAGGTCGGTCACCGCTTTACGCTGCGCGCGCAGCCGTTGCCCGGATGGTCGGGTATCACGAATTGCCAGGTCATCGCGGTGGAGCCGGAACGGCTGCTCAGCTATCGCTGGGGCGATGGCACGGAATCCGCGAGCGGTCTGAAGACGATCGTCACCTGGACCTTGACGCCACATGAGGGCGGCACCTTGCTGCACATGGAGCAGTCGGGTTTTCCGTCTCCGACGGCACTCAGCTACGTGCGCCTCGGCGCGGCCTGGCCGCGCTTTCTGGACAAACTGGATCAGCTCATCGGCTAGTTCCGGCGACTGAACATCAACGCTCTGTTTTCTTCCCGATGGGGCCTGCCTGCTGGCCGGCCCCAGGGGTAATGCTTGCCCGTCGCGAGCCATCGGCTTCGGCCGTACGTCCAAAGGAATAGCAGGTATGTCGACTGTCCGAATCGCAATCATCTATCACAGCATGTATGGCCACACTGCCAGGCAGGCTGATGCGGTGCGCGCCGGTGTAGAACGCATTCACGGCGCGGAAGCGCTTCTCTTG
The DNA here is from genome assembly GCF_030482505.1 of Burkholderia sp. AU45274. Taxonomy (NCBI): domain Bacteria; kingdom Pseudomonadati; phylum Pseudomonadota; class Betaproteobacteria; order Burkholderiales; family Burkholderiaceae; genus Burkholderia; species Burkholderia sp. AU45274. The sequence goes on along the minus strand of NZ_JAUJQE010000008.1, from coordinate 162,345 downwards.
ACCACCGAGGAGGCGTCTTCTCGCTGGGACGATCTGGCATTGGCTGACGGCATCATCTTCGGCTCGCCCACCTATATGGCCAGCGTGTCTGCAGCATTCAAGACTTTTCAGGAGGCGACCTCGAATGCGGTCCTGGCCAAAGGCGCATGGAAAGACAAGGTCGCCGCAGGGTTTACAAACTCGGGCGCTCACGCCGGCGACAAGCTTGCCACCCTGATCCAGATTGCGCTGTTTGCCGCCCAGCACGGCATGCACTGGGTCAACCTTGCACTGCCGCCCGCGAACAATTCGACGACCGGCTCGGATCAGGACTTGAACCGTCTCGGATTCTGGCTCGGTGCAGGGGCGCAATCCAACGTCGATCAGGCGGCCGATATCGCGCCACCGGAAGCGGATCTGGCGACGGCAAGCCATCTGGGGCAACGCGTGGCAGAGGTCGCCATGCAGCTGATGCGTGGGCGGGCTTGAAGGTTGTCACGTAACGGCAAGTGGTCGCGAGGACGGTCGCGGGCTACGCGATGGCGGGATCGTCGCGTTGAGCGCTGCCGTCTCCCGAACCGGCCGGTTTCGCCCCATCGTTGCGGTTGGCGTGTACGGGCGGGTTTCAGCCAATGAGTCATCCGAAATATTCATCGGGGCCTGCCACGGGCGGCCGGTCAAGGTGGCCGTGGGTTGATCGAGAGTGGAAACCTGCGTCGTACGGGTTTTGAATTATTCAACGACTGCGAATATGAAAATGAGTGAGATCAGGGTCTCTCGGCCCGAAGACAGTGCGCGCGCAGTGGAAATCTGGCGGCGTGCAGTTGATGCGACACATGATTTTTTGTCACCGGAGGATCGCCGCGCGATTGACGAGATGGTATGCGGCTTTTTGCCTCAAGTGCCGCTTTGGCTCGCCGTCGATGCCAATGATTATCCGTTGGCCTTTATGTTCATCGAACACGGGCACATGCAGGCGTTATTCGTTGATCCGGCGTGTCGAGGGACTGGCATTGGCGCGGCGCTGGTTCGCCACGGCTTGACGCTTCACCCGAACATGACGACTGACGTTAATGAACAGAACGGTCAGGCAATCGGGTTTTATGAAAACCTGGGCTTCCGGCGCATTGGCCGTTCCCCCGTCGACGATCAAGGCAGGCCGTACCCGCTGATTCATCTTGAATACCAAGGTTGAACAGGATCGACATGATTTCAATGAAGCAGGAGAAGCAATGATGAAGGTCGGATTGGTGGGATGGCGCGGCATGGTCGGTTCGATGCTGCTGAAGCGGATGCGCGACGAGGGCGATTTTTCCAGAATATCGCCGACGTATTTCAGCACGTCCGCTGCAGGGCGCACGTATCGTGACCCGCTTGGCGTCGAGCACGCTCTGCTCGACGCGAACTCGGTCGAAAGACTGGGCGAGATGGATATCGTCATCACCTGTCAGGGAGGCGACTATACGAAGGCGGTTTATCCGTTACTGCGCGCGTCGGGCTGGAGCGGCTTCTGGATCGATGCGGCGTCCGCGAAGCGGATGGATGACGACTCGATCATCGTGCTGGACCCGGTCAACCGTGAGCAGATCGAGGCCGGCATCGCCGCGGGCGTGCGCAACTATATCGGCGGCAACTGCTCGATCACGCTCTCGCTCATCGGCCTGACCGGGCTGTTTCGCGCCGGACTCGTCGAATGGATGAGCATGATGACGTACCAGGCGGCGTCGGGCGCCGGCGCACAGCATGTGAAGGAACTGCTCGGCCAGATGTCGGCCGTCGCCAGACGGGTCGACGACCATCTTGCCGCACCCGCCACGCCCGTGCTCGACGTGCTGGCGAAAGCACAGGCAGCATCGCGCGCCAGCGATTACCCGATCGAAGCGTTCGGCGCGCCGCTCGCGGGCAGCATCATTCCGTGGATCGACAGCGACCTCGGCAATGGCATGAGCCGCGAGGAATGGAAGGGCGAAGTCGAGACGAACAAGATTCTCGGGCTGCCGCCGGGCACGATTAGAGTTGACGGACTCTGCGTTCGCGTCGCTGCGCTGCAGAGCCACTCGGCCGCGATCACGCTGAAGCTGAAGGAGAACGTCGAACTCGATCGTCTCGAAAGGTTGATTCGCGGGGCACACGAGTGGGTCGATTTTGTGCCGAACACCCGGGAGGAAACGATCCATCGATTATCGCCCGCCGCCGTCAGCGGATCGCTGAAGATCGGTGTGGGCAGACTGCGTCGCCTCAACGTCGAGCCGCGGATGTACAGCGTGTTGACCACGGGCGATCAATTGCTCTGGGGGGCGGCTGAACCGCTGCGACGCGTGCTGAACATGATTCTGAACGCGCAGTAGGCGTCGAGCGAGCAGGGCGTTTCAGCGATGGCGGAGCGACGTGAACTGCCATCGTTCGATCCTTCGATGATGGCTTCGTCCTGATACGTGGAACGCCTCACCCGATGCAGGTGGCGTCGACACGCCTCGTGTCTAGAATCCTGAGAGAAAAAACATGAGTGACATCATCATCGCAGGCGTCTTTATCGGTCTGATTGCCACGGCGCTGTCGGATTTGTGGGCCATATTCCTCGAAAAGGCGTTCAAGCTGCCGAACTACGGCTTTGATGTCGTGGGCCGCTGGATTGGGCACATGGCACGCGGACAATTCTTCCACAAGCCGATTTTCGCGTCGCCTCCGATTCCGGGCGAAAAAGCGATCGGCTGGATCGCACATTACGCATTGGGCGCTGCGTTTGGCTTCTTGCCGATCCTGCTTGGTGGCGGCACGGACTGGATTGCCAATCCGACGTGGGCAGTTGCAATCGCTGCAGGTCTTCTGACGCTCGCGGTGCCGTTCTTCATCGTCGTTCCTGCGTTCGGCATGGGTGTCCTGTGCTCGCGGACGCCGGATCCCTGGGCGGCACGTCGCCAGGGCGTGATCTCGCACCTGTACTACGGCATTGCGCTCTACATCGGCGCAATCTTCTTTTCGGCGGTGATGCGCTAAGGAAGGTCGAGGGTGAAGGCAGCAATCATGCCGGCATGTACTTTTCGGCCGCTTCCACGAATCGATCACGAGTCTTGAGATGAGTGTTGCTCAATAGACCCGCCAGCTTCTTTGGGGTGTTTATCCGGTAACAATTGCAATGATGCAGAACGTTGTGAAAGTCGAAGTCGCCAACGAAGTGTTCCGTATCGGCCGGACAAAAAACGACGAAGGAATGCTGGTCAAGAAATTCTTCGTGGTTGCCGAGTTGGGAAGCGGGGAGTTGTACGTCCACTTACCCGGTTTCCAAGGCTGGGAGATTCAGGTTCGTCCTGAAGCAGACGATGTCATTCTGTTCGATACTGGCGAGCTCGCACAGGAACGTGCTGAACGCGTGTGTCAGTACGTGAAAGACGATTTGGCAACCGGAAAGCCGCTGAATATGGATGTGTGGCAATTTCTCCGGATGGTGCACGACAGGAAACCCTAGGCGCCGCTGCATGACGTGCTTTACGTGAAAACAAGGCAGGGCCAGCGTTGCTCGCTGACATGCTTGGGGTTTTCGGCGTGCGGACTCAGTCGAGTGGGCAACCGGACTGCTCGACGAGCCAGTCAATTAACGCTCGAACTTTCGGCGGAAGGAGCCGATTCGGCGGATACAGGAGCCAGACTGGCCCGCTGTAGGCGCGCGGCTCGAATAGCCATTCGGGCAGGATGTGTACCAGCGTGCCGGCGCGGAGATCGTCCCCTATCGCAAACTCCGGCAGGCTTGCCACGCCCCAATCGTCCAGTGCAGCCTCACGCCGTGCACTCACATCATTCGCGATATAGCGTCCTTTGACATCGACGGTCTCTACTTGGTTACCTTGCCGGAACGTCCACCGATTGTCGTCCGGTGCATCGCCGAGAAATAGACAATCATGCTGCGCAAGATCGTCTGGAACGACGGGCATACCTCGTGCACGCAGATAGCCGGGAGAGGCGCACGGCATCCACCGTACCGTGCCGAGTTGTCTTGCGACAAGGCCTTGTGGCGGTTTCGGGGTTGGCCGCACGACGAGATCGACATGATCACGAATCGGATCCAGATCGCGGTCGTCAAATATGACCTTGACCTCTACTTCCGGGTAGGCGCGCAAGAATCCTGGAATCTTCGGGTGAATCAGGCTCTTCGCTAGCGAAATCGGCGCGCCGATGCTGACTCGGCCGCGTGGCTGCGCTGTCAGCTGGCTTGCCGCGTCGACGGCTCCGGACGCTGCCTCCATCATGTCCCTGCAGTAACGATAGATTTGCATGCCGGACTCCGTCAGCCGGATGCGTCGGGTCGAGCGTTCGAACAATCTCACGCCCAGCGCTCGTTCAAGCCGCTGCACTTGACGGCTGACTGTCGAAGGTGTCGTGCCAAGCGGCCGCGCGGCTGCCGAGAAGTTACCGGCCTCGACCACCTGGGCGAAGGCAGCGAGATCCGGCAACAACGGGAGAAGTTCGGTCGGTGTCATGGGGGTAGCAAAGGTAGGCGGGATGTCCGTTCAATTTATGCGCGAGACGCACAAAACTTGTTCGCTTCGACCGGATTATCACTGTCGGTGCACTGCCGGACAATGCGGATCTTTCGTGTGGGAGATTCGTCATGCGCTTCCGGTTCAATATATCTGCCGATCTGTTGTTGCTTGTCGTGGCTTTTATCTGGGGCACCAGCTATGCCGTGGTGAAAAGCGCATTGGTCGTCTACCCGGTGTTAGCTCTTTTGGCGTTGCGCTTCGGCATCACGTTCGTGCTGCTGTCGCCATCCCTGTGGTCGATACGCGGGTTGTCGCTTTCTCAGTGGGGCAGGATCGTCGGTGCCGGGTGCGTATTGCTCGGGATTTTCTTGGCCGAGACGTTCGGTGTGGGGATGACGACCGCCTCGAACGCTGCGTTTCTGATCAGCCTGTGCGTGGTGATGACGCCGCTGGTTGAATGGGCATGGCTCAGACGCATGCCGCGCGGTATCGAGTGGGCGGCAACCGGACTTTCCGTTCTGGGCGCCTTTCTGCTCGGAGGAGGGCGATTCCATTTCACACCGGGTGATGCGCTGGTGGTACTTGCCGCGCTGTTACGCGCGATCAACGTGTGCGCAACGAAACGCGTCATGCAGAATCAGGCCGTGTCTCCACTGGCAATGACGGCCGTGCAATCCGGCGTCGTGTCGCTTGGCTGCGCCATGCTCGCCGTGAGCGTCGCGAGGTCGCAATGGCAGCCCTTGCCTGCATTCGCCGGAAATGAAACTTTTTGGATGATCGTCGTTTACCTGGTCGTCGGCTGCACGTTGTTTGCGTTCTTTGTGCAGAACTACGCGGTCAGTCGCAGCACCCCGACACGCGTCGCGCTATTGATGGGCAGCGAGCCGGTTTTTGGTGCCGTGTTCGCATGTGCATGGCTTGGAGAACGTGTATCCGTGCTCGCATCGATCGGCGGCGGGCTGATCGTCCTCGCATCGTTGCTGGCATCGATTCACGGAAAGGATCGGCGCAACCGGGATGCCATTTCGGAAGTTGAGGAGTCGAAAACGGCTGGCCACCTGACGTACGAACGTCGAGAACGCCAAGCGCTGTGAAGCGTCAAGCGGTTGTTTCTCGACGCAGGGCGTCTCCCCATCCGCGTAGTGAGCCCGATATCAGTCAGTGGGCAGCCGATCCGCAGCGCTCGCCCGGATCGGTTTCGCAAACGATGCGGTGTTCAGGAATGGAACGCATGATATGGACCGATCGGTTCCTGTTTCAACGTGCGCTTTCCGGCCGGGCAGCGCAATGCCGTCGTCGCGGACGGCGCGCGTCCGCCGGCTCAGTCCAGCCCGCCCTGGCACAGATACTTGATCGACAGGTAATCGTCGAGCCCATAGCGTGAACCTTCGCGGCCATAGCCCGATTCCTTCACGCCGCCGAACGGCGCGGCCTCGCTTGCGAGCGCGCCTTCGTTGATCCCGACGATGCCCGTTTCGAGCCGTGCCGACACGCGCGCGATGCGCCGCACGTCCTGCGTGTAGAAATACGCGGCGAGCCCGAACGGCGTGTCGTTCGCGGCGTCGACGGCTTCGTCCTCGGTATCGAAGCGAAACAGTGCGGCGATCGGGCCGAAGGTTTCCTCGCAGGTCAGCTGCATGTCGGCGGTGGCGTCGGCGAGCACCGTCGGCGCGTAATAGTTCGCGCCGAGCTCGGTCAGGCGCTTGCCGCCCGTCAGCACGCGCGCGCCGCGTTCAACGGCATCGCCGACGTGGCGCGCGATCTTGTCGACCGCACGCGCGTTGATCATCGGGCCGATCTGCGCGGCCGGGTCGGTCGCCGGCGCGGCCTTCAGCGCGGCGACGCGCGCGGCGAGCTTCTGCGCGAACGCATCGTAAACACCGGCCTGCACGTACACACGGTTCGGCGATACACACGTCTGCCCGCCGTTGCGGAACTTCGCCGCCATCAGCCCGTCGACCGCGGCATCGAGCTCGGCGTCGTCGAACACGATGAACGGCGCATTGCCGCCCAACTCGAGCGAAAGCTTCTTCAGCGTCGCGGCCGAATCGCGCGCGAGCAGCTTGCCGACGGCCGTCGAGCCGGTGAACGTGATCTTGCGCACGCGGCTGTCGGCGAGCCAGTCGGCGGCCGCGTCGATGCCGCGCTCGCGCGACGCCGTGATCAGGTTCAGCACGCCCGCCGGCACGCCCGCTTCCTGCGCGAGGAACGCGAGCGCGAGCGCGGTGAGCGGCGTGTCCTCCGCCGGCTTCGCGACGACCGTGCAGCCTGCCGCGAGCGCCGGTGCGATCTTGCGCGCGATCATCGCGAGCGGGAAGTTCCACGGCGTGATCGCCGCGACGACACCGATCGGCTCCTTCACCGCACTCAGCCGCTTGCCGCGCTGCTGCTGCGGAATGATGTCGCCGTACGTGCGCGTCGCTTCCTCGGCGAACCACAGCACGTACGACGCGCCGTACGCGACCTCGCCGCGCGCTTCCGCGAGCGGCTTGCCCTGTTCGCGCGACATCAGCTTCGCGAGATCGTCGGTATGCGCGACGATCGCCGCGTGCCATGCTCGCAGGATCGCCGCGCGATCGCGAGCGGGCGTTGCACGCCAGGCGGGCAGTGCGCGTACCGCCGCGTCGGTCGCTGCGCGTGCGTCTGCGGCGCCGCTGTCGGGTGCGTGGGCAACGGTGTCGAGCGTGGCCGGATCGGTGACGGCGAAGCGGCGGCCGTCGAGCGCATCGCGCCAGGCGCCGTCGATCAGGTTGGCGGTGCGAACGAGTTCGGTTCGGGACAGCGTAAGCGGCATGACAGGTCCTTGGATGAAGCGGTTCGGCGGCGACGGCGGCGCGGCAGGCGCGCGACTGTCCCGTACGGACAGCGAAGCTGCCGTATTCGCGGGTGCCGCGCGCGGTGCGTCAGTGACGTTCGCCGAACAGCGATTCGAGCGGGTAGTGCCGTTTGACGAACGGCGACTTGATGATCACGTAACTGAAATACTTCTCGATGCCGATGTTCTGCTCGAGCAGCCCTTCGACGATCGTCTGGTAATGGCTCACGCTGCGCGTGATGAACTTCAGCAGATAGTCGTAGCCGCCGCTCGCGAGGTGGCATTCGACGATCTCGTCGACGTTGCGGATCGCCGCGACGAAGCGGTCGAAATCCTCGCGTCGATGGTCGGCCAGCGTGACTTCGGTGAACACGACCTGCACGTCGCCGAGTTTCTCGAGCTGGATGTGCGCGCCGTAGCCGCCGATGTAGCCGGCCTTCTCGAGCCGCTTCACGCGGATCAGGCAGGGACTGGGCGACAGCCCGACCGCATCGGCCAGCTCGACGTTGGTCATGCGGCCGCGCTTCTGCAACTGGGAGAGGATGCGCAGGTCGATGCGATCCAGCTTGCTGTCCGTCATGTTCACGTGCGTCGGGAGTCGGAAAAATGGAATGTCCGGTTACTTTAGAGTCGAAAGATATCCGCCACAAGCCCGGCTTTCCCTCGGCCCGTCAGGCCGGCTGCGCGTGCGCGGCGTCGAGCGCGCGCTGCACGCCCGAATCGGCCAGCACGTCGTCGAGCGTGTCGCGCACGCGTTCGAACAGCAGGTCGAACTCGCCCGCGGTGAAGCTCAGCGCCGGCGCGAAGCCGAGCACGCCGTCGCCGAACGCGCGGAACACCACGCCGTTCGCGTACGCGGCGGCCGCGATCTTGTCCGGCACGTTCAGCGCCGGGTCGAAACGCGTCTTGTGCGCCTTGTCGGCGACCAGTTCGAGCGCGCCGAGCAGGCCGACCGAACGCGCGTCGCCGACGAGCGGATGCGCGCGCAGCGCGTCGAGGCCCGCGGCAAAGCGGGGCGCCATCGCCTGGCCGTTCGCGAGCAGCCCGCCTTCGTGATAGAGCTTCAGCACCTCGAGGCCGATCGCCGCGCTGACCGGATGCGCGGAATACGTATGGCCGTGGCCGACCACCGGCGAATCGGCGCGGTCACCCGCGATCCCTTCGTAGATTTCGTCGGACATCAGTACCGCGCCCATCGGCGCATAGCCGGCCGTCAGGCCCTTCGCGACGGTCATCAGGTCCGGATCGACCTGTTCGGCCTCGCAGGCGAACAGCGGGCCCGTGCGGCCGAAGCCGGTGATCACCTCGTCGGCGACGAACAGGATGCCGAGGCGCCGGCACGCATCGCGCATCGCCTTCAGCCAGCCGGCCGGCGGCACGATCACGCCGCCGGAGCCTTGCACCGGCTCGCAGAAGAACGCGGCGACGTTGTCCGCGCCGAGTTCGGCGACCTTCGCTTCGAGCGCGGCGACCGACGCGGCGATCAGCGCCTGCGGATCGTCGCCGAGCGGATGGCGGTACGGGTAGGGCGACGGAATGTGGTGCTGATCGGCCCGCGGCAGGTCGAAATGGCGATGGAACGCCGGCAGCGCGGTGAGGCCGGCGCCGATCGACGACGAGCCGTGATAGCCGCGCTCCAGCGCGATCATGTGCTTTTTCGACGGGCGGCCGGTCGCGTTGAAATAGTGCGTGATGAAACGGATCGCGGAATCGACCGCGTCCGAGCCGCCGAGCGTGAAGTACACGCGGTTCAGCGACGGCGGCGCGAGCGCGGCGAGCCGTTCGGCGAGTTCGATTGCCGGCTGCGAGCCGAAATGGAAATAACCGGTCGCATAAGGCAGCTTCGCCAGCTGGTCGGCGGCGGCCTTCACGATGCTGTCGCGGCCGTAGCCGACGTTCACGCACCACAGGCCCGAGAACGCGTCGAGCAGCGTGTGGCCCGCGGCGTCGCGCAGGAACACGCCGTCCGCGGATTCGAGCACGGTGACGCCGCGCGCCTCGTGCGCACGGTAATTGACGACGGGGTGGATCAGGTGTTGACGATCGGCTTCGATCAGCGCGGCTTGGTTCATGGGAAGGCGGGACTCTCGTCAGGTGTCAGCGGTGAGTTCATGCTAACGGGCGAGAAATCCGGATGCGTCTTCAATTTGCGGCCCGAAACGTATGCGCGCGGCGTTTGTGCGGGGCGCTTCGGCATTTTCTGCTGCGCGCCCAGTGCGGCCGGACATGGACGTCAGTAGCCGCGCGCGCGATCGACGACGCCGATCATCGGCTGGCCCGCGCGATGGCGCGCGAGGTTCGCGAGCACCGCGTCGACCGCGGTGTCGGGCCGCGTCGCGCTCGCGATGTGGGGCGTGATGCGGATGCGCGGATGGGTCCAGAACGGATGGCCGGCCGGCAGCGGTTCGGGATCCGTCACGTCGAGGATCGCGCTGTCGAGGCGGCCGCTCGCGAGCGCCGCGAGCAGCGCGGCTTCATCGAGCTGCGGGCCGCGCCCGACTTGCACGAGCGACGCGCCGGCCGGCAGCGCATCGAACACGCGTGCGCCGAGCAGTCCGCGCGTGCTGTCGGTCAGCGGCAGCAGGCAGATCAGGATGTCGGTGCGCGCCAGGAACGCGTCGAGCGCCGCGTCGCCCGCGTAGCAGTCGATGCCGTCGAGCGTGCGCGGCGTGCGGCTCCAGCCGGCGCACGGGAAACCGAAGCGCCGCAGCGTGTCGAGCACGGCCTGGCCGAGCGTGCCGAGCCCGAGCACGCCGATGCGCCGCGACGCGGCCGCGCGCACCGGTTTCTCGTGCCACACCTGCTCGCGCTGCTGCGCGGCATAGTCGAACAGGTCGCGATGGATCGTCAGCACGGCCTGCGTCACATACTCGACCATCCCTTCGACGATACCGGGCTCGATCATCCGCACGACCGGAATGTGTGCGGGCACGCGCGACAGGTCGAACTGGTCGATGCCGGCGCCGACCGAGAACACGACTTCGAGATTCGGCAACAGCGCGACCGGATCGTCCGGCGGCTGCCAGGCGGCGAGATAGCGGACGGCCGCGGCGTCGCCGAGGTCCGGCCAGATCCGGAACGGCAGATCGGGCGCCTGTTGCGCGAAGCGTGCCGCCCACTGCGCGCCGCGCACCGGGTCGGCCTTGTAGAGAAAGCTCATCGTGTGTCCCGTTCAGCCGAGCGCCTGGCTCACGATCGCGAACGCGCGCAGCGCCGGGTCGCGCGCGGGCGTCGTGCCGCGCGCCATCGTGACGACGGTATCGACGCGCGGCAGCCCGAGCCCGTCCAGCCAGTCGGACAGCCCGCTGTCGCTCGGCAGGTCGACCCGCACGAACATCCCTTCGTTCAGCGCGAGCCAGTGACTGATCAGCGCCTGCGCGCGCAGCGCATCCGGCGCGATCACCGGGCCGATCACGTGGCCCGGGCCGAAGCGGCGGAACAGCGCGAAGCCGAGCAGTTCGCCGTCGCGATCGAGCGCGATGCCGTTCGCGACGTCGAGCAGCGCGTCGGTGACCGCACCGCGTTCGTAGCCAGCCGCGCGCGACGCGAGCGCGGCGAGGCGCGGCCCGTCGTTGGTGCCGAGCGGGCGCAGGCGCTCGCCGGGCGGCAGCGAGATCAGCGGCGGCCGGAACGCCGCGCCCTGATGCTGGTTGATCGTATCGATCGGCTCGAAGCCGAACGCCGCGTACAGCGGCTCGCGTCCCGGCATCGCATGCAGAAACACGGTGCGTGTGCCGAAGCCGTCGAGCGCGCGGGCGAGCAGCTCGCGCTCGATGCCGCCGCCCGCGCGCTCGGGCGACACGATCACCATGCCGAGCGCCGCGTGCGATTCGCCGAGGCGCCAGCCCAGCGCGGTCCCCACGACGCCGGTCTCGTCTTCGGCCACGATGCCGCCGCCGAGCTGGAGCACGAAGCGCCAGTCCTCGAGCCGGTGCGGCCATTTGACCGCCTCCGACAGCCGATGGGCGGCAGGCAGGTCGGTGTCGGCGAACGGGCGATAGGTGAGCGTGCGGGAAGGGTTGAGGTCGGACACGCCGGACTCCGGATGGGTGGAAATGACGCATTCACTCTGCCAGCGCGGGTGCGGCGCGGATAGGACGATTCGCCTGTTTTCCGCCGCTGACGGGCGCGCCCGCGAGATCGATGCAAACCCGTTCGATCGACGCGGACGAACGCGCGGATCGTGCCGGCGCGGCCGGTCAATCCCGCCACTCGTGCTGTGCGAACGCCACTACGATTCATGCACGGCGGCGCTGCCGCCTGCCGGCCGGCCGCACGCACGGTAGGCGAGCCCGCTGCGGCAGCACGGCGGCCACCGGCCGGCCCCGCCCAGCCGCGCCGCGCCCGATCGCACCGCAGATCGTGCTGCATGCGCCGGGCAACTTGCGGCGATTGTGCGTTTTGAGCGGCGCCGAACGATGCGCGAACGATTTTTTGCCCTGATTCAATTTCGTTAAACCCAGCCCATCCCCGGCCCTCCCGGGGCTTCACACCGACAGGACCTGACCATGATCCAGTTTGAACCGAAGTACATCACCTTCGACTGCTACGGCACGCTGACCCATTTCCGGATGGCCGAGACGGCGCGCGAAATCTATGCGGATCGGTTGTCGCCGGCCACGATGGAGGCCTTCGTGCGTGCGTTCGCCGCCTATCGGCTCGATGAGGTGCTGGGCGCGTGGAAGCCGTACCGTGACGTCGTCGTCAACTCGGTCCGTCGCACCTGCGCGCGGCTCGGCGTGACGTTCGACGAAGCCGAGGCCGAGCTGTTCTATCACGCGGTGCCGACCTGGGGCCCGCACCCGGACGTGCCGGCCGGGCTGTCGCGGCTGGCGTCGAAGTACAAGCTGGTGATCCTGTCGAATGCGATGGACGACCAGATCATGAGCAACGTCGACAAGCTCGGCGCGCCGTTCCATGCGGTGTTCACCGCGCAGCAGGCGCAGTCGTACAAGCCGCGCATGCAGGGCTTCGAGTACATGTTCGACAAGCTCGGCTGCAAGCCGGAGGACGTGCTGCACGTGTCGTCGAGCCTGCGCTACGACCTGATGACGGCCGAGGATCTCGGGATCAGGCACAAGGCGTTCGTGAACCGCGGCCACGAGCCGGGCACGCCGTTCTACAACTATTACGAAGTGTCGGATATTGGCCAGCTGGCGACGCAGCTTGGCCTGTAAGCAGTACGTCGGCTGCGCGGCGTGCGTCGCGCGGGCCGCTGCCGGGCGGCCGCGCGACGGGAAAACCCGCCCATGCGGCCGGCGCCGCAGCGGCGCACACGGGTGCGCGCCTTGCACCGCACCGTCGGGCTCCACGTTTCGACGCATCGAGGCCGCGACCAATCCTCTGAACTTTCACGGGCACCTGCCGCGCGCGGTGGGCCGCCGCGCATCGGCACGCAGCCGGTATGGGGCGACATCAGTCGACATCAGCCGACATCGACCCGCACGCGCCGGCTGCGCCGATGCACCGCATGCGTGCGGGATGCGCGTCGGATCGGCGCGGCGAAACCGGCCGGAGTGCACGCAGCAAATCATGCTGCGCAGGCCACCCAAAACGGTCGATTCGTATCGTGAGGGCGGCCCGAATCGGGACAACCGGCATTTTGGCGATGCTTAAATGAATTGCATGTGAACGACGCCGCGCCCGCCACCAGCACGCGGGTGCGGCGGGATTGAACAACCACGCTGGACCCAAGACCCCACTTTCCACAGTCAGGAGCAGTTCGGATGAGCGACGATATCGACAATGGCGGCAAGGGCGGCTTCACGCGCCGCGACATGATGAAGGTCATGGCGGCGAGCGGCATGATGGCCGCCGGCGCCGGCGGACTGCTGATGACCCCCGGCGCCGCGTTCGCCGCGCCCGCGCCGAAGCGCGGCGGCAAGATCCGGGTCGCGAACGAAGCCGGTTCGACGGCCGATACGCTCGACCCGGCCAAGGGCTCGACGGGCGCGGACTATACCCGCTTCTTCATGTTCTACAGCGGCCTCACGCAGCTCGATGCGAGCCTGACGCCGCAGATGAACCTCGCCGAATCGCTGCAGACGACCGATGCGAAGACCTGGATCATCAAGCTGCGCAAGGGCGTCACGTTCCACGACGGCAAGCCGGTCGGCCCGGCCGACGTGGTGTTTTCGCTGATGCGCCACAAGAACCCGGCCACCGCGTCGAAGGTCAAGACGCTTGCCGAACAGTTCACGGATGCGAAGGCGAGCGGCCCCGACGAAGTCACGTTGACGCTCGCCAGCGCGAACGCCGATCTGCCGGTGATCCTCGCGACGCCGCAGCTCGTGATCGTCAAGGACGGCACGACCGACTTCTCGACCGGCATCGGCTGCGGCCCGTACAAGCTGAAGTCGTTCAAGCCGGGCGTGTCGACCGTCGGCGTGCGCAACGACAGCTACTTCAAGCCGGGCAAGCCGTATCTCGACGAGATCGAGCTGATCGGCATCAGCGACAGCGCCGCGCGCCTGAACGCGCTGCTGTCGGGCGACGTGCACCTGATCAACGCGATCGATCCGCGCTCGACGCAGCGGGTCTCGTCGACGCCGGGCTACGCGCTGAAGGAAACCAAGTCGGGCCTCTATACCGACCTGATCATGCGCAGCGACAACCCGATCGTCTCGAGTCCCGATTTCGTCGAAGGGATGAAGTACCTGTTTGATCGCGAGCAGCTCCGCACCGCGGTGTTCCGCGGCTACTCGGTGATCGGCAACGACCAGCCGATTCCGCCGGGGCACCGCTACTTCAACGCGTCGCTGCCGCAGCGGCCGCACGATCCGGACAAGGCGAAGTTCCTGCTGCAGAAGGCCGGTGCGCTGGGCGCCACGCTGCCGCCGATCTATGCGACGTCCGACGCGAACGGGTCGATCGAAATGGCCGTGCTGCTGCAGCAGGCCGGCCAGAAGATCGGGCTGAACCTGCAGGTCAACCGCGCGTCGCCCGACGGCTACTGGTCGAACCACTGGATGAAGCACCCGCTCACGTTCGGCAACATCAACCCGCGCTCGAGCGCCGACGTGCTGTTCACGCAGTTCTTCAAGTCGGATGCGCCGTGGAACGAGTCGGGCTGGAAGAACGCGAAGTTCGACCAGTTGTTGCTCGCCGCGCGCTCGGAAACCGACGACGCGAAGCGCAAGCAGATGTACGGCGACATGCAGGTGATCGTCGCGCAGCAGGGCCGGGTCGGCATTCCGGCGTTCATCAGCTTCCTCGACGGCTACGACAAGCGGCTCGCGGGCCTCGGCTCGATCCCCACCGGGCCGATGATGGGCTTCACGTTCGCCGAGAACGTGTGGTGGAACGCATGACGTTGTGGCTGGCCGCCGTCGCGCGGCCGGTGCGGGCCACCGCGCCGGCCACGCGCGGGCTTTTCAGGAGTGCTTCTCCATGAACCGAATTCTCATCGGGCTGATCGGCCGGCGCATCGCGGTCACCGCGCTGACGCTGCTGATCGTGTCCGCGATCATCTTCACGATCACGAACCTGCTGCCGGGCGACGCCGCGCAGGCCGCGCTCGGCCAGTCGGCGACGCCGGAGACGGTCGCCGCGCTGCGCCAGCAGTTCGGTCTCGACATGCCGGCGCACGTGCGTTACGTGCACTGGCTCACCGGCCTGTTGCACGGCGATTTCGGCCGGTCGCTGTCCGGCGACATGCCGGTGTCGGAGCTGATCGGCGGGCGCCTGCCGAAGTCGCTCACGCTGGCGGCGATCACGACCGCCGTGTCGGTGCCGATCGCGCTGCTGCTCGGGATCCTCGCGGCCGTCAAGCGCGAGTCGGTGATCGACCGCGTGATCAGCCTCGGCACGCTGTCGCTCGTCGCGACGCCGGAATTCCTGATCGCGACGGTCGCCGTGCTCGTGTTCGCGGTGAAGCTGCGCTGGCTGTCCGCGCTGTCGTACAGCGGCCCGATCGAAAGCCTGCACGATTTCCTGCGTGCGTACGCGATGCCGGTGCTGACGCTGTGCGCGGTCGTGATCGCGCAGATGGCACGCATGACGCGCGCCGCGGTGATCGAGCAATTGAGCGCGTCGTATGTCGAGATGGCCGTGTTGAAGGGCGCGAGCCCCGCACGCGTCGTGCTGCGCCATGCGTTGCCGAACGCGATCGGCCCGATCGCCAATGCGATCGCGCTGAGCCTGTCGTATCTGCTCGGCGGCGTGATCGTCGTCGAGACGATCTTCAACTATCCGGGCCTGGCGAGCCTGATGGTCGACGCCGTCAGCAACCGCGATTTCCCGTTGGTCCAGGCGTGCACGCTGATCTTCTGCGTCGCTTACCTGACGCTCGTGCTGTTCGCCGACCTGTGCTCGATCGTGTCGAACCCGCGATTGCGCACCTGAGTGTTTCGTCTTCCTTCCGAGATGCCGCCCATGCAACCGATCGAACCCGTACAACGCAGCAGCGCGCTGCCGCCCTCCGGCGACCCGCCCGTGGGGCGGGGCAGCGTGCCGCCTGCCGCGCCTGCGCCCGACCAGCCGCGCAAGCGCCGCGCCGTGCGCATCGCCTTGACCGCCGGCGGCCGCGTCGGCCTGTCGATGGCCGGCCTGATGCTGTTCGTCGCGGTGTTCGCGCCGCTGATCGCGCCGCATGACGTCGGCACGATCGTCACGCCGGACGTGTTCGCGCCGTTCAGCGCGAAGCTGCCGTTCGGCTCCGACTTCCTCGGCCGCGACATGCTGAGCCGGATCCTGTACGGCACGCGGCTGACCGTGCTGCTCGCGCTCGCCGCGGTGCTGCTCGCCGCGGTGACCGGCACGACGCTCGGGCTGCTCGCGACCGTGTCGGGCCGCGCGGTGGACGAGACGATGAGCCGGCTGCTGGACGCGCTCACGTCGATTCCGTCGAAGATGTTCGCGCTGATGTTCGTCGCCGCGTTCGGCTCGTCGCTGCCGCTGCTGGTGCTCACCGCCGCGGTCAGCTACATGCCGGGCTCGTACCGGATCGCGCGTGCGCTGGCGGTCAACATCAGCACGCTCGAATTCGTGCAGGTGGCGAAGGCGCGCGGGGAAAGCGCGCTGTACATCGCGTGCGTCGAGATGCTGCCGAACATGATCCACCCGATGCTGGCCGACACCGGGCTGCGCTTCACGTTCGTCGTGCTGCTGCTGAGCGGCCTGAGCTTTCTCGGGCTCGGCGTGCAGCCGCCGTATGCGGACCTCGGCTCGCTCGTGCGCGAGAACATCGCGAGCCTCGGCGACGGCTCGGCCGTCGCGATCATGCCCGCGGTCGCGATCGCGATCCTGACGGTGGGCGTCAACCTGTTGATCGACGGCTTGCCGCATCGCGGCCGCCGCAAGGGCGCGGCCGGCGCCGCCGGAGGACACTGATGCGACACGAATCGAACCCGCTCGTCGAGGTGCGCGGGCTGCGCGTGGTCGGCGGCCGGCCGGGCGGCGAGGAAACGACGATCGTCCACGGCGTCGACTTCGAGATCGGGCGCGGCGAGGTGCTCGCGCTGATCGGCGAATCGGGCTCCGGCAAGACGACGATCGCGCTGTCGCTGATGGGCCATGCGCGCGCCGGCTGCCGGATCGCCGGCGGCTCGGTGAAGCTCGACGGCACCGACGTGTGCACGCTTTCCGCGGAGGCGCTGACCGCGCTGCGCGGCCGCAAGGTCGCGTATATCGCGCAGAGCGCGGCCGCCGCGTTCAACCCGTCGCGCACGATTCTCGACCAGGTGATCGAGAGCGCGCTGATCCACAAGACGCTGACGAAGCGCGACGCGCAGGCGAAGGCGGTCGAGCTGTTCCGCGCGCTCGCACTGCCGGAGCCGGAGACGATCGGCAAGCGCTATCCGCACCAGGTGTCGGGCGGTCAACTGCAGCGGCTGATGGCCGCGATGGCGCTGATCACCGATCCGGAGCTGGTGATCCTCGACGAGCCGACCACCGCGCTCGACGTGACCACGCAGATCGACGTGCTGCAGGCGTTCAAGAACGTGATCCGGCGCTACGGGATGAGCGCGGTGTACGTGTCGCACGACCTGGCCGTGGTCGCGCAGATGGCCGATCGCATCGTCGTGCTGAGCGACGGCGTGATCCGCGAGGCGGGCGACACCGAACAGATCCTGCATGCGCCCGCGCACCCGTACACGCAGAGCCTGATCGCGGCGGTCACGCCGAACGATGCCGAACGCGACGCGCAGGCGCTAGCACAGGAGCCGGCCGCGCCGGCGCCGCTGCTCGAGGTGCGCGGCGCGATCGCCGGCTACGGCGGCCGTACCGCGAAAGGCTGGCCCGCGAAGGTGATCCTGCACGAAGTCGACCTGCGCATCGGGCGCGGGCAGACGGTCGGCGTGATCGGCGAATCGGGCTCCGGCAAGACGACGCTCGCGAAGGTGATCGCGGGCCTCGTGCCGGCGACCGGCGGCGCGATCCTGCTCGACGGCGAGCCGCTCGCGCGCGATATCGTCAAACGGACGAAGGAGCAGCACCGCCGCGTGCAGATCGTGTTCCAGAACGCCGATACCGCGCTCAATCCGGTGCATACCGTCGAGCGCACGCTCGCGCGGCCGCTTGCGTTCTATCACGGGATCAAGGGCGCGCGTGCACGCCAGCGTGTCGCGGAGCTGCTCGAACTCGTGCGGTTGCCGCCGGCGGTCGCCTCGCGGCGTACCGGCGAGCTGTCGGGCGGGCAGAAGCAGCGCGTGAACCTTGCGCGTGCGCTCGCGGCCGAGCCCGACCTGATCCTGTGCGACGAGGTCACGTCGGCGCTCGACACCGTGGTCGGCGCCGCGATCATCGAGCTGCTGCGCGACCTGCAGGCGAAGCTCGGCGTGTCGTACGTGTTCATCACGCACGACATCGCGAAGGTGCGCGCGATCAGCGACGACATCGTCGTGCTGTATGCAGGCCGCCGCGTGGAGACGGGCAGCCGCGACGCGCTGTGCGCGCCGCCTTATCACCCGTATTCGCATCTGCTCGTGTCGTCCGCGCCGGAGCTGCGCGCGGGCTGGCTCGACGATGCGACCGAGCGTTGCCATCGGCCGCTGGTGCCGATCGGCGAGCGCGAGAACGAGGCCGAGCTGTGTCCGTTCCTGTCGCGCTGTGCGATGCGCGTGGACGGCGTGTGCAACCGCACGGCC
This sequence comes from Burkholderia sp. AU45274, assembly GCF_030482505.1. Lineage (NCBI taxonomy): Bacteria > Pseudomonadati > Pseudomonadota > Betaproteobacteria > Burkholderiales > Burkholderiaceae > Burkholderia > Burkholderia sp. AU45274. The sequence continues at coordinate 143,986 of NZ_JAUJQE010000008.1, read as the reverse complement.
CCGTCGTTGCGCACGCTCGGCAACGGCGCGCAGGTGCTGTGCCATCGCAGCGAGGAGGATCTCGCGCGCTTCCAGGCGGAGCCGGTGCCGGCAGGCGGCACGACGGTGCAGCCGGTCCGGCTGTAATGCGTGCCGTCGTTCGTTCATCGCACCCGCCCGCGCCGGCGCTCGACGTTGCGCATAGTGTGCTGCGGCAGGCGCGCAAAACGGCAAATGACGCGTGTGGCGCGCGCGAATACGCGGCAACTGCGCTTTTTGATGGTGATCAAATGATTCTCATTGGACGGTCGCCGATCGTCGTCGCCGGAATACGCGAGAAGAATTCGATGAAACTGGAATCGTACTGGCTGGACACTCGTCCCGCGTTTCGCGCCGGCAGTGAAGGGCCGGTCGAAGGGCGCGCGGACGTGGTCGTGATCGGGGGTGGTTTCACCGGCTTGTCGGCGGCGCTCGCGCTTGCGCAGCGCGGCGTGTCGGTGGTCGTGCTCGAAGCCGCGCAGGTCGCCGGCGAAGCGTCCGGCCGCAACGGCGGCCAGTGCAATACCGGTGTCGCGCAGGATTATGCGTCGCTGGCCGCGCGGATCGGCGTCGAGCAGGCGAAAGCGTTCTACCGCGCTTACGCAAGCGCGGTGAAGAGCGTCGAGACGATCGTCGCCGACCACGCGATCGACTGCGATTTCCGGCGCGCCGGCAAGCTCAAGCTCGCCGCGAAGCCGCAGCATTTCGCGGGGCTCGAAAAGACCTTCAACGCATTGCGGCGTGACGTCGATCCGGACATCGAACTGATCGAGCCGTCACGCATCCGCGACGAAGTCGACTCCGACGGTTTCTACGGCGGGCTCCTGCAGCGCAACGGTGCGCAGATGCACATGGGCAAGTTCGGCGTCGGGCTCGCGCAAGCGGCCGTGCGTGCCGGCGCACGCGTGTACGAGCACGCGGCCGTCACGCAGCTCGACCGGCTGGACGGCGAGCGCCACCGGATCACCAGCGCCCGCGGCACGATCGTCGCCGACCGCGTGCTGGTCGCGACCGGCGCATCGCAGCACGGGCCGTTCGCGTGGTTCCGGCGACGCATCGCGCCGGTCGGCAGCTTCATCGTCGTGACCGAGCCGCTGCCGGATGCGCAGTTGAACCGGCTGTTCCCGCATCGCCGTGCGTACGTCACGTCGCGCCAGATCGGCAATTACTTTCGCGTGACGCCCGACAACCGGCTGCTGTTCGGCGGCCGTGCGCGCTTCGCGATGTCGAGCCCGCGCTCCGATGCAAAAAGCGGCGACGTCCTGCGTGCGGGCATGGCCGGCTATTTCCCGGAACTGGCGAACGTGCGGCTCGACTATTGCTGGGGCGGCCTCGTCGACATCACCGCCGACCGGCTGCCGCGCGCGGGCCAGCACGACGGCCTCTATTACTCGATGGGCTACAGCGGCCACGGCGTGCAGATGTCGGTGCACATGGGCCGCGTGATGGCCGACGTGCTGTATGGCGCGGCCGCGTCGAACCCGTGGCGCGAGCTCGAATGGCCGGCGATACCGGGCCATTTCGGGCACGCGTGGTTCTTGCCGCTCGTCGGCGCGTATTACCGGATGCAGGATTTCCTGCATTGAAGCGAGCGCCGGGAGAATTCGATATGACAGTGCAATTCATTGGCTCGGTTGGCTCGCCGCGTGGCGCGCAGCCCGTGTCGCCCGCGATCGGCGACGTGCTGCGCACGATCGATGCATCGTTCGCGCAGCCGCTGAACCTGGACACGCTCGCGGCGGTGGCCGGGCTGAGCGTGTCGCGTTTCACCGCGCGTTTTCGCAGCGAAACCGGGCTGTCGCCGCACCGGTATCTGTGTCTCGTACGGATACGGCGGGCGCAGGACCTGTTGCGCGCCGGTCTCGCGCCGTCGGTCGTCGCGACCGACGTCGGCTTCTTCGATCAGAGCCATCTGTGCCGGCATTTCCGGCGCGTGCTCGGGATCACGCCGCGCGATTACGTGGTCGCCCGAACGGGCGGCGCGCCGGTGCGAACGCCATCGACGCGCGTGCGCGCCGAACGCCGCGAAGCGTCGTGTCATGCGGCGTAAGCGCACGCATGGACGACATGCCCCGTTGAGGATGTCCGGCACAAGCGCCGGCGAACGACGATTTCCGATATCGCGTGACCGCTTTCGAGCGAATCCGTCACGCACTGCACAGGAGCAGAAATGACCGCAGTTTTCGTGTTGCACCGGGCCGACGGCGCACCGTCTTCCACCGCATTCCGCAAGCAGGCGTTCGGCGCGAGCGATCCGTTCGCGTCGCATCGCGAGATGGCGTGGGAAGGCCCCGACGCGATGGCCGCGGGGCGGATCGTTTTCGTCGGCGAACTGGACGTGGCGAGCTTTCCGCACATCGAAACCCTGGCCGTCATCCAGGGCGAGCTGACGCTCGAAGCGGCCGGGGCCGCGCCGCTGGTGGTCGGCCCGGGGCAAGGCGCCGTCATCGGCGCCGGCACCGCACTGCGCATCGTCGCGCAATCGCCGGTACTGCTGACGTTCTGCGCGGCAGCGTGCGCGCAACCGACGAAACGCGGCGTCTTCGAGCTGCGCGCCGACGCCGACTTCAAGCCGTCCGCCACGCTGCCGGCCGAGGCGCTGCTCGGCCCCGCGCCGCAATGCCGCAGCGACAACGTGTTCACCGACGACGGCGCCGGGTACTGCGCGGGCACCTGGGATTCGACGCCGTATCACCGGATCGTCCGGCCGCATCGCGCGAACGAGTTCATGTTCCTGCTGGACGGCGGCGTCCGGTTCGCGGCGCCCGACGGCAGCGTGCAGTCGCTCGGTACCGGCGACGCACTGTTCGTGCCGCGCGGCGCGTCGATCGGGTGGGAAAGCAGCGAACGCGTGGCGAAGTTCTACGTGATGCAGAACGTCAAACCTTCCACCGAACGAGACTGAGCATGTCCCCTCCGCTGCGCCATATCGAAACCTTGTCCACGCCGCCGGCCGCGGCCGATGTCGTCGTGATCGGCGGCGGCATCATCGGCGTGTTCACTGCCTACTACCTGGCCCGCCGCGGCATCTCGGTCGCGCTCGTCGAGAAGGGGCGCATCGGCGCCGAACAGTCGAGCCGCAACTGGGGCTGGTGCCGCCAGCAGAACCGCGATGCGCGCGAGTTGCCGATGGCGAGCAAGAGCATCGACCTGTGGGAACGCTTCGCGGCCGAATCCGGCGAAGACACCGGCTTTCATCGCTGCGGGCTGCTGTATCTCAGCAATGACGAGGCCGAGCTGTCCCGCTGGGCGAGCTGGGGCGAATTCGCGAAGACCGCCGGCGTGACCACCTACATGCTCGACAGCAAGCAGGCCGCCGAGCGCGGACGGGCGACCGGGCGGCAGTGGAAGGGCGGCGTGTTCTCGCCGACCGACGGCACGGCCGATCCGGGCAAGGCCGCGCCGGCCGTGGCCGCCGCGCTGATGAAGCTGGGCGGCAGCGTCCATCAGCACTGCGCGGCGCGCGGCATCGAACTCGAGGGCGGCCGGGTTGCCGGTGTCGTCACCGAGGCCGGCGTCATCAAGACCCGCACGGTCGTGATGGCCGGCGGCGCCTGGGCGTCGTCATTCTGCCGCCAGCTCGGCATCCGGTTTCCGCAGGCGTCGATCCGTCAGTCGATCCTGAGCGTGTCGCCCGTCGACACGCCGCTGCCCGATGCGATGTACACGTCCGGCGTGTCCGTCACGCGCCGCAGCGATGGACGCTACGCATTGGCGATCAGCGGTCGCGCGCGGGTGGACCTGACGCCGCAGTTCCTGCGCTTCGCGCCGCAATTCGTGCCGATGTTCGCGAAGCGCTGGCGCAACCTGCTGCCGGGCGGCTTCGAAGGCGTGCGCGGCGGCCATGAAACGCTGAAGCGCTGGCGCCTCGACGCGCCGACGCCGATGGAGGCCGTGCGCATTCTGGATCCGAAGCCCGACATGCCGACCGTCACTGAAACGTACCGCCGCGCGGCCGAACTGTTGCCCGAGCTGCGCGAAGCGAAGATCACGCACGCGTGGGCCGGGTTCGTCGACAGTACGCCGGACGGCGTGCCGGGCATCGGCGAAGTGCCGGGCGTGCCGGGGCTGATCCTCGCGGCGGGTTTTTCCGGGCACGGCTTCGGGATCGGGCCGGGCGCCGGGCACCTGATCGCCGATCTGGCGTCCGGTGCGCAACCGTTCGTGGACCCGGCGCCGTACCGGCCCGGCCGGTTCAGCGAGTCCGCGTGGGGCAAGGTCGCGGATTTCTGATGCAACGCCGTCACGTGGATGAGAGGCCGCCTGTTTCCGACGCGCATCGAGCCGGACCGCCCGCGAGTGGCCGGAGCGGTGCGGTGAACGTTCGCCGGCCCGGCAGTGCGGTGCGACAGCTTGGGAGTGCCTGATGCGTTTCAGTTCGTACTGGCTCGATACGTCGGAGCCATTCGTGAGCCACTCGACCGAGTTTCCCGACGGCGGTTGCGACGTCGTGGTGGTCGGCGGCGGGATCACGGGATCGGCCGCCGCGCTGGCGCTGGCCAAGAAGGGCGCGCGCGTGATCGTCTGCGAGGCGGGCACCGTCGGGCAGGCGGCATCGGGTCGCAACGGCGGCATGTGCAACAACGGCTTCGCGCAGGATTACGCGTCGTTGTCGCAGCGCATCGGCACGGAACTGGCGAACCGGCTCTATCTGGCGTTCGACGCGGGCGTCGACACGGTCGAGCGGCTCGTCAACGAAGAGTCGATCGATTGCAATTTCGCCCGCACCGGCAAGCTGAAGCTCGCGGCGAAGCCCGAACACTACGACAAGCTCGCGCGCAGCCAGGCTTTGCTCGCGGCGAGCGTGGACCCCGACACGCGCCTCGTGACGAAGGCCGAGCTGCGCGACGAGATCGGCTCGGATCGTTATCACGGCGGGCTGCTGTTCGGCAAGAGTGCGGGCATGCATGTCGGCCGTTATGTGCGCGGCCTCGCGCGCGCCGCCCAGGCGCGCGGCGCGCACATCGTCGAGCAGGCGCCGGTGCTGGGCCTGAAGCGGCAAGCGGGCGGCGCGTATGCGGTGCAAACACCGCGCGGCGAGATCCGTGCGCGTCAGGTGCTGCTCGCAAGCGGCATTTCGCACGTCGGGCCGTTCGGCTGGATTCGCCGCAGGGTCGTGCCGGTGGGCGCCTTCATCATCGTCACCGAGCCGTTGCCGCGCGAGTGGCTCGACCGCTTGCTGCCGACGCGCCGGATGGCCACCGACACGAAGAACTTCGTCAACTTCTTCCGTACGACGCCCGACGGCCGTCTGCTGTTCGGCGGGCGCGCGCGGTTCGCCACGTCGAACCCGCGCTCGGACGAAAAGAGCGGGGCGATCCTGCGGCATCAACTCGCCGCCGTGTTTCCCGAGCTGGCCCGCGTGCGCATCGACTATTGCTGGGGCGGGATGGTCGACATGACGGCCAACCGGCTGCCGCGCGCGGGCGAGCGGGACGGCGTTTACTACTCGATGGGCTATAGCGGCCACGGCACCCACATGGCCACGCTGATGGGCACGTTGATGGCGGAAATCATGGACGGGCGCGCGGAACTCAACCCGTGGCAAGGCTTCGACTGGCCGGCCATTCCCGGGCATTTCGGCAAACCGTGGTTCCTGCCGTTCGTCGGCGCCTGGTATCGACTCAAGGACACTCTCCAATGAATTCCCCTGTTGTTCACCTGATGCAAGCCGGCAGGCTCGATCGCTTCTTCATCGACGGCGACTGGGTCGTGCCCGATGGCAGTGACCGGTTCGCGGTCGTCAGCCCGTCCACCGAAGACACGCTGGGCGAGATCCCGCTCGGCAGCGCACGCGACGCCGACCGCGCGGTGCAGGCCGCGCGCCGCGCGTTCGAGCGCTGGTCCGCGACGTCACCGCGGGAACGCGCCGCGTTGCTCGACCGTGTGCATGCGCTGATGCTGGAGCGTGCCGAACTGTTCGCCACGGCGCTCGCGCTGGAAATGGGCGCGCCGATCGGCTACGCCCGCGGCGCGCACGTGCCGCTCGCGGCCGAACATATCCGCGTCGCACGCGACAACCTGGCGAACTACGCGTTCGTCAGGCAACGCGGCACGACCGCGGTCGTGCGCGAGCCGATCGGCGTATGCGCGCTGATCACGCCGTGGAACTGGCCGATCTACCAGATCACCGCGAAGGTCGGGCCGGCGCTCGCGGCAGGCTGCACGGTGGTGCTGAAGCCGAGCGAGCTGTCGCCGCTCAGCGCGTTGCTGTTCGCGGAAGTGATCGCCGATGCGGGCGTGCCTGCCGGCGTATTCAATCTCGTGAGCGGCAGCGGCGACACGGTCGGCGCCGCGCTGTCGTCGCACCCGGAGGTCGACATGGTGTCGATCACCGGATCGACGCGTGCCGGCGTGCTGGTCGCGCAGGCGGCGGCGACGACCGTCAAGCGCGTCGCGCAGGAGCTCGGCGGCAAGTCGCCGAATATCGTGTTGCCGGATGCGGACCTGTCGCGGGCGATCGCGCCGGGCGTGGCCGCCGCGTTCCGCAACATGGGGCAGTCGTGCAGCGCGCCGACCCGCATGATCGTGCCGCGCGCCGCGCTCGGCGCGGTCGAGGAACTGGCCGTCGCGGCGGCGCGCACGCTGGTCGTCGGGGATCCGTTCGCCGAGGCCACGACGCACGGGCCGCTGGCCAACCGTGCGCAGTTCGGGCGGGTCGCGCAGATGATCGACGCGGGCATCGACGAACGCGCGAAGCTGATCGCCGGCGGCCCCGGCCGGCCTGCGGGGCTCGAGCGCGGCTTTTACGCGCAGCCGACGATTTTCTCCGACGTGCGCACCGACATGACGATCGCGCAGCAGGAGATCTTCGGCCCGGTGCTCGCGATCCTGCCTTACGACACCGTGGAAGAAGCGATCGCGATCGCGAACGACACGGTCTACGGGCTCGGCGCGCACGTGCAGGGCACCGACAAGGCGCAGGCCCGCGCGGTGGCCGCGCGTATCCGTGCAGGGCAGGTGCATCTGAACTACCCGGCATGGGACCCTCAGGCGCCGTTTGGCGGGTACAAGCAGTCGGGCAACGGCCGCGAGTACGGGATCGAAGGGATGGAGGAGTATATGGAGATCAAGTCGATCGTCGGCTTTTACGACTGACCCGGCCGCCGCGCGCGATCGCGCCGGCGGTACAGTTGGAAGCCCGCTACTTTTCGAAGGTGCCGAAATTGGAATTGGATAACCCCGTCATTCCCGACCCGTTGCTGGAAGCGCATCACGCGCACTGGGCGAAGCTGCGCCGCGATCTGCATGCGCATCCCGAATTGCGATTCGAAGAACACCGGACGGCCGATGTCGTCGCGAGCGAGCTCGAAGCGCTCGGCTATGAGGTATCACGCGGGCTGGGCGGCACGGGCGTCGTCGCGAGCCTGCCCGGCGCGGATCCTGCACGCGGGATCGTGCTGCGCGCCGATCTGGACGCGTTGCCGATCCACGAAGCCAACGACTTCGCGCATGCGTCGTGCACGCACGGGATCATGCACGCGTGCGGCCATGACGGCCATACCGTGATGTTGCTCGGCGCCGCACGCGTGCTGAAGGAACTGCCGCAGTTGCCCGGCAGCGTCCATTTCGTGTTCCAGCCGGGCGAAGAGGGCGGCGCGGGCGCGCGCAGGATGATCGACGACGGGCTGTTCGACCAGTTCCCGACGGAAGCGGTATTCGGTATGCACAACTGGCCCGGGCTGCCGGCCGGCCATTTCGGGTTGCGCACCGGGCCGATCATGGCGGCCGGCTCGCGCTTCAGAATCACGGTGACGGGCAAGGGCGCGCACGCGGCGCAGCCGCACCTGGGCATCGATCCCGTGCCGCTCGCATGCTCGATGGTGCTGCAATGTCAGACCATCGCCGCGCGGCACAAGGATCCGGTGGATCCCGCAGTCATCTCCGTCTGCATGTTCCATGCGGGCACCACGGACAACGTGATTCCGGACACTGCCGAGCTGCGCGGCACGATCCGCACGTTGTCGTCGGCGTTGCAGCAGAAGCTGCAGCGCGACGTGCGGCTCGCGTGCGAGGCGTTGGCGAGTGCCTATGGTGCGCAGGTCGACGTGGAGTTTTTCCAGTATTACCCGGCGACGGTCAACACGCCGGCCGAGACGGCGCTGTGCGAAGCGGTGATTCGCGACACGTTCGGCGACGCGCGCGTCGACCGCGACGTGCCGCCGAACATGACGTCCGAGGACTTCGGTTTCATGCTGGAGGAGCGGCCGGGCGCTTACGTGCTGATCGGCAACGCGCAGGACGGCGCGAGCGCACCGGCGCTGCACCACCCGAAATACGACTTCAACGACGAGATCATTCCGGCCGGCGTCCGCTATTGGGTTGCGTTGGCGCAGCACTACTTCGCGCGATCGCGATGATGCGCGACGCCGGCATTGAAGTCGGGCCGTGGCGCGCGACGACACTTTTATAAGAATTGCTTGATGAAACAGGAAAACGATATGAAGGATTCCGACACGATGCCGGCGGTTCGCTACCGGCGCTTCACCGCCGCGGACGTCCCCGCGGCCCATGCGCTTACCGTCGCGCTTCGCTGGCCGTTCAGGGCGGAAGACTGGCAGTTTTCCGCGGACACGTCGACCGCGTTCGCGGCCGAGGAAAACGGCGTGGTGATCGGCACGGCGATGTGCTGGAAGTACGGTGCCGATCGCGCCGCGATCGGGCATGTCATCGTGTCCGACGCGCATCAGGGGCGAGGCATCGGCCGCAAGCTGATGGAGCTGCTCATCGACGAATTGGGGCCGCGCGTCACGTTCCTGCATGCGACGCCGGCCGGCCGACCGCTGTACGAGAAGCTGGGTTTCAACGTGTGCGGCTCGCTGGGCCAGTATCAGGGGAACGTGGTGCGGCCGGCCGACGTGGTTCTGCCAGAAGGCGTGCGGCTGTGCGCCGGAACGCCGGCCGACTGGCCGCGCCTCGTCGAGCTGGACGCGCGCGCGTCCGGCCTCCAGCGCGATGCGTTGATGGCCGCGCTGTTCCAGCGCGGTGAAAGCGTCGTGCTCGAACGCGACGGCGAGGTGGTCGGGTTTTCGGTGCTGCGGCGCTTCGGGCGCGGCGACGTGATCGGCCCGGTGGCCGCACCGCGCGCAAGCGACGATGCGTATGCGAAGGCGCTCGTCAGCCATTGGCTGACGCAACGGGAAGGTGAGTTCGTCCGCATCGACGTACCGGACGGGACCAGTCTGCCGGACTGGCTGGCCGAACAAGGTCTGGCGCGGGTCGATACGTGTTCGAAGATGGTGCGCAACGCGTCGGCCGCAGCGCACGAAGGGCCGGCCGATCCGGCCTTCGGACAGTACGCGCTCGTCAGCCAGGCGATGTTGTAGCCCGCGGGATTGCCTCGCGCGCCCGGCCCGGCGTTGCCGGGCCCAGGCGGCGATCGCTTTACTTCACCGGGGTGAGAACCGGCGCGCCCTTGTTCTTGAGCAGCATCACGACGAATTTCGCCGGCTTCGTGCTGCTGGCGTTTCGTCCGACCGTGTGCACGTCGTCCGGTCCTTCATGGTACGTGTCGCCGGCATGGAGCGTGACCGTTTTCCCGCCGTTCAGGCCCATCACGATGCTGCCGTCGAGCACGTAGACGAAGGCGTGAGCATCGTGGCGATGCACGGGATCGACGGCCCCGGGCGGATAGTCCACGACGATCATTTCCACTTCCTTGCCCGGATACTCGGGCAACGGTTCCGTGGTCAGTTGCGTCACCGTGGCGTGCGGGGCGGCGGCGGCCGGCTGAACGGGGGCCAGGAGCGACAGCGCGAGCGGTGCAAGCGCGAGCATGAGGCGTTTCATGTCGTTACTCCAGGTTGGCCTTGTCGAGCCCGAACATCTTGTCGAACGAGCCGGGCACGACGCGGAAGGCGACGTTCAGCCGGTTCCAGCAGTTGATGGCGCCCACGAGGAAGGTGAGATCCGACAGTTCCTTCTCGGAATAGTGGCCCCGCACGCGTTCGTAGAGCTCGTCGGGCACGCCGTGCGACGGGATCTGCGTCAGCGCTTCGGTCCAGGCGAGCGCGGCGCGCTCGCGCGGCGAGAACAGCGTCGACTCGCGCCAGATCGCGACGTGATGCAGGCGCAGTTCGCGCTCGCCGTGGATCTTTGCCATCTTGGTGTGCATGTCGACGCAGAACGCGCAGCCGTTGAGCTGCGACGCGCGAATCTCGACGAGCTCGCGGATCGGCGTCTCGATCGTCGTCTTCTGAAACAGCCCGTCGAGTTCGACGAGCTTCTTGGTCAGCTCCGGCGATTGCTGGAAGTAGTTGATACGTTGCGTCATGATCGGTTCTCCTGAAATGTGGAATCGCGACTGCCGGCCCTGCATGTGGCGCCCCACGCACGGCCTGCCTGACAGCATCGTAATCGCGGGCCCCGCGGGCCAGTAGTGCCCGGCAGGTGCGCATTCTGTTGCCGCTTCGGCACCAATCCATGTCGGGGGCGCGGTCGATCTCAACCGCAGCGGGAACGCGCACGGTTCGCTACAGCGCGATGATCGTGTCGCCGCACGGCGCGCCTGCGTGTTCCCCGAGCATCGCCCTGAGATCGCGCTCGATCGTGCCGCACAGCGTCGAAATGGGCACGTCGTTCGCGCCGCCTTCGAACGGGTTCTCGGTGCTTTCGCCGACCTGATCGAGCGAGGTGTACATCCACGACACCGCGACACTGCACGGCACCACCAGCCAGACCATGTAGCCGTGCATGAAACCGCTCACGCCGTCGTTCAGCCGGTTGAACTCGTTCAGCAAACCGAACGGCAAAGACAGGCAGAAGAAGCGGACGAACAGCGAGCTGACGGTCGCGTACTGGCGCGGATACGGGAAATTCTTGAAACGCTCCGCGCGCGACTGGAGATCGGTGAAATCCCCGATCGTCTTGTGCAGGTCCATGTAGAAGCTCGTATCGAGGCGGCCGGCCGTGTGCAGCATCGCGAGGGTGCGGCGTTGCAGGCTCAGCACGAACGTCGCGATGGAAGCGGACGCGCACGCCTGTGCCGCTTCGGGCGGTGACAGGTACGCCGGGAGCAGTTCCCGGATGTCCTGTTCCCACTCCGGCACGCGATAGAACCGGCGGTACTCCGCGTTGTAGCGCTTGTTCGTGCTTTCCCAGACGCGCGGGCGGCGCAAGTCGTAGCGCAGCGCGGTGAGCCACGCAAGGTGGCGATGGACGAGGGTTCGCGCGATCTCTTCGTCGCCGACGAAGTCCTGCACGACCTGCCCCCAGCGACGGCTTTTGCTCAGGATGCCGATCCAGATGTCCAGCGCGTCCGTGGCGCGGTTGTACGTCTGGACATTCTTGAAGCCGACGATGAACGACGTCGCGGTGCCGAGCAGCGCCACGATCGTCAGCGGGAGCGACAACCATCTGACCGAAAAGAACGTGTACAGGACGACCGGGACGGTCCCGAAAGCGAGGAGCTCGTAGACTTTCCAGCGCGTCCAGATCAGGAATTCCGCCAGCTTGTAGGATTTTCCGAGATGCATGTCTTTGGCCTCATCGAGGACTAGGCGTGTCGCGAAACGCGCAGCGGGGCGGCCACGCACGAGGCGACGGCGGCGAAGGTCGCCGCCGCCGCACGACGCACGTCGGGTCAGTCGACGACGGTCACGAGATTGACGGCGCCTTGCCTGGCCATCTTGGCGTACGGGCACAGGCGCTCCGCGGCGCGCACCCGCTCTTCGGCGACGCTGCGCTCGACGCCGGGCATCCGGACGCGAACCTCGAAGATCAACGCATGACCGCCGTCCATCGGATCACGGCCGAACGCAACCCGGACCTCCACGACGGTCTCAGTTGGCGCCGCGCCCGCGCGTTGCTCGAGCAGGTTCAGGGCGCCGTGAAAGCACGCGGCGTAGCCGGCGGCGAGCAGCTGTTCGGGATTGGTGCCGCCGCCCGGGCCGCCGAGTTCGGCGGGCAGGCGCAGCTCGAGGGCAAGGCTGCCGTCGTCGGAGCGAACGACGCCCGACGCGCGGCCGTGTCCCGTCTCGCCGCCGGTCACGGTGACGCTCGTCGTATAGAGCGGCTGAAACGCGTGGCCTCGATACCGGTCGAGGAGGGAAAGCGGAGGGGCCTGGAGCTTCTTGTCGTCCATGATGCGTGCTCGAGTTCAGCGCCGCTTCGATTCCCGGTCAGTCGTGTGTCGAAGCGTGGGGCGAACGGGGCGGCGCGGCCCCGGGCAGATAGCGTGCGCCAGGCACGCGTGGCGCGAACGATCGCACGACTCCTGTGCGGCGATCTTCCGGTGCGGTGCGATCCCTGGCGGGTCTCCGGGAAAAGACGCCTCCATGCTAGAGGAGCACGATCGGCCACGGTATGGCCGTCCCGGGCGATTCAATGTTTCCCTTCGGGCACCAATCGGGATCGTGACGCGACGCCCGGCCGTTGCGCGCCGCGCGTCAGCGGTCCAGGCAGGCGCGCAGCGTTCGTGCGTGACGCTGCGCTTCGTCCGCGTCGACGATGTTCGCGAACCCGATGACGAGGCCGCGCGGCGTTTGTCGCGTGTGGCTGTTCGTATACCAGATCGACAGCGGCAGGACCGCCAGGCCGGCGACGCGCGCGCGGGCAGCGACGGCGACGTCGTCGACCGGTCCGTCGGGCCCGTCGGTGAACTGCACCGCGAACTGGATGCCGCCCGCCGGCAATTCGACGATCATCCGCTCGCCGAACGCCTGCCGCAGCGCGTGCACGATCAGCATGCGGCGCTCGCCGTACAGCGCGCGCATCCGCTTCAGGTGCCGCGCGAAGTGCCCCTGCTCGATGAAGTCGGCGAGGGCGGCCTGCAGGAGAGGCGGCGAACCGGCATTCATGCTGCATGCCACGCGCTCGACCCGCTCCACCGCGCGCTCGGGCACGACCGCGTAGGCGAGCCGCAGGCCGGGATACATCGCCTTGCTGAAGGTGCTGCAATAGATCACGTGATCGCGTCGGTCAAGGCTCTTCAGCGCCGGCAGCGGGCGGCCGAGATAACGAAACTCGCTGTCGTAGTCGTCCTCGACGATCCACCCCGACGTCCTGGCGGCCCAGTCCAGCAGCGCGATGCGGCGGGACAGCGACAGCGTATGCCCGAGCGGGCTCTGATGCGACGGCGTCACCAGCGCGAAGCGGGCCTGCGGGTCCAGTTGCATGCCGCGCGCGACGTCGATCCCTTCGTCGTCCACCGGCACGGGGACGAGCTGCACGCCGGTCTCGGACAGGAAGCCGCGGGCGAGCAGATAGCCGGGATCCTCGAACCACACGCGGTCGTTCGCCCGTGCGAGGCTGCGCAGCATCAGTTCCAGCGTGGCGCGGTAGCCGCCGGTGACGAAGACCTGGTCCGGCACGCAGGTCACGCCGCGCGACAGCGTCAGATAGGTGGCGATGTGTTCGCGCAGCGGCCGGTAGCCGGCGGGATTCGGATAGCCGAGCAGCGCGCGTTCGCCGCTGCGTGCGCGCAGCGACACGAGCCGGTGCCAGACCTTGCGCGGAAACGCATCGAGCGCCGGGAGCCCGGGTTGCAGCGGGCTCGGCTCGCCGCTCAGCGCGACGGCGATCGGCTGCGGGCGCCGCGGAGGCTGGAGGTCGGCGGGCGGGGTCGACGGGGCTGACCGGGCCAAAGGCGCCGAAGGAGCCGGCGTCGACGCCGGCGGCGGGGCCGCCGGTTCGCCGGGCCGGTTCGGCGGGGTACCGGTGCGCGGCGGCGACGCGCGGGTCAGCGAGATCGGCAAGGACGGCGAGACGAACGTGCCTGCCGCGCCGCGCATCTGCAGATAGCCCTCGTCGACCAGGATCGTATAGGCCTGTTCGACGGTGCCGCGCGCCGTGTTCAATTGCGTCGCCAGGCCGCGCAGCGCGGGTACGCGGTCGCCGGGGCGCAGGTGGCCGGCGGCGATCGCGGCCCGGAACCGCTCGCAAATCTGCAGATAGAGCGGCAACTGGTGCTGCCGGTCGATTTCAATGGTCAGCGGAAGAGTGGGCTCAGACATCGCGGCTTCTCAGGTAACGCACGCAGGGACAGGATCGGATCCAGCTTGGACTAGTCCGATCGCCGATTCTTGGCACTGATGGATAGGACATGATTCTTCCACAATTGCGTCACGCGATGCGACGGACATGACCGCCACCTCCGGATCCGGCACCCGTCACGCCCGGTCGCATTGCCGTCAAATTAAATCGTCAGGAGATTGTGCGATGAAAATCGTTGTCATCGGTGGTTCGGGCCTGATCGGCTCGCGTGTCGTCACGCTGCTCGCCGAAGCGGGTCATCAGGCGCTGGCCGCCTCGCCGAGCACCGGCGTCAATACCGTCACGGGAGAGGGCCTGGCCGAAGCATTGACGGATGCGGATGTCGTGGTGGACGTCGCGAATGCGCCGTCGTGGGAGCCGCAGGCGGTACTGGACTTCTTCCGCACGGCGGCACGCAATCTCGGCAAGGCCGAAGTGGCCGCGGGCGTGCGCCATCACGTCGCGCTGTCGATCGTCGGCTGCGACCGGATGCCGGAGAACGGCTATTTCCTGGCCAAGGTCGCGCAGGAGCAGGCGATCGAAGCGGCGGGCGTGCCGTACACGATCGTGCGCGCGACGCAATTCATGGAATTCATCGGCGGCATCGCGGACTTCAGCACGCAAGACGGCACGGTCCGCATCGGCGACGGCCTGTTCCAGCCGATCGCCGCGGAAGACGTGTCGGCGCTCGTCGCGCAGATCGCGCTTGGCGGGCCGCAGAACGGCACGGTCGAGATCGCGGGCCCGGATCGCGCGCCGTTCGCGGAGATCGTCGCGCGCTACCTGAAATCGGTCGGCGATCCGCGCGCGGTGGTGACCGACCGCGAAGCCCGCTACTACGGCGGCCGCGTCGAGGAAACCTCGCTGGTGCCGCTCGGGAAGGCGCGACTCGGCCGCATCGGCCTCGACGCGTGGCTGGCGCGAGGCTGATTCGCGTTCGCACATGTGACGGTTCGCAGGCGCCCGCGGATCGCGGGCAATCGGGATGATTGGCATGGGGGCAGCGGAAAATGAATCATTCGGAACCATCGGAGTACAGCGTGCGGCGCGACCTGGCCGGTCGCGCCAATGCCCTGTCGGCGAGCTTTGGCGCGAGCTATGCGGGCATCCTGGCATTCGTTGCCGTGGCGAGCGAGGGCAGCTTCACCAAGGCCGCCGAACGGCTCGGCGTCGGGCGGCCGGCCGTGAGCCGGAACGTCCAGAAGCTCGAGGCGCAACTGAGCACGCGGTTGTTCCAGCGAACCACGCGCACGACCGAACTGACGTGCGAGGGCCGGCGCTTCTACGAGAACTGCCATCAGGGCGTCGCGCAGATCGTGGAAGCCATGAACGACATGCTCGAGTTGCGGCAGGGGCCGCCGCGCGGCCTCATTCGCATCAGCTCGGCCGTGGGCTTCGGCAGGAAGATCGTGGCGCCGCTGCTGGCCAAATTCGCGGACGCGTACCCGGACATCGACATCGACCTGCTGCTCGACGACCGGCCGATCGACCTGGTGTCCGAGCGGATCGACGTGTCGTTCCGCAACGGGCGCATCGAGGATTCCAGCATCATCGCGCGCCAATTGATTCCGATGCAGATGGCACTCTGTGCGGCGCCGTCGTACGTGGCGACGCACGGGCTCCCGCAGAGCCTGGAAGATCTCGACCGGCACGCGTGCATCAATTTCAGGTTCGCGAGCGGACGCCTGTTCGAATGGGAGTTCAATGTCGACGGCCGCCCGCGGAAGTACCTGCCGACCTCGCGCCTCACGTTCAACGACGCGGACCTGGTATTGCGCGCGGTGCTGAACGGAGCGGGCATCGCACAGTTGGCGGGCTACCAGATCCGCGACCATCTCGCATCGAAGGCGCTCGTCGTCGCGCTGGCGAAGCATGTGCCGGAAGATCGCGGCCATTACATCTGCTATCTGAGCCGGCAACACCTGCCGACGCGCATCCGCATCTTCGTCGATTTCATGACCGAGCAGATTCGCGCGCTCGACCTGAACTGCATGACGCAGTTCAACCGGGATCTCACGGTTGCTTCGTCGCCGGGATTGGCGGCTTGAAGAATAAAGGGCTTGGGGGAAGCGGGCGGTCCGGCGGCTTGCATGGACATCTTCCACCGGCCACGATTTTTTCATCGATCGAAGCAACGACGAACCACGCAGGGCAAGTCGAGTGCGCAAAGCCACCTGCCGAATGATCGATAAAGTGTTTTAATGAATTGGCGGTTTATTCAATGTCGCGCAATTAAAGCCGAGACAAAACAGGCTGAAATTAAAAACGAATCGGTCGTTTGATTAAAATTAAAAAACTATCAATACGGGACGTTTATTTTTCAGGTTTTTGCGGATAAGGTTCGGTTCGGTGAAAGTGATTTGTCAGAAAACGCGGCGATTCATCATCGCGTGCCGCGGTTTCATCGGGTTGCCGCTTTTGCCGATCAGTGTGCGCGACGCCGTGTCGACAGGAACCCCTGCCGGGGATCCTGCGGCAGGCCCGACACGCGCATATCCGTTCCGACATCGACGTCATGAGGGCTCATGAACAAGATCATCCGCAGATACGTTGCTTCCGTGGTGCCATGCGCGTTGACCGGCGTGGCACTGCTGGTCGCGGCGGCCGGTGCTCACGCGCACGGCCGTTTGACCGAACCGCCTTCGCGTATCGTGCTGTGCACGCAAGGGCAGAATCCGAACTGTCACG
This sequence comes from Burkholderia sp. AU45274, assembly GCF_030482505.1. Classification (NCBI taxonomy): domain Bacteria; kingdom Pseudomonadati; phylum Pseudomonadota; class Betaproteobacteria; order Burkholderiales; family Burkholderiaceae; genus Burkholderia; species Burkholderia sp. AU45274. Next base: position 127,309 of record NZ_JAUJQE010000008.1, on the reverse strand, counting down.
TCGACGCGTGGCACGCGAACGCGATGGAGAACGGCAAGTTCTTCCCCGCGACGCAAAGCGGCCTGTCCGATCCGTTCGCGCCGGCCGACGCGAAGAATGCCGCACCGCCGCCGGACGGCGAAATCGCCGGCGCCAGTACCAATGGCCCACTGCCGGTGCTGAACGAGCAGTCGCCGAGCCGCTGGCAGAAGATCCCGCTGCGGCCGGGCGCGTTGCAGAATTTCAAATGGGAATTCAGCGCCGTGCACAAGACCCGTCGCTGGAACTACTTCATTACACGCGCCGACTGGAACCCGTCGGAAAAGCTGACGCGCGCGCAGTTCGAGCCCACGCCGTTTTGCACGATCCAGAATCCCGGCCAGCCTTACTGGGACCCGAACGCGAACCTGGTGCCGCAGCAGCCGACCATTCACCAATGCCGGTTGCCGGTGCGTAGCGGTTACCACGTCATCCTGGCGGTCTGGGAAGTCGCGGATACGGCGATGGCGTTCTATCAGGTCGTCGATGCGACGTTCACCAACGGCGATACGACTCGCAGCCCGTTCTGATACGGCTGCGACATGGCGCGCCCGGCGATGGCCGGGGCGTCATGAATGGAAGAACGCCGCTCAGGAGCGCGGATGCGCTCGCCGACCGACCGGGCAGTGTTCAGCCCGGCTTGCCGAAGCAGCCCCATCATTGCCTCTCCGCCCACCCGCGCGACGCCGTCTTACGGCCGGATCGCATCGCCTGAATTTCGTCGATTTGAACAATCAGTCGGATGGCTGCGAGCTATCCGTTTGAATTATCGAATCGCGACAATTGCAATATGGCGATGCGATCACGTGAATATTTCGGGTTCCGATATTGATGGAAATAATCGATTCCAGGGTTGATGCCTGATAATTATGTAGTATAACAAATCGAAGTGCCGGCGCTGGATTGAAGGATCACTACATCGGCCGTCGAATTGTTTTCCGTCGTTGAGATAAAGACGGAATCAATATCGGAATTTTTCTTCAAGTGGCAATTTGTAAGGTTGATTTCTTTTGAATTCGACCTGGGCGGAGCTTTGTCAATCGAAAGGGGAAATCATGAGCCAGACCGGAATCGAGGGCATGAAAATGAAGCGCAACCAGCAAACCGGAATCGTGCGGCGATCGACCTTGAGGGGCGCGCTGGCGCTTCTGCTGGCAGGGTCGTTGTTAGGCACCGGCGCTGCCGCGGCGGGTGCCTTGGGTACATCGGGTACCGGCACGGCGCCGGCATTCGTCTATAGCCCGTACAAGGACGCGACGATTTCGATGAACTGGAACACGAACGTCATCTCGACGAACGTCACGGGTCAGCTGAGCCCGGTGCTGTCGGTGCTGCCAACCGGTGTCCGTACGCTGACGCTCGCGTTCGCGACCGGTGAATGCGGCAGCGAGAACTGGGCGGGCGTCGACGGCGGCGCGATGGCGGCTGCCAATGTGCCGCTCTTCACCGCGGCCAACGTGAATTACGTGATTTCCACCGGCGGCGCGGCCGGCATGTTCACGTGCGGGACGGATGCGGGCATGGCGGCCTTCATCGATCGTTATGCATCGAGCAACCTGATCGGCATCGATTTCGACATCGAGGGCGGGCAGACGCAACAGGTGATCAACGATCTCGTCCAGCGCGTGGCCGTCGCCCAGCGGAAATATCCCGGCCTGCGCTTCAGCTTCACGTTGGCGACACTGGCGCCTTCCCAGCAGGGCGCGAGCACGGCAAGCTCGTGGGGTGCCAGCGCCCCCGACAGCTTCAACATATACGGCGACTGGGTCATGCAGGCGATTCAGGCGGCCGGCCTGAAGAACTACACCATCGACCTGATGACGATGGACTACGGGTCGGCTAGCGCGGGGAACTGCGTGGTCGCGAACGGCACCTGCCAGATGGGGCAGTCGGCGATCCAGGCCGCGATGAACCTGCACGATCACTGGGGCGTACCGTACAGCCAGATCGAGCTGACGCCGATGATCGGCGGCAACGATGTGGTCGGCGAAACCTTCACGCCGGCGGACGCGGACACCGTGGCGCAGTTCGTGAAACAGAACGGTCTCGCGGGTGTCCACTTCTGGTCGTTCGACCGGGACGTCGATTGTCCGCCCGGCGCCGCATCGTCGACGTGCAATTCGATCGGCGGTGTCGGTACGCTCGGTTATACGAACCGGTTTGCCAACCGCCTGGCGCCCGGTAAATGAACGAAGCCGGGCAGGGAGGAGACCATGCGGGCCGCCCGGATGATGGCGACGACGTTTCGCATGGTCTCCGATTTCCTCGACCGGCAACCGGAGGCGCCGCTGTCGTCGCGGGCCGGGCCGCCGGCACCCGACGGATGCGCTCGCTAGGGCGGAGCGTCAGCGTCCGCCCTGGGACGACGCGCCACGCTTGTCGAAGAAGTGCCCCATCAGTTCGAGCAGCGGCCGGCGTCGCTTGGTCACGGCGAATGCCCACTCGTGGGTCTGGCGCGGCGCCTCGGCCGTCGAGACTGCATCGAGCAGCCGTTGTGCGCGAGGCAGGTCGTACCACGGCAACCAGGGGTACGCATGATGGGCGACGTGAAGGTTGAAATTCAGGATCACCCAGCGTGACCAGAGGGGAACGTTGGCGCAGCTGTGCGACACCACGTCCTGCTCCCAGAGCGGCGGGCGTGCCGCGTCGTCGGCCAGCAGCGGGATCTCGGCGTGATGCGGAAGGTTGAGCAGCTCGACGGCCATCAGCAACACGATCCACAGGATCGTCGAGAACGCGATGAGGCTGCCGAGCACGCCCGCACGATACGCCAGCGCGCCGACCGCCGCATAGCCGGCCAGGTAGAGCGCGCTGAATGCGATCTCGGTATTCGATTTCGCGCGATGCGCAGGCGTATCGCGGTGCAGGAACGGTGCGATCCAGTGGCTGAGGAAATGATTGAACGCCATCATCGGGATCCAGTGCCGCCAGATGAATTCGAGCGTACGCGCGCCGCGTTCCGTCATCACGGAAAACTTCTGGATCATCTTGCGATTCTCCGGATCCCGTGTCGGGTGCGCGGTCCACGCGTGATGGCCCAGATGCGATCTGCGCCGCGGCAGGTACGGCAATCCGATGATCCATCCGCAGAGATGGCCGATGGCCTCGTTGCACGCGCGAGTACGCGATGCGGCGTTGTGCAGTGCCTCGTGCAAGATCAGATAGAGATGAATCAGCGCGAGCGTGGCGAGGACGAGCGCGGCGATGCGTGCGGGCCCGCCGGCGAGCCAGAGCACCCACGCAGCGGCAAGCAATGCGACATCGGCGAACCAGAGCGCGAGCGTCAGGTGTCCGGTGGGTCCGTTCGGCAATATTGCCTTGACCGAGCGCCATTCGTCTTGGGTCATGTGCTACCTCGATTAAGTGGATTGATGGGGGGCGCGGCGCGTGGCCGGCGCGGATCTCAGGTGGACAGGATGCGTTGGCCGATCTCGCGGTAGGCGGCATCGAGCCCGTCGATGTGTGCGTCGAGTCCGTTCTTGCTCGCGAACCCGTTGTCGCGCCGGGCGAGCAGCAGGCAGTCGTAGCGCGCGCCGCGGCTCCAGTGCCACGCCGGCAAATAGGCCGTGATGCGGAAGCCGGCTTCGAGCATCGCCTTGACCAGGGTCAGCTTGTCGGCGAGCACGATCGCGCCGACATAGGCCGTCGTGCCGCGCCGTTTCAGGAAACGCAGCAGGTCGGCCGTGACGTCGCGCTCGGCCATGAACGGGCCGCCTGCATGCTGGCAGAGATAGATCGCATCGGCCCGCTCGTCGACACGAAACGTGAAGTCGTCCGCGCACTCGTGCCCATGCCCCCAGAAACAGGTATCGGGATACGGTGCCGGCGTACCGGCGACACCGAGCGGCTCGAAGATCGCGCCGCGCAGGATGTCGGACTCGCGGAAGATTGGGGAAAGCGGCAGGCAATGCCTGAAGCTTGGCGAGCGGAATTTCTCGAGCGCGATGACGTGATGTTCACGCACGCCGTGCGCGCTGTCGGGTGACCCGTCGTGTCCGACCACGACGCCGTCGAGATGACGCAGCAACGCACGCAGCGCGATATCGGTGCGGGCAATCGCGAACGCCAGGTCGTGATCCGCGGCCGGCAACGTGTCGATCGCGGATTGCATCAGCGCCGACAGGACGCCCAGGTGACGATGGTGCCGGGAAATCATCGCGCGGCCGTATTCCCACGAGCGATTCTGCGCGTTGTAGCTGACGCTCATGCAACCGATCGTGGCTTGCGTCTCCTCTTCGGCGACAAACCACAGCTCCGATTTGTTCGAGACGGCGCGCCTCACGTAGCCCGCATCGAGACAGGGGTGCGACGAGTCGCCGTATTCCCGTTCGAACAGCGCGCAGATTCCCGATGTGTCCGCCACCGTTCCGCGGCGTATCCGGAGTGGCCGGTGGCGGGCGCCGTTGGGCTCGACGCGGGTCCCGCCCGCGGTGCTGCCATCAATTGAATTCATCGCCTTGCTTGCCCTGGTGATGGTGGGGGATTGCGCGAATCGAGAGGCGACCCGCGCATCGTCGGCGACGACTTTAATTATCCTTGCGTTTGATTGTCAAACAAATTCAATCGATTTATTCATTGTTGATTTCATTTGAATGATGAGGCTGATGGTTGTCGAAAAAGAGCGCGATGTCATGAAATGAATGGCTGATATCGGCTTGTGTGGCGGGTCTCGGGGAGGAGGCTCGTGTCGCCGTGAAAATGGATTGAAGAGATGGAGGTGGCATCCACGAATTGCCTTCATGAATTGAATAATTCATTGGAGTGGTTGAAATGATGTAAATAAAAATATCGTGACATCGGTTCCATTTTTGGTTCTGGAAATCAAAGTCATTTTATTTTTGCTTTTGATGCGTTAACGGTGTTCAATGCAAAAAATCCGATTTTTCCGGCTGCGGCCGCCGCGCGTCGGCGGTTCTTGACCATCACGAGGTTGACGGCTTGCCGGCGCCCCACCATGCCCACAAAAATCGACAAATCGGAACAGATGGGCGCAGTGTTCCCGCCTACCATCCGCACGTACCTCGCGCATTCGCGCACCACCGCAGTATCGGCAGATGCATCGCCCGCATTCCGCTGCACGTGTCTCCCTCGCACCCTCGCATCCTGACAAGCCGCCCAACAGGCAAGGGATTCGCCATGTCCGCAAGATCGTTCGCTTCATTCGTGCTGATGCTGCTGCTCGCGGCGTGCGGAGGCGACTCCGATTCGTCCGCGCCCGGCAGCGCATTCGCGGCCACTTCCGTGCGCGCCTCGCAGGGCGCCGCGTGGAAACCGCTCGTGCCCGGCACGAGCTGGCAATGGCAGATCGACGGCAACCGGATCAACGAGACGGTGCTGGACGGCGTGAACAACCCGCGCAAGATGTTCGACGTCGACATGGAGCTGACCGATGCCGGCACGATCCAGCGCCTGAAGGCGAAGGGCATCTATGTGGTCTGCTACATGGAGGTGGGCGGGCGCGAGGACACGCGTGGCGATGCCGGCAAGTTTCCGGACAGCGTGCTCGGCAACCCCGTCGAAGGGTATGAGGATCACGAACGCTGGCTGGACATCCGCCAGACCGCGATCCTGATGCCGCTGATGCTGGCGCGGCTCGACCAGGCGAAGAAAAAGGGCTGCGACGGCATCGAGCCGGATCTCGACGACAGCTATCGCCAGGAGACGGGCTTTCCGCTGACGCGTGACGATCAGCTGCGGTACAACACGGCGCTGATCGCCGCCGCGCACGATCGCGGGATGTCGATGGGCCTCAAGAACGGCTCGGGTATTGCTGCCGCGATGGCGAAAGTGGCCGACTGGGCGCTCAACGAGCAATGCAACAGGTTCCACGAGTGCGGCGACTACGCGAGCTTCATCGCGCTGAACAAGGCCGTGTTCAATGTCGAGTACACGCGCCCGGACGGCATGACGCTCGCGGCTTTCTGCCCGGCGGACAACCAGGCCAATTTCGACGGCATTCTGAAACTGTCGAGCGACACGCTGGCGGCGCTGCCGCGCGCGGCCTGCCGGTTCGAGTGAGCGGCGGCGCGCGTCGCCGAGTGCGATCGCATCGGCCGCGATGACGACGCGGGCATCGCGACTGCGCGCACGGACGGGTGCGTGCGCCCAGGCATCGGTGCGGCATCGACAGCATTCCGGTTCGCGGCCCGCGTCGCCCGGGCCGGCCATTGACGCAGGTCAACCGCATTCCCCACGCAGGCCATACAGTCGAGTCGAGCGCTCGCGCGATGCCGCACGCCACTGCGCGCCGCATGCGGGATGGCGGCGGCGACGGGGCCGGATTCGCGCCGGGCGTGTTCATGCCGCCCGCTGGCGGGCGGAACGCGATGCGTTGCGGGGCAGGGTGATGAACCAACGGTTATGGGCGCTCGGCGTGCTCCTTGCATTGGCCGCGTGCGCCGGCGCGGAACGGAACGCGGCCTTCCGGTCGACGGAAACGCAGTTGTTCGCGACGCGCCAGGCCGCGGTGCTGCAGTGTTCGACGCCTGCCGAATGCGACCGCGCATGGCACTTCGCACGCGGCTACGTCGAAGCGCATTCGTCGACCCGGATCACGCGCGCCGATGCGGACACGATCGAAACGGCGGCGCCGATTCTGGCCGGAGAAGTGTATCTGTGGGCCTCCCGAACGACGTCGGGCGGCGCGTCGATGATCCGGCTCAAGGCGATGTGCAAGGGCATGTACGCCAGCGACGGCGGCCCGGGCTGGCGGTACGACGCGTGCGCGGCGAAGATCCTCGACATCGAGCGAGGCTTCCGGTCATACGGGAACCCGGCGCGTTCGTCCGACGTGCCGACGGCGCCGGTCGTGCCGCGATGATCCGGCGTCTCGCGTCCGTGCGTCTGCCGGTTTCCGCGTGATTCCGAACCGTTGACCTCCGTCAACGCCCGTTTCCGGCGAACGCCGATGATGAAAACCAGGCCGAACGCCGCCGGCGCATCGGGTCATCCAGCGAGGTCGGTATGTACACGAACATCATGGTCGCCGTGGACGGCAGCCCTTCATCGCAACGCGCGCTCGACGAGGGCTTGAAGGTGGCGCGCTCGTGCGGTGCGCGCCTGTTCGCCGTTTTCGTCGTCGACAAGTCGTTGCTGATCACTTACAGCGGGCGCCTGGACCCGGATGCATTGCTCGACGAGATCCGGCGCGACGGCGCGTCGGTCCTGCGACACGTCGAACGAACCATCGCGCATGCTGCGGTCAACGGCGAGACGGAACTCGTCGAGACCGAGCTGGGCGAGAGTGTCGCCGAACGGCTGCAGCGCTACGTCGCCGAGCGGTCGATCGATCTCGCGGTGGTCGGCACTCACGGGCGGCGCGGGGTCCGGCGGCTGTTCCTCGGCAGCGTCGCCGAACGGTTCCTGCGCGGATCGAGCTGCCCGGTCCTGCTCATGCGCGGCACCGACGCCGCACCGGCCGCGGCGGCGGCGTAGGGCCGCCATGCACGCAGCGCCGCCAGCCGGCGCCTGCCCGTGCGCAACCTGCCGAGGTGGCCATCATGCAGATCTCGTTTCCTTCCGAACATCCGACGTATTGCGGCCTGGATCCGGCACTGACCTTTCCGGCGCTGGTCGAAGGCCACCGCGTGCGCTGCGCGATTACCGCGGAAGCGCTGGAGGATCACTTCCGCGCGGCGTCGCCGTGCGAGCAGGATCTCGTGGATGCGTTTGCCCGCCACCGTCCCGCGATCGAGCGCGCCGCACGCTGCCTGCTCGAGGAGATGGGCGGGCGGCCGATTCTGCTTCACAGCGGCTATTTCCGGTTCTGCACGTGAGCGCCCGCAGTCGTTGACGCGCATCAAGCGCGTGCCGATACGGGCACTTACACTGGAATCCTGATGATCGTTCGTCCGTTGTGCGGCACACGGTGCCGCGCCAATCCGGTCTCCATCATGGCGTCGCGCGGGCGGGACGAACGCGCGGGCCGCTTGTCTATCGTTCAAGGAGTGCGAACCATGAGCAATGTCACGCGTTACGATCCGTTTTCGATCGAACCCGTCGCCGACCTGTTTCAGGGGCTGTTCAGGCCGCTGCGCGGAATGACGCTGACGGACGAGCCCGATCTGGCCTCGATGAAGATCGACGTGACGGAAAGCGACGAGGCGTACAAGGTCAACGCGGAACTGCCGGGCGTCGCCAAGGACGACATCGACGTCCAGGTGACGGGCAGCACCGTATCGATCCACGCGAAGATCGAGCGCAACCAGGAGCAGAAGGAGGGCGAACGCGTGATCCGGCGCGAGCGCTACAGCGGTGCGATCAGCCGCTCGTTCTCGCTGTCGGGCGAGATCGACGACGCGAACGCGACGGCGACTTACCAGGACGGCGTGCTGTCGCTGACGCTCCCGAAGAAGGCGCCGGTCGCGCAGAAGAAACTGGCCATCAGCTGATCGGAGAGCAGGCAGCGGGCGATGCGGGCACGCGTCGTCCGAACGGAGATACCGGCGCGCGGAGCGATCCGCGCGCCGTTTCATTGTGGCGGTCGCGCGAACGCCTGCGCATTCGATCCGGTGCCGCCGGCGCGGGAGCGCTCCGTCTGCGCGTCGGGCGGCGTCCGTTGACCTGCATCAGCGATCCCCGGCCGCGCGTGTGCAACTCTGGAGATGTGCGGCGGACTGGCGCGCCGCGGCTCACAGGAGTGCAGGCGATGAAGACCGACAAGCAGTTGAAGCAGGACGTTCAGGACGAACTGGAGTCCGACCCGGCGATCGACGCGACACGTATCGGTGTCGAGGTGGTCAACCGGATCGTGACGCTCTCGGGTCATCCGCCGAGCTATGCGGAGAAGCTGGCGATCGAGCGGGCGGCGAACCGCGTGGCCGGCGTCAAGGCGCTCGTCGTCGACATGACCGTGCATCTGCCGGACGACGACGTCCGCACCGACGAGGACATCGCGAACGCGGTGCGTTCGGTGCTGCACTGGACGGTCGGGCTGCACGACGACGCGGTGAAGGTGCAGGTCGAACACGGCTGGATCACGCTGTCCGGCAGGGTCGAATGGGCGTACCAGAGCCACCTCGCCGTGCGGGCGATCTCGCAGATGCGCAGCGTGACCGGCGTGACCGACCATATCGCGGTGCAGGGGACGATCGGTTCGGCCGACATCGGCGGCAACATCAAGCGCGCGATCATGCGCCATGCGGAGCGCGAGGCGAAGCACATCGCGATCGAGGTGCGCGACGGCACGGTGCGGCTGTCCGGCAAGGTCGGCTCGTTCTCCGAGCGCAAGGCCGTGCGCGGGGCGGCATGGTCGGCGCGCGGCGTGCGCGCCGTCGTCGACGATCTGGTCGTCGAGTAACGCCGGCAAGCGGCAACCGGATGCGCAGTGCGCGCGGAAAGGGGAATCAAATGACATTGTCAGGCGAGGTGCACGACGCGGACTGGTCGGTGGCGATCGAGACGATCGTCGCCGGAACGGGCGGCTATCGTTGCAGGATCCACGTGACGCTGGTGTCGCCGGAGGGCGCGTGCGAGCGTACGTTCGCGCACAGCCGGACCCACGGCACCGAGCGCGAAGCCGCGATCGACGGGCTGCGCGTCGGGATGACGTGGGTCGAAATGAGGAAGTCGAACACGTTCACGGTGTGAGGTCGCGGCGCCCGTGCACGTGTCGCACGGGTGCCGGCGTTTCGTTCGCCACGCGACGCAGCCGGCGTCGCATCGCGTGTGCATCGACATCGACGTGCCTAGCCGTCCGACCGATCACGGGTGGCACGCGGCAGCGCCGCGCGCGGGACCGGTTCGTCGTCGCGTGCATGTCTGCGTTGCCGCCCGACATGATGCGCGACGGCGTCGGTCACGGTCGGGAAGAAACTGGCGCGACCGAACACGTCGAACAGCCCGTAGGCGCGCAGGCGATCCTTCACCGGGCCCTTCATTTCCGCGAAGTCCAGCGCGATCTTCCGTTCCCGGAGTTCCTCGCCCAGCATCACGAGCCGGTCCGCGGCGCTGATGTCGATATCGGTGACGGGCTCGGCCGCGATGACGACGCGCGCAACCGGTGGCGCGGACTTCGCGATCGCCGCGTGCAGATGCTCGCAGAAAATCTCGACGTTCGCGTAGAAGAGCGGCGCATCCCAGCGGAACAGCAGGAGTCCCGGTATCGGCACGGCGTCCGGATGCCGCGCGACGTCGTGATAGCCGCGCACGCCGGCGAGCCGGCCCAGCACCGCATCGTACGGATGCCACGCGCGCCACACGAACGACAGCAGCGACAGCGCGCTGGCGAGCAGGATGCCGGGCACGACGCCCATGCCGATCACGCCTGCGAAGCACAGCACCGAAATCAGGCATTCGCCGCGGCGCATCCGGTACAGCCGCACGACGCTGCGGACGTCCGCGATGCCGAACGCCGCGTAGATCACCACGGCGGCCAACGCCGCGCGCGGGACGAGGGTCAGCAGCGCCGGGGCGGCGGCGAGCAGGAGCGCGATGCAGGCCGCCGCGACCAGATTCGTGACCTGGCTTTGCGCACCGGCGGCAATCGCGACGGGCGTGCGCGATGCGCTGCTGCTGACCGCGCACCCGTGCATCACGCCGGCCAGCAGATTGGCGGCGCCCAGAGCGACCAGTTCCTGGTTGCGGTCCGGTGTGTCGCCCGCGCGAGTGGACAGTGCGCGCGACAGCATGCTGATGTCGGCGAACGACACCAGCGCTACGGCGATCGCGCCGGACGCAAGCGCGACCAGATCGGCGACGGAGACGGCCGGCAGATGCGGCACGGGCGCACCGGCAGGCAGGGCGCCGATCGTGGCCACGCCGTGCAGCCGCGGCACCTGCGCGATGACGGTTGCCGCCAGCACCGCGATCAAGACGCCGGGCGCACGCGGCATCATGCGTTTCATCAGAAAAATGGTGGTGAGCGTACCGATGCCGAGCGCGGTCGCGGCAATGGAAAACCGGTGTGCGTTGAGCGCCTGCACGATGCGCGGCACGCTGGCGAACACGTCGCCGCCCGATACCGGCATGCCCAGCAGTTCCGGCAACCGGCCGATCGCGAGCGCAATGGCGATGCCGTTCAGGTAGCCGTACTGGATCGGACGCGACAGCAGATCGGTGACGAAGCCGAGGCGGAGCGCGCCGAGCAGGATGCAGATCGTGCCGGCCAACAGCGCCAGCGCGCCGGCGAGCGCGATGGCGCGCTGCGGATCGTGACCGGCGAGCGGGGCGATGGCGCCGGCGATCAGCGCGGCCAGTGCCGAATCCGGGCCGAGGACGAGGATCCGGCTCGGGCCGAGCAGCGCATACGCGAGCAACGCGGCGATCGACGCATGGAGCCCCGTGATGGCGGGCAGGCCGGCCGCCTCGGCATAGCTCATGCCGACGGGCACCAGCACGGCCGACAGCGCGATGCCCGCATAGAGATCGCGCGAGAACCATGCGCGCCGGTAGTTCGCGAGCATGGTGAAGCCCGGGAACAGGTGGGCAACGCGGGCGGAAAGCGGCCGGTTCATTGCGGCTTCGGCTTCGGCTTCGGCTTCGGCTTCGGCTTCGGCTTCGGCGTCGTGCGGCGGCGCACCGGCCGCGCCGTGCGCCGCCGCGCATACCAGCCGCCGATCGCGTGCCAGATGTCCGGGGCGGATTCGCAGTACGTGAACAGGTCGAGATCGGCGCGAGCGATCATCCCTTCGTCGGCGAGGAAGGCCAGATCCACCGCGCGGCGCCAGTACGCTTCGCCGACGAGGATGACCGGCAGCGGCGGGATCTTGCGCGTCTGCAGCAGCGTCAGGACTTCGAACAGCTCGTCGAACGTGCCGTAGCCGCCGGGGAAGAATACCGCCGCCTTCGCGCGTTCGAGCAGGTGCAGCTTGCGGATCGCGAAATAGTGAAACCGGAAGCAGAGACCGGGCGTGATGTACGGATTCGGTGCCTGTTCGCGCGGCAGCTCGATGTTGAAGCCGATGCTCGGCGCGCCGCGCTCGTATGCGCCGCGATTGGCGGCCTCCATGATGCCCGGGCCGCCGCCGGTGACGATGGCGAGCCGCGCGGCGCGCGTGCACCGGTCGGCGTGGCCGACGATGCGCCCGAATTCGCGCGCGACGCGGTAATACACGCTGTGCTCGACGAGCCGGCTCGCCGCCGCGACGGCGTGACGCCGGCCCGCATCGTGCGGCCGCGCCGCGAGCAGGCGATTGGCTTCGTTCAGCCGCGCGTTCGCGACGGCCGGGGCAACGATGCGCGTGCTGCCGTAGATCACGACGGCATGGCCGATGCGTTCGTTCTGCAGGCGTTCCTCGGCCTTCCAGTAGTCGAGTTGCAGCCGGATGCCGCGCATGCCCGCGCGCTGCAGGAGGGTGGCATCGTCGTCGGCGGGCGTGCAGTCCGGACGGTTGGCGAGACGCGGCGCGCGATGCGGGATGCGCTGGACGCGGTCGTTGCCGACGATCGCATCGGGCCGTGTGCGAGCGCGTTTGCCGGGCGCGGCCGCCGACGTCAGGCCGGCTGCGGCACGGCGGCGCACTCCACCTCGCGCGGTACCGACGGGAACGCGTTTGACGACGGTCGACATGAGCGGCTGGCTGGCGGGCCGGTTACTGGCTCAGCACCCATTGCACGAGCTGGTGCGCGTCGTCGGCGGACAGCGGGCCGCCGCGATCCTCGGCGGATGGCATCGGCGTGTCGCCCCAGTGCACGCGGCCGCCGACGCGCAGCTTGCGTTCCAGTTCAGGCGCGGCGGCCGGATCGCCGCGGTAGCGCTGCGCGATGTCGTGGAACGACGGCCCGAGGAACGTCATGTCGGACGTGTGGCAGAACATGCAGTGCTGCGCATTGACGAGATCGGTCGGCTCGGGCACGGCCGTCTGCGCGGCGGCCGGGTTGGCCGCCGTGACGGTCACGCAGAAGGCGGCGCAACGCAGGAGGTTCATGATTTTTTCCTCGTCCGGATCAGAAAGGCCGCGCCGTGCCGCCGGGCGCGATCACGAAACGACTTCGTCGAGCGGGCGACGCGGCGAGTGCGGCGTATGCGGGCCGTGCCCGACACGCAATAGCAACTGCGGTTCGCCGTGCAGCCCGAGCATGTGACGCAGGTGGGCGCGCAGCTCGGTCGTCTCGATCGGCTGGTTCAGGTACGACGCCGTATAGCCTGCGCGCGTCGCGACGAGCAGGACGCGCTCCAGCGCCTGTCCGGCGGCGAGCCACGCGTCGCGATCGTCGCGCACGGTCGAGATGCATACGACCAACGGCGACGCGCCGACGAGCTGGTGATGCAGCGCGGCCAGTCCGTTACCGAGATCGAACGTCCGTACCGCCATCGTCACGACGGGCGCCGCGAAGTCCAGCAGCGTCGGCACGCCGGCCGCGAACGCCGGCATGCCGTCGACGTGGCGGCGCGGATCGATCCAGCTCGCCAGTTCGCGCCTGAAGCGCGGGTCCGCGAACTGCTCCTGATCGGCCTCTGCAACCAGCTCGGCCACCCGTGCGCGATGCGCGATCGAGTCGACGCAGGTGATCTCGGCGCCTTCCGCGACACCGGCCGCGATCAGCTCGCGCTGCAGCGTGTCCGGAACAGCCGTCGATTCGAACGGCGCACGCGTCGTGACGCGCTCCGGAATCGCATCGAACAGCGCGCCGAGCGACGCGTCGGAATAGCCGTCGTCGCACACCCGGACCAGCGCCAGCAGATCGGGATCGATGTCGGACGGGAACGTGCTGATCGTGTGGGCGAGCCCGGCGTGATCGAGCGCGACGCGCAGGTTGAGCAGGGCCGCACCGCAGCTGATGAGCAGCTCGCGATCGAACGGATCGATGACGGGCAACGCGCGCACGCGATCCGCGCAGACCGCGATCGTGGGGCCGTCGACGATGAACCGCCACGGCTGCGAGTTGTGGCTGGACGGGGCCAGCACCGCGTAGGCCAGCAGCGACCTCAGATGTGCTTCAGGGTGGGCGCTTGCGGCTAGTGGGGGAACGGATACCATTCGATCATCTCCTGGTCGCCACACGGGGGGCGTCATGTCACTTCATCGTGTCAGCAACCGTCTGTCCGCCGTTGACCCACATCAAGCGCCCGTCACCGGGCCATGCGTTCGGGGCGCGGAGCGACTAGCGTGGAGAGGTGACGCGCACGAACATGCGTGCGCGGGGAGGCGAGCATGTTTGCGATGATGTTTGACGGCACGACACAGCATCTGCGCGAGGCGCGCGTGCCGGACCCGTTGCCGGCGGCGGGCCAGTTGCTGATCGACGTACACGCATGCGGCGTATGCCGGACCGATCTCCACGTCGTTGACGGCGAGCTTGCGCATCCGAAGCTGCCGCTGATCCCGGGGCACGAGATCGTCGGCACGGTGCGTGCGCTCGGCGCGGGCGTGACGGGCTTCGTCGTGGGCGACCGCGTCGGTGTGCCGTGGCTCGGCTTGACGTGCGGCCATTGCGCGTATTGCACGACGGGCCGTGAGAATCTGTGCGACAGCCCGGGATTCACCGGCTATACGATCGACGGCGGCTATGCGGAGTGCACCGTCGCCGACCACCGGTATTGCGTGCATCTGCCGCAGCGCTACACCGATCTCGAAGCCGCGCCACTGCTGTGTGCCGGCCTGATCGGCTATCGAACCTTGCGCATGGCGGGCGATGCACGGCGCATCGGCATCTACGGCTTCGGTGCGGCAGCGCATCTCGTCGCGCAGGTCGCGCATATCGAGGGACGCAAGGTGTTTGCGCTGACGAAGCCGGGCGATACCGTGGCGCAGCAGCTGGCGCGTTCACTCGGTGCCGCGTGGGCCGGCGGCAGCGACGAAGCGCCTCCCGAGGCGCTCGACGCCACGCTCATCTTCGCGCCGGTGGGGGCACTGGTGCCGACAGCGCTTCGCGCGGTCGACAAAGGCGGGATCGTCGTATGCGGCGGCATCCACATGAGCGACATACCGGGCTTTCCGTACGCGTGGCTGTGGGGCGAGCGCCGTATCGTGTCGGTCGCCAACCTGACGCGCGCGGATGCGGTCGAATTCATGCGGGTCGCCGATACGATGCCGCTGCGGGTCGAGGCCGTGCGCTATGCGCTGACCGACGCGAACCGTGCGCTCGACGACTTGCGCTCCGGGCGTTTGTCGGGGGCGGCGGTGCTCGCCATGCGCGGCTGATGCGCCCGCCGCACACAGCGAGGTCAGATTTGCCCAAGGCCTTCCGGATCGACGATGCGGATCTGCTTGCCTTGCGCCGCGACGAGCCCCTTGTGCTGGAACTTCGACATCATCCGGCTGACGGTTTCGAGCTTCATCCCGAGATATTCGCCGATCTCGTCGCGCGTCATCCGCAGCACGAACTCGGCGGCCGAGTAGCCGCGCGCCTTGAAGCGGGTGGAAAGGTTCAGCAGGAACGCGGCCACGCGCTGTTCGGCGGTCATCGTGCCGAGCAGCAGCATCAGCGCGGATTCGCGGACGATTTCGCCGCTCATCATCTGGTACACGTGATGCTGCATCGGCCGCACTTCGCGGCACATCTGCTCGAGCTGGCCGAACGGAATGATGCAGACGGTGCTGTCCTCTAGCGCGATCGCGTCGCCGTTGTGGTGCCCGGTGTGCACGCCGTCGAGCCCGAGCGATTCACCGACGATCTGGAAGCCGGTGATCTGCTCGTCGCCGTCGCGATGCATCACGATGGTCTTGAATGACCCGGTCCGGACCGCATAGATGCTGTTGAACGTGTCGCCTGCGCGAAACAGCGTTTCACCGCGCCGGACGTGCCGCGTCGTGCAGATCATCGCGTCGACACGCGCGAAATCGTCAGGCGAAAGGTCGGCCGGCATGCAGACGGTACGCAACGCGCACGTCGAGCAACGGGACGCGGCGCGCTTCGGCTGGTCCACCCGTTCGACGGGATGCAGCGGAATGAACGGGCGTAACGGCATGGTCGGCGAGACTTCGGCATGGCTCTGCATGATCGGCTCCAGTGCTTGGGGCGGCGGCGAATCGCTGTCGTGCAGGTTCGCGCTGGCCGTCGTATCGGCGGCCCCGGCGTCTGCCGCCTACCTGATGGGGAACCACACCGGAGGGCCAGGAGACCGGTACGCCGGTCTCGATGGTGATGCGGCCTTTGCTCCGGGAGGCACGCTTGCTTGTTTTTCTTGATACGCAGTATGGACGGCGCGCGCCGCGACGGAAATCAGCCGCAATTGAAGATGCGGTAGGACACGCGGAAGGGTTGTAGGACGTTTCCTACAGAGGCGCGGCATCCTGGCGGGGCGACGCGGGGGCGCACCGGTCGTGCGCCGGAGCCGCATCAGAGATCGTCCGGGTCGTCGAACAGCTTGTGACGCATCGCATAGCGCACGAGCGCCGTGTCGTTCGGCATCTGCATCTTCTCGAGTATCCGCGTCTTGTACGTGCTGACCGTCTTGACGCTGACACAAAGCGCTTCCGCGATCTCGGAGATCGACTCGCCGGTGGTGACGCGCCGGAACACGTCGAACTCGCGATCGGACAGGCGCTGGTGCGGCAGGAGATCGGCCGGCTCGTTCAGGCTCTGCGCGAACTGCTCGGCCATCGTCAGGCTGACGTAGACGCCACCGGCCGCGATCTTGGTCAGCGCCGCCACCAGCTCGGCGCTCGCGCTCTCCTTGGTCATGTAGCCGGACGCGCCGGCGCGGAACGCGCGCACCGCGTATTGCTGCTCGGCATGCATTGTCAGCACGAGGATATGCAATGCCGGTTTCTCGTCCTTGATCTGCTTGATGAGTTCGACGCCGTTTCGGCCCGGCATCGACAGGTCGAGCACCAGGACATTCGCGGGGGTGTCCCGCACGAGCGCGATCGTGGATGCACTGTCGCTCGCTTCGCCCGCGACTTCGAAGCCGCTCGCGCTCTGCAGGATGTGCCGCAGGCCGTCCCTGACGAGGGCGTGGTCGTCGGCGATGAGTACCCTGATCATGACAGCACATCTCCTTGCTGGATGGCATGAAGCGGTAGCGCCACGGTAATCGTGAACCCCGTTCCGGGCCGGTTGTCGATCGTCACCGTGCCGTCGAGCATGTGCGCGCGTTCACGGATGCCGATCAGCCCGAACGACGGACGATCGCGCTCGTCGTGCGTGTTCTCCGGGGCGCCGTGGCCGTTGTCCGCGATGCGCAGCACGCAGTAGCCGTCTTCCACTTTCAAGGCGAGCGTCACCTGCGTCGCATCGGCGTGGCGCGCGACATTGGTGAGCGCTTCCTGCACGATGCGGAACAGCGTCGTGGCACCGGTGCTAGTGAACGCGGTATCGACGGGGGCGATGTCCCGGTCGACCGTGATCCGGTAGCGATGCGTGAAATCATTGACCAGCCACTCGATCGCCGGGATGAGGCCCAGGTCATCGAGCATCACCGGCCGCAGATCGGCCGCAATGCGTCGAACCGACGCCACGGTCGAATCGATCAGGCGATGCATGCCGCCCAACTGCTCGCGCACGCCGGTGTGAGGGGCGACGACGCCCGCGAGCCCCAGTTCGACGGCGGAGAGATCCATCTTGAGCGCCGTGAGTTGTTGGCCGAGGTCGTCGTGCAGTTCACGCGCAATCCGCGTTTTTTCTTCCTCGCGCACATTCTGCAGGTTGGCGGACAGGTCGCGCAGTTCCTCGCGTGACTGCTTGAGGGCATTTTCCGCCCGGACGCGCTCGGTGACGTCGCGCAACATGACCGTGTACAGCTTGCCCGTGCCGTCGCGAATCTGCGAGATCGACGCCTCGATCGGAAACTCCGAACCGTCGCCGCGCAGGCCGAACAGCACGCGCTGCTGTCCCATCTGCCGCTCGGTGACGCCCGTCACGCCGAACTGTTCGACGTGCCGCGTGTGCGCGGCGCGGAAGCGCTCGGGGATGAAGCGGGCGAGCGGCGCGCCGATCGCCTCCATCGCCGAGACGCCGAACACGCGTTCCGCGGCCGGATTGAAGATCACGATCGTCTGGCCTTCATCGACGGTAATGATCGCTTCCATCGATGACCGGATGATGCCCATCATCCGGGCCTCGGTCGGCTGGCCTTCGCCGCCGGGGACGGCGCCCGACATTTGCCTGACGGCGGCCTGCCGAACGAGGGCGGCCAGTATCAGCGACAGCGCGATTCCGGCCACCATCACGGCCATCGCGGATCCGGCCGTATCGGCGGGCGGCGCACTGTAGCGCAGCGAGAGCGGTGTGCCGCCGAACGTCAACGTATCCGTTCGCGTGAGCATGTCGCGGGCGGTGGTGGCGTCGTCGCCGCTGAACCCGCCGGAATAGATGGGGGCCGCCGGGTTGTCGGCCGTGATTTTCATGTGCAGACGATCCAGGACCGACGGATCGACAAGACGCTCCGGATCGAGCGCCGCATAA
Organism: Burkholderia sp. AU45274; assembly: GCF_030482505.1. Lineage (NCBI taxonomy): Bacteria > Pseudomonadati > Pseudomonadota > Betaproteobacteria > Burkholderiales > Burkholderiaceae > Burkholderia > Burkholderia sp. AU45274. The sequence goes on along the minus strand of NZ_JAUJQE010000008.1, from coordinate 109,003 downwards.
ACATATCCGGTCGCGCGCGCATGCTGCGGCCCGGACGAAGCCCCGTCTTCAGCGTTCGCATAAATCGGCAGATACAGCGTCAGCGCCGTGCGGGCGATCGTCGTGTCCGCGCTGTCCTGGATTGCGTTCGCGGCCAGCGCGGTCTTGCCGGTTTCCGCCGCGCGCTGCAGCGCCCGCCGGGTCGCCTGATTGTCGTCGTCGGCGCTCGGCTCGATTCTTCCAACGCTGCGGACGGGCGACTGCAAACCGTCCAGATTGAGACTGGCGAGGTAGCGGTGCCATGCGTCGCCGGATTGAGGCATGGCCAGCGTCGATGCGAAGCCGCGCGCGCCGCGCAACACGGTAGCGGCGCCGAGGAGGCTGCGCCGGAGGTCGGCCGTCGCAAGCGTCGCCGATTGCGCGAAGCGTGCCTGGGCGGCTTCCTGCCCCCGGGTCTGTAGATGCCGGGCGCAGGCAAATGACGCAGCCAGGCCGAGCGCCAGCGTCAGCAGCGCGGCCAGGGTCGCGTATCGCGCAGGCCGAATCCTGCGCGGATCCGGCCCGGCCTTGAAGGAGGGCGCATTGACTGTCATGGCCGTTCATCCTGACGGATTTTTCCGGCGGCTGGCGGGCGGCTGGCCGGGCGCGAGGCACGAAACGCGGGGCGGGCCGAAACGGTGATGTCGCCCGAAATTGTGCGCGTTTTGTCTGCGTTCGCCAATCGAGACCGATGCGTATGCCGGTTGCCGTGCCGGCTTGACCGGCGTCAACCGGATGACGCGCGTCGGGCCCAGACTGGTGTGGCATGCCGGTCGAAACCCGACGGCACCAGGGAGGCATCATGTATGCAAGGATCTTCGCGGCACTCGACGGCAGCCGCAGTTCGCGGCTGGCGCTCGACGAGGCGATCGCGCTCGTCCGCGATTCAGGCGGCCTGATCGTCGCCGTGTGCGTGGTATCGGACGCGCCTCGACTGACGGACGTCGACAGCGGTTATATCGACCAGCGCGATCCGGCGGGGCTGGATGCGGACAGGGCCGCGATCGCGGTGGCGGACGCGGAGACCGCGTTTCGCCTGTGCGGCGTGCTCGGCACCGCGCACACGATCGACGCGTGCGGCGAGGATGTCTCGTCCGTGCTGGCGCGAGCTGCCGCGGAATGCGACGCCGACCTGATCGTGATGGGCACGCACGGACGCCGCGGCGTGCGCCGCGCGGTGCTCGGCAGCGTCGCCGAATCGCTGGTGCGCACCGCGGACCGGCCGGTGCTGGTCGTGCGTGAAGGGCAGGGCGCGTGTGCGGCCGTGTTGTGACGAAAGAGGGCAGCCGCGGGCGGCTGCCCCGTCGTCTTGCGTGCGGTGTCAGTGCGACAGCAGTACCGGTACCGTCATCGTCTCGAGGACGGTGCGCGTCGCACCGCCCAGCACGCGCTCGTGCATGCGCGCATGGCTGTACAGGCCCATGACGAGCAGATCCGCATGCAGGTCGGTTACCCGGTTCAGCAGCGTCGCGCCGACACCGACCGACCGGTCGCGCGGCGTCGTCGAGAACGATGCGCGCACGCCGTGCCGTTCGAGATACGCGGCCACGTCGACGCCCGCCGGCGTCTTGTCCGGATCGGGCTGACCGCGCACGACCGTCTCGACGTTGACGAAGCGCGCGCGCGCGAGCAGCGGCAACGCATCGGCCATCACACGGGCGGCTTCGCGCCCGCCGTCCCAGCCGATCAGGACGTTCTCGCCGATCGTCCGCACGTCGCCCGCGTAGGGCACGACGATCGCCGGACGGCCGCTGCCCATCACGAGATCCTCGACGAAATGACGCGCCACGTAGGTCATGCGATCGTCCGGGTCCTCCTGGCCGAGTATCAGCAGATCGACGTGGCGCGCGTGCAGAATGGCGGCGGCGGTCGGGTCGCCGGTTGGCGCCTGCCATTCGACGCTGCGTCCCGCGCGCTCGGCGGCCATCAGGAATCTTTCTTCGGCCTCCTTGCGCCGCTGGTCGCACAGGCGCTCGTAGACGGCCAGCTTCAGCGGCTCGTCGGGCCGCCGCAACGGTTCGAAGAGATCCTGGCAGACCACGTAGAGGCCGATCAGATGCGCATTCCAGCGTGCCGCGAGGTCGAGCGCGAGGTCGACGCGGGTCGCGCAGCGCTCGCTGTCGTCGAGGTGGACGAGCAGGGTCTTGTAGCTCATGACGGCTCCTTTTCGGTGGATGCGGCGGTGGTCTCGGCAGGTTTGCCCGACGGGCAGCCCGCCGGAATCATCAGCACCGGGCACGTGGCCAGGCGCAGCACGCGCTCGGCCACGCTGCCGAGGAAGAGGCGCTGGACGCCGCGTCGGCCGTGCGTGCCCATGATGATCAGGTCGGCCTCGAGTTCGTTGGCAAGACTGACGATCCGGTGCGGGATGTCTTCGCCTGCCGGCGCGACGTTGGAGATCTGCGGCGTGCCGGCGACGTCGCGCGCCTTCAGGCGCCGCGCCGCGTCCTCGGTGACGCGCAGCCCTTCTTCACGAAAGGCGTCGACCAGGATCGACGGGTCGTAGCCGTACATGTCGTACGCCGGCACCAGGAAATCGACGACGTAGACGGGAGTCAGTCGGGCACCCGTCTCCGACGCGATAGCCAGCGCGGCGTCGAGTGCACGGGACGACGTGTCGCTGCCGTCGAGTGCAACCAGAATGTTCGAGAACATGGCATGTCCCTTGAACGGAGGTGGATGAGATCATCATCGGCGCGTGCGCGCCAATCGCGCTGATCTGGATCAAGCGTCGCGGTTGGCGCGCAGCACCCCGACCGCGGCGCGCGAGGCGATCCACGCTTCGTTGGTCGGCTCGACGACAACCGTGACCGCGCTCGATGCGGACGACACGACCTGCGCATGGTCCGCGTTCGCGCCCACGTCGATGTCGATGCCGAGCCAGGCGAGCGCCGCGCAGATCCGCTCGCGCAACACGGCCGAGTGCTCGCCGATGCCGGCCGTGAAGACCAGCATGTCGAGGCCGCCGAGCAGCGCGACGAGCGCACCGGCTTCGCGCACGATGCGGTGGACGTAGAGTGTCAGCGCATCGCCGGCGCATGCATCACCGGCGGCTTCGCACGCCAGCAGCACGCGCGGATCGCCGGAAGCGCCCGACACGCCCTTGAGGCCCGACTCGTGATAGAGCATGTGGCCCAATGCGTCGGTGGACAGCTTGCCGGCCTCGAGCAGGTGCAGCACCACGCCGGGATCGAGGGTTCCGCAGCGTGTGCTCATCATCAGCCCGTCGAGCGCCGAGAAGCCCATCGTCGTCGCGACGCTGCGGCGGCCGCGCATCGCGCACAGGCTGGCACCGCTGCCGAGATGGGCGGCGATCACGCGGCCGTGCGCACGCGCGCCGAACCGCTCGTCGAGCGCGACGGCCAGGTATTCGTACGACAGACCATGGAACCCGTAGCGGCGCACGCCCTGGTCGAACCATGCATGCGGCAGCGGCAGCAATTGCTCGGCGCGCGGCAGTGTGTGATGAAACGCGGTATCGAACACGGCCACCTGCGGCACGTCGGGAAACGCGTCGCGCAGCGCGTCGATCGCATCGAGGCAGTGCGGTTGATGCAACGGCGCGAGCGGCGTCAGCGTGCGAAGCGCGTCGAGCACCGCGTCGTCGACGACGACCGGGTCGACGTACCGGGCACCGCCATGCACGACACGGTGTGCAATGGCGCCGAGCGCGATATGCGGCAGCTGCACGCGGATCCACATCGCGACCTGCGCGAGCACCGCGCGGTATGGATCGCCCGTGCGCAGCGGCAGCGTGCCGCCCGGGGCGGCGTCGAAGCGGATCGACACGCCGTTGCCGGTTTCGATCGCTTCACCCTCGTGCAGCGGCCGCCGCGCGGGATCCCCGTGCGGCGGATACGCGAACACCGCGAATTTCACGCTCGACGAACCGGCATTGACGACGAGCAGCGCGAGCGTACGCATCGATCGATTCAGTGCGACATCAGCACCGGGAGCGTCATCGACGCGAGCACAGTGCGCGTGGCGCCTCCCATGATCAGTTCATGCCAGCGCGGATGCCCGTACGCGCCCATGACCAGCAGGTCGGAACCCGTTTCGTAAGCGCGCGACAGCAGCGTGTCGCCGACCGACGCGCCGGTACCGGTGTCGATATCGAGCACGTTCACGTCGCGCGCATGGCGCGCCAGCATCAGCGCGGCGTCGGCGGCCGGAATGCGTGTAGTCGCCGCTTCCGAATCGCCGTCGACCACGGCGACGACCGTCGTGCGCTTCGCATGCTCGAGAAACGGGAGCGCGTCGTGCGCGGCGCGGGCGGCTTCGCGGCTGCCGTCCCAGGCGACGAAGACCCGTTCGCCGATTGACGGGAATTCACCGGTGTACGGCCAGAACAGCACCGGCCGACCGGCGGACAACACGAGGTTCTCCGGAAACTGGTCGTCGATGTAGGTTTCGGGATCGTTCGGGTCGCTCTGGCCCGCAATCACGAGGTCGGCAAGACGGGCGGCACGCGGCACGGCCACATTCGCGCGCTCGTCCGCGCGAACCCAGGTGGCCGGCACTTTGGCCCGCGCGGTTTCCGCATGGAACAGGCGCTCCAGTGCGCCGAGCCGCTCGTCGCGTTGCTCGCGGTGCGCGCGGAAATAGTCTGCGGAACCGGCCATCACGTAGAACGAATGCGGCTCCGGCGTGTAGACCGCGAACAGCCCGGTGAGATGCGCACCGAAGCGCCGGGCAAGACGCAACGCCAACTCGAGACGCGAATGCGCGCGGGCGCTCGTATCGAGGTGTACGACCAGGCTTTTGTAGCTCATCGGAATCGCTCCATCGACGGGTGATCCGCCAGTGCAATCCAGTCTACGAAGCAGGGTTTCCGCGTGCTTGACTCAGATCAACGGGTGCCGTGCGCCACGGCCGCACAGTGAAGTGGACGCCCATTCACCGACCGGATCGAAGGAGGGAAGACGATGAGCCCCCAGGCTTTGACCACACCGAACGACGCTTGCCGCGCGGGTTGCGATCTCGCGTTGCGCATGGCCGTGCTGGCTCGCGACTGGCAGCACGAATGGCACGCGCTGGCAGGGCGGCGCATCGAGCGGGACCGCGACGCGGTGCGCGGCCTGCAGCAGGCGCTGACCGCGACGAACGAGTGGACGGCGTTCGGCGAGGCGGCCCGGCATGTGATGCGCGACTACACGATCGCGACCGTCGCGATCTGGCAGGACGCCACCGAGCTGTGCATGCGCGGGCAGTTCGAGAGCGCGAGTGCGTGGCGCACGTGGTTGCGCGATTACGGCACTGGCGCGCTATCGCGCTACCAGACCGACTGGTGGCCCGATCTCGGGCGGCTGGCCGTGGTCAACGAGGCGAGCATGCCGTGGCGCGACTGGATGGCCGCGTTCGAGCTCGGCATCACGGAAACCGTCGACGCGGGCGACGGGGCCGCGGACGTCCGGCGTCTCGATGGCCGCCATGCGGCGCAGGAGCACGATCATGCGCGCTGAGCGGGTTGCGTTCGTCACCGGCGGGATGGGCGGCCTCGGTGCCGCGATCAGCCGCCGCCTGCACGAGGCCGGCATGACGGTGGCGGTGTCGCACACCGAACGCAACGACCACGTTGCGACGTGGCTCACGCACGAGCGCGAGGCGGGCCGCACGTTTCATGCGTACGAGGTCGACGTGGCCGACTACGACTCGTGCCAGCACTGCGCGGCACGCGTGCTGGCTGAATTCGGGCGCGTCGACGTGCTCGTCAACAACGCGGGCATCACGCACGATGCCACCTTCGTGAAGATGACCAAGAGCATGTGGGATGCGGTGCTGCGCACCAATCTCGACGGCCTGTTCAACATGACGAAGCCGTTCGTGCCCGGCATGATCGACGCCGGCTTCGGACGGATCGTGAACATCGGGTCCGTGAACGGGGAGCGCGGCGCGTACGGGCAGGCGAACTACGCGGCCGCGAAAGCCGGTATCCACGGTTTCACGAAGTCGCTGGCGCTCGAACTTGCGCGGCACGGCATCACGGTCAACACGGTGGCCCCGGGCTACCTGGCCACCGCGATGCTCGAGTCGGTGCCGAAGGAAGTGCTCGACACGAAGATCCTGCCGCAGATTCCGGCCGGTCGCCTCGGCGACCCCGACGAAATCGCCGCGCTCGTCGCGTTCCTGTGTTCCGACGCGGGCGCCTTCGCAACCGGTGCGGAATTCGACATCAATGGCGGCATGTACATGCGATGAAAGCGTCCGTCATCCGCGCGCCGCTCGTGCGCGAATCGAGGCAGCCGTCGGATCGGAACGGGCAGACGCCCGACCGGCGCCAATGCACGGCGCCCGAGGCAACACCCGCTGAAAAATGGAACCGCGCCGTGCATGCCAACGTCGCCGCGATGACCTTCGGGCTGTCGCCCGTGTCGCTGGCGCTGGCCCTGCTCGACTGGGGCGCTCACCTGGCGGTGTCGCCGGGCAAGTGCTTCGAACTCGCGACGCAGGCGTGGCTCGCGGCCGCGCCCGCGGTCGACGGATCGTGGTGGACCTGCTGGCGCGACTGGCTGCATGCGCGCTCGTCGGGTGACGTGCCGGCCCGCGCGCCGGCCGCCGGGCTCGCGGCGGCGCCGGGCGCCTACGTGCTCCAGACATGAACGGGCATCGGCATCCGGATCCGTGCGGCGGCGCGTGCCTGCCCGGCCTGCTGCCGCGCGCGGACGGCGCATGGCCCGGGCTGATCGCGCGGGCACGCAACGCAGCGCCGCTCGTCGTGGCCGTCGTGCATCCGTGCGATGCAACCAGTCTCGTCGCGCTGGCCGAACTCGCCGAGTCGCCGCTGGCGGCCGCGATCGAGCCGCTGATCGTCGCGCCGCGCGACAAGGTGCTGCGTGTCGCGCACGATGCGGGCGTCGATCTGTCGTCGTGGACGATCGAGGACGTGCCGCACAGCCATGCGGCGGCGGCCCGCGCGGTGGAACTCGCGGCGGCGGGCCGTGCCGGCGCGCTGATGAAGGGCAGCCTGCATACGGACGAGCTGATGGGCGCGGTCGTCGCGGCCGAATCGGGGCTGCGCACCGACAAGCGCATGTCCCACTGTTTCCTGATCGAGGCACCGGCGTATCCGCGTCCGTTCATCCTGACCGACGCGGCGGTGAACATCGAGCCGGACCTCGCGCAGAAGGCGGCCATCACGCAGAACGCGATCGACGTCGCGCATGCGCTGGGCGTGGCGTGCCCGCGCGTGGCCGTGCTGTGCGCGGTCGAGACCGTCAATCCGGCGATGCGCTCGACGCTCGACGCGGCGGCGCTCGCGAAGATGGACGAGCGCGGCCAGCTTACCGGCGCGATCGTCGACGGCCCGCTCGCGTTCGACAACGCGATCTCGCTGCGGGCGGCGCACGACAAGGGGATCGATTCGCCGGTCGCCGGCTGCGCCGACATCCTGGTCGTGCCCGATATCGAAGCGGGCAACCTGCTCGCGAAGCAGCTCGAATACCTGGGCGGCGCCGTCAGCGCGGGCATCGTCGTGGGCGCGCGCGTGCCGATCGTGCTGACGAGCCGCGCCGACGGCGCTGCCGTCCGGGTCGCGTCGTGCGCACTCGCGATGGTGCTGGCACAGGCGCGGCATGCGCCGCAGTCCTGATCAACGTACCCGCAACCCTTTCTTTCGATGGAGGAACCCCGATGAAAGCACTCGTCTACCACGGGCCCGGGCGCAAGGCGCTCGAGGAGCGGCCGATGCCGGAACTGCAGTCGCCCACCGACGCGCTCGTGCGCGTGACGCGCACGACGATCTGCGGCACCGATCTGCACATTCTCAAGGGAGACGTACCGACTTGCGAACCCGGCCGCATTCTCGGCCACGAAGGGGTCGGGATCGTCGAGCAGGTCGGCACCGCCGTCGATGCGCTGAAGCCGGGCGATCATGTGCTGATTTCCTGCATTTCGTCGTGCGGCCGCTGCGAATATTGCCGGCGCGGCCTGTATTCGCATTGCACGACCGGCGGCTGGATCCTCGGCAACCGGATCGACGGCACGCAGGCCGAGTACGTGCGCGTTCCGCATGCGCAGACGAGCCTCTACCGGATTCCGCCGGGCGCGGACGAGGAGGCGCTCGTGATGCTGTCGGACATCCTGCCGACCGGGTTCGAATGCGGCGTGCTGAACGGCAAGGTGCAGCCGGGCTGCTCGGTGGCGATTGTCGGCGCGGGCCCGATCGGGCTGGCGGCGCTGCTGACCGCGCAGTTCTACTCGCCCGCACAGATCATCATGATCGATCCGGACAGCAACCGGCTGGACGTGGCGCAGCGCTTCGGCGCGACCGATTGCATCGACGGCCGCACTGGCGACCCGGTGGCGGAAGTGATGAAGCTGACCGACGGGGTCGGCGTCGATTGCGCGATCGAGGCGGTCGGGATTCCGGCGACGTTCGAGATGTGCACGTCACTGGTGGCGCCGGGCGGCGTGGTCGCGAACGTCGGCGTGCACGGGGTCAAGGCCGACCTGCACCTCGAGAAGCTGTGGGATCGCAACATCTCGATCACGACCCGGCTCGTCGACACGGTCAGCACACCGATGCTGCTGAAGACCGTGCGCGCCGGGCGCCTCGATCCGAAACGCCTGATCACGCATCGGTTCTCGCTCGACGACGTCGAGCGCGCGTACGACACGTTCGGCCGCGCCGCGCAAACCCATGCGCTGAAGGTCATCATCGAAGTCGGTTGATGGCCGGGTAGCGCAGGGCGGGAACCGGCAGGCGACACCCGGTTCCCGCCACCGCACGGCGGGTCACGCCGTCAGGAGGAAAGCGCGGCCGGCGCGTGCGTGTCGCCGGATTCGACCGCATCGAGATCGACGCACTGCGCATACACCGGCACCTCGCACGGCCAGTGCAGCCGCTCCGCGATGCGCCGCCGCATCGCATCGGCCGCGGCCGGCTCGCCATGCGTGACGAAGGTCCGCACGGGCGCGCGCTGCATCGTGCCGAGCCAGCGGAGGATCTCCTCGTAGTCGGCATGCGCGGAGAGCGTCGTGATCGAATCGACCTGCGCGCGCACGCGCACGTACTCGCCGTGGATCTTCAATGTCGGCTCGTGCGCGGCCAGCGCCGCGCCGCGCGTGCCGGCCGCCTGGTAGCCGACCAGCGCGATCGTGTTGCGCGCATCGGGCGCGTAGCGGCTCAGGTGGTGCAGCACGCGGCCGCCCGTCGCCATCCCGCTGCCGGCGATGATGACCATCGGGCCATGATGGTCGGTAATCGCCTTCGACTGCTCGACCGAGCGGATCATCGTGGCCGCATGGCCGAGCGCGTTCGCGTCGGAAGGCGTCAGCCGGTGTTCGAGGATATGGTGACGATAGATCTCGGTCACGTCGGTGGCCATCGGGCTGTCGACGAATACCGGCACGCGCGCCATCCGGCCGGACGCCTTCAGCCGCGCGATGTAGTGCAGGATTTCCTGCGCGCGGCCGACCGTGAAGCACGGCATCACGACCACGCCGCCGCGCGCGAAGGTCTTGTCGAACAGCGCGGCGAGTTCGTTCTCGGGGTCCGATTCCGGATGCAGGCGGTCGCCGTACGTCGATTCGACGACCAGGTAGTCCGCATGCGCGGGCGCCAGCGGCGGCTGCATGATCGGGTCGTGATAGCGGCCGAGGTCGCCCGAGAAGGCCAGCACCTTGTGATCCCAGTGCATCACGACGCTCGCCGCGCCGAGAATGTGGCCGGCCGGCAGCAGGCGGAACGCCAGCCCGCCGCCGAGCGCCGTGCATTCGTCGAACGCGACGGGCTTCAGCAGGTGCAGCGCGTGCTGCGCATCGTCCAGCGTGTAGAGCGGTTGTGCCGGATGATGCTTCGAATAGCCGTGGCGGTTCGCGAAATCGGCTTCTTCCTCCTGCAGCCGCGCGCTGTCGCGCAGCATGATGTCGCAGAGTTCGGCCGTGGCCGCCGTGCAATACACCGGCCCGCGGAACCCTTCGCGCGCCAGCACCGGAAGATAGCCGGTATGGTCGATATGCGCGTGCGTGAGCACGACCGCGTCGAGCGTGTCGGGCGCGACCGGCAACGGGCTCCAGTTGCGCAGCCGCAGGTTCTTGGTGCCCTGGAACAGGCCGCAGTCGACCAGCACGCGCCGGTTGCCGTGCTCGACCAGGTATTTCGAGCCGGTCACGGTTTCGGTCGCACCGAGAAAAGTCAGTTTCATGGATCGCCTCACGGGAGTGGACGGAGCAGTGAGTCGATTACAGCGCGGATGCGCGCGAAGCGATTGATGGAAATCAGGGATTGCCGCATCCGTGCTCGGCTCGGCTCGGCTCGGCTCGGCTCGGCTCGGGCGAGGTTCGCCGTTCGGCCGTTGCGGCTCCGGGTTGACGTCAATCAACGTCCGGGCAGGACGGCGGCACCGCCGCGTGTCAGCCCGCGTCGCTCCGGCCGTCGAGTGCGACGATCATCAGCAGCACGGGAACGTGAGGCCGGCGGTCAGCGCGGGGAACGTCGTGCTGTCACGCGCGGGGTGTCGCGGGTTTCGCCGCGTCCGGCGTCGTGATCGTGTCGCGCTTTGCCGCGCGGTTGATCTGCATCAATGGACGCATCCGGCATTCGCGCACCCGGCGGCCACGGCCGCCGGCACGTCGTTGGTTGATCCTCGTCAAGCCACTGCCGCCGTCGTGCGCGATGCTGAAGCCGGTGAAGCCCCGTACCGATCGCGAATGTCGCGACCGGTACGGGGCGACGGGAGACCGACATGAAGTCCGATGCAGCACTCAAGCAGGATGTCGAGCAGGCGCTGTTCTGGAATCCGGCGATCGACGCGCGACGGATCGACGTCGACGTGCGCGACCGGGTCGTGACGTTGCGCGGCACGGTCGACAGCTGGGCCCAGAAGCTCGAAGCGCAGAAAACGGCGCTGCATGTCGAGGATGCGCGCGCGCTCGTGCTCGAACTGAGCGTCACACCGCCCGCGAACGCGTGCGCGGATCAGGAACTGGCGATCGCGATCACGTTCGCGCTCGGCTGGCAGGAGGCGCTGCGCGATCACAAGATCCGTGTTGAGGTCGACCACGGCTGCGTGACGCTCGACGGCGAAGTCGATCATGCATACCAGAGTCGGGCGGCGGAAAAGATGGTCAGCCGGATGATCGGCGTCGTCGGCGTCGCGAATCGCATCCGGGTGCGAACGGACAGCACGGTGCCGGACGTCGGCATCCGGATTGCCGAAGCGCTCGCGCGCCGCGCGCAGCGCGAATCCTCCGGGATCTCGATTGCCGACGACGACGGCATCGTCACGTTGACGGGCAAGGTCGCGTCGCTCGCCGAAAGGCGCGCCGCGTGCGGTGCGGCCGCGTCGGTCAGGGGCGTGCGCGAGGTCGTCGACCGGCTGACCGTTGCATGACGATGCATGAGCGGGCTCGCGCCCGCGGTGCCGGTTCGACGCCATGAAAAAATCATTCGATTACTCCGGGCTGCTGATCCCGTTCGTATTTGCCGCGCTGGTGGCGTATCAGCTGCTGATGGCCCAGCCGGCCACGACGTCGATCTCGTACAGCGACTTTCACCACCTGGTCGACGCGCGGCTCGTCGACGATCTGGACATCGGCCCGTCGTCGATTTCGGGCGTGCTGCGCATGCCGCAGGCCGGTGCGAACCTGCCGGCCTCCGACGCGGCCGCCGTGAAGAAGGCGGGCCCGCCGTGGCGCTTCACGACCAACCGGGTCGCCGACGATCGTCTCGTCGCCGAACTCACGGCCGCCGGCATCCGCTATCGCGGCGCGCCGGATTCGGGCTGGCTCGAGACGCTTGCCGGATGGATATTGCCGGTGATCGTCCTCGTGACGTTCTGGAGCTTCATGATGCGCAGGCCGGGCGGGGTCCGTGACCTGAGCGGCATGGGCAAGAGCCAGGCGCGCGTGTACGTGCAGCAGGAAACCGGCATCACGTTCGACGACATCGCCGGCATCGACGAGGCGAAGGCCGAGCTGCAGCAGATCGTCGCGTTCCTGCGCAACCCCGAACGCTACCAGCGGCTCGGCGGCAAGATCCCGAAAGGCGTGCTGATCGTCGGTGCGCCCGGCACCGGCAAGACGCTGCTCGCGCGTGCGGTGGCCGGCGAGGCGGCCGTGCCGTTCTTCACGATCAGCGGCTCGGCGTTCGTCGAGATGTTCGTCGGCGTCGGCGCGGCACGCGTGCGCGACCTGTTCGAGCAGGCAAAGCAGAAGGCGCCGTGCATCGTGTTCATCGACGAACTCGATGCGCTTGGCAAGGCGCGCGGCGTCGGCCTGATGTCCGGCAACGACGAGCGCGAGCAGACCCTCAACCAGCTGCTCGTCGAGATGGATGGCTTCCAGGCCAATTCGGGCGTGATCATCATGGCCGCGACGAACCGGCCCGAGATCCTCGATCCCGCGCTGCTGCGGCCCGGGCGCTTCGACCGCCACATCGCGATCGACCGGCCCGACCTGAACGGCCGCAAGCAGATCCTGGCCGTGCACACGAAGCGCGTGAAGCTGGCCCCGGAAGTCGACCTGGCCGAGCTGGCGCAGCGCACGCCGGGCTTCGTCGGCGCGGATCTCGCGAACGTCGTCAACGAGGCCGCGCTGCACGCGGCCGAACTCGGCAAGCAGGCAATCGGCATGGCCGACTTCGACGAGGCGATCGACCGCGCGATGACGGGCATGGAGCGCAAGAGCCGCGTGATGAACGACGAGGAAAAGCGGACCATCGCGTACCACGAGGCCGGGCACGCGCTCGTCGCGCAAAGCCGCGTGCATTGCGATCCGGTGAAGAAGGTGTCGATCATCCCGCGCGGCATCGCGGCGCTCGGCTACACGCAGCAGGTGCCGACCGAGGATCGCTACGTATTGCGCCGAAGCGAGCTGCTCGACCGGCTCGACGTGTTGCTCGGTGGCCGCGTGGCCGAGGAGATCGCGTTCGGCGACGTGTCGACCGGTGCGCAGAACGATCTGGAACGTGCGACCGCGCTGGCGCGGCACATGGTCATGCAGTACGGGATGAGCGAGAAGCTCGGTCTCGCGACGCTCGACGATGCGACGCCGCAGGGCGGTTCACCCGGCGTGTGGACGCCGGGCGACGGCCGGTGCAGCGAACACACCGCGCAGTTGATCGACGAGGAGGTGCGCGCGCTGCTCGAAGACGCGCACGTGCGGGTCGCGGCGACGCTCGGCGAGCATCGCGACGCGCTCGAACGGATCGCGCGGTGCCTGCTGCAGCACGAATCGGTCGATCACGACACACTGGTGGCGCTCATGACGCCGCCGGACGACGGCATCGGCCCGCCCGAACCGGCGCACGCCGATGCGGAGCCGGCCACGGCCACGGACACGTCGGCCTGACCGGCTGGCGGCCACCGTCGATCAGTCCGCTCAACAGCCGATGCAGACCGCGCCGTCGCGTCGTTGCGCCGTATCGTCGGTGACGACCGATGCGAGCCGCGGATCGGGCCGAAACACGGTGATGCCCTTGAGCCGGTCGCGCCACGCCGCGAAGAACAGCGCGTCGACCTGCGCGAGCGAACACTGGCTGTCCATCGTCACGGTCTTCGAGATGCCGGCGTCGACGCAGGGTTGAAGCACCGCAAGCATCGCGACGTGATCGATCGGTGCGATCTCGCCCGCGCTGGAGAAGTAGTCCGGCAGCGCGACGCCGTCGCCATGCAGTGCGCGAAACAGCCGGTACGCATGGTTCTGCACCCGGAACGCGCGCACCTGGCCGTCCGCCGTGCGAACCATCCGGCGCTGGGTCCAGCCGACGGCCGGTTCGATGCCGTTCGAACAGTTGTCGCAGAACGCGAGACTCACGCTGCCGGCCGGCGCGAACGACAACAGATGGCTGTTGCGCAGCCCGTGCCGCTGGATCGCGTGATGCACCTTCAGCGGCAGCCGCATGCGGTAGGCGGGGCCGGTCAGGTAAGCGGCCGGATCGTACGCGGGAAACGCGCCGCGCTCGGCGGCCAGCGCGGCCGATGCGGCAAACGCATGCTCGCGCATCGTCAGCGCGATGCTGCGCGCACATGCGCGCGCCTCGACGCTGTCGTAGCGCAGCCGCAGCATCGTCAGCGCGTCGCCCAGGCCCGTCACGCCCACCCCGATGCGCCGCGTCCGATGCGCTTCGCGTGCATGGGCGGCGAGCGGCCACGCGGTCAGGTCGAGCACATCGTCGAGCAGGCGAACCTGGATGTGCACCGCGTCGGCCAGCGCCGCGAAATCGAAGCGCGGCTCGCCGTCGATGCCGAACGGATGGTGCACGAACCGCGACAGGTCGACCGGCCCCAGCACGCAGCTGCCGTAGGGCGGCAGCGGCTGCTCGCCGCACGGGTTCGTCGCGTCGATCCGTTCGTGCTCGCGCAGCGGATTCGCGTCGCGGATCGTGTCGAGGAACAGCAGCCCGGGTTCGGCACTGTCGCGTGCGGCGTTGACGATCGCCTGCCACACCTTGCGGGCGGGAACCGTCGCATGAAGGTAGCGCCCGTCCGGCCGCCGGGGCGACGCGCTGGCGGCTGCATGGCGCGGTGCGTGATGGACGAGCGCCCAGGGCAGGTCGTGCGCGACTGCTTCCATGAACGCGTCCGTGATGCCGACGGACAGGTTGAAGGTCGGCCAGCGCGCCCGCCCGTGCTTGGCCGTGACGAACGCGAGCAGGTCCGGATGATCGCAGCGCAGCACGCCCATCTGCGCGCCGCGGCGCGGGCCGGTGAACGGCAACGCGCGGCACATCGCATCGAATCGGTCGATCGCCGCGCATACGCCGCGTTCGGGCGACAGGCGCCGTTCGTACGCGCCGGCGGGCGGCACCGGCGAGAAGTCGTAGCCGATTCCGCCGCCCATCAGCAGCGTGAGCCGCGCGTCGTCGAGCGCCTGCGCGAGCGCCGCATCGACGCCCTGCAGCGGCATGTCCTCCGGAACTGCGAGCGGATGGACGAAGCAGTTGACCATCGTGCCGCCCGTCGTCGCGCCGGCATTCGCCATGATGCGGCCGGCGCCGATCGCGCCGCGCCGCAGGTTCTGGAAGAACGTGCGCTCGGCCTGGGCGCGCAGAGCGGGCGGCTCGGCGAGCGACAGTGCACGGGCGACACGCTGGAAGACGGCCGCGCGCGACGTCTCGCCGGGCTGCGCATAGCGTTCGGCAAACACGGTGGTGCAAAGCGGCTGCTCGTCCATGGCGGGGCTCGGCGACGACGGATGACCTAATGTAAGGGCCTGCCCGCCCGCGTCGTTGATCGAGCGCAATCCGGTGCTGTTGCGGCATCGCTTGATGGTCGTCAATGCCGCGCGAAGGCGCGCACGTAAGGTGGTGCCAGGACTGGCCGGCGCCGGTGGCCGGCGCCAGGCATCAGGCATCAGGCACGCGCCGCGGCCGCATGTGCGCGGCGTGCAAGCCCGCGCATCACGCCCTTTACCGACTACGCGCCATGACCGAGATCGTTACCGTCACGTTGAATCCGGCCGTCGATGTCTCAACGTCGGTCGACCACATCGTCGATACGCACAAGCTGCGCTGCGCGCGGCCACGGCGGGACCCCGGCGGCGGCGGGATCAACGTCGCGCGGACCGTTCACCGGCTCGGCGGCGACTGCGTCGCGCTGTACCTGGCGGGCGGGCCGACCGGCGATGTGCTGACGCTGCTGCTCGACGCAGAACAGGTGCCGGCCGTGCGCATGCGGATCGCCGGCGAGACGCGCGAGAACGTCTGCGTGACCGAAACGGCGACGGGGCGCGAGTACCGTTTCCTGATGCCGGGGCCGTTGGTCACGGCGGCCGAGTGGCGCGCATGCGCGGCGCGCATCGCGGCCCTGCGGCCTGCGCCGCGCTATCTGGTGCTGAGCGGCAGCCTGCCGCCGGGCGCGCCCGACGACCTGTATGCGACGCTCGCGCGGACGGCCGCCGCCAACGGCACCCGCGTGGTCGTCGATGCGGCGGGCCCGGCGCTGCGCGCGGCCCTCGACGCCGGGGTGCATCTCGTGAAGCCCAGCCTCGACGAACTGAGCGCGCTGGCCGGCGAACCGCTCGACGAAGCGTCGGCATGCGGCAAGGCGGCCGAACTCGTCGCGCAAGGGCGGGCGGACATCGTTGCATTGACACTCGGCGCGCGCGGCGCGTGGGTCGTCACGCGCGAGCGCGCGCTGCGCCTGCCGGGCAGGCCCGCGACGGTGTGCAGCACGGTGGGTGCCGGCGACAGCTTCGTCGGTGCGATGGTCTGGGCGCTCGCACGCGGCGCGCCGTTCGACGATGCATGCCGCTATGCGCTGGCGGCATCGGCGGCTTCGGTCGAGCATCCTGGCACCGCGCTGTGCACGCGCGCCGACGTCGAGCGGATTCATGCGGAACTGGTTGCGCAGGCCAGCGGCGCGGCCATTGCGCGTGGTGCAGCATGAGCGTCCGCGTGATCGTCTGCCTGCTGCTGCTGTCGTGCTGGCCGCGGGTATCGTTCGCCGACACGGTGACGGGCGAGCCGGTGCCGCAGCGCGTGCTGATCCTCGTCTATCATCGGTTTGCCGCGCAACGCCTGGATTCGATGACGGTGCGCACCGGGACCTTCCTCGATCAACTGCATGCGATCGACGCGAGCGGCTACCGCATCGTGCCGCTCGCCGACATCGTGCGCTGGCACGCGGGTCAGGCGAACGCGCTGCCGGCGCGGGCGGTCGCGATCACGGTGGACGATGGTCACCGCTCCGTCTACGACATGCTGCGCCCGTTGCTGGCCGCGCATCCGGTACCGGTCACGCTGTTCATCTATCCATCGGCGATCTCGAACGCGAGCTACGCGATGACATGGGATCAGCTGCGCGTGCTCGGGCAATCCGGCGGATACGATATCGAATCGCATACCTACTGGCATCCGAATTTCCGCACCGAGCACGCACGGCGGTCTGAGGAGGACTACCAACGATTCGTGTCGTTCCAGTTGAGCCATTCCCGCGAACGGCTCGAGTCGGAAACCGGTAGGCCGGTCCGGCTGCTGGCCTGGCCGTTCGGCGTCCATGATGCAACGACCGATCGGCTGGCCGCGCGCGAAGGCTATGTCGCGGCGTTCACGATCGACGCACGGCCCGTTCGGCCCGCGGATCCCGCCATGGCGCTGCCGCGCTACCTGATGACGGATGCGTGCGATACGCGCTGCATGAACGGATTGCTGCAAACCGCGCGGGAGCGACCGTGATCGAATGCCGGATCTCGGGTTCGCCGCCGTCGTTCGCGGATGCCGTTTCCGTTCGGGTTCACGCCCGGCAGAACGTCGCGGGGCCGCACAATGGCTGTGAACCTGCTGTGCGAGCCGCCGACAAGGGTATCGGGATCGGCACGCGGGTACGAGAAGGAGCCACCATGCCGTGGGATGACGAACGCTATCCGCCGTCGATGCGGAACCTGCCGCCGCCGGTGCGCGGCAACGCGATCGAGATCGCCAACGCGTTGCTGCGACGAGGGCGTGCCGAGGGCAGCGCGATCCGTATCGCGATCGCGCAGGCGAAGCGCTGGGGGCGGGTGCATGCGGCATCCGCCGACGCTGTCGAGCGACGTCGCTAGGCCCCGCACTGAACCGGGCAGGTGCCGGCGTCCGGCGTGCGTTCGAAGGCTGCCGCATGCAGCCGCGCGGCCAGCACGCAGGCAAGCAGCATGACGCCCACCGCGATGCCGTGAACCGGGTTGCGCAGGCACGACGCAACCTGGTCGCTCCTTGCAACGCCGAACAGGCACCACAGGCAGAAGTGCTCGCAGTTGTTGGTGAGCAGCCGGTAGCGGCATTCGCCAAGGCGCGAGGCCGCGCGCCGTGCCGCTTCCGTGCCGTCGTACAGGGGCCGCGTGTGCCGGACGATCGCGAGTTCGAAACCGGCGCAGAAGCCGTCGACGGAGACGATTTCAACCGGGCCGCCGCTCAGGCTGTGCGCCAGGCCCGCGTAATGGATCACGTTGCCGTCGCCGATATAGATCCCGTGATGCACGTAACCGTGGCGCCGTGTCACGAGGTGGGCGCCGACAGGAAGGTCGCGATCCGGCATGGCGTCGTCGGCTTGTGCTGCGGTCGGGTGAGTCATGGCCAGCTCCTGGATCTCGCGGCGGCTGGCTGGAAAACCGGCTTGCCGGCCGCGGAACACGTTGCGTCCTGTCACGTCTCCAGTATTGGCGGCGGACCGGGGCCCGACAATCAGCGCGGTCTGAGCTTGCTGTCCGATGTCGGGGCGTCGTGTCGGAAATTTCCGACGCGCCGTGCAATATCGGCTGACAGCCGGAACGGACAACGGCGCCGGCCAGCCGCCGCTTCAGGCCTTGTGGGGCCGCCGTACCGACCGACGGTCTCGCACCGTTGCGCCGCGCCGCTGGCCTGTCTGGTGTGCTTGACCTGCATCAACGGGAAATCGGCGTTCCGCGCGACGCTGGCTTCGTCAACGATGCGCATGCGTCACGTCGCGGCACGCCGGCCGTGACGCGCCCGAACGAACGAGCCGCATCGCCACCCGCGTGCCTGTACCGGGAGAATGAAATGCGGACTGGAATCGCCGGGTCGCTGCTGCTGTCGGCCTGTTTGCTGGCCGCTGCGTCGAACGCGCCGGCTCAAGCGCTGCCCGCGCCCGTTGAGCAGAACGGCACCGTGTACATCACGGGCGGCATCGGGGCGGAGGAGGTCGCTGCGTTTCGTGCCGCCGCGCCGCGTTACAACCTGCGGATCATGTTCGCGACGAAGGGCGGGCATTACCTGTCGGATGTCGATGTGACGTTGACGTCCGGCAAGTCGACGGTCCTCGACGCACACACGGCCGGCCCGTTCCTGTTCGCACGCGTGCCGCCGGGGCGTTACACGGTGTCGGCGCGCGACCGGGGCGTCCAGGAAGTCCGGCACGTCGTCGTGCCGGCGCGCGGCGGTATCGATGTACGGTTCCACTGGCAGAACCCGGAGCGCCGCGGCGTGATCCGGCTTTGCAGCGGTTGTCAGGGAACCGGTACGCGTGCACGGCCCTAGACGCACGCTTCGATCGATGCGGAGCGCGCGGTAGCGCGTGGCGTACCGTTGATCTGCCTCACGTGGCGTTGCGCCGGAGTCGCAACAATGTCCACGGGAATTCGCGTCGCGAGGTGTGCATTGGAGATTCGGGCAAACGTCGGTGGGGCGCGCGCCGGGCGGCAGCCGCATGAGTCGTGGCGATGCGGGTGGCGATCTGGGGCGCGGGTCGGCCGCGGGCTCGCGGGCATGCTGCTGGCACTTGCGTGTGTTGTCGGCCGGGCCGGCACTGTCGCAGTGACGGTCGTCGATGCCGGCAGCGGCCGGCCGGTGGCGGGCGCGCTCGGGTATGCGTCGGGCAGCAGCCTGATCGCGTCGGCCGCCGGCACGTTTGCCGCGCCGTCGGGCGACGCGACGCTCAGCGTGACCGCCCCCGGCTATGGACGCGCGGAGGTCGCGCTCGCCGCCGGCGAGTCGGCGCGCACGGTGCGGCTCGTCCCGTTTCGTCCCAAGGCCGTCTACCTGTCGGCTTACGGTGTCGCGGACCGCACGCTGCGTGACGCGGCGCTCGCGCTGCCGGGTCGCACGGCGGTCAACGCGTTCGTGATCGACGTGAAGGGCGATCGTGGCATGACGCCGTATCGCAGCGCCGCGCGCGAAGCGATCGGCGCAGGCGGCGAGCCGGGGCCGCGCGTCGCGGACCTGCCGGCGCTGATCCGCGCATTCCATGCGCGCGGGCTGTACCTGATCGCGCGCCTCGTCGTATTCAAGGACGATCCGCTTGCGGCCGCGCATCCCGACTGGGCGGTGCGCGACGCGGCCGGCGGAATCTGGCGCGATCGCGAACACCTGCGCTGGATCGACCCGACCGTGCGCGCCGCGTGGGAACACAACTTCGACGTGGCAGAGGAGGCCGCGCGGATGGGTTTCGACGAGATCCAGTTCGACTACCTGCGCTTTCCCGACGCGAGCGGCCTGCGGTTCGGCGAGCCCAACACCGAGGCGAACCGCGTGGCCGCGATCACCGGATTCCTGGAAGGCGCGCGTGCACGGCTGCGGCCCTACAACCTCTACCTGTCGGCCGACATCTTCGGCTACGTGTGCTGGAATGCCGACGACACGCAGATCGGGCAGCGGCTCGGCGCACTGGGCGGGCTGGTCGACTACATTTCGCCGATGCTGTATCCGTCGGGTTTCACGTGGGGCCTCCCGGGCTGCCGCAAGCCGACCGATCACCCGGGCGAGATCGTCGGGCGCTCGCTCGCCGAGGCGATGCGCCGCACCGGGCTCGACGGCGTGCGCTTCCGGCCCTGGCTGCAGGCGTTTCGCGACTATGCGTTCGACCGGCGCGCATTCGACGCGGCGGAAATCCGTGCTCAGGTGGACGCCGCCGACGCGGCCGGCACGGACGGATGGATGCTGTGGAATCCGCGCAATCGCTACGATCCCGCTGCGCTGCCGCGCTGACCGGCGAAGCGGGATACGCCACGTGTCGAAATGGCAAAATCTGCCAATTCATGCAGTTCCGTGGCTTTTCATTCGAATGTCATCTCGCGTCGAGATAGTGCGGGATCGTACGCCAGTCCCGGGAACGAACGACGCGAGCCGGCCCGTTCGCCTCGCCGCCGGGAAACCGTCCATGGGACGCGGCAAACAGCAACCGTTACGCCCGCCCTGAAGGCGGCGCGTGTCATCTCGACAGAAGGAACGTGCAATCGTGAACGCCATCGCAGCGGCAGACGCTTATGACGTGATCATCGTCGGCGCCGGCATCGTCGGCCTCGCCCATGCCTATACGGCGGCCCGCAAGGGGCTGCGTGTCTGCGTGATCGAACGCGATGCCGCATGCGTGGGCGCGTCGATCCGCAATTTCGGCTTCATCACCGTCACCGGGCAGCACGCCGGACACAGCTGGCGGCGTGCGCGGGCGAGCCGCGAGGTCTGGGCGGACGTCGCGCCGCAAGCCGGCATCGACGTGCTTCACAAGGGCCTCCACCTGATTGCACGCCGCCCCGAGGCGATGCGCCTGATCGATGCGTTCATGCAGACCGGCATGGCCGACGGTTGCCGGGTCATGACGCCCGGTGAAGCGGCGGCAGTGGCGCCGGAGTTGCGGCTCGACGGTGCGCAGGGCGTGCTGCACAGCCCGCATGAACTGCGCATCGAGCCGCGTACGGCGATCCCGTTGCTGGCGTCCTGGCTGGCGGAACGTTTCGACGTGGCGTTTCGCTACGGCGAGATGGTGCACGAGGTGCGCACGCCGACCGTGCGTACGTCGCGCGGCGTGTTGCACGCGGAGCGCGTGATCGTCTGCGGCAATGCGGACAGCCGTCACTTGGTCGGCGACTGGTTCGCGCGGCACGCGGTGCGGCTGTGCCAGTTACAGATGCTGCGCGTGCGGCCGCGTCGCTCGCTGGCGCTGCGCGCCGCGGTGATGAGCGACCTGAGCCTGCTGCGTTACGCGGGTTTCGCGGCGCTGCCCGCCGCCGACGCATTGCGCACGCGCCTGAAAGCGGAGGAACCCGTGTGCCTCGGTTACGGCATCCACCTGATCGCGGTGCAGAGCGCCGACGGCAGTCTCGTGGTGGGCGATTCGCATGAATATGGCGCCGCACCGCTGCCGTTCGCGACGCAGGAGATCGATGCGCAGATCCTGCGCCTGCTGCACGAGACGCTCGATGCGCCGGAACTGGACATCGTCGAACGCTGGACCGGCAGCTATCCGTCGGCAGCCGATGCCGATTGCGTGATCGAGGCGCCGGATGACGGCACGCGCGTCGTCGTCGTGACGAGCGGCGCCGGGATGAGCACGGGCTTCGGGATCGCACAGGACGTGTTTGCCGCGTGGTGAGGACGGGGCCTGCGCGTCGCGCAGTCGCCAGTTCGCGGGAGGCGTGCGAGCGATGCGCCTGCCGGCATGACGGCACGATTCGCCGGCTGTTTTAGTGTGTTTAGCGAAACATTCGAATCACGAATTTGTCTAGTCATCCTGATCGAAAGATCAGATGAAATGCACCATGTTCGTGCCGGGAATCACCACCGCGAGGCACGTCAGAGCCCCGGAATTAGGGGATTTCCCGCGTTTTCACGGTTTTTTTTGATCAACGCTTGTCGCTCGTTTTTTCTTCTTGCATGCTTGTATAGACAAATTCCTGAGGCCGCTTGCATGACCGAAGGGATGACGATCTTCAACACAAGGAGAAATCTCGTGAACGGCAAGCGCATCAAGTGGGCAGTCAGGACGATCGGCATCATCGCAGCGGCAGCGGCCACGCTTTCCGCACCGGTGCAGGCGAAGGAATGGAAGACGGTGACGGTGGCGCTCGAGGGCGGCTACGCGCCGTGGAACCTCACGCTGCCGGGCGGCAAGCTCGGCGGCTTCGAGCCCGAACTGCTCGCCAACGTGTGCGAGCGGATCAAGGTGCAGTGCAACATGGTCGCGCAGGACTGGGACGGGATGATCCCGGGGCTGCAGGCCGGCAAGTTCGATGTCCTGATGGATGCGATCTCGATCACGCCGGAGCGCGAGAAGATCCTGCTGTTCTCGCGTCCTTATGCCGCGACGCCCGCGACGTTCGCCGTCACCGATACGAAGATCTTGCCGAAGGCGGCGCCGGGCGCGCCGATCGTCAAGCTGTCGGGCGACGCGAATGCCGACAAATCGACCGTCGACGCGCTGCGCAAGCAGCTGAAGGGCAAGACGATCGGCATCCAGTCGGGCACCGTCTACACGAAGTTCATCAACGACAGCTTCAAGGACATCGCGTCGATCCGCGTGTACAAGACCTCGCCCGAGCGCGATCTCGACCTCGTCGCCGGCCGCATCGACGCGTCGTTCGACGATGTCACGTACTACGCGGCGAACAACACGAAGAAGGACACCGCATCGATCGTGCTCGCGGGGCCGAAGCTCGGCGGACCGATCTGGGGGCCGGGCGAAGGGCTCGCGTTCCGCAAGCAGGATGCCGACCTGAAGACGAAGTTCGATACGGCGATCGGCGCCGCGCTCGCGGACGGCACCGTGAAGAAGCTCGCCGACAAGTGGTTCAAGACCGACGTCACCCCGTAAGCGCACGTCCGGCCGCCGCCGCGCAAGCGGCATGAGCTGAGCGCGGCGGCGCGCATCCTGCCGTTCCTATCAACGCTTGCCGGGAGGCACGCATGGCGATCCTTGAAATGCTGGGCTTCGGAACCGAAGGCTGGGGCGGTGTGCTGCTGCTCGCCGCGCTGATGACGGTCGCGCTGACGCTTGCCGCGCTCGCGGTCGGCGCCGTGATCGGCGCGGGCATCGCGGCCGCGAAGCTGTCGCGCTATCGCAGCGCCCGCCTGCTCGGCGACCTGTACACGACGGTGTTTCGCGGCGTGCCCGAACTGCTCGTCATCTACCTGTTCTATTTCGGCGGCTCGACGCTCGTCACGGCCGTGGGCCAGTGGTTCGGTGCGGAAGGCTTCATCGGCGTGCCGCCGTTCGTGATCGGCGCGCTCGCGGTGGGGATGATTTCCGGTGCGTACCAGGCCGAGGTGTATCGCGCGGCCGTGCTCGCGGTATCGAAGGGCGAGCTCGAAGCGGCGCGCTCGATCGGCATGCCGCGCAGCATGGTGCTGCGGCGCATCCTGATTCCGCAGGTCCTGCGCTTCGCGTTGCCCGGCATCGGCAACGTGTGGCAGCTGAGCCTGAAGGATTCGGCGCTGATCTCGGTCACCGGGCTCGCCGAGCTGCTGCGCACGAGCCAGATCGCGGCGAATTCGACCCATCAGTATTTCGTGTTCTTCGTCGCGGGCGGTGCGCTCTACCTGGTCATGACGGGGCTGTCGAACCGCGTGTTCAACCGGGCGGAAGCGATCGTCGGCCGGTCGTTCCGCCGCAACTTCGCACGCAACTGACGGAGCGCCCATGTCACTCGATTTCGACTTCCTGTTCGACACGCTGCGCCAGCTGCTCGCGGCGGTACCGACCACGCTCGGCCTGTTCTTCGCGTCGCTCGTGCTCGGCGGCCTGCTGTCGCTCGTGATCGTCACGATGCGCGTGTCGCCGCGCTGGCTGCCGAACCGCTTCGCGCGTGCCTACATCCTGGTGTTTCGCGGCTCGCCGCTGCTGATCCAGATGTTTCTCGTGTACTACGGGCTCGGCCAGTTCGGCGTGATCCGCGAGAGCTTCATGTGGCCGCTGCTGCGCGAGCCGTACGTGTGCGCGGTGCTGTCGCTCGCACTGTGTACGGCCGGCTACACGGCCGAGATCCTGCGCGGCGGGCTGATGGCCGTGCCGGTCGGGCAGATCGAGGCCGGCTATTCGATCGGCCTGTCGGGCTTCGCGCTGCTGCGCCGCGTGATCGGACCGATCGCGCTGCGCCAGTGCCTGCCCGCGTATTCGACCGAAGCCGTGCTGCTGGTCAAGTCGACCGCGCTCGCCAGCCTCGTGACCGTGTGGGAGGTGACGGGCGTCGCGCAGCAGATCATCCAGCAAACCTACCGGACGACCGAGGTGTTCGTGTGTGCGGCCCTCATCTACCTGGGCCTGAACTTCATCATCGTCCGCCTGCTCGGCGCGCTCGAATGGCGGCTGTCGGGCCACCTGCGCGCGCCGAAGCCGTCCGGCGCACCCGCGGCCGACGCACGCAATGCGCGACGTGTCGCATCCTGACCGCGTCCTTCCTTCCAGGAGAAATCGATGAATACCGCTGCTCCCGTCGCCCTGTCGGTCAGGAACATCCACAAGTCGTTCGGCGATCACCACGTGCTGAAGGGCATTTCGCTCGACGCGCACGAAGGCGACGTCATCTCGATCCTCGGTGCGAGCGGCTCGGGCAAGAGCACCTTCCTGCGCTGCCTGAACCTGCTCGAAACGCCCGACGACGGCTCGGTCGCGCTCGCCGGCGAGGAACTGAAGATGAAGCGCGCGCGCGACGGCAAGCTGCATCCGGGCGACCGGCGCCAGGTCGACCGCATCCGCTCGCAGCTCGGGATGGTGTTCCAGAACTTCAACCTGTGGTCGCACATGACCGTGCTCGACAATCTCGTCGAAGGGCCGCTGCGCGTGCAGAAGCGCAGTCGCGCGGAAGCGGTCGAGGAGGCCGAGGCGCTGCTCGCGCGCGTCGGCCTCGCGGACAAGCGCGGCTACTACCCGGCCCATCTGTCGGGCGGCCAGCAGCAGCGGGTCGCGATCGCGCGGGCGCTCGCGATGCATCCGAAGGTGATGCTGTTCGACGAGCCGACGTCGGCGCTCGATCCGGAGCTGGTCGGCGAGGTGCTGCGCGTGATGCGCTCGCTCGCGGAGGAAGGGCGCACGATGCTGGTCGTCACGCACGAGACGGGTTTCGCGCGGCACGTGTCGAATCGCGTGATGTTCCTGCATCAGGGCGAGGTCGATGCGGACGGGACGCCTGGCGAACTGTTCGGCGGCCAGTGCTCCGAACGCTTCCGCCAGTTCGTGTCGAGCCATCATGACCGTGCCGCGAACTGAGGCCGCCATGACCGTATTCCGTTCGGCCCGGCCGCTCGACTGGCGGCAGATCGCGGCGGTGGCGGCCGGCGCGCCGCTCGCGTTGACCGACGACGCGCGCGGGCGTGTCGTCGCGGCGCGCGAACTCGTCGACGCAATCGTCGCGCGCGGCATTCGCGCATATGGCGTCAACACGGGCGTCGGTGCGCTATGCGACGTGATCGTGTCGCCCGCGCAGCAGGGCACGCTGTCGCGCAACATCCTGATGAGCCACGCGGTCGGCGTCGGCGCGCCGCTCGGGGCGGCGGAAACGCGCGCGATCATCGCGGCCGCGATCAACAATTACGCGCACGGGCATTCCGGCGTGCGGGCCGACATCGTCGACCAGCTGGTCGCCCTGCTCGAGCACGATTGCCTGCCGGAAGTGCCGGCGCACGGGTCGGTCGGCTACCTGACCCACATGGCGCACGTCGCGCTCGTCTGTATCGGGCACGGCCACGCGCGTCATCGCGGCGAACGCGTGCGTGGCGACGAAGCGTTGCGCCGCATCGGCCGCGAGCCGCTGGCGCTCGGCGCGAAGGAGGGGCTGAGCCTCGTCAACGGCACGCCGTGCGTGACGGGGCTCGCCGCGCTCGCGCTCGCGCGCGCCGAGCGGCTGCTCGACTGGGCCGACTGGATCGCGGCGACGAGCTTCGAGAATCTCGGCGGCCAGCTCGCCGCGTTCGATCCGGCGTCGCTGGCGCTGCGTATTTCGCCCGGCATCGGGCACGTCGGCGCGCGTTTGCGCGCGATGCTCGCCGACAGCGCGATGCTCGCCGCGGCGAACGGGCGACATACGCAGGACCCGCTCAGCCTGCGCACGATTCCGCACGTGCACGGCGCGGCGCGCGACGTGCTGGCGGTCACGGCGGAAGTCGTCGACCGCGAGCTCGCGTCCGTGACCGACAATCCGATCGTCGCGGGCACCCGGGACGCGCCGGCCGTCCATTCGCAGGCGCATGCGGTCGGCGCGGGCATCGCGCTCGCGATGGACAGCCTTGCGGCCGCGATGGCGCAGGTCGCGGCGATTGCCGAGCGGCGGCTCGACCGGCTCGTCAATCCGCTCGTGAGCGGGCTGCCGGCATTTCTCGCGGCGCCGGGCGGCACGTGTTCCGGGTTCATGATCGCGCAGTACACCGCGGTCGCGCTGGTGGCGCAGAACCAGCGGCTCGCCGCGCCCGCGAGCCTCGACGGCGGCATCACGTCGGGCCTGCAGGAAGATCACCTGTGCCATGCGACGCCGGCCGCGCTGAAGGCGCTCGACATCATCGAGAACACCACGCGCGTGCTCGCGATCGAGTTGCTGGCCGCCGCGCAGGCGTACGATTTGCAGGAGAACGAAGCGTTGCGGGCGGCGCCGACCGACGCGCTGTGGCGTTACGTGCGCGACCGCGTGCCGGCATATCACGACGACCGGCCGCTCGCGGACGACATCGCGAGCGCGGCCGCCATCGTCGCGGGCGTACCGCCGTCGCTGGCGTGACGCAGCGGCGGGGCGACGGTCGGCAGGTCATCCCATCTTCATTCGATCGAGGGCGCATGAACGAAGCGGAACGATATACGGCGGCCCGGCCGGGGGCCGTACCGGGCGACGACGTGCCGGCACGCGCGCTGCCGGCCTACCAGCAGATCAAGCGCTACGTGGTCGAGCGGATCGCGAACGGGGACTGGAAGCCCGGTGGCGCGATTCCGACCGAAGCCGAACTGGTCAAGGAGTTCGGCGTGGCGCGGATGACGGTATCGCGTGCGCTGCGCGAGCTGACCGCCGAGCGCGTGCTGACCCGCATCCAGGGGGCGGGCACCTTCGTCGAGCGCCGTCATTACGAATCGACGGTGCTCGAGATCCGCAACATCGCGGACGAGATCGCCGAGCGCGGCCACCGGCACAGTGCACGCGTGCTGATGATCGAAAGCAGCGACGATCCCGAAGCGATCGAAGCGCTCGGGCTGCGCACGGGGCCGGTGTTTCATTCGCGCATCGTGCATTGCGAGGAGGGCGAGCCGATCCAGTTCGAGGATCGCTACGTCAATCCGGCGCTGTTTCCCGACTATCTCGAGCAGGATTTCACGGTCGAGACCCCGAACCACTACATGGTGCGGCTCGCGCCGATCCAGCGCGCGGAATTCCGCATCTACGCGCAGAAGCCCGATGCGCAGGTGCGCCGGCACCTCGTGATGGAAATCGGCGAACCGTGTCTGCTGCTGCGGCGGCGCACGTGGGTCGGCGGGCAGGTCGCGACGTCGGTGCAGCTGTGGCATCCGGCGTCACGGTTTCATCTGGCGGGGCGGGTGTAGGCAGGGTCGTGCGCTGCGGCGTTCGCTGTCGCTGTCACGGTCGCGAAGGCTAGCGTCGGGTCAGGCTGCCGGCTTGCCGTTGCGCAAGCCACGTGCGGCGGGCGCTCAGGCCGCTTGCGCGGGCCGGTTGACCGGGTACGCGAGCGCGGGATGTTCGCGCAGCGTCGCGCTTTCGTCATCGCGCCGGTAGACGCGGCGTGTTGCGCGAACCGATCGACCGCGTTCAGGAAACCGGCCGCCGATACGTGCCGGTTGTTTGCCCGAACCCCGCGACCCGCGGCGATACCTGGCCGCGGGCCGCGCTTTGATGCGCGGTCACGCTGTCGTCAAGCGTGACGGCGCGCGCCGCATTCGCCGCAGAACAGGTCGTCGGCGGCCATCGGCTTGTGGCACTGCGCACAGGCCGTGGCCTCGTCCGCGGCGGCCGATTTCGGATCCGACGCCGGCAGCGAAGCCGTCTCCGCTGCGCTCGCCGTGCTGGCGGCATGCGAGTCGCGTGCTTTGGCAAGGTGATCGGCGGCGCGTTCGCGTGCCTGTTCGGCGTGGCGTTTCGCGTCCGCGACGTGCTGGCTCAGCTTCTCTTCCGTTGCGGAGAAATCGACGCCGCTGACCGTCTGCAGATAGATGAGGCACGTGCCGTTGACGAACGTCAGGAACGGAATCACGAGACCGATCGCGAACAGCAGGCCGTTGCCGAAGCCGTACGCGCCCAGGTAGGCCATGCTGCGGTAGTCGAATCCGCCTCCCGCCGCCTCCGCGCCAAGGCCGTAGGCGCTGGCGTGCCGGCCGAGGCCGCCCAGGCCGCCGAGCGTGCCCATCAGGCCACCCAGCGGGCTGGTGCCGGTTGCCGCCGAGATCGACGATGCGATCGCGGCGCCGGTGCCGAGAATGCCGAACACGATGGCGGACAGCACGCCGACGAGCAGCAGCAGCCCGAACATCCGGACGATCACGCCGAGCAGCTGGCGGCGGCCGATCTGCAGCAGGCGCGCGGCGGTCTGCAGCGTCGTGTTGCCTTGCCAGATGGCGGGCGCGGCGAGCGGATAGCCGACGTACCCCATGCCGGCGAAGATCGCGCCCGCGGCGATCGCCGCGACCGGATACGCGATCGCGTACAGCAGCGGGCCGACGCCCGGGAGCTTGCAGACCAGGAACACGATCAGCAACGCGAGCAGCAGCAGGATCCAGCCGACCACCAGCAGTACGCCGATGCCGACGAGGCGGTGGACGCTGAACGTGGCCTGCAGCAGCGCGTCGACGAATCCGACCGATTCACCCTGTGCATCGCGCATCAGCACGATGCCGACCGCGGAATAGCCGATCAGCGAGATCGCGAGCGTCGCGATGACGAACAGCAGGCCGAGCACGGGGCTGTGGCCGAGTACCTGGATCGTGAGCATGGCCATCAGCATGCTGGCGACGAGCGCGAACGCGCACATCGCGAGTGCGCGCCAGTTCGTGACGGCCTCGGCGGCACGCAGCAGGCCGAACTTTCCCGACACCGGGGCTTGATCGAGCGTTGACATCGTTGAATCTCCTTGCAGGGGCGGGCCGGTCAGTGTGCGGCGGGGGCGTCGAGCAGCGCGACGACGGTGACGCCGTCGACCTGCGCGAGCTGGATGCTGGATTGCCGGGTCGAGCCGGGCTTGCCGTTCAGGTAGACCTGGCTTTTCAGCGTGTACGTGCCTTGCGGCGCACCCGACGGCAGTTTCAGCGTGAAGCTGTTGTCGAATTCGCCGCTGCCCGGCGTCGCGTTGACGATCTTCTCGCCGCGCTTGAACTGCTCGCCCGACGGCGCGTAGACGGTTACGACTTCCTTGACTTCCTGGACAGGCTCGTTCGTGCCGGATACCGCGCGAATCTGCGAGGCCAGCTTGATCGGCTCGCCGGTCTTGACCGCGGAGCGCGGCGTGACAACCGTGGTGTAGGCGTCGATCTTCGCGTACGGCGGCAGGTTGTTGCGGTTGTTCGCGCGGTAATCGCGATCGACTTCGGCCGCCGTCTTCGTCTGCCGCGTCGCCACTTCGATCACGGCGCACGCGGCAAGCCCGGCCACCGCGCCGCCGATCGCGCCCTTGGTGCCGCCGATCAGCGCACCGACCAGCGCGCCGCCGGCGCCGAGCGCGGTGCAGCGCAGCACCGATTCGGACGAGATCCCGCCGGTGCCGTTCTGGGTGGCGCAGCCGCTGGCGAGCAAGGTGACCGCGCAGGCCGCGGCGAGGGTTTTCTGGATTGTCATGTCGGTTTTCTCCGGCGCTTCATTCAAGTGTGCTGTTGTTGCGCAGTGCATCCATCTGCCGCGCCTTCGCCTTGGCGATCAACGTCTTCGCCGGACGGTTGCCCGGCTCGATCGCCAGGACGCTTTCCGCTGTCGCGATCGCCTTGTCGTACTGGCCGCGCGACAGGTCGCCCTGCGCGCGTTTCAGCAGGCCGTCGACGGCGGGCGCGGCAGGGTTGGCCGCCGTGGACGGGCGGGCCGGCGGTGTCGGGTGCGGCTTGTTGCGCGGTGCCTCTGCAACGGTGGCGGGGGCGGTTGGGGTGAGCGTGTCGTCCTGCAGTTTCGCGAAGGGCGACGGCGGCTGCGCGTTCGCGGCTGCGGGCGGCGCGTTCGACGCCGGCGGCGTCGCGGGCACCGGAGCCGACGTGACATTCGTGACGACGGCCGGGCCCGACGCGGGCGCGGTCATGGCTGCGGCGGCCGTATCGGTCGGCGCGGACGCCGGTGCGTCGGGCGGTGTCGTCACAACAGCCGCGCCGGTGGTGGCGGAACCGGGTCCCGCGATGTCCGATGCGGCGTTGGCCGTGAACGCAGGAACCGTGGATGCGGCGACCGGTTCGGGCGTTGCAGGTGCGCTCGCCTGGCGGCCGTGCCACCAGAACGCGCCACCCGCGCAGGCGATGGCGACCGCGACGCCGGCTGCGACGATCTTGAGTCTTGCCGACGTAGCGTCGTTCGTCGTCGGGGTCTGCGGTATCGGCGGGGGCACCACACCGGAATGCGGACGCATGGGTTCGGCCGACGCCGACGTTACATCGTCATCCGGTACGTCGTGAGGCTTGGCAGCCGCATCGACCCCGTCTGTTTCGCCGTCGGCGAGTGCCGCTGCGGTATGCGCCGATACGCCCGCAGGCGCGGATTGCGCATCCGTGACGACAGGCGAGGCTTGCGACGAAGCGACCGTATCGCCCCGCTGGTCTGCCGCTGCGATGGGCGTGGCAGTGGTCGCGGCGTCGTGCGATGGCAGCGGTGCGTTCGCACGACCCGATACCGGATCGGCGGTATTCGCGACGCGCGAGAGGTCGTTCCCTGCAGTGTTCGCCGCCATCGATTCGCCGCTGATGTCCGCTTGCGTATCTTGCGCGTCGACGGTGCCGGATGCAGATTCGCGAGCGGATTCCACGGCCACGTGTGCGGATTGCAGTGCGGGCTCGGCCGGCGGCCCGGGCACCTCCACCTCCATCTCGATCGCACCGGCGTCATTGACCGATGCGACGGGTGTCCCGCACTTGTTGCAGAAACGCTGGTTCGGCATCAGCGCGGCGTGGCAGTTCCGGCACGGTGCGCTGGCCGCTTCGGTCCGGATGGCCGCAACCGGGGTTCCGCATTGCTTGCAGAACTTGAGACCGCCGGGCAGATCGGTTCCGCAGTGTGTACACGCAGTCATAATTCAGTAATCCTCTTCTTTTGATCGATCGACGTGACGGCGCCGCGCGGGCATGCGCACGTGTGTCCGAATCGCGGGATGGCGGCGTACCGGCCGCGTGCTACGAAGGCGAGCGACGCGGCGCGGGCCGTTCAGCGCGGGATATCAGTCGAAATGGGGTCGGCCGCGCGGGAAGTGCCGGCGTAGAGAAGAAGAGATCCGGCCGACGTGAACTGGCACGGACGGCCCAACGGATCCGGATGCCCCGGTATTGAATGGCGAGTTCAAGCTTTCCCCGTATCAGTCGCCGGATTGAATCCGGCTGACTGTTTTCATTATTTCGATTGATAATACAAATGGTCTTCTGCAGCGGATATTACACTGAAATTACGAGGTTTTGCCATCCGGAAGGCGCGTGACGGAGCGCGTTTTCACGTGCGAACCTGAGCGGACGCACCGTGCGCGCCATCACCGGCACTGTGTGTATTTATCACCGTGCCGCTGCTTGCCTTGGCACACATCGGTCTCACCAGCCCACCCTGTCACCCGATCGCGGCAGACGCCATGCCACACGCCGCCATTTCTTGAACCATCGTTTCGGCGCTTGCACGGCAACTGCGGCGTTCCCTTCCATGAACTGACTCAGCGGTCCGTCGAACTGCTGCCCGGGCCGGATAAATGTCCGCCAGCTTTCAAAGCATGCGGCATCGCCTTCGCGCGGAACGTCGCCGAGCGCATCCGCCGGGTTCGCCTCGGCGCCACAGTTCCCGGGCGATCCGCTTGTCCGGCTGTCACAACCTTGCGCGGCAGTCTTCCGACGAGCCGCCGACAGCCCGTGGAACTACTGAGTTGCCGCCGAAAATGCTTTATGGTCAAATGACCATGTCAATTGATCTACATGCCTGTTTCATCCCCAATTGGAAGTCACCGCTCGATCGTGGACTTCCTCGGCGCGAAGACTTCCATGTGGCGGAGCCATCGGCCCCCCCAATACCGGAAGTCAGGCGAAATCCCGGGTGATGGAGCAGGCGTTCGCGCAGGGATGCCTGAGCGTTTTTGCGTGTCGGCGCGAAAGCGCCCGGATGGAAAAACAAGAATTTCTGGAGACGGTGCTAGTGAACGAAATGCACAGCAGGACGAACCAAGCGATTGACCCTTCGGCGCTACGCGCCCAACTGCGAGATGGCGCGCTGCTGGAGACGCGTGCGTGGCTTGCGTCGGGATGGGCGGAGGGCACGGACGGCCGCTCGTTTCCCGTCACGAATCCGGCCACGGGTGACATCCTGGCCCGCGTGGCCAGCCTCGGCGCCGCGGAGGTCGAGCAAGCCATTGCCGCGTCGGCGCTTGCCCAACAAGCCTGGCAGAAGCGGACCAGCCACGAGCGCGCGAAGCTCCTGCGCGCCTGGTACGACCTGATCGTGGCGAATGCCGACGATCTCGCACTGATCATGACGTCGGAGCAGGGCAAGCCGCTGGCGGAAGCCCGCGGCGAAATCATGTATGCGGCTTCTTTCGTGGAGTGGTTCGCCGAAGAAGCGAAGCGAGTCTACGGCGACGTCATTCCGCACCCGCAAGGCGACAAGCGCATCGTCGTCATTCGTCAGCCGATCGGCGTGTGTGCCGCGATCACGCCGTGGAATTTTCCTGCCGCGATGATCACGCGCAAGGTCGCGCCGGCACTGGCCGCAGGCTGCTCCATCATCGTGCGCCCCGCGGACCTGACGCCGCTCACGGCGCTTGCGCTTGCCGTCCTGGCCGAGCGCGCGGGCATTCCGGCCGGTGTCCTTCAAGTGGTGTGCGGCCCGTCGCGCGAGATCGGCGCGGTGCTCACGGCCAGCCCGGTCGTGCGCAAGCTTTCGTTCACCGGCTCGACCGAAGTCGGCCGCGTGCTCATGAGCCAGTCGTCCACGACGATCAAGCGACTCTCTCTCGAACTCGGCGGCAACGCACCTTTCATCGTGTTCGACGACGCGGATCTCGACGCCGCGGTTGAAGGTGCGATGGCGTCGAAGTACCGGAATAGCGGCCAGACCTGTGTATGCGCCAATCGCTTTCTCGTCCAGGCCGGCATTCATGACCGCTTCGTCGACGCGCTCACCCGGCGAGTCCAGGCGCTCAAGGTAGGAAACGGCGTCGAACCGGGGGTGCAGCAGGGGCCGCTGATCCAGCAGTCCGCCTGCGACCACCTGAATCAGCTGATCGACGATGCCGTGAGCAAGGGCGCACGAATCGTCACGGGCGGGAAAAGCCATCCGCTTGGCGGCACGTTTTTCGAGCCGACCGTCATTGCCGATGCAACGCCGGCCATGCGCGTCGCGCGCGAGGAGCTCTTCGGGCCCGTCGGCCCGGTGTTCCGCTTCGAGGATGAAGCGGAAGCGATCGCGATGGCCAACGACACCGAGTACGGGCTCGCCGCCTATCTCTATACACGCGACCACGGCCGCATCTGGCGTGTGGGCGAGGCACTCGAGTACGGCATGGTCGGCCTGAATACCGGTGTGATTTCCAACGAGGTCGCGCCGTTCGGCGGGGTCAAGCAGTCGGGCCTGGGCCGCGAGGGTTCCCGTTACGGCATCGAGGAATACCTGGAAATCAAGTACCTGTGCACCCAGGTCTAACGGCCAACGTCCGCATCAAGGAAACGTCAATGGAAATGCTCCCGCAGTCGATGCTCTTCGAAACTGTTCCGTCCATTCTCCAGGAATGGGGTTGTGCGCGCCGCCTGGGTCAGGTGATGGCGGCATGGACGGAGCGTCGCCATGTCCTGATCGTGACCGATGCAGGGCTGCACAAGGCCGGTGTGCTGGAACCGGCGAAAGCGTCGCTGGCGGCCGAGGGATTCCGCGTAGCGGTGTTTGACGAGGTCGTGGCCGACCCGCCGGAGAACGTGGTGTTGCGCTGCGTCGAGTTTGCACGCAGTGCCGAGGCGGACGTCGTGATTGGCCTGGGCGGCGGCTCGTCGATGGACATCGCAAAACTGGCCGCCGTGCTCACCGTGTCGCGGCAATCCATCGCGGAAATGTACGGAATCGGCAACGTTCAGGGCGCGCGCCTGCCGTTGGTGCAGATCCCGACGACGGCGGGTACCGGGTCGGAAGTCACCAACATTTCCATCGTTTCGGTTAACGAAACAACCAAGATGGGCATCGTTGCACGTCAGCTGTATGCCGACAAGGTGATCCTGGACGCCGAGCTGACGGTCGGCCTGCCACGCAGCCATACCGCAGCGACGGGCATCGACGCGATGGTTCACGCCATCGAGGCCTACACCAGCAAGCACAAGAAGAATGCCCTCTCCGACGCGCTCGCGCGTGAGGCGCTGCGATTGCTGGTGAGCAACCTGATCCCGGCTTGCGAAAACGGCGCGGACCGGCGCGCCCGCGAGGCCATGCTGCTGGGCGCCACGCTGGCGGGGCAAGCCTTCGCCAATGCC
Source organism: Burkholderia sp. AU45274 (assembly GCF_030482505.1). Taxonomy (NCBI): domain Bacteria; kingdom Pseudomonadati; phylum Pseudomonadota; class Betaproteobacteria; order Burkholderiales; family Burkholderiaceae; genus Burkholderia; species Burkholderia sp. AU45274. Next base: position 74,243 of record NZ_JAUJQE010000008.1, on the reverse strand, counting down.
CCGGTGGCCGCGGTCCATGCACTGGCGTATCCGTTGGGGGGCCATTTCCATATCCCGCACGGCTTGTCCAACGCGTTGATGCTGGCACCCGTGCTGCGTTTCAACGCCGATGCGGCGGCTGCGCACTATGCGGAACTGGCGGACGTCGTCGGCGCGGGTGGAACGGGCGACGCCACGGCGCGCACGGCGGCGTTCATCGCGTTCCTGGAAGACCTGATGGACCGCTCCGGCGCGCCGCGACGCCTGCGCGACGTGGGTGTCACGCAATCGAGCCTGCCGACCCTCGCGGCCGATGCGATGAAGCAGCAGCGCTTGCTGTTGAACAATCCGGTCGTCGTCACGGAGTCGGACGCATTGCGCCTGTACGAACAGGCCTACTGAACCGACGCCGGCCAATCCGCAGTCGCCGTAACGTAAATAGAGAGAATGCACCGTGAACAATGTAGAAAGGATTGAGCACCACGAGATCGTTATCCTGGGTGCAGGCTTCGGAGGCCTCGGCATGGCCGCTCGCATGAAAATCGCGGGCATCGACGACTTCGTCGTGCTGGAGAAGCGTCCCGATCTCGGTGGTGTGTGGCTGGACAATTCGTATCCCGGCGCGGCATGCGATACCGAATCGCACCTGTACTGCTACAGCTTCCATCCGCATTTGCGCGTGAGCGCGATGTATGCCGGCCGGAACGAGCTGCTGCACTATCTGAAATCGCTTGCCACGCGGTTCGACCTCGCGGAACACCTGCGATTCAACCTCGAGATTCGCAGTGCAGAATGGGACGCAGAGGCAAGCCTCTGGCGGTTCGCACTGAGTGACGGCTCCCGGATGACCGCACGATTCTTCGTGCCGGCATGGGGGCAACTGAACCGGCCGATGATCCCCGCGGTTCGCGGCCTGGCGGATTTCAACGGCGAGTATTTCCACTCCGCCGAGTGGCGGCACGACGTGGACCTGAGCGGCAAGCGGGTGGCAAGCATCGGCAACGCCGCCAGCGCCGTGCAGTATGTGCCGCTCATCGCGCCGAAGGTCGATCACCTGACGGTATTCCAGCGAAGCGCGAACTGGATCATGCCGCGCAACCAGATCGTCTTCTCGGCGGAGCAGCTCGATGCCTACGAACGCGAGCCCCATCTGTTCGAAGAAAGCCGGAAATCGCTGCACGCTTTCCGCGAGTCCGGGTTCGAGCGGACCCGGATGGGGTCCAACGCGCAGCAGGAAGGCAAGAGTCTCGCGTTGGCGCACCTTCATCGCCAGGTGCCCGACCCGGTACTGCGCGAGAAGCTGACGCCGGACTATGAATATGCGTGCAAACGGATTCTGCGATCGGACGACTACTACCCGGCGCTCATGCGCGACAACGTCGCGCTGGAGACGGCGGGGGTGGAATCGTTCGTCGACGAGGGCATCGTGACGCGGGACGGCCGTCTGCTTCCGTTCGACGTGGTCGTGTTCGGAACCGGATTCGAGAGTCAGGCTTTCCAGGGCAGCCTGCAGGTGCGCGGCACGGACCGCACGTTGGCCCAGGCGTGGGAAGACGGCCCGGAAGCGTATCTCGGCATGACCGTGCCGGGCTTTCCGAACATGTTCATGTTGTATGGGCCGAATACGAACCTGAACCACAACTCCATCGTATCGATGCTCGAGATCCAGCAGAACTACATCATCGACGCGATCGGCGGTATGGCTTCGGCCGGCGTGAAGGCGGTCGACGTCGATCGGGCCGTGTTCGACGCATACAACGACAAGCTGCAATCGGCGATGGCCGGCTCGGCGTTTTCGGCGGGCTGCTCGAGCTGGTACAAGAACGCGCAAGGCAAGGTGATCAACAACTGGCCGGGTACGGTGGACGAGTACCGCGCCGTGACGCAATGGGATCAAAGCGCGTTCGCGGCGATCTGAGCGGGGATGCCCATGACATCGGTGCACTGGTTGCCGCTGACCGAGGTGGCTGACGATGCGCGGGACGCCGTTCGGGCGTTCCGCGAACTGGGCGGGCGACACTACGGCAGCTTTTCCGTCGACCAGTCGCGCGTGAACTTCGTGCGGGCCTGCGAATTGAACGGCCTCGCCGCCGACGAAGCGGTTGCCCACGACGATATCGACGTTCCCGTCGCGGACGGCAGCATTCGGGTACGGCTCTATCGTCCGCCCGGCGGCGAGCGCGTCGAGGACAAACCGCTGGTCGTCTTCATTCACGGCGGCGGGTGGGTGATCGGCAGCGTGGATACGCATGACGGCATCTGCCGTCATCTCGCGCGGCACGGCGGGTGTGCTGTCGCGTCGGTGGAGTACCGGCTGGCGCCGGAGCACCGATGGCCGGTTCCGCTCGACGATTGCGAGCGGGCATTGGACTACCTGGCGGCCAACGCTTCTGCGCTCGCCATCGATGCGTCCCGGGTGATCCTGGCGGGCGACAGCGCCGGCGGCAATATGGCGACCCTCATCGCCAATGCGGCATCGGCGGCGGGACCCGCGATCATCGGGCAGGTCCTGTTCTATCCCGTGACGGACCTGACGGCGTCACTTCCGTCCTACCAGCGCATTCAAGGCGGATTTCCGCTGGTCGCCGAGTCGATGCGCTGGTTCCGGGAACACTATGTGCCGGCCGGCATGCCATTCGATCTTCCACGCCTGTCCCCGCTGCTGCATGGGGAGGGCCGGCGGCAGCCGCCGATGTTCATTGCCACGGTGGGGCTGGATCCGCTGTGTGACGAAGGCATTGCCTACGCGTCATGCGCGGCCCGCGCGGGGAGCACGGTCGAGCATCTCCATCTACCCGGGCATCATCACGGCATCATCACCGCGGCCCGCACGATCCCGGCAGCGAGATACCTGCTGGATCGCGCTGCTTCCTTTGTCCGGCGGCTTGCCGAAACCGACGGCTTCGAGGTTTGACGCGTCGATCGCCGCGCGGGCCGGCGCATTCCACCGTCGCGACCGGTCGGGTAATGGAAACTCCTGATTCAAATTGTCCCTCGACTGCATAGACTGGGAACCGTGGAACTTGGTCAATTGATCATGTTCGGGGTGACCGGTCAAACCGGGAGGCACACCTCGATGACCCGCGTGCATGTCCGGCCGGGTGCAGGGCGGGTTGTCGCGTGCGGGTTTGAAGCGTTGTCGCCGGCATGCGCGTGCGAGCGTCTTTTTCTTTCGTAGTCACATGACCAAGTCTATTGATCTAGTCGTGCGGCGTTACGGATATTTTCAATAACGGGTCATCGGAGGGATCTCATGACTAAGAATCAAGCAGATTCGGGTTTGCCTGAGCACGTAGAGGTACTAATCATCGGGGCGGGGATCTCGGGGCTCGATGCCGCTTGTCATCTTCGCATGAACTTGCCGGACCGCTCGTTCGCGATCCTGGAAGCCATGGATGGATTTGGCGGGACGTGGTGGACCCATCGCTACCCCGGCGCGCGTTCCGACAGCGACCTGTACACGTACGCATTCGGATTCCGCCCGTGGCAGGGCCGCTCGATCGCCACGGCGGAGGAGATCCACAGCTATCTGGGCGATGTCATCAAGGAATACGACCTCGGCTCGAAGATCCACTACGGGCATCGTGTTCAAACGGTGAGCTGGTCGAGCGAGCAGAAGCGCTGGACGGTCGAGGTGTCGCGCAAGGATACGGGCGAACACTTCTCGATCACCACGGACTTCCTGTGGCTGGGGGCGGGGTACTACGACCATCGCAAGGGCTTTACGCCGAAGTGGAACGGGTTCGACCGCTACAAGGGAACGGTCGTGCATCCGCAGCACTGGCCGGAAGACCTCGACTATTCCGGCAAGCGGGTGGTCGTGATCGGCTCGGGCGCGACCGCCGCGACGCTGATTCCGGCGATGGCCGGCACCGCGGCGCATGTGACGATGCTGCAACGGTCGCCGACGTTCTTCACGGCGGTTCCCTGGACCCACCAGCTGGACGCGACGCTTCGCGAACTGAGCCTGCCCGAGGAGTGGCGCTCCGAGATTCTGCGGCGTGCGCACCTGAAGCAGACGTTCGACCTGATCAACCTGTCCGCGGCGAACCCGGACGCCGTTCGCGACTGGCTGATCAACGAGACCCGGCAACAGCTGCCGGAAGGGTTCGACGTCGACAAGCACTTCAATCCCAGCTATCGCCCGTGGCAGCAGCGCGTGGCGGCGGTGCCGGAGGGCGACCTCTTCACGGCCATCCGGGACGGCAAGGCGTCCGTCGTGACGGACACCATCGAGTCGTTCGACGAAAGCGGCATCGTGCTGGCGTCGGGCGAACACCTGCAGGCGGACATCGTCGTGACGGCGACGGGCTTCGACATGAGCGCGTTCGGCCAGATCGCGTTCCACCTCGACGGAGAACCGGTCGACATGACCAAGCGGGTCTCGTATCGGGGAATGATGATCGAGGGTATCCCGAACATGGCGTTCATCTACGGCTACTACCGGTCGAGCTGGACGCTGCGCGCCGATCTCGTCTGCGAATTCACCTGCCGCGTCCTCGCGCATATGGAGAAGGTGGGGGCGAAGACGGTGGAGCCGTGCCTGCGCGCCGAAGACGCCGACATGCAGCGGCTGCCGTGGACCGACCCGAACAACTTCAATGCCGGGTACGTGATGCGCTCGCAACACCAGATGCACTTGCGTGGCGATCGCATGCCGTGGCAGCACCACTTCGAGTACGAGGAGGAGCGCCAGACCATTCCGGAATTGAGCCCGGATGCCGAAGTCCTCGTGTATCGCTGATCTCCGCGCAACGTTCGAATAAAGGTGATGTTATGGCACTCGATTTGCACCTCGCTGGTTTTCTCGAATCCCTTGCCGGGTCCGGCGCGAAACCGCTACCGCAGTCCAGCCCGGAAGAGGCTCGCGGATTGATGCAGCATCTGGCGCGCGCCGTTCGCGCACCGGAGGCCGTGGTCGACATTCAAGGCGTGGAAGACCTGACCGTTCCCGGCGCGACCGGATCGCTGCGGGCGCGGCTGTATCGTCCAACCCACGAGCGCAATCTGCCGACGGTCGTCTATCTCCATGGCGGCGGGTTCGTCATCGGCGACCTGGATACCCACGACAACATTTGCCGGGAGCTGGCGCGTGGCGCCAACGCGGTCGTCGTCTCGGTGGATTACCGGCTGGCGCCCGAGCATCCGTATCCGGCCGCGGCGGACGATGCGATTGCCGCGACCCAATGGGTGATCGCGAACGCGAGCGAGCTGGGTGGCAGCGACGTCGTGGCAGTGGCCGGAGACAGCGCCGGCGGCAACCTTGCCGCGGTCGTGACGCAGCAACTGCACGCCGACGGCATTGCGCTGTCCGCCCAGCTCCTGATCTACCCCGCGGTCGCGCAGGATCGCGCCGGCTTTCCTTCCTTCAAGGAAAACGGCGCAGGCTACTTTCTCGACCTCGAGACGATCGCCTGGTTCGAGCGGCATTACGTGCCCGACGGGACCAACCGGGAGGATCCGCGACTGGCGCCGATCCGTGCGAAGGACCTTGCCGGGTTGCCGCCCACCGTCATCCTGACCGCCGAATTCGATCCGCTGCGCGACGAGGGCGAGGCCTATGGCCGCTTGCTCCATGCGAGCGGCGTCAAGGTCGACACGATCCGGTGCGACGGCATGATTCACGGGTTCTTCGACATGGGAGCGATTTCCCCGGGCGCCCAGGCGTGGATCGAGAAGGGCATCGCGAGCTTTCGAAAGTTACTCGGCGCCGCGCGGCACCATTGAAACGTTGGCGGAAGCGACCTGATTTCGCTTTTCGTCATTTCGTGGCCGCACGCGGTTCGATGGATGATCTCCAACGGTGCCGAGGCGGCCACGCAGTGCTGATGCATGACGGCATGAAGCCGATTGCGCGACGGCTCGCTGAGGCCGCGACGCGCGTGGCGGAATCGATGCATCAGGTAGTTGCTTGTGAAGCGTTCAGGCATCTATCCAGGACACAGACCCGTGAAGAACTCATTCGATTATCTTGTTGTAGGCGGCGGCTCGGCAGGCAGCGTGCTGGCTTCGCGTTTGACCGAAGATCCCGATGTGACGCTGTGCCTCTTCGAAGCCGGCGGCACGGGCGATGGCTGGCCCGTCACCGTGCCGGCCGCCCTGGTGCTGATGATCCCGTCCAAGCTGAACAACTGGGCGTTCGAGACGGTGCCGCAGAAGGGGCTGCAGGGGCGACGCGGCTACCAGCCGCGTGGCAAGGCGCTGGGCGGATCGTCCGCGATCAATGCGATGGTGTACACGCGCGGCCATCATGCCGACTACGACGACTGGGCCGCGCTCGGCAACGAAGGCTGGGGCTGGAACGACGTCTTCCCGTATTTCAAGCGAAGCGAGCATAACGAGCGGCTAAGCAATGAATGGCACGGGCGCGGCGGCCCGTTGTGGGTCAGCGACCTGAGGACGAACAATCCATTCCAGGCGCGTTGGCTGGACGCCGCACGAGAGTGCGGCCTGCCCGTCACGGACGATTTCAACGGTGCGGAGCAGGAAGGGGTCGGCATTTACCAGGTGACCCAGAAGAATGGCGAGCGCTGGAGTGCGGCACGTGCCTATCTTTTTCCGCACCTGAAGACGCGCGGCAACCTGACGGTGGAGACGGGCGCGCAGGTCAGGCGCATCGTGTTCGACGGCAAGCGGGCCGTTGGCGTCGAAGTCACACGTGGCGGGAATGTCGAGACGGTCTGGGCGAAGAAGGAGGTGATCCTGTCCGCGGGCGCGCTTCAATCGCCGCAGTTGCTGATGTTGTCCGGCGTCGGGCCGAAGGACGAACTCGAGCGTCACGGGATCCAGGTCGTCGCCGATCTCCCGGGCGTGGGTGAGAACCTGCAGGATCATCCGGACTTCGTCGTCAGCTACAAGACGAACAGCCTGGATGCACTCGGCGTATCGGTACGCGGCGCGATCAAGACGCTGGGCGACGTCCGGCAATACCGGAACTCGCGAACCGGCACCCTGACCACCAACTTCGCCGAGGGCGGCGCGTTTCTGAAGACGCGTCCCGATCTGGATCGACCGGACGTTCAGATGCACTTCGTCGTCGGGCCCGTCAGCGATCACGGCAGGAAGGTACGGCTCGGACATGGTCTTTCCTGTCACGTGTGCCTGCTGAGGCCGAAAAGCCGTGGGTCGGTCAAGCTGCGAAGCGCCGATCCGCTGGACGCGCCGTTGATCGACCCGGCATTCCTCGAGCACGACGATGATCTCGAAGTCCTGGTCGAGGGCTACAAGCTGACCCGGCGGTTGATGGCCGCGCCGTCCATGGCCCGGTTCGTGACGGAGGACCTGTTCGCGTCCCGGTCGCGATCGGACGACGACATTCGTGCGTTGCTGCGCGAGCGGACCGACACCGTGTACCACCCGGTCGGAACGTGTCGCATGGGGAACGACGCGCTCGCCGTCGTCGATTCCCAGTTGCGCGTACGGGGAACGGAAGGCTTGCGCGTGGTGGATGCATCGATCATGCCGACGCTGGTGGGGGCAAACACGAACGCGCCGACGATCATGATCGGCGAGAAAGCCTCGGACCTGATCCGGAGGATTTCCCGGTTCCCGTCCGCGGTGCCGGAAACCGCGGTGTGAGTGGCCTTCTCGTGCCGACGTTCGTCGGCACGAAGGCTTCAACCACACGTGAACGTCGCGAGCATGATGTGTGCAGCGACGTCCGCGACCCGAAGGCAAGGGCTCGCGGGCCGGTTGAGGCAAGACTGGAGGCTGCGGGAGAATCGCCCGCTAGCGTGGTGAGGTCTGCTGACGCAGCCAGCCGCCGATCATGAACGCATCCTTGCGCTTTGAAGGGCAACGCGAGCACGAGGAAAGAGAGGTCGCCCCTCGACGCGCCGATGCCGGGTGGCGACCTGTGTGCGTCAGCAACCGGAGAAAGACCGGAGCCTGCTTCGCGGCGACGAGCCGCTGCAACCAGCGAACCCGTCAGCCGATCGACCTTGCGCGGCGTCCGGCCCGGTCCGGGTGCGGGAAATGTTCTTCACCGGCCTCCATCCCGATGGCTTCGGCGTGTGTCATGCCGAACGCCGTCTTCAATTCGACGAGCGATGCCCGTGAACGGGGCCCCCTTTGCAGCGCCTGAACGCTGTCCGGAAGGTGGCCGCGTGCACGAAAGGCAACGACCCGGATATTCAAACATGCACTCGCTCATACTCATCGCGGATGACGCACCGGAAATGTCGTCGACGCTCGATACCTGCCTGACGCGCAACGGCTTTCGAACATTCCAGACCCACCCCTCCCAGACCGTGCTGGCCACGCAACTGAACCTGAAGCCGGATCTGGTCATTCTCGACGTCCGTGAACTGCGTGCGGACACCCTGGACATGCTCGCCAGGCTTCGACGGCAAAGCGGTGCCCCCATCGTCGTCATGTCGGCGTGTGACCGGGACGGGGAGCAGTTGCGCGCACTGCACGCCGGCGCTGACGACTACATCGTCAGGCCGTTCAACCCGGACGTGGTCGTCGCACGATTGCTCGCGATTCTTCGCCGCTCCGGTGCGCTCGCGCCTGAACGTCGCCTCCGGGTGGGGGCGCTCGAAGTCGATACGGAGAGCTATATGGCGTGCGTGAGAACGTCCTCCGGTGAAACGCCGGTTTCCGTAACACTCGTCGAATTCCGCCTGCTGGCTCACATGGCCAGGCTGCCGAATCGCGCATTTACGCGCGTCGAATTGCTCGATGCGTGCATGGCGGACGTCAGCGCATCCACGCGCACCGTCGACAGCCACATGAGCCGGTTACGGAGAAAGCTGGCGGCCGCAGGGGCGTCGGGCATCGTGGAAAGCGTGCACGGCGTCGGCTATCGACTGCGAAAATCCGGTTGACGGGGGAGGGTGTCGCGCGTGGCGTGACACGGCGGCTCGTCCGTGAGCCGCTTCCTCTTCGGGTGATCCGTGCCACCAAGGCGGGAGAACTTGCTCGCCGTTTGGCCCGCCTTCCATCCGCGGTCAGGCAGGCTTCGACCCAGCGGGCCGCGATTCACGATCGCGGCCCGCCACGCGCATCAGACATCCGACCGTTACTGCGCAATGACCCCGTCGCGAGAAAAGATCAGCCACTTGTCGCCCGTCGAGGGAAGCGCCGCGGTGTACGTCGTCCCGGTCTGGGTGCGCAGGCGCTGGAACGTCTTGCCGTCATCGGTACTTTGAGCCTGCAGCCCGTCGACCCCGACCGCCAATACCGTGGCGCCTCGGGACGCAAGCGCGGTAATGGAGTTCCGGGTGTCGAGCGTCGCGCGTGACCAGGTATGGCCGTTGTCCTCGCTTCGCATCAGCGTGCCGCGCAGCCCGCCGACCAGCAGCACCCCGTTGGGCAGCGCCACGCCGCACCAGAACGACCCCTTGTAACCGGTCTCCACGCTTTCCCACGTGTTGCCCTTGTCGCGGGAAATCAGGAGCTGCCCCTTCTCGGCCGTGGCAAAGATCTCGCCATTGCCGTTCGAAAAGAGGCCGAACAGATTCAGGTCCGACTTCTTGCCGTTCGGGAGCACGGCTTCCTTTTTGGTCCAGGTCTTGCCGCCGTCATCGGTGACAAGGATGAGCGACCAGAGTCCGACGGCCACGCCGTGGTTGGCGTCGATGAAGTGCACGCCGAACAGCGGGCGATCCTCGCTCGTCACGAGACGTTGAACCTCCCACGTCTCGCCGCCGTCGGTGGTCTTCAGGATCGCGCCCCAGTGGCCGACTGCCCATCCTGTCCTGGCGTCGATGAAACTGACGGACGTCAGCGTCGAGCTCACGGGCACGGACTTGGCCTGACGGTACGTCGCACCGCGGTTGTCGGACAGCAGGACGATGCCGTTCGCGCCGACACTCACGACCCGCTGGCCGGCCCAGGTCGCATCGAGCACGGGGGACTGGGTCGCGATGCTGGACTGGACGGCCGGAACGGGCCGGAGTTCCGGTGCGGCTACGGCGCCTGGCACGCTGCCCAGCAGCGCGCCAAAGACGACGGCGCCGGCCGTCAGGGAGAGAACCTTGCGATACAGGGTCATGGAATCCTCTTCTTCTTCAATGGGCGAGCAGGCCGGGGGCACGGGCGGGCTTGCGCCGCGGGAAGATGCGCTCGAGCCAGACGGCGAAGGCGGGCAGAACCGTCATGGCCATGACCATGTTGACGATGAACATGAACGCCAGGAGCTTGCCCATGTCCGCCTGGAACTTGAGCTCGGAGAACGACCAGGTGGCGACGCCGATCGCGAGCGTGATCGCCGTGAAGATGGTGGCCGTCCCGATCTCGAGGATCGACTGTTCGAGCGCCTTGACGATGCCGACGCCGTTGGCGAGATGCAGCTGCAGCCGGTTGTAGATATAGAACGCATAGTCGACGCCGATGCCCACCGCCAGCACCATCACGGGCAACGTGGCGACGGTCAGGCCGATCTGCAGCTCCTTCATGAACCAATACCCGATGAACGTGCCGATCGTCAGCGGCAGGCAGCAGGCGAGGACCGCGCGCAGGTCACGGTACGTGACGAGGACGAGCAGGACGATGGTCGTATAGACGTAGAGCATCATCGGCAATTCGCTGCGCTCGATTTCGTCGTTGACCGCGGCCAGCACGCCGGCGTTGCCGGACGCGAGCCGGATCTTCACGCCCGGCAGCTTGTTCGTGTCGCGGAAATGCTTCGCGGCGTTGATCACCTGGGTGATCGTGGTCGCCTTGTGGTCGGCCAGATAGATGTTCACCGCGGTCATGCTGCAGTCCTTGCGCATGACGCCGGGCGTGCGGGCCACCTCGCCGGCCAGCGATGAATAGTTATCCGGATCGATGGGGATCGCGGACATCTTCGGATTGCCTTCGTTGTATCCCTCGCTGTATTGCCGCAGCAACGACGAGAACGAAACGACCGACAACACGCCGGGGACGGCACGCATCGACCAGACGAAGCGATCCTGGTACGCGCCGACCTCCACGTTGTTGCAGGACTGGGGCGGCGCTTCGAAGACGATCGAAATCCAGTCGAGGCCGACGTCGTAGCTCGACGCAATCGAAACCGAATCCTGGTTGAACCGGGCGTCGGCACGCAGCTCGGGCGCGCCGGCTTGCAGCGTGCCGACCACGCGGTCCCGGCTTTCCCAGGCCGCCACGGCGAACACCACGACGGCGGCCAGCAGGACGATCGCCGCATTGCGCGGAACGGCGACTTTGGCGAGCACGCGGAGCACGCGGCCACGACGAACGGCATGCAGCTCCGCATTCTTTGCATAATTGCCGTCGACCTTGAGCAACGACGCCGCCAGCGGCAGCATCACCAGGTTCGTGACGATCTTGTACGCCACGCCGAGCGAAGCGGTGATCGCGAGCTCGCGCACCATCGGGATCGGAATCAGGATCAGCGTGACGAAGGAAACGAACGCGGTCACCAGCGCGAGCGTGCCGGGAATCAGCAGCCCGCTGAAGCTGGACCGGGCGGCTTGCTCCACCGACTTCCCGTGGGAGATCTCGCGCACGATGAAGTTGATCTGCTGGACGCCGTGTGAAACGCCGATCGCGAACACCAGGAACGGAACCAGCACGCCCAACGGGTCGAGCCCGTAGCCGAGCAGATGCAGCGTGCCGAACTGCCAGACGAGCGAGACGAGCGAGCAGGTCAGCGGCAGGATCGTCAGGCGAACGGAGCGGCAGTACCAGTAGACGGCCAACGCGGTCAGGAGCAGGGCGATCGCGCAGAACTTCAGGACGGACGACGCGCCGTTTGCAATATCGCCGATCTGCTTCGCGAAACCGATGATCTGGATTTCATAGTTCGCATCCTCGAACTTGGCGCGCAATTGCGATTCGAGCGCCTTGTCGAATGCCACGTAGTCGACCCGCTCGCCTTTGGCATCCAGCTCGTTGAGATCGGCGGTGACCATGGCGCTGCTCTGGTCGCGCGACACGAGGCTGCCGACGAATCCGCCCTGGGCGGTCGAGCGCGAAATGGCGCCGACCGTGTTGCCGTCGAGCTGATCGGGCGTCACGGTGCCGGGAATGAGCGGGTCGGCCCGGAATCCATCTTCGGTGATCTCGTTGACGAATGAATTCGGTGTCCAGAGGGACTGGACGCTGCTGCGAGACACGTTCGGCAGGAAGGTGACCGCCTGGGTGACTTCATACAGGCGCTTCAACGCCGCCGGCGTCCAGATGCTGCCCTTGCGGGCCTTGACGACGACGATCAAGCGGTTGGCGCCGAGCAGGTCACCGCGATACTCGTTGAACGTCTGCGTGTATTCGTGGCCCAGCGGCAGCTGCTTCTCGAACCCGGCATCCATGCGCAGCTTGACGGCGAAGCAGGCCATGACGACCGTGAACAGCACCAGGAGCCCCAGCACGAGACGCCTGTGACCGAACAGCGTATTTTCCAGCGAATGAAGAATTCTAAGCAGCTTGCCGGGTCGGGCTGCGTCGGAAACAGGCGGTTGATTCATATTGACCTCAGAAATTGCGAGATGCGACGATTGCCACGAAGTCCCTGTCACGTAGCGGGTTGGCCAGCGGGTTGGTCGGGCCCATGAAGCGGGTGTAGTTCAAGCCGACCTGCCAGTTCGCCGGGTTCTGTATGAAGTTCACATACAGGTTCATGGCCGTCACGCCGCGCATGAACTGGGCATTCACGTTCGGCGTATTGCCGAACAGGCCGTACCGGACGAAGATCCCCGGGTTGACCTGCCACCCGGGAATGACGGTGCCGTCGTAAACCCAGTTGAAATCGACGTCGATCCCGCCGGAGTATTTCGTTCCCTGGGCACTACCCGGCATGTTGAGTGCGCCGGTCGCGAACAAGTCGTTGAATTCGTTCCCCCACAGAAGCGCGCCAGGCGAAATCGGCGATCCGCCGTAGCTCTTGTGAAGCCCCGGATAAGCGATGATCACCGTCTCGGTCGTCAGCGTGGCGGTCTGGGCGCCGAGCAGCTTCAGGAACGCTGCGGAATTGCCCGGCTGCAGCGAGTAGAGGGTCGTCAGGTGCCACTGGAAGCGCTTCTCGTCGACCCAGCAGTTCCCCCCTTGCGCGACGCATCTGCTGGCCGGATTCAGCGGAACGGCATCTCGCGGCCGGTACGAGAGTTCAGTGCCGATTGCCCAGTCGCCCACCGGGAAGTTGGCGCTGACGCCGATCATGTGGCGGTCTTCCGGAAACCGGAACACCGTCCCGCCCGTCGAACTCAGCGAGACTTGCGGGAACTTGTCGTGGTACGCGATCGTGTAGAAGCCGAGATTCAGGTCGGTTCCCGCCGGCTGGTAGCGAATGGAAAAACCATACTGCCCGCCGTTCTTCGGATGGATGGTCGAGACGCCGTACGTGTTGTTGCCGGGACCGACGATCTGGTTCGACCAATAGCTGCCCACCGGCGGCAGGTAATTCTGGTTCCAGTTGCTCTGGTAGTACCCTTCGACGTTCACGCCGTGCCCGACGCCGGACGCGACACTCACGATCGGCGCGGGCAGGATGATCTCCTTGACCTGCGCGCCGGGCTGGGACGCGCGATTCACGTCGATCGCGTTCGTCGCATTGACCCCGCCGACTTCCCAGATGCTTTCGCCCCAGCTGACGACCTGGTTACCCACGCGGACGCGGGCAATCTGGTCGCCGACGTTGAACTGCTTGCTGACCCACAGGTCGAGCAGGCGCGGCTTGAAGCGGATGTTCTTCTCGGCATCGGACGGGAGCCCGCCGCTCAGGTTGGGCGACGGGTTGTAGAACAGGTCCTGTCCGCTGGTTGCGCCTGTCGTGCGGGTGCCGGAGTAGTCGTACTGCCAGGTGCCTCGCGCCATGAACGTGAGCCCTTGCGACGGCATCTTCAGGACCAGCTCGTGGTTGCCCTTGAGATAGCTCGTGAACGGATCGCCCTTGCCGTAGTTGATGTCGCCCTGATCGGAGAGGCCGCTCAACTGACCGAGCCGGCCGCCACCCGTCTGCGCACCGGTGGCCACGTTGTAGGTCGGCGACACGAGATTGCTGCTCGGCGACGCGGTGCGAATGCCGACGCCCGCCGATATCGTCGAATCGAAACTGCCTTCGACGTTCCCGATCGTGAACGTGAAGGCGTGCGCGCTGCCGCACCCGACGGCGACAAGCGCCGCGATCGCCGCGCGCACGAGCACCACGCTGGAGCGGGGCTGTAAGGAGGAGGTGGTAGCCATTTTGTCTCGGCCCCTGTCAACGCTCGCTCAACGCACGGAGATTATCGGCGTTGTAGAAGCTCGGCTTGTAGTGTTGGTCCGCCGACGAGTCGACCGACCACTTCGCGTCCCGTCCGGCCGCGAGCATCGAACCGTCCACGAGATACCGGCCGTCGACGAGGTTGTATTGCGCGAATGCGAGCGTGTCGCAGCTGCCCGTTTCGTACACCGGAATGATGTAGCCCTCGCGGACCTTCGAGATGTTGCCCTGCGCGTCGTAGTCCACCGCGCCGAGGTAGCTCCAGCTGTCTTCGTCGACGTAGAACAGGCGCTTGGGCGCGGTATGACGCATCCCCTGCTTGACCGTGGCTTCCACGACCCACACGCGATGGAGTTCGTAGCGACGCTTCGCCGGGTTCACGAAGTCGGGGCCGTAGGCGTCTTCAAATTTGTCCGAGAAGTCGTACATGCCGAGGTCGTTGTACGTCACGACCATTTCCTTCTTGCCGAGCAGCTTCCACGAGAATCGGTCCGTCTGTCCGGAGAAGACCAGCGCTTCATCGATGTTGTACTGGTTGTCGAAGCCGATCTGCGGCGCATCGTACGCATACGACGGCATGCGACGGGTCCGGCGCTGCCCCGGGAAGTAGTAGAAGACTTCGGTCGGCTTGTCCGCATAGTTCGTAAAGATCGCGGCCTGGCCGGCAATGGCCGCCGGGGACTTGTACGCGTAGTAGGCGTTGCCTTCGATCTGATTGACCTTCGCGAACGTCGTGCCGGCCTTGTCACCCCACGGCTGATAGATCCACGCGTCGGACACGTTCTTGATCCAGTCGGACGCGCCCTTGCGCGGGGAGACGACGGTGATGATGTCGCGCATCTCGACGCCGGCGCCGCGGTAGTGCAGCTTCGCGTTCCACATCACTTCCGCGCCGGTCTTGGGCGCAGGGAACGGGTAGCCGGGCAGGTGGGCATCGGTGAGTTCCGATCCGTCGGCCGACATCTTGGCGAAGCCCGCGTTGTTCTTCGTGTTCTCCGCGACGAAATCGGGGACGCCGCACGTGCGCCGGGACGGATAGACCGGCATCGTGAAGCCCTTCAGGTTCTTCAGCAGCGCAATCTGGCCCGGGTTGAGCTTGTCCGCGTACTTGTCGACGTTGCTGGCGTCGATCGTGTACAGCGGCTTGTCGGACTTGTATTTGAAGAAATCCGCGCGGCGCTTGCCGTAGCTCCAGCCCGCCCCGACGTTGCCCACGGGGGTCCAGGCGGGAATGCCGCTCGCGGTGCCGGCGATTTCGGCGCCCGACGGCGTATGTGAAGCATCCGTCCCTTCCGCAAGCGCACCGGTCAAGGACATCGCGACGGCGGAAGCGATGACGGACAATTTCGCTGCCGATCGGATGAGCGAAGCGGATTTCTTGAAAGAATGAGTCTTGACCACGGCTATCTCCTTGACCTTGACCAGGTAACGTGCGCCCGCCAAAGGGTTGTGCATGGGTGAAAACGGATGAAGGTACCGATAGTCCTGTCCGTTTATTAGCTATGCGAAATGAATTGGGGTGTGTTCGTGCTTGGTTTTACTGAATCACCGAACTCCAGGTCATCGCTATAACGTCGAAGTTCGGATCGACCGGCGCCTGGGTGGGGCGCCGGACGGTTTGTCAATGCATGCAGCTATTGGGCGCCCACCGGGGCCGGATGCGGCTCGTTAGACCGGGCCGGCTCCGTACGCGCGCCGCTTCTGAGTGACTTCCGGCTTACGCCGGGACCGACGAGAAGTACTCAGCCGGCTGGGCGTGCCATCCTGCCCAGCGCTTTTCCCAGTAGAGGTTGTGAATCTTCTCGGAGATCGGGCCGGGGCCGTTGTGTTTGCCAAGCGGTTGGTCGTCCACTGCGCTGACGGGCATGATCCCGCCCGCCGACGACGACGTGAATGCTTCGTCAGCCTCGCGCAGCTGGGTCGCGGTGTACGTGCCGATGTTCACCTTGATGCCGAGCTCGGCGGCGATATCGAAGACGCTCTGGCGCGTGATGCCCAGCAGGCAGCCTTCAGCGGGCGTGTAGAGCTCCCCGTTCTTGACGAAGAAGACGTTCGCACCGGCTGCTTCGGTGAGGTTGTCGTGTTCGTCGACGAGCACCGCCCAGTCCTTCTCCTGCGTCATGGCTTCGAAGAGCGCGAGCTTCATGTCCATCCAGTGGAAGTTCTTCGCCGTGGGGTCGACTGCCTTCGCGGAAATGCGGTTGTACCGCTTGCTGATCAGCAGGTTCGAGCCGCGCGTGCGGACCTCGTCGTCGGCCTGGAAGAAGAACGGCACGGCGAAGGCGAACATCGCGTTCTTCATTGCGCTGCGGTCGCGGCGGTCGACGCTCAGCGGGCCGCGGGTGACGCACCACCAGACGTACGCATCCTTCAGGCCGGCGTTGCGCACGAGCGTGTGAAGAATTTCGCGGACCTGGTCGCGATTGAACGGATTCTCGAGGAAGAACTTCGCCGACGACTCTTCCATGCGCGCGAGGTGATCGTCGAGCCGGAAGAAGTTGCCTCGCGAGACGGTGACGACATCGTAGGCCGCGTCGGCGTGCAGGAACCCGGCGTCGACGAGCGGGACGGTCGCTTCCGTGATGGGAACGTACTTGCCGTCACAGAAGGCGCTGCCATCTTCATAGCGGGGTTCATGCGGAGCGCGAGCATGCAGCGGATTCTCGTGCATGATCTGCTGGACTTGAATGATTGCCATGGTAATTACCTTTCGCTCCCGAGGGAGAGTTGTCGTTCGATGTTGACGTCAAAAGCGACCGGATCGCGGTGCGCTTCCTTGCGGATTGCTTACTTCCTGGCTATCCGCCGTGAAGTCTGCCATATGACTTGATCAAGTGACCGTGTAGTGGAAAGTATTGCTCGAAAAATTCCTTGTCGATGAAGGTTAACCCTCTGTGATGCCTGCCTCGATACGCGAGCGGCGAGCAGACTCGTGCTTGCCGGCCGGTGATCGTCGAACGTCCGTTCCGGCAGACCACACCGATCCGCCTGAGTCACGAGGCTTCGGTGTGTTGCGAGCGTCGCGTAAAGCCGCCTCGTGATTTCGTCTCCCTCATCATCCGGTCACCCGCGCTGCAAATCTTTCGCAGCAGCATGACGGTTCGTTCCCTGAAGCGTCTTACTTTGGCTTGCCGGCGGCAATACTGATTATTACCGAGTCATGTGACTTGGCCAAATGATCAAAAAAGACGTTAGTATGGATCTTCCCGGGCGATCCAGAAGGCTGACGACTCGCCCTCGATACCAAATGACATGGAGCGAGCAGATGCCGATTTTCGAAGCAGACCATCTCCGCAAGGCGTTCATCGGCGGCCGTTGGGTGGAGCCGGTGAACGGTGGCGTGGAGCACGACATCATCAATCCGGCGACGGGCGAAGTCTCCGGCGTGTTGCTGTTCTCTGACGAAGCCGATGTGAACCTGGCCGCGCAGGCGGCGCGCGACGCGTTCGCGGCGTTCTCGAACACACCGCTCGTCGAGCGGCTCGCGATGCTCGAGCGCGTGATCGGTGCCTACACCGAGCGGCTGCAGGACATGGCGGACGCCATCACGCTCGAGATGGGTGCGCCGATGGACGCCATTTCTCGCCCGCTTCAGGCGGCACTGGGGCTCTGGCACCTTCATACGACGCTGGAAGTGGCGAAGCAGTATCCGTTCGAACGCACCCAGGGCACGTCGCGGATCGTGAAGGAGCCGGTGGGGGTGTGCGGGTTGATCACGCCATGGAACTGGCCGATGAACCAGGTCATGTGCAAGGTGGCGCCGGCGCTGGTGGCGGGTTGCACGATCGTGTTGAAGCCCAGTCAGAATGCGCCGTACTCGGCCATCGTGCTCGCCGAGATCATCGAGAAGGCCGGCGTCCCTCCCGGCGTATTCAATCTCGTGCAGGGCTCCGGGCAGCGCCTGGGCAGGGCCATCGCGTCCAGCCCGCTCTTTGACATGGTGTCGCTGACGGGTTCGACGAGCGCCGGCGTGGAAGTCGCTCAGGCCGCTGCGACGACGATCAAGCGGGTGACGCTCGAGCTAGGCGGAAAGTCGGCGAACATCATTCTGGACAGCGAAAACTTTCAGCAGGGTGTCACGCATGGCGTGCTTCAGATGATGGCCAACTCCGGCCAGACGTGCACCGCGCCTTCGCGCATGCTGGTGCCGGCGCATCGGCTCGAGGAGGCAGAGCAGATTGCGGTCGCGGCGTGTGCGCAGGTCGTCGTCGGCGATCCGCGCGATCCCGGTACGACCATGGGGCCGATGGCGAACCAACGCCAGCATCGCAAGGTGCAGGAGATGATCCAGACGGGCATCGACGAGGGCGCGGTGCTGCTGTCGGGTGGGCTCGGCAATCCCCCGGGGCTTGAGCGAGGCTACTACGTCAAGCCGACGGTCTTCAGCCGCGTGAACAATCGCATGACGATTGCAACCGAGGAGATTTTCGGCCCCGTCCTGGTGATCATCCCCTATCGGGATGAATCGGACGCGGTCGCCATTGCCAACGACTCGCCGTACGGGTTGTCCGGCTACGTCTATGGCGACTCGATCGAACAGGCGGAGCGCGTCGCCAGACAGTTGCGGACCGGGATGGTGCATTTGAACGGCGCGCCCGTCGACATCGCGGCGCCGTTCGGGGGGTACAAGCAGTCCGGTAACGGACGAGAGTGGGGCTACGCCGGCATCGAGGAGTTCCTGGAGACGAAGTCGATGTTCGGCGCGACGCCGGGCGCCGTCAGCTAGCGGGAATCGACGACGGGCGTCCGGCGGTATGCGGACGTCCGTCTACGGAAAGGTGCAGGATCGAAGCCGGTCACGACGCATCGTGCGGACGGGCTGGGTCGGGTTGCCGGCGATGGGCGCAATGGCACGCCGCGTCGACGCTCAAGCCTGCACCGTCGAGCTCGAGAGGGAGGTGGCAAACGCCTCCAACGCTGAACTTACACTATCCAGGTTCGCCCTGAGCTCGCGGATATTCGTGTCGCCTTGCCAACTGTTCAGCAATCCATCGATCAGGATGATGCTCATTCTGGCGACGGATTCAATCGCGTCATGGCTGACTTGTGGCGCGCACTTGCCGAGGTAAGCGATCGTTCGCTCGATGGTCTCGACATAGGTTTTCAACGCAAAATCGGGGCGATGACGCTCTGCCCACTGGATCAGTTCAGACTGTGCCCGGGCGTACGACGGATGCTGCACGAGCCATTCGACATTCTTGCGCAGTTGCCATCCGGCGAGTTCGCCGAAAGAATGAAATTCCCTGTCAGCGGGGGCATTCGCCGCGAGCAGATCGAACAGGGATTCGTAAACCGCGTCGAACAGATCGTCCTTGGTATGGAATACATAATGCAGCGATGCCAGTGGGCAGCATGCGGCTTCGGCAATTCGCCGCGTGGTGGCTCCAGCGACGCCGTGCGCGGCGATGACTTCAACGGCAGCGTCAACAAAATCCTGTCGCCGCAACGCAGCGCGAACTCTTGTCATTGGTAAACTCCGGTACCCGAAAATCCTCTTCCGTTCACGTCATACACAGGTGTAGTGTTTATCCGTGATACATGGTCAAGTGACCATAACGATCGTGAATTATGTCGGCTTCTTGAAAGTTTGTCCATGAATGGGCCGGGCCACGGGTGCCCTGAATGTTCAGTTCGCTTGTTTCAGCTGATTCCGGAAAATCTGATCTATTGACTTGATCATTTGATCGGTCAACGTTAAGCAGACAAAGATGCGCTGTCGATGGAGGTAAACCCGTGAGCGCGAGCACTGCAACGCAAGACCGACGGCGGCCTGCCGGGAGCGTCAGATTTTCGGGCGAATGGAAGCAGGGTGCTTGGCCGCGGCCGATGTGGATTCTCGGCGGCGCCGGTGACTTCACGCCGCACGTGTCGCGGTCGGACGCGAGCAACGGTTGCTGAAAGCACCTTCGGGCAGAGCGTGCGCGCAGGGCGGCGCATGGGCGAAATTGCAAACGTCATGCGCCGCGAGCCGAGCGGTCAATTGAAGCGGCGACGCTACCGCTGTGAGGGCACCGGGGGAGCCGGTGCATCGCGCAGGTGGCAGCGGCTTAGTGCTTCCGTACCGACTTGCGAGGGGGCTTGGCGGCAGGGCGGGCGTCCGACAGTGTCGTTGCGTAGGCGGCCAGCATCTTGCTGGCGTGGTCGACATCGGCAGCCAGACGTTTCGAATCTTCCTGGGCAAACCACGAGAAGAGCAAACCGTCGATCAGGACGATGGTCAGCCGCGCGATGGCGTCCAGCACCTTGGCATCTGCACGCGGCTCGGCGGTCGCCAGATTGGCGCGGGCACCTTCCTGGGAGATGCGAAGCGCGCCAGTGGCCATGTCGGGCTGATGCCTGAGCGCCCACGTATACAACTCCGACTGGGTCTTCGCGTATGTCGGGTTGGCTTCGAACCAGGTCATGACGGAGCGCAGGTTGAACTCCGCCAGGTCCGACAGGGTGCCGTGCTCCGGAGGCTCGGGACTATCCGAGCGGATCAAGTCGATCAGGGACTCGTAGACGGCGAACAGCAGTTCGTCCTTTGAGTGAAACACGTAGTGCAGGGACGCCAGTGGGCATCCTGCAGCCTCGGCGATGCGACGGGTCGTGGCACCCTTCACACCGTGTTCTGCAATCACCGCGACAGTCGCCGCGACGAGGTCCTGGCGGCGGACTTCAGCCCGTACTCGCTGCATAGGCCAGCGCTCCGTTTTATGTCTTCGTCCAAAGGCGCTACCCGTGCAGGGTAGTCGAATCCTCGGATATTAGCATGACGATGGGCGGCATTTCGCAAGCAACACAAGGCATTGTCCCGCACGGATATTGCGCCGCCATGGCGTCGTGAGACGTGCCGTTCGCAGGTACGTGCCGGGCATGGTGATGGCGTCGATGTGCCGCGGCGCTGGACGAACCTCGCGGCGGCGATGCGACTCGGCGGCAGGCTCGCTGAACCGGAAGACGGACTCGCACATCGTGGATCGGCCCGGACATCAAGCGGTGCTCCGCTCGTCGAGCGGCGCTTGCGTTCCTGCTTCGATGAGGCTGTCGTAGAGAGGCGCAGGTACGGTGACCGTCGCACGTGCACGATAAGGCGGCCGTGCGTGTCGTGGAAGGGACGCCATTGCGTTGGCTCGTACGGTGCCTTCATGACGAGGCTAATGGAAACTCCGTATTCCCAATGTCCTGTCGAAGCATAAGACTCGTGCCTGTAGATTCGTGGTCATTTGATCAAGTCAACTTGTTTGCACCGCTATCGTGACGCCGAGCATCACTTGGTGCGGCGAATTCCCCGCGCCGGGGCATGCGAATCACCAGCGCGCGCGTTAGCCGCCCTTCACGAAGGGCGAACACCCGGATCAGATTGGCATACGGCTTGCTTTATAGTCATGTGACCAAGTCTAATGATTCATGTGGTTGACTTGAACGAAGGATGTTTCTCGGTAGTGTGGTCAACGACAACGATAGGGAATACGAATGAGCCATGTGATTGCCGTCTTGGGCCTGGGGGTGATGGGGTCCGCCATTGCCGCCACCCTGATTGACGATGGTGCGGAAGTCGTCGTCTGGAACAGGAAGGCTGAAAAGGCGCAACGTCTGCGCGAACTGGGCGGCCGGGTTGCCGAGCGCGCCACCACCGCCTTTGATGAGGCGGACGTCATCGTCGTCGTGACGGCAACGCCGGTTGACCTCGCGGCGGACTTCGAGGCGCTGGGCGAGCGCCTGAAAGGGAAAACGGTGGTCAATCTGGCCACGGGGCGCCCGTCCGAGGTCCAGAAGCTGGATCAAATCGTGCGTGGCGCCGGCGCAAAATTCATCAGTGGAACGATCCAGTGCTTCCCGCCGGATATCGGCCGCGAGAACGCCGTCATCCTGTTTGGCGGCGACGAGAAGACCTGGAGCGAGGTGGAGCCGCTGCTCCGGAAGATTGCTCCGCAATCCACCTACGTCAGTGCACGACCTGACGTGCCGAACGTGCTCGATGCCGGGTTGACGGGCACGTTCGTTTTTGGGGCGGGCGCGGCCTTTCTGGAAGGTCTCAGATTCGTGGTGAACTCGGGCATTTCGATCGACGAGATTCGCGACCTGATTCCAACCTATCTCGCCGGTCAGACTCACTTCATCGAAGGTCTGTTCGAATCCGTGGCGGCATCCGACTATCAACCGCGCGGAGCGGACCTCGACATCTACGCACGAGCAACCGAACTGTTTCAGCAGGCGCAGGAAGATATCGGGCAGCCGCCGCGAATCCTGAAGGCGCTACGCGAGCGAATCCTGTCATCCATTGCAGAAGGCAGTGGTGACCGAGGGTACGCCGCACTCTTCAATCATTGACAATTTGTTGGAGGAATCATCATGTCGTTGCAGCGCCTTTCAAGTGGTAGCACTCCTGAAGATCTTGCCAATGCGGTCAGGCAGGATGGTGGGGCGATCGTCAAGAACTTTCTCGATTCCGATTTGCTCGCGCGAATCCAGCGTACGCTCTTCGACACGCTCGAGTCCTCTCCGAACGGAGTGGACGATTACTTCGCCGGGACACAGACGCGTCGCGTCTCGCGCCTCTTCGCGCGTACCGACTGGATGGCCGAGGTTGCGTTGCACCCGCTCTATCTGGGTGCGGCGCGCAGCATCCTGCAGACGCCGATCAAGATCTGGAGCGGCGAAAACCAGGTCGATGTCGCGCCCGATATTCAGGTGGGGGTGACGCAAGCGATCCAGATCCTGCCGGGTCAGGGCCTTCAGCCGTTGCATCGTGACGATTCCGTATGGCTCTGGCGGCACCCGAACTATGGGCGCGAGGCCCGGTTCCAGGTGATGGTGGCCGTATCGGACTTCACGGCGGAAAACGGCGCCACGCTCGTCATCCCGGGTAGCCACAAGTGGGACGACGAGCGCATGCCCACGCAGGAGGAAGCCATTCCCGCGACCATGTCGGCCGGCGATGCGCTGTTCTTCATCGGCTCCACCTATCACGGCGGCGGGAAGAACACCAGCGATGCCCCGCGCACCGGCCTGACGATGTCGTATGACCTGGCGATCCTCCGGCAGGAAGAAAACCAGTACCTCACGCTGCCCATCGAGCGCGTGAAGCGCTATCCGGAAGAGCTGCAGCGCCTGCTCGGCTGGACGTATGGCACCACGTTTGCCGGCTTCGTCGAGCGCAACGGTCAAATGTCGGATCCGAACGACCTGTTGAAGATGAAGGATTTCCTCGAGGTCGGGCATTTCGATTAACGCACGGGTTGGGTGGTGGAATCCTGGCCCGGTTTTCACGTGGAAATCGGGCGATTCCATCATCTGGAGGCATCGTGGTCGCTCGACGGGATGCCTGGATCGGTGCACAGCGAGCCGTTCCGATAGTGCGATTTTTCGGTTGGATGCAGCAGTCTTCGAAACAGTGCCGGTATGAATGCGAGCAAGAGGGCGATTCGATGCCACGCCGCGATCTCGCATTCGTGCAAACGACAAGGAGTCGATCGTGAGTGTCGAAATCAAGGGAATCCGAAAAATCGCGCTGCTTTATACAGGAGCCGTGGTCTGGACGCCCACCTACCTGCTCCCATTCAGCATCGAGGAATCGATGGCACGGTTCGGGCTGTCCGAAAGCACCGCCGGTTGGCTCGCGTCTGCGGTGCTGCTCTGTCTTTCGCTTTCCATCATCGTTTTCGGTCGTCACACGGCGACGTTGAACAAGAGGACGGGCGCGCTCGCTGCGGCAGCGCTTGCCGTCCTGTCGACGTGTGCGATGTTTTCACATAATTTCCATGTATTCGTCGCCGCGAAGCTGGTTCTCGGCGCCGCGTTGGGCGTCAGCTGCGTGTGCGCGTATGGGGTGATTGCACACGTCAAGCACCCGGAGAAGGTCGCGGCGCAAGTCGCCGTTGCGATGGCCATCATATTTTCCTGTGCGATGTACGTCGTACCGATCCTGAATGTGAAGATGGGTCATATCGGGGTGGATGCCGTCCAGCTCGCCGTGGTCGTGGCGGCGCTGTTTTTCGGCGCGTTCATGCATCCCGCCGTCAACGCAAGCGAGGAAGCGGTCGCGAAGGACGCCATCAAATCCAGTGACGTCCGAGGGATGCTGATCAGCGCATTCTTCATCTACGTCTCGCAGACGGCCCTCATGGGATTTGCCGCTGAGGTTGCTGCGACCCGGGGCGTCGAAGCGGAGCAACTCGGCATGCTGTTCATGCTCAATGCGGCCCTCCAGTTGCCGGTGGGGGTGGCGGTCAACTGGCTGGGCGATCGCTTTGGCCTGTTCAAGCCGATCGCCCTTGGGCTCGCGCTGTTGATCGCATGCAGCCTGGGCATGTATTGCGTGGGCGGCAAGTGGGCGTTTCTCGTGTCGACGGCGCTCGTCAGTGCCGGTGCCACGCTGGTGGCTCCTTATATGGTGGCGGCACTTTCACAAATGGATGCCAGCGGAAGAAGCACCGCGACCTGTGCGTCGGCAATCAATCTCGGCCTGGCAGTGGGCCCCGCGATTGCGGGCACGGTGTTCAGCGTGGCCGGTTTGCGCGCGGTCGGCTGGCTCTCCGTCGGGTTGCTGGTGGTGCCGATGTTTCTGGCCAGCGTGGCGATCCGGCAGTTCAAGGCAAAACATGCCGAAGCCGCGGTCGCCTGACGTGCGCGGTGAAGCGATCAACCGAGCGTGGCCGCACTGACCGCACCGGTACCTGGGCGGCGCCAGCATGCCTGACATGCCAGTGCGGAGCAGGCATCTCCCGGAAGCGTCCTCTCGCGTCGACAGGCAGCGCAAAAAACTGCCGTGAACGTGGATGACGAACATGACGGCAGACAAATATCTCGACGATCACGGAGTTTTTTCATGGAACTCAAATTCTATCTTTATTGCCTGGCTGATCTCGCGTTGATCGTGACTTCGTTCATTTGTGGCGTGAAGTATTTCGGGAAGCGCAACGGCCTTCTCGGATTCGAGTCGCTGGTCGTGACGTTCTCGGCAACGAATTTGATGATCAATGCGTTGACCGGCAAGGCGATCTTTTTCAGTATCTCGCTTTTCTGCGACGCGTTTTCAAGAGGCTTCGGCGTGCCGATCATCATCGTTGCGGGCATGATGTCGGTTACGCATCGATATAAACCATCGATGGTCGGCGACGTGTTGTATGCGGTGGGGGCGCTGGTGGGGACGGTTATTTTGTGGACCGCGGATTTCATGGTTGGACCCAAGCCGTATTTCTATCTGGTGATGTGGTCGTTGTTCTCGCTTTACCTCATTTACGTTGTCAAGAAACTGGCGAATGCCGGAGAGTATCGTAATGCTGCAGGTGTGATCCTGACACTCGTATCCACACAGATTATTGCGAGCGTCTACGACTTTTACCCTATCCCTGGCGACGGCGATCATATGATTTTCTATATATTTGCATTGCTTTCTTGGTCTTATATGTCGGTTTCGTTGTATTACGCCTATTGTGCGCTGGAACGGGTGCAGGAAAAGGAAGGGAATCTGATTCGAGGTTATACCCTTGGTCGCCTGGAGCGAAAGCCGCAGTAATTGTCGCGTTCCTGCGGGAATATGTTTGATTCTTCATGCGAGAGATCGGATATGGCTACCTTGATCGTGAGTTATCCCGCTGTAGCGGGTATGGAATTTGACCGCGAGTACTATCTCGCCACCCACGCGTCGCTCGTACGGGCGGCGTGGGGCGAATGTGGGCTGCAGTCGGTGGAGGTGCTGTTTCCGGCGCCGGATCCGCAGCCTTTTGCCTGCGTCACGCTATTGCGTTTCAGCGATCAGGCTGGAATCGATGCCGCGCTGGCTTCGGCCAGAACAGCCGAGGTGGTCGGCGATGTGCCGAACTTCACCAACGTTCAACCGGCGATCTTCCGCGCCGGCGACTGACCGAGTCGTCGTCGACCGAACCTGGTCTACGAGGGCAAGAGGGTCTGAGGCAAAGTGTCCGCGTGGACCCATGCACTCGGGCCTTGACGACGAAGAAACAAGACCTTCGAAGCAGAATGCCGATCGGCCACGGACGAGATGGCCGACTGGAACTTGACGAAGACGCGGTTCGGGAGTGGATCGCGCCTTGCCTGAAGCCGCACCTGTCGATTGCCCGCGCGGCCGCTCAGGGTTTTGACGCCGGGCGAATGCGCTCGGCAATACAGCCTTCGGCCGCAGGCCGAAGGCTCATCCAGCATCCGGCATCAACGCTGCACGGTGTCCAGGATATCCAGGCGGCTCACTGCCACCGCCTTCTGCTTGATCGCGCCAAACGCCGTTTCGGTCGCCTCGAGCGTACGCGCGATGTCTTCGTCGGTATGGCTCGCCGTAAAAAACATGTTGTGCCACGGGTGGAGATAGGCGCCATTCTTGATGACTTCCGACGTCCACGCCCGCCCGCGCGACACGAGCTCGTCGTCACCCGCGAACAGCATCTGGGGCATGACGCTCGGCCCGGTCTGCTTGAGTTCGAAGCCATGCCGCTCGGCTTGCTCGGCGAGGCCCGCGCGCAGCTTGTCCGCCAACCGCCTGGTGTGTTCGAGGTAGTCCGTTTCTCGTACCAGGCGCAGCGTTTCGATGGCCGCGGCCATCGGCACGGCCGAGAGCCAGTAGGAGCCCGTGACGAAAATGTTCGTTGCAGCCTCGCGTGCCTTGTCCGAACCGAGCACCGCCGCGATCGCATAGCCGCCGCCGATGGCCTTGCCCCAGCAGCTGAGGTCCGGGTGCACGCCCCAGTCCGACCATGAACAATCACGCGACAGGCGCAGCCCCGTGCGGACCTCGTCGACGACCAGAAGCGCTTCCTGCTCGTCCGCGAGGCGACGGCATTCCTTCGCGTACTCGATCGACGGGAAGAACTGATCGTAGAGCACTTCGTGCCGGAACGGCGTCGCGTAGATGGCCGCTACGTCACCGTCGACGCTCTTGACGGCGGCATTGAGGCTCTCGAGATCGTTGTACTCGAAGTAGACGACGTGAGCGCGGTCTTCCTTGGTGATCCCCGTCGTATAGGGCACGTTCCACGGGGACGCACCATGGTACGTGCCGCGCGCAACGAGAATCTTCCGTTTCTCGCGATACGCGCGCGAGATCACCATGGCCATCGACGTGGCGTCCGAGCCGTTCTTGCAGAACATTGCCCAGTCGGCGTGGCTGACCTGTTGCGTGAGCGCCTCGGCAAGCTGAACCATCACCTCGCTGGGGCCCGTCGCCGTGTCGATCTTCTGCAACTGGAGGGCCGCGGCTTGCTCGATCCGCTCGTTGCCGTAGCCGAACAGGTTCGTGCCGTAGCCACATACGTAGTCGATGTACTGGTTGCCGTCGACGTCCCAAAGATGGGTACCTTTCGCTTTTGCGAAGTACAGCGGGAAATCTTCCGTCAAATACTTGACGCTCTGGTGACCGTACATCCCGCCCGGGATGACCTTTTCGGCTCTTGCGAACCACTCGTTCTTCCTTGCCAGCCTGTCCATGCTCGACTCCTTGTGAAAAATTCGTTCCCGGAACGTCAGATCCGATATCAAGTCTTTTGACTGAGTCATTTGACCAAGTATTTGAACCCCTGGAATGTTGGGGAATGCCGCATCCGAAATCTCGCGTCTCGTTGTTGGATCGATGCGCCGACCAACATCGCTCCGCGAATGCAGCCTCGCTGCGTTACGCGCCTGGGTGTCTGTCGTCGCTTCATGAGACTTGGTCATGTGACCGAGTCTAGTGTCCATAAATGTCGTCCAGACTGAAATTGGCGTTTTCCACTAGTGCTTCGCGGCAGCGGATCAACGTCATGCCGGGCATGCCACGGCGATGGGGGAGGAGGCGAGCGGCGGCAGTTCGGCGGCATGCGCTGTGCGGCGTCGCCATCTGATCCGCATGATGGAAATCCCCGCTCAACCTGTCGAGCAGGGATGCAGGGCGATCAACGCGGGGATGGGGGCGAGGGGCGATGGCGGTGGGCTTCCGCAAGCAGATTTCGCTGCGGGAGACAGCGGTGTGTACAGGCGTGTCCAGGCGCACGGTGCGCGCATGGCAGGGGCAGACTGATCTATGCAGTCGGAGCATCCGAAGCGCGAGCAATACGCTACGCGGATCGCGTTCGACACGATCCGCGCGCGAGGCTACGCCGGCATGTTCGATCTTTCCGGATGGCGCCTATTGGCTCGAGTCGTAGTGCTCGATATGGTAGAGAACCATGAATCCCGGGCTGAGTACGAGAAGTAACCCGGCAACGAGGGAGATTGCGACAAATAAACGCTTCACCATGATCACGCTCCTGAGTTGGATGAGGTGCAATAGAAAGTCGATTCTTGAGGGCCATCCCCGGAAAGGCGCGCAATCCCCGCATTGTTCTCAAGATCGCAACGCGATTCGTCAGGTCGATCTTCATGGGGTGTCTCGCTGGCGATGATGCTGTCGTGGCCCGCGCATGTGCATCGCGGAATCCGTGGAGGAGGATCCCCCTCCCGGACGGATGCAGGCGTCTGTTCGTGGCTCAGAGGCCGAGATGCGTCGCGATATCGTCGTAGTCGACTTGCCACAGGCCCGGCGTGCCGGCCGGATATTGCGAGCGGAAGCCGATGATTCGCTGAACGCGTTTCGACAGGCGTCGTACGGTGTCCATCTCGACGATGAAGGGATACGCTTCCTCCGGCGTCAGGTAGGACGGCTGCATCGGAATCGTGAGCCCGCGCCGGCGCTCGTTCTTCGTCACGTTCGCGCCGCCGCCGTGGATCACCTTGCCGCTGAACAGCAACGCGTCGCCGGCATCCATTTCGGCGGCAATGGTCATGTCGGGCGTGCCCTTGCTGTTGAAGTAATCCTCGTCCCAGTTCTGGCTTCCCGGAATGATTCGGGTGGCGCCGTTTTCCTCGGTGAAGCGCGTCAGGGCAATCATGAGGTTGGTGAATACCGTAGGCCCGTTGACGCCGAGCGCGCACAGGGGCGGAAAATTGCCGACGTCGCGATGCAGCATCTGTGCCGTGTTGCCCGGGCCGATGTCGATGACCTGCGCGGTCGAGAGCCACCAGTCGCCGGACTCTTCACGGTAGAGCACCTCGCCGAGTTCATGAAAGAGTTCGTCATCCAGAACATCCCCGAACGTCTTGCTGTGCGTGACCATGTTCGTCAGGCGCTTCGTATAGGTGCCGTGGAATTCCTTGATCAGTTCGTTGTCGTGCGACGACCCTTCGCGAAGCCGCTCGAGCGGCGCATCGACCTCACGATTGATGTTCGCGACCTGCTCCTGGGTCAGATAATTCTTGATCCGGACTCCACCATATTGATTCATGAGCGACACGATCTCTTGCGCGCTGGTCTGTTTGGGGACGGTGGGGAGCGCGTCCTGAATGTTCTGAATATTGGCGTTCATGTTTGCCTCAAAGTTGCGTGGACGGGTAAATCAGACGCGGCGTCACGTTCTGATTCGGGTGGTGATCCCGACCTCAAGTCGAATTTTTGACTGAGTCATTTGACTGCGTATGCCTTCGCTTTCTGCCATACGTTCCTGCCACGCCAGTTGATGGAGCGCGCACGGTATTCCCGACGTTGTCGCGACCTCCGGGTGGTCCAGTACGTGTTCCCGGAGGTGACAGACATGGACGCATTCGCGGGGGTTTCCGGTGAATTGGCGTATTCGCAGCGAATCAGGTCAATTGACCAAGTCGTATGATCGAGGAAGTTAACATGGCGTTTTTCGACGGTCGATCATGGTTAACCCGTCGCGTTTGAATGGCGTAGGGGATGAGAGGAGAGCGGTCGTTCAGGCGTGCATGCGAAAGTTGTGATCACGCCTGACGCGGTGTGGGGAGACGTGATTCGGAATCGAATGGCCACGCCGGCGACGACGTTCCTCGACACGTTCAGTCTTGCGTGCGGGCTCGCGCATACGGGCTCGGTGTGGTGCGAACCAGGCGATCGGGCACGCAAGCTGCTTGCTCGTCATAAGCGCCCGCGTACGGAGTCGCTGCCCGTGCCGTTGCGTGCGCCACGATCGACATCCTGCCCCGGCGCGGCTGCGCGGCGACCGACGCGCGATCCGCGGACGATTTTTCAAGCCCTTGTCAATTCTGTCCCGGCATCGCGACGCATGACGGCTTCTGCACGACGAAGCGCCGTGAGAGATGAGCGAGCGCCATGGCTCGAACGCATGCCGGTATTTTCACAGGAGCTCGCGCGCTGAGCCGGGCACGGAAATCGCTCCGGCCCGCAATGGAACGCTGCACGACACATGCCCGTCGTGTTTCGGCGAGGCGCTTCACCCAGCGATTTCGCGATCTATTGTCATGAGGGCAACGCCATGCACACATTCACGAACTGGAGCCCGTTGGTCTCGCTGATCGCCGGGATTCTCATCCTGGTGGTACCGCGCCTGCTGAACTACATCGTCGCAATCTACCTGATCGTCATTGGATTGCTTGGGCTTTTCGGCGGACATTTCCACTGACGCGCCGCGTCGGCGTCTACACAGGTTCGACGCGTACCTCGACTGAATCCCTGGGCACCGTCAATCGCGTGCGGCCAAGCAGTGCATCCGCGGGCGCGGTGCCGTCCGGGTTCAACGGCTTCACCTTGTTGAACGTGACGGAAAAGGATTCCGGTGTGACGGTGGCCGATGCATAACCCTGCGCGTCGTGGTCGGCGTGGCACAGATCGGGATTGTTCGCCATCAGGAAGCGGTCGAGTCTGGCCGGCGTCGCCGCGATCGACGCGAGCGGTGTCCCGTTCCATGCGGCTTTCAGGTAGGTATAGAAGGACATGCTGCTGATGCCGGCGCAGACGAAATCGACGATGACCGGCACCCCCGTCGCGGGATCGGGATCGTCCCGCACGACGCCGCCCTGAAAGGCATGCAGGTCTCCGGTGATCGCGACGACGTTGCGGATCCCGTGCTCCCGCAAGTAAGCGAGCAGTTCGTGCTTGTGCGCGGGATAGCCGTCCCATGCGTCGCAATCGACCACGAGGCGGGCCGCCGGCGTCCCGGGTGCGCCCGGCATCACGAACCACAGACGGTTCAACATCACTTCGTTGCCCCATACCTTCCAGGTGGCCGGCGAGTCCTTCATCAAGGTTTTCCACCATCGTGTCTGTTCGGGGCCGAGCATCGACGGCGGGCGGCCGAGCTGCCGGGTGTCGCGCGCCTCGTCGCGTTGCAGCACGTCCTGCTTGACGAAGTAGCGCGAGCCGGCTGCGTCGTCCCCATGCACCGGGTCGTGCCCGTGCGCACGTGCGACAGCGGCTTCGCTCACGACGTGGTCGTCGCGATACAGCCGCTCGTCCGTCATCACCAGATGCATCAGCATGCCGAAACGAAAATCGCGGTAGATGCGAATGTTCGTGTACGACGGATTGTCCGGCTCGAAGCGCACATCGTCCCAATCCACCGGCATGTATTCCGCCCACGCGCGACTGGCGCTGCGGCGACGCCCGGTTTCCTGCCGCTCCTCGTTGGTGTAGACCTGATGGTCCTGCCAGCAATCGTCGGAAAATTCGTGGTCGTCCCAGATCGCGATCATCGGCAGGCGCTGGTGCAGCGTCTGCAGGCGCGGATCGGTTCGATAGGTGCGATAGAGCGTCCGGTAGTCTTCGAGCGTCTCGGCATACGTGCGGCCGTCCGCGAGCAGCTTGCCGCCGCTCAGGTGCAGCGGAGGATGCGCCGGCTCGGCGCGGCCGGGAGGAGCGGTCCCGACCGTTTCATAGATGTAGTCGCCCACGTGCACGACGAAATCGAGGTCGCGCTCGTCGGCCAGCAGCGTCATCGCTTGCCAGTGGTTGACGCTCCAGTCCTGGCAGGTGAGCCACGCGAAGCGAACCCGTTCGTTGGCCGCGTTTGCCGCCGGCGCGGTGCGCGCGACACCCGTCATGCTGACGTCGTCGCCGGCGACGAACCGGTAGTGGTAGGTGGTCTTCGGCGTGAAGGCCGTCACCTTCGCGCGCACGGTGAAGTCGTAGATGGCCAGCGCCCGCAACGGGACGCTGGCGACGAGCGTCGAGAAATCCGCCCGCGTCGACACTTCGAGTCGTAGCGGGACCGCGCGCGCGGCGCCTTTTGCGTCGTGCTGCACGCCGCTGGATACCGGAACGCATCGCGTCCAGAACACGATGGAGTGATCGCGCGGATCACCGCTTGCAACACCTTGCGGGAATCGATGGAGGTTCTCGCGCGCGGGGCTGCCCGGCAGGGCCGCCGGTGAAACGTCGCGCGTGGCGGCGACGGCGGCCGCAATGGTAAAAAAAGCCGACGACTTGAGGAAATGGCGACGATCCATTGATCCTCCCGATCGACATCCCGTGGATGCGGGAAGCGCTGCGGCAGGCGCACGCTTCTCGCGCCGGACAAGCTTGCCACTGCCCCCGCCGCGCGCGGCAGGGGAGCAGTCGATCCGGAACATTACTGCGAAGATCGAGGACTGAAAAGTCGTGCGAACCCCATTTTCGAAATCCCGCACGCCATCCGGCGGAAGGCTCGTGCATTCAGGAACGCGCCTTGCTGGGATACCGGGCAGCAAACTGGGGGAGTGAGCAATGCACATCGGCCACAGCGTCGGCAAGGCGGCCGCGTGGCTTGCCGTGAGCGTCACCCTGGCGCTTGCCGCGCTGGTGATCGTCATCGTGACGTTCGACTGGAATCGAGCCCGGCCCTGGATCGATGACAAGGTGTCGGACGCGATCGGACGGCAGTTCGCCATCAACGGCGATCTGCAGGTCGGTTGGCGTCGGCCCGCGAGCGAGCACGGCTGGCGCGCCTGGGTGCCATGGCCACGATTCATCGCGCGCAATGTCACGATCGCCAACCCCGATTGGGCGCGCACGAAGTATTTCGTCACGCTGGACGCGATCAGTTTCGAGGTCGAGGCGCTGCCGCTGATGGCGCGCCGCATCGTGATTCCGGCCATCGATCTGGTCAATCCGTCCGTCGACCTCGAACGCCTGAAGGACGGGCGAGCCAACTGGACGTTCAAGTTCAAGCAGTCCGCCCAACCGGGCCGATGGGCGCTCGACCTGCATGAGATCGCGTTTGCCCAAGGCAATCTCGGCTACTACGACCAGCAGAAGCAGTTCGATTTGAGCGCGGTGATCGACACGCTTGGCCAGCCGATCCCGTTCGGCGCGGTGATGAAACAGCAGGAGGCGTTGGCGCACCACGAATCGGCAAAGGCCGTCGGCCCGGCGGGTCAAAAGAAGCTCGCGGCCCAGGCGCACGCCGGCGCGGCGCAACCGGTGGTTCCGGCATCGGGTGCCGAAGCGGCGTCACGCGCATCGGCAGCGGCTTCGCAAGCGTTGGCCGCTGCTTCGCATGCTGCTGCGACGACATCCGGCACCGCAATCGCCCCGGCTGCATCAGGCCCGGCGGCGGGTTCGAACGCCCCCGCGACTGCCGCACCGGGGGCGACGGCCTCGGCGGCCTCGGCGCCCGCGGCCTCCACCGGCGTCGGCACTTACACGATTGGCTGGACCGTCAAGGGGACCTACAAGAAGGGCAAGGTCGCCGGCACGGGCAAGATCGGCAATTTGCTGGACGTGCGGGGCGCGCAACGCCCGTTTCCGGTTCAGGCCGATTTGCGCTTCGGCGATACGCACCTGGCGCTCGTCGGCACGCTGACGGACCCGTCTCACCTGGCCGCGGTCGATCTCCGGCTGTGGCTTGCGGGCACCAGCATGGCCAAGCTGTATGACGTCACGGGCATCACGCTGCCCGAAACCTCGCCCTATGCGACCGACGGCCGGCTGGTCGGCCAGTTCCGGACGTCCGGGAACGTCTTCAAGTACGAGAACTTCACGGGACGCGTCGGCGGCAGCGATCTCGGCGGCACGCTGGTGTACGTGTCGCGCGAACCGAGGCCGTTGTTGTCCGGCACGCTGGAGTCGAGGCTGCTGCAGTTCTCCGACCTCGCGCCGCTCATCGGCGCCGACACGAATGCCAGCAAGGCGCGGCGGGGTGCCGCGCCCACCCAGCCCGCGAACAAGGCGTTGCCGGTCGAGACATTTCGCACGGACCGCTGGAAGAAGATCGATGCAGACGTTCGATTCACCGGTCGGCGCATCGTCAAGACCGCGAGCCTGCCGATCACCGATCTGTCGACCCACATCGTGATGCAGGACGGCGTGCTGACGCTCAACCCGCTGAACTTCGGTGTCGCGGGCGGGACGCTCGCGTCGAACATCCACCTGGACGGCAGCGGCGTGCCGCTCAAAGGGCGGTTCTCGCTGCAGGCGCGGCATCTGAAACTCAAGCAACTGTTCCCGACCTTCCCGGTGATGCAAACGGCGCTCGGCGAGGTCAACGGCGATGCCGCGTTATCGGCCACCGGCAATTCGCCGGCGGCGCTCGCCGCGACGTCCAACGGCGAGGTGAAGACACTGGTGACCGACGGCACGGTGAGCCTCTTGCTGATGGAAGCCGCGGGGCTGAACGTCGCCAACGTGGTGTACGAGAAACTGTTCGGCACACGCGACGTCAAGATCAACTGCGGCGTGGCCGACTTCGTGGCCACCAACGGCGTGCTCGACTCGCGCGTATTCGCGCTCGACACCGAGGATGCGGTGATCGCAATGGACGGCAACGTGAACCTGCGGGACGAGACCATGAACCTGACGATCCATCCGCATACCAAGGGATTCCGGGTGATATCGCTACGCTCGCCGCTGTACGTCACCGGATCGTTCAAGCAACCGCACGTCGGGGTGAAGGCGGGCGCGCTGATCGCGCGGGGCGGGGCCGCGGTCGGGCTGGGCTTGCTGAACCCGCTCGCCAGTCTGCTCGCATTGCTGCAGCCGGGCCGCAGCCGCCCGTTGCCGTGCGGGCAGATGCTGGCCGACATGGAGCGGCGCCCGGTCGCGCCACCGCCGGGCGTCCGGCAGAAGACGAAGGCGGCGCCGGCGTACATGAATGCGCCGTCGGCGGCTTCTTCTGCTTCCGCGCCGATGGGCGGCGAACTTCGGCATGCGAAGTGAGTGAGGTGTGCGGTAGCAACGCGGACGCTTCGCGCCGACGCGGGTGCCGCCACCGCGCGTCGCCCGTACGCAAGCGTCGCGGCCGCGTCGGCCGGGCCGCCTAGACGGCCCCGGCAAAGGTGCGGCGCAGGCCGACCGCGGCTTCCCATTGCGCGCCGATTGCCGTTTCCAGCGCGTCGCGGGATCGCAGGTGCGCGTGGCGCGCGGCGAGCACATCGCTCATATCGGCCTGGCCTGCGTCATACAGTCTGGCCGCATTGCGTGCGGCGACCTTTCCGGCCGCCTCGGCGCGTTGCCACTCCTGCATCGAGCGATCCGATGCGGACCACCGGGCCAGGCTCGTCTCGACGTCGACGAGCGCCGCCAGCATGGCCTTTTCGTATTCGGCCATCGCTTCCTGCGCGCGCGCATCGTGTACCGCGACGTTGGCGCGAATCCGGCCACCGTCGAGGATGGGCAGCGTTACCGACACGCCATAGCCGACGGCCACGCGAGGCGCGGCGCCATCGCCGACCGCGGCCAGCCTTTCCTTCGTCCCCGCCCACTCGATCTGAAGGCGCGGATAGACCTCTTTCCGGGCGGCGCCGGCACGGGCGAGCGCGGCGTCGAGTGCGCGCGCCTGACGCTGCACGTCGGGCCTGCGCTCGAGCAGCGTGGCGGGCAACACCGTCGCGGGCGGCGCGGGCAGTGCGGCCGGCACGGCTTGCGCGCCGAGCTCGGGCGCCTGGGGGCTGCCGACGAGCAGCGCGAGCTGATGCAAGCGCACCCGGTGTTCGCCGTCGAGCTGGGCAAGCGACGCCTGTTCCTGCGCCAGTTCGGTACGCCAGCGTTCGACATCCAGCGCCGTCACCTGGCCCGCGGCGAATTTGCGCTCCGCCACGACCGCCTGCCTTTGCGCAACCTCGAGCGCCTCGCGCTTGAGCGCTGAGCGCCGCTCCAGCGTGCGCAATTCGAAGTAGGCGGTACTGACGTCCGCAGCCAGCGCAATGCGGGTCGCACGGAGCGCCTCGCGAGCGACGGCGCTGTCGGACCGTGCGGCGTCCACCAGCAACGCACCGCGCCCGAACAGATCGACTTCCCACGCGGCACGCAAGCCGACGCCGCTGCGCTCCGCACGCGGATCGACGCTGTTTTCGCGCCCGCGCTCGCCGCGCGCCATCGCATCCAGCCGCGGGCGGCGCTCTGCCTCGGCGCTGTCGCCGAGCGCGCGCGCCTGCGCGAGGCGGGCCGCGGCGATCTTCAGGTCGCGATTGGCATCGAGCGCGCTGTCCACCAGTCGATCGAGCACCGGATCGCCGAAATCCCGCCACCACATGTCGCCGACGGTGCCCTGCTTCCCGGGCGATGTCTCGGCCCATTGCGAGGGCGCCGCAACGGCGGGCGCCGTGGCAACGTGGCTGGGCGGGGCGATCGCACAGCCGCCAAGGGCGAGTGTCGCGGCAAGAGCAAGACAGGTCAGCGCTCGGTGCGCGGAAACGGGGCGGGAAACAACGGTCGTCATGGGTTTGCCTTGAGTCTTGACATGGAGTTCGTGAAACTATACTGTACGTATAGTTTAGTTTCAATCCCAAGGAGATGCACCATGTCGACTTCCGAGCGACGAGCCGGCCGCAGCAGTTCGCGCGACCGTCTTCTCGATGCCGCGGCCGAGCTCGTGGCCAGCCAGGGTATCCAGAACCTGACCATTGAAGCCGTGGCCGCTGCCGCGAAGGTCACGAAAGCAGGCCTTGTCTACCATTTCAAAACGCGCGACGACTTGCTGGCTGCGCTGATCGAGCGGGTGGTCGGCGAACTGGACATGCTGGACCTGCGGGCGCAGGAGGCACGTGACACGCGTGAGGCGGACGATGCCGCGAAGCCGTTGAAGTCGTCGCTGGCCGAGCTGTCGAAGCTGACCTTCGACATGCCGGAAGACCGCCGCCTGCTGCTGGCCAACCTGCTGGCCGCCACGTCGTTGTATCCGCATCTGGCCGGTCCCGTGCGGGATTTCTACTCGCGCAGCTATGCACGGGTCGCGCAAAGCGGCCCCGATGCGGGGCAGGTGCTCGCGCTGGTCGTCGCCCTCGACGGCATCGCCCTGCTCGAAGTGCTCAACCTGCACCGGTTCACGCCGGAGCAGCGCCAAGTGTTGCGCGACACGCTGGAAAGCGCGATTCGCAA
This sequence comes from Burkholderia sp. AU45274, assembly GCF_030482505.1. Classification (NCBI taxonomy): domain Bacteria; kingdom Pseudomonadati; phylum Pseudomonadota; class Betaproteobacteria; order Burkholderiales; family Burkholderiaceae; genus Burkholderia; species Burkholderia sp. AU45274. The sequence continues at coordinate 37,062 of NZ_JAUJQE010000008.1, read as the reverse complement.
GCTTCCCTGAGCTCCCTCATTCATTTCGAAGGTTTTACGATGCATTCCCGTTCCATGCCTCAAGCGGGCAGGCTGGTACTCTGCGCGCTCGTCTCGGCAACGCTGCTGTCGGCATGTCAGCCATCCGCCGCGCCGGTTGCCGACGTACCGCGGCCCGTCAAGGTCGAAGTGGCCGGCGGTGCCGGCCAGGCGCATGCCGACACCTTCGTCGCGACGCTGCGCGCGCGCCAGCGCACCGACCTCGGCTTCGAGTCGTCGGGCCGCGTCGTCGCGATGCTGGTCGACGTGGGCGATCGCGTCCGGGCCGGGCAGGTGCTCGCACGCCTGGACGAGTCGCCGGCACGCTGGCGGCTCGACAAGGCGACGGCCGATCGTGCCGCCGCTGCCGCGACCCTGGCCGAGCGTCGCACCCACCTGCGTCAGCAGGAGGAACTCGCCCGCGACGGAATCATTTCCGCGCCCGCGTTGCAGGCCGCACAGGCATCGCATCAGCAGGCCGCGAGCCAGCTGGGTGTCGCGGAGGCCGCGGTGGCGAGCGCCCGGCGCGACCTCGCGTTCACGCGCATCACGGCCCCGTTCGACGGCGAAATCGTGGCGCGTCAGGTCCAGCCGTTCGTGGATGTCGCCGCAGGCCAGAGCGTGCTGCAGATGGAGGCCGGCCGCGCGCTGGAAGCCGTCGTGATGCTGCCGGACACGATCGCCGCGACGCTGTCGCCCGGCGCCGAAGCCCACGCGGTCAGCGGCACGGATCGCGTGACGCTGACCATGGAACGGCTGTCCGGCCGGAGCGACAACGGCTCGCTGGTGCAAGCCATCTTCCGGGTCCAGGGTGCCCCTTCCGGGCTGCGCAGTGGCGGCGTGCTGTCCGTGGCGCTGCCGCGCGGTGAAGCGCATGACATCACGCTGCCGGCGACGGCCGTCATGGCCGGCACGGAAGCCGGACGAGGCAGCGTCTTCGTCATCGACGGCGCCAGCCAGACGCTGAAGCGCCGAGCGATCCGCACGGGCGGGCAACTGCTGCCGGATGGGCGGGTCGCCGTGACGCAAGGCCTGCGCGCCGGCGAGCAGGTCGTGGTCGCGGGGACCGCCGTCCTGAACGAGGGCCAGTCCGTCGTCACGTATCGGGCGCAGACCGTTCTGCAGGGAGCGCGCTCGTGAAGCTGACCCAGGCCGCACTCAATTCCAGCCGGCTCACCTTCTTTGTCGCGCTGCTGATTCTCGTGACCGGCGCGTTCACCTTCCTCACGTTCCCGTCCCAGGAAGAGCCTTCCACGACCGTTCGCGACGCGCTGGTATTCGTCGCGAACCCCGGCGTGCCGGCCGAGCGGATGGAGCAGCTCGTCGCCCGACCGGTGGAGGAGCGCCTGCGCCAATTGAACGAACTGAAGCACGTCACGAGCACCGTGCGTGACGGCAGCGTGATCCTCCAGGTTTCGTTCCGTGAAGACGTGCATGCACTGATGCCGGTGTTGCAGCGCATGCGCGCCAAGGTCGACGAAGCGGTGCCGCTGTTCCCGGCCGGCACGCTGCCTCCGCAGATCGACGACGACTTCGGTCGCGTGGCGATCGCGTCCATCGCGGTGACCGCGCCGGGGTTTTCGATGAGCGAGATGCGCGAACCGCTGAAGCTGCTGCGCGAAGGGCTGTACCGCGTGCCCGGCGTGCAGGGCGTCAGCTTTCATGGGCTGCAGGAGGAGCGCGTCTATATCGAATTCGACCGCGCCAGAATGGCGGGGCTGCATTTGTCCGCCGCGTCGGTCATGCAACAGCTGCAGAAGCAGAACGTCGTGCAGTCCGGCGGCCGGCTCGTGCTGTCGGGCCTGAACAGCGCGGTCGTCAGCTCCGGCGAAATCCGCTCGCTGCAGGCGCTGCAGGATTTCACGCTCACCGTGCCGCCGGCCGGCGCGCGCGCGGAAGCCGCGCAGGGCACCGTGCGTCTGGGCGACATCGCCCAGGTGCAGGTTCGGCCCGTCGATCCGCCCGAGTCTGCGGCGATCTTCCGCGGCGAAGACGCGGTCGTCCTCGGCATCTCGATGCGCAAAGGCCAGAACGTGAAGGCGGTCGGCCAGGCGCTGCGCGCGCGTCTGGACGAATTGAAGCAGCAGTTGCCCGCCGGTTTTTCGCTCGACTACGTGACCTTCCAGGCGGACGTGGTCGAGCGGGAAATGGGCCGCATGAACCAGGTGATGATCGAGACGATCGTGATCGTGATGATCGTCGTCGTGCTGTTCCTCGGCTGGCGCGCCGGCGTCGTGGTGGGCGGCATCGTGCCCCTGACCATCCTGGCCACGCTGCTCGTGATGCGCTCGCTGGGCATCGAGCTGCACATCGTGTCGATGGCCGCGATCATCATCGCGCTGGGCTTGCTGGTCGACAACGGCATCGTGATCGCGGAGGACGTCGAACGCCGCCTCGCCGCGGGCGAGGAGCGCCGTCACGCGTGCATCGAAGCAGGCCGTACGCTGGCGATCCCGCTGCTGACGTCATCGCTGGTCATCATCTTCGCGTTCTCGCCGTTCTTCTTCGGCGACACCGCCACCAACGAATACCTGCGCCCGCTCGTGGTCGTGCTCACGCTGTCGCTGCTCGGGTCGTGGCTGCTCTGTCTGACGGTGACGCCGCTGCTTTGCTATTTCTTCCTGAAATCCGGCCATCACGGCGAAGGCGATGCGCACGAGCACGATGCCGACGCGACGGTCAAGCAAAGCCGCTTCTACGGTGCCTATGCGCGCCTGATTCGCCGCGTGCTCGACCACAAGGGGCGGTTCCTGGTCGTGATGACTGCGTTGCTGGTCGGCGCGCTCGCGATCCTGGCCACGCGTCCGGCCGGGTTCCTGCCCGCTTCCGACCGGCCGCAGTTCCAGGTCGAACTCGAGCTGCAGCCGGGGAGCGATGCGCGGCTCACGCGCGACGTGGTTCGCGACCTGAGCCGTTGGCTCGACGATCGCAAGCGCAATCCCGAGGTGACGACCAGCATCGGCTATGTCGCCGACGGCGGCCCGCGTGTCGTCCTGGTGCTCAATCCGCCGCTGCCTGCGTCGCATATCGGCTACGTCACGGTCAGCGTCGCGAAGCCGCAGGATCTCGACGCCGTGATCGCACGAACCCAGGCGTGGATGACGCAACACCATCCCGAGGTGCGAACCGATGCGAAACGCTTCTCGCGCAGCGCCCACGACGCCGGCACGGTGGCGTATCGCGTGTCCGGTCCCGACGAAGCCGTGCTGCGCGAGATCGGCCGCAAGATCCAGGCAACGTTGCATACCCAGCCGGGCATCGTGCAGATTCACGACGACTGGGGGCCGCGCGTGCCGCGTGTCGACGTCGAGATCGACCAGAACAAGGCACGGCGTCTGGGCGTCAGCAGCGAGGACATCTCGACGGCGCTGGCCACGCGGTATACCGGCGTCAACGTGTCGGTGTTGCGAGATGGCGATACGCTGGTGCCGTTGGTCGTGCGCGGCGCGCAAGCCGAGCGCGCGCGGCCGGAAGATCTCGCCAATACGCTGATCCATCCGGCTGCGGGCGGCGCGCCGGTTCCGCTGTCCGCGGTTGCGACGGTCACGTTGAATACCGAGCCGTCGACGATTCGACGCCGCGACCTGATGCGCACGCTCACCGTGAAGGGCCGCAATACCCACGGCACCGCGCAGCAGGCGGTCGATCAGCTCGCGCCGGCCGTCGGCCGGATCGCGTTGCCGCCGGGGTACCGGATCGAGCTGGGCGCCGAAATCGAGGAGTCCGCCGAGGCCAACGTGGCGCTCGGCGAGTATCTGCCGCACGCGGTGGTCGCGATGCTGGTGCTGTTCATCTGGCAGTTCGGCTCGTTCCGCAAGCTGCTGCTGATCGTCGGGATCATTCCGTTCGCGATGATCGGCGTCGGGCCCGCACTGATCATCGCCCGCGAACCGTTGGGCTTCATGGCGAACTTCGGCCTGCTGTCGCTGGCCGGGATCATCGTCAACAACGCGGTGCTGCTGCTGGAGCGTATCGAGGTCGAGCTGGCGGCCGGCAAGTCGCGCCGCGAAGCGGTCGTCGCGGCGGCCGTGGCGCGCCTGCGGCCGATCGTGATGACCAAGCTGACCTGCATCGCCGGCCTGATTCCGCTGCTGCTGTTCGCCGGCACGCTGTGGACCGGCATGGCCGTCACCATCATGGGCGGGCTGCTGCTCGGGACGTTGATTACGCTCGGCATGGTGCCGGTGCTGTATGAACTGCTGTTCAGCGACAGGCTGTCCGGCTGGAGCCGGAAGCTCTTCGGTTCCGGAGCCGTCGATGCGCCCGGGAAATGTTGAAACGGGTCGCCCAGCCGTTTAGCGCCCGTCAATGCGGGCGCATTGGAAACCCGGGTGTGACCAACAGGACAAGGTCCTCCCGGTGTTTGCCGGCTGTTGATGAACGAGGTCGCGAGACCTGCCTCATTTTTTTGAATGGAGCGTCACGAATGAACAAGACGCTGCGGCCCGCAATTCGGTGGCACGTACTCGCTCTCGAATAGTACGAACCTTGCGAACAACCGCGCATATAGCGCCGGCGTGTCGTATCAGTTTGAAGGCCTGAAGCGGGGTGCTGCCTGCTCGCAAGCGAACAACGCCGGTCTGTTCGCGGCGGGCGCAGTGAACCCGTCGGTCGATTCGATCAATGGCACTGCATACCGAATCCAGGGCCGCAGCCGCACGTATGGCATCGATAAATCCCGCGTCGCAGCCTCGTGCAACTACCAAGTTGCCGCAAGTTTCCCCGTATGGTCAAATGACCATATCAATTGACCAGTTTGGGTGTAGCTCCCTGACTCGGAAGTCGCGTTTCGGGGAGCAAGAATTTGCCTGCCAAGCAGGGGGCGATGGCGGTGAAACAAACAGGATGGTGGCCGTCGCCCGTCAACTGTCTGCCGACAACGTGATCCACGGCGCCGCCGACTGTCGGTCGACCACGCAGCCCTATCGTTGCGACGCGCGATGCGTCTCGCGTGATTCGAGGCGCCCCGGCTTGTTCACGCGCGTGATGAGGGGATGGGCGTCGCGCACTTATTCAAATGGGACAGAGGAGATTGGGTATGGAAAAGATCTGGCTTGATGCCTATCCGCCGGGGGTTCCGGCAGAGCTTGATTCCAGCGCGTATCGAAACATCACTGCATTGATCGAACAAAGCTTCAGCCGGTTTCACGCGAATCCGGCGTTTGCGTGCGATGGAAAGCAGATCACCTATGGTGAGCTCGACGTGATGTCCCGAGCACTGGCCGCGTGGCTGCAGTCACGCGGCCTCGAGCGGGGTGCGCGGGTCGCCATCATGATGCCGAATGTGTTGCAGTACCCGATCTCGATTTGTGCGGTGTTGCGCGCCGGCTACGTTGTCGTCAACGTCAACCCGCTCTATACGCCCCGCGAGCTGCAACACCAGCTGAATGACAGCGGCGCGGAGGCGATCGTCATTCTCGACGGCTGCACGGCAACGCTGGATGCAATCCTTGCGCATACTCAGGTGAAGCATGTTCTGGTGGCCACGCAGGGCAACGCTTCCGGCGCGGAACGGAAGCCGAGCCCGTATGCGGCATTTGACGACGCGATCGAGGAGGGACGTCGGGGCACATTCGTACCGGCTTCCCAGTCGCCGGACGACGTCGCTTTTCTCCAATATACGGGCGGGACAACCGGCGTGTCGAAAGGCGCGACGCTGTTGCATCGGAACATCGTCGCGAATGTATTGCAGTCGGACGTCTGGTTCAACCCGGCGCGCGATTTGCGCCCTGACGTGACGCAGTTCATCACGGTGGCGGCACTTCCGCTCTATCACATCTTTGCGCTCAATGTTTGCTGCCTGTTGACGATTCACATGGGTGCGCTTTCCGTACTGGTGCCGAATCCGCGGGACATCGGGGGGATGATCGAGTCGCTCGCGGGATACAAGGTCACGAATTTTCCGGGTGTCAACACGCTCTTCAACGCGATGCTCCATCATCCCGACTTCTCGCGCCTCGATTTCTCCAATCTGCTGCTGGCCAGCGGTGGCGGGATGGCCACGCAGGAAGCCGTCGCCAGGCGCTGGAAGGAGATGACCGGCGCGCCGATCATCGACGGATACGGGCTGTCCGAGACATCACCTTGCGTCGCGGTCAATCCCGTGACCGGGAGTGAGTTCAACGGCACCATCGGCCTGCCGTTGCCCTCCACGGAAGTGTCGATCCGGGACGACGACGGCAACGAATTGCCGCCCGGCGCAGCCGGAGAGCTGTGCATTCGTGGTCCGCAGGTGATGGCGGGTTACTGGCAGCGGCCGGATGAGACCGCGAAGGTGATGACCGAGGACGGCTTCTTCAGGTCGGGTGACATTGCGTCGATCTCCGAAGCGGGCTTCGTGCGAATCGTCGACCGCAAGAAGGACATGATTCTCGTGTCCGGTTTCAACGTCTACCCGAACGAGATCGAAGACGTCGTCGCCAACCATCCCGGTGTATTCGAGGTCGCGGCGATCGGCGTACCCGACGAGCATTCCGGAGAGGCCGTCAAGCTGTTCGTGGTCAGGAAGGATCCGGCGCTGACGTTCGAAGACCTGATGGCGTTCTGTAAAGGCCAGCTGACCGGTTACAAGCGCCCGAAAAGCATCGAGTTTCGCGACAGCCTGCCAAAGAGCAACGTCGGGAAGATCCTTCGGCGCGAGTTGCGGGTGTCGAACAATTGACGTGGTGACCGAGGTGATGCCGGGAGATTGAGTGGCCGGCATCACCCGTCTCCTAACCGGCACGTGAATGGCAGCGCGGAAAAAGTCCGCCGCACGCCGGCGCCCGATGCGACGGCGCATCCGGCGCGCTGGCGACACAAGGTCCACTCAAGCATCCCCGGAAAGGCAGGCAGGGCCCGCATGAGCGGGGCTGCCGCCCCATTCGTGCCGCGGGTAAGGGCGCGTTCCGTCAGACGACTTCGAACAAGCCGGCTGCACCCATGCCGCCCCCCACGCACATCGCCACGACGACGTAGCGCGCGCCGCGTCGTTTGCCTTCGATCAGTGCGTGTCCGACCAGACGGGCGCCCGTCATCCCGTACGGATGGCCGATCGAAATGCTGCCGCCGTTGACGTTGTATCGGGCCGGATCGATTCCCAGCTTGTCGCGACAGTACAGCACCTGGCAGGCAAATGCCTCGTTGAGCTCCCACAGTCCGATGTCGTCGACTGTCAGGCCATGAAGCTTCAGGAGCTTGGGAATCGCGTAGATGGGTCCGATGCCCATCTCCTCGGGCGCATTGCCGACGACGGTCATGCCGCGATAGATGCCGAGGGGCGTTGCGCCGATCTGTTCGGCGGTCTTGCCGTTCATCAGGACGCAGGCGCTTGCACCGTCCGACAGCTGGCTTGCGTTCCCGGCGGTCACCACGCCACCGTCAACCACCGGTGCGAGCCCGGCAAGCGATTCGAGCGTCGTGCCGGGACGATTCCCCTCATCCTGCGTGAGCGTGACCTCCCTCCGCCACGTTTCGCCGGTCACCTTGTCGACGACCCGCATCTGTGTCGTGATCGGGACGATTTCGTTCGAGAAGCGGCCTTCCTTTTGTGCGGCGGCAGTGCGCAGCTGGGAATCGAGCGCGTACTGATCCTGCAACTCCCGAGCGATCCCGTACTTGCGGGAAACGAACTCGGCGGTCTCGAGCATCGGCATGTAGGCGGCGGGTTGCACGGCCAGCACGTTGGGATCCTGGTCGGCACGCGTCCACTCGAAGTAGCGCGTCTGTACCGCCGAGATGTTTTCCTGGCCGCCCGCGACCACCACCTGCATCCCGTCGCACATGATCTGTTTGGCGGCCGTGGCGATCGCCATCAGGCCCGATGCGCATTGGCGGTCAAGCGTTTGCGCGCCGACCGAAGCAGGCAGCCCGGCCGCCAGCACACCTTGTCGGGCGACATTGTTGCCGGCGGTTCCCGCGTTGAGCACCGAACCGATGACGGCGTCCTCGATGCGATCCGGTTCGATCCCGGCGCGCAGCACGGCATGCCGGATGGCGTGACCGAGCAGGGTGGGCGAGTGCGTGAGGTTGAACGCGCCGCGATAGGCCTTGCCGATCGGCGTGCGCGCGGTGGAAACGATGACGGCATCAATCATATGACATCCTCATGAATTAGACGGAAGCAACGAAATGGAGGCTGCGCGCACGGGTCAGAACCAGTGCTCCGGCATCGTCAGGGGCGTGGTTTCCACGGGATTGAGCACCGCCAGCCATGCGGCCACCTTGGGCATTTCCCACCCGAAGAAGTAGTCGCACGCGGCGAGCTTGCCGCGATGGAAGTCGCTCCCGGTGGGGCCGCTCTCGAGCGTGTTGGCCACGAGCGCCTGATCGAGCCAGAGCCAGCCGACGACGACATGGCCAAATGCTTCGAGGTAGGCCGCCGCATTCGCCAGCTGGAGCTCCGGGTCGTCGAGCCGGTGCAGCGCGTGGGTGACGAGTCGGATGCGCTCCCATGCGCATTCGAGCGTGTCGGCATGGTCATGGAGCGAACGGATCGACCGAGCCTTGAATACCGTCGCGGCGATTTTCCGGTCGAGAGCATGCATCGCGGCGCCGCCGTTTGCACGCGTCTTTCGGCCCAGCAGGTCGAGCGCCTGGATACCGAATGTGCCTTCGTGTATCGGGTTGAGCCGATTGTCGCGATAGAACTGCTCGACGTTGTATTCGCGCGTGTAACCGTAGCCGCCATGCACCTGAATGGCGAGATCGTTGGCGACGAGGCCCCATTGGGACGACCAGCTCTTGACGACGGGCGTGAGCAGGTCGAGCAGGCCATGCGCGTCTTCGCGGGCGCCGGCGTCTTCTTGCGAATGGATATCGTCGCTCAGTCGAGCCGCATACAGGCACAACGCGAGTGCACCCGACACGTAGGCCTTTTGCGCGAGCAGCATGCGCCGGACGTCGGCATGACGGATGATGGGGGCCTGTCCCGAGGCGGGCGACCGGTCACCGCGTGTCCGGCCCTGCAGGCGCGTCTTCGCATAATCCAGCGAGTGAAGGTAGCCGGTATAGCCGATCGCGGCGGCGCCGAGGCCGACCGAGATACGCGCCTCGTTCATCATGTGGAACATGTAGGCCAGGCCTTTGCCGGGCTCGCCGACGATCTCCCCGATCGCGCCCGCTTCGCCTCCCGGACGGTAGCGACCCTCACCAAAGTTCAGCAGGCAATTGACCGTGCCGCGGTACCCCATCTTGTGATTGATGCCTGCGAGGACGACATCGTTTCGCTCGCCGGGCAGCCCGTCGGCGTTGATCAACTTGCGCGGGACGGTGAAGAGCGATATCCCTTGAACGCCCGGAGGAAGCTGGCCGTTTTCATCGGGAATCTTGGCCAGTACCAGGTGGACGATGTTCTCGGCAATCTCGTGATCGCCGCCGGAGATCCACATCTTGTTGCCGAACAGGCGGTAGCGGCCGTCCCGGCTTGGAACCGCGCGCGTGCGGATATCGGCAAGACTCGACCCGGCTTGCGGCTCCGACAGGCACATCGTGCCAAAACATCGCCCTTCCGCCATGGCCTTGACGTAGTGCTCGACCCGGTCGCGCTCACCGTGGGCCATCAGCAAATTGGCGTTGGCGATCGTGAGAAAGGCGTAGCCCGCGGTTCCCGGATTGGCTGCCAGCAAATACGCCATGCCGGCCCGTTCCACGGTGCTGGGCAGGCTCATGCCGTTCCACTCGTTGGGGAACGACGCGCTGATCAGGCCGGCGGCCGCAAATGCACGCAATGCGACACCCACTTCCGGGTTGATGGTGACGCGTTCTCCGTCGAATGCGGGTTCGTTGCTGTCGTTCTTCTTGTTATGCGGTTTGAAGAGATCCGTGGCAAGCGATTCGTACACATCCAGCACGGAGGTGTAGTCGAAGCGGTCCTGCCCGGCAAATCGTTGCCGGCGCGTAAGCGATTCGACCTGCAGCCAGTCGAAAAGAATGAACTCCACGTCGCGACGGGAGAGGGTGAGTTCGCTAGTCATGGAATCGAATGAGTGAGTGTCTGGTGTCTTGGCGCGATTTAGACTGTCTTCAATAAATTCTGGAATGCGAAATTATGGGTTTGAAGCGATCGCGCTCGGAAACACTGAAGGACATCATGGGGTGATCGGCGTCGTCCACTCCGCCACGACATTGGGGGGATCGGTCATGCATATCCGGAGGCGGTATGCATGGAGCGATTCGCGTGGTTTACAGTGGGACGGCATGTCCATTTCAATGTTGATCAAACGACCAAGTCATGTGGCCGATGAAATTAGCATGGTGTTCATCGACGGTCGATCGTGGTTAACCCGTCGCTTTCCGAACTGTGCCGTCATTGAAAGACGTGGGGCGATTCGAAGCGGTTGAGCGGCGCGTGATCAACCCCTGGTTCCGGTCGGAACTCGACCGGAACCAGGGTGAAGGACGCAAGGAAAACAGGGCGCAGGCCCGGATCGAGGCACGTGTCGCATCCGTTCCGGAAAGCGGTGGCGGGGCAGGTCAAATGTCTGAAGCGACCGGACGTGGCAGGATCCCGTCCCCGTCATGCAAACACGTCGGCAACATATCTGCCATGCTCCCGCTCCATCGTGTCGATCCACGCGCTGGCGCTTTCATCGTTCGCTCCCGTTGCCTCCTGATAAATGCGGGCAAGCGTGGCGCGTACGGCAGGCGCCATGTTCTTTCCGTCCCCGCAGACAAAGACAGTGGCGCCTTGCGCAAACAGGGCGGCGATCTTCTCGCGCTCCAGCCAGACTTTGTCCTGAACGAACCGGGCGCCTTCCTCCGGGCGGTTCGAGTAAGCCGGCATCACTTCGACCACACCGCATCGAGCCCATTCGTCGAGTTCGTCGCGATAAAGAAAGTCGACGTCGGGGTCATCGATGCCGAAGAAGAGCAACGACTTGCCGATGTTTTCCCCCTGCTGCTTCTGCAGTGCGCGCTCTTGCAGGAAGCCGCGGAAGGGGGCGATACCGGAACCGGCACAGATCAGGATCATCGGAAGGCCGGTCTCGGCGGGTGGCCGAAAGTGTGCATTCGATGGCCTGACTGCAACGGACAGGCTGTCCCCGGTGTTGAGCCGCGCGAGATACGACGACGCCACCCCTTCATGGCGACCATTGCCGGAGAGCGCCGGTGCATCGACCACGGCGACCGTCAGCGTGACATGGTCTGCTTTCCAAAGCGGGGAAGACGAGATCGAATACTGGCGTGCTTTCAGCGCGGGCAGCATATCGAGGAACTTTTCGAGCGACAGGTCGACGGATCCGAAGCGTTCGAGCAGATCCATGACGGTTGTCCGTTTTCCCAGGATCTCGCCTTCGAAATCGTCGGCGCTCAGGCGCTCGAGCTCGACCTTCTCGGGAGGGCAACGCGTGGCGGCGGCCAGGGTCGATACTTGTGATCGGGTGGCAGGAACGGCGAGTTCGACATAGCTCGAGAACAGGTCACCACAACTGATGGGCTGGCCGAGCGGAAGGCGCGGATTACTTGACGTACCTTCAATCACCACCTGCGTGTCCCAGCTCACGCGAAACCGGCGCAAGACGCGATCGACGTTGTTTTTCGAGTTGCGCGGCAGGACGGCCAGGTAATCTCCCGATTGATACGTCATCGCTTCCGGCAGTTTCAGTTCAATATGCTTTTTGGAGCGGCTGCCGGCCACGCTGATATCGACCAGTTCCCTGTTGTCGACGATGGACGCATGCGCCATGTCGCCGAAGTTCAGCAGTTTTTCACGGGTATTCTCGGCGAAGCTGACCTTCAGCGCGGTATCGCCCTGTTGCACGGTCGAGACTTCCTTCCCGGCGCTGATCGCAAATCGGTCCCACATTTCGGTGTACCAATTGTCAAATTCACCGAAGAAGTCGCCACCGGAATCGAGTTCGCCTCTGACGTGCACTCTCGTGGCACCGGCCTTCTCGAGCGCCTCATCGACTCGCTTGGGAATCGCCTGGTAGGTCCGGGCCCATTGCTTGTTGCCGCACCCGAGCACCGAAAAATGGACACCGTCCAGCGCGCCTTCTTCGAGTGCTTCGACATACGGGACGAATGATCGGGCGTTGTCGGGCGGCTGTCCTTCATAGGAAGCGGTGACGATCACGATGGCCGGATATCCGTCGAGTTTTCCTGCGAAATCGTCGAGCGGAGCGCACGTCGCGTGAAATCCGTGACGACTCGCATCCCCTGCAATACGTCTTGCAAAGGATTCGGCGGAGCCCGTATTTCCCCCGAAGAGGACGAGCATGGTCGACACGTCTTCGCCGGAAGTAGTCGACTGAACCGGAGCGACGCTCGGGCTTTGAGCGCTCGAGCGGGCGCGAACGGCCGTATCGGGCGCTTTGAGCGCGCCTCGGGCCCGCGGTTTCACGTTGATCCGGAAACCGGTCGGCTTCAGCGTAAGCGTTTCGGCGACATCCAGCTCGTAGTCCGGATCGGCGAACGAGAAATCGAATCGCTGGAGCAGCATGATCAGGACGAGATGCGCTTCCTGCATCGCAAACGGGCGGCCGATACAGGCGCGTGCACCGTTGCCGAAGGGCTTCCATGCATTGGGCGGGAGTTGCTCCGCATTCTCCGGGGCAAATCGCTCCGGACGAAATGCCTCGACGTCCTCGCCCCAGACGCTCACATCCCGATGCAACATGGGCGTCAGGATCATGATGATGTCGTCGGGAGAAACGGCATATTTGCCGCCGAACGTGGTGTCGGCGAGCGGCGACACGGCGAATGCCGGCGCGGTCGGCCAGATGCGCAACGTCTCCATGAGGATGTGTTCGATGTAACGCAGTCTTGCGAGATGCTCGATCCGCGGCGTCTCGCTGCCCACCACCTCGTCGACCATGTCCCGTGCTTTTTGCAGGATGTCCGGGTTCTTGAGGAGGAAATAGGTGGCAAAGGACAGGAGCCCGCTGGTCGTTTCATGCCCGGCGATGAGAAAGGTAATCATCTGGAAGACGATGTTCTCGTCATCCAGTTTTTCTCCCGTCACCGGATCGACGCCGTTCAGCATGCGGTCCAGCAGGTCCATCGACGCTTCGTTATCGTGCGGGTGCTTGCGCCGGTCTTCGATCATTTTGGTCGCAAGCGATCGCATGACTGCGATGTCCGCGTCGAACTTTCGACTGCGATTGACCATCAGCTTCGACACAAGCTTGGGCCGCAGCTCGCGCTTGCCGGCCTCGCTGAGGGTGTTGACCATGGCATCGACAAACGGATGCTGGTCTTCACGGTAGAAGCTGTTGAAACGACAATCAAACGCACACAGGGCAATCGTATCGAGCGTCAGCCGCGTCATGTGATCGGATACATCGACCGGCGTCTCCGGGCCGAACCGCTCCCAATGGAGAAACATCTGGTCGGCGATGTCGACCATCTTGTCGAACATCGACCAGATACTGAGCGGGCCGAACGCCTGCATCAGCACACGATGCGCCTTGGCCCAGTTCGGTTCGTCACCGAATGCCGTAAATAACCCGTCGCCGATCGCGGGCCTCAGTTCGAGCAGCGACTGGTGCACACACTTCTGAAATCGGCTTTCATCGCACACCTCATTCACCAGTGTTTGCCCGCTGACAACGTAGTAACCTTGCCCGAACACCTCGAACCAGTAGACCGGCCCGTAAGTGCGCGCGAGATCCATCATCTTGGCAAGGGGAGACGGCCCGAGGACCTCCATCAGATGACCGATGACGGGTTTCAGGGGCGGCTGGGGGACGAGGGATGAGGACTTCATTTCAATAGCCTTTCAGAGGTGTGTTAGCACATCGCATCTCGATCTATTGAACAAATGTAAAATAGACAAAACCACGTGTCCAGAGCTTTTTATGTCACCTGATGTAAGCCCTAATACCGCCGATCCTCGCTTTCAACGGAGTTACGACGCGCTCGTTCGCGCCATGACCGAACTGCTCGACGAGGCGCCGCTGAACAAACTCAGCATTGCTCAGTTGGTGCAGCGCGCCGGCGTCGCGCGTCCCACGTTCTATCAGCACTTTCCCGACCTTCAGTCGGCCGCCCAGCGGGCGGCGCTGGTGAGGCTCGACGACGCTTTTGCGTTCGTCGAGGAGCAGGGCAAACGGCTGAACCCGCCGAGTGCCACTTTCTTCAGGTCAATGGAGGTGGAAACCGCGCTGATTCTCGAGCATCTGAATGCGCATCAGCCTTTCTATCTGTCCGTGTTCAACGACGCGGCCACATCGGCGTTTTTCGATGAACTGGTGACCTTCGTTTCCGGCCGGCTCCTTCCGCCTTATGAAGGCGTCCGCACGGAAGCCGAGCAGGATTGCCTGACGGTGCTCGGCGGGGGATTGGTCTGGACGGCGGTGCACTGGCTTCGCCAGGGCGCCATGCGCGAGACCCCGGAGGCCATGGCGAAGCGCATGGCCCGCACCGCGGCGACGATCCTCGATGCGTTCGGGTTGACGCTCGGGTTCGCGCAGGCGGATTCGGAGTAGCGAGAGGGGAAGCGCGGGAAGCGGGCAGGTTGATCGACATGCGCCGCCTGTGTGCCCAATCGACTTGCACCGAACGCGCTGCGCAGGAATGGCGTCTTCGGTCGCATCACGAACCGACAGGTATTGACCGACGCGGGTGATCGCGAGGCTCGGTCGGTGCGTGCGGCTTTTCGGTGACTCGCATATCTCCACGTCAATCATCAACGCGGCGCCGCATGCGTGCGTCCATTACTGGAATCGACTGGACAGAAACGCGATAACGTCGGGTGCAACAACGGTCATGACCGTGCCGTGATCCTTGCCTGGGTAGGTCTTGTACGCCAGTGAGGGAGGCGGTGGCGTCGTCGCCTGCAGCCGTGAGACGAGTTCGTTCGTAAGCGTCGGTTGTACGAACACGTCTGCCGTACCCTGAAGGATCAGCGTGGGCGCCGTCAATCGGAAGTCGGGCTCAACAGCCGGATCATTCGCGGCAAGATAGGCTTGCATTTCCGGCACGCTACGCCACTGCGGATTGAAGCCGGCGTATCCGGCAGGTGTCTTCGTCGAGATCAACTGACCGATCTGACCGAAGGCCGCGAACACGCACTTTGTCCTCAGCTCCGTCAACTGGGACGCCAGATCGACCCCCATCAGCTTTGAAACGTCCACGTTGGGCGATTCGACTTGCACCGCGACAGTCAACATGCCGACGAACAAATTCTGGATTGCGGTGTAGAGCGCGGCATTCGTGGGATCGCTGGCGGCCATGTCGCTGAGCCCGTTGATTGACGCAGCGACGGACGTAAAGGGGGCTATGGCGACCGTGCCACGGAAATCGAGGGGGGAGGCGTCACCGACAAAACGCTGGAGTTCGAGGACACCGCGCCCACCTTCCGAATGTCCGACGGCCGCCCAATGGGTGGAAAGCGGCATGTCGCTCTCGCGCGCCGCGACTACCGCCGCAATGATCGATCGCGCCTCGCTTGCTGAATTGTAGTATCGGTACGGGGTATTTTCGGCCGGTCCCAGGCCTTCGAAATCGGGCGCGACCACCGCATAGCCTGCATGAACCAACGATTCGATGAAGTCGCTGTAATGGCTCGGGAAACCTTGCGCGGTCAATCCTCCGTCGAGCGTGTCCAGCGTCAGGCTCGGTGCGCATGTGGCTTGCCCCGCGGTCGTGGTACCGTGCGCCCACGCGACGATCGGCCATCCGCCCGCAGGTGCATTGCCCTTCGGAACAAACAGCAACGAAGTCGCGGGCGTCGTGCCGCCCGCCGTTGCCGGCATCGTATAGGTGAGAAGCGTTGCATGCGCGTCCGGTACCGACGTGACGGCCTGAGGTACTGCAGACATCAGTCTGGCATACCCGGAGTTGACGTCGTCGCCCCCGCCGCAGGCTCCGAGCGTCAATGTCATCGCCATCATCCATGCAGCAAGCGCTCTGCGCCCTCGTGATTCGCATGAACGTCGCGCAACGGATGCTGTCTTGGGATGCTTTCCACGAACGTTGATCGAGCGAGATGAACTTGCTCGCTTTACCTCCGTCGACGAAGTCCGACAGGTTTCCTTGTGTTCATTCATGATGTGCGTGGCCGGTCAACCGTTGAAGGGAAGGATGGCGATCCCGGTGGAAGCATGCCGAAAATCATTTGCGCCGCGCGTCCTCCCGCGAACCCGATACGCCAACGGGATCGCTTCGGCGCGGCGCGTCGGCACATGAGTCGACGCGATCGCCGCGGATCAGAACCGATGTCGAATGGCGACGCGAATCGCGGTCTGGTGATTGGAGGTCGACGGCGTCAACTGATTGATGGACGCGACGGCGACTCGCCCGGTCGAGTCGGTCCCGCTGGCACGCTGATAGGTGCCGACGAGGTAGACGTCGGTGCGCTTCGAGAGGAAGTAATCGGCTCCGACGGAAGCCTGATTGTAATGAGCTCCTCCTTTGGAATCGGCGCCACTATTCCGCGTGTAGACATACGCGGCACCGATGAGGAATGACGGCGTGAACTGGTATTTCACGCTCGCTTCGACGTTGTCGAACTTTGCGGTTCCTGCGATGCCGCCAGCGGGCACCGGCCCGCTCGATGTGTCGCCAAGATGACGGAACTGCGTATTGGAGTAGGTCGTTCCCAACGTCAGCGCGCCGATCGTATACGCGGCACCGGCGCCGATAACTTGCAGCGAATGCGCCGACGCATAGCCCGAGATCACCGGTGATGCGCCGAAGTTCGAGCCCGGCACTTCATTGACCGTGGCGGCGACGGTTCCGCCGGAGCCATAGAACGACGTGTTCGGGTTTCGGACGTTGAGATAGCCGGCGCCCAAAGAAAGGGGACCATTCGCGTAACTGACACCGGCTGACCAGATCTGATTGCGGCCCGTATGCCCCGCGACACCGCCGAGCGAGTAGAGCGCGGTTGCCGTCACGCCATGAAAGAGCGGGCTGGTGTACTTGATCGCGTTGTTGACGCGGTTCGTATTGTTGAAGTTGTCATTGTCGGAGGGGTGAGCGGCCATGGAGCCGCCCCATTGATCACCCACCTCGAACAGGCCGAGCGTATCGACGACGGAATCGTATTGTCGCCCGAGCGTTACCGTGCCATACGGGCTGGACAGGCCAACGTACGCCTGCCGACCGAATTCGAGGCCGCCTTGGCCGAGTTTGCCGGTATTGACGTCAAACCCGTTCTCCATCACGGCGATCACACCATAGCCACTGCCGAGATCCTCCCGTACACGCAGCCCCCAGCGGCTGCCATTCAGGACGCCGCTCGAGAGATTGTAAAGATGATGGCCAGCCGCATTGCTGACGTAGTTGGCACCCTCATCCAGAATCCCGTAGAGCAGTACGGTGCTTTGCGCACTTGCCGTACCGCTGACGAAGCCTGCCGCTGCGCAAAGCGCAATTGCCTTTCTCATTGAACGTCTCCAAATTCTCTTCTGAATTTATTCATCGTGACGTGGCGATTCATGGATCAAAAAGTTGATTCGGAAACCTGATTAAATTGAACCGATGAGATTCCTTGGGAAGAGACTTCAGATCGGTACAACAGAATCTACCTGGTCCAGAAATCGCTACGTTCGATGATTAGATTCGCCACCACCCCCATCGTCAATCGGTTGGCCCGTCTGATTCCGTGCATTGGAATGCGCATGATCCGAGGCCGTGCGGATGGGGTAGAGACCCCTACGGGTAAACCGCGTCAAGTTGGAACCCGAGATCATGCGCGGCCCGTTCAAGTGCCGGCAAGACACGTTATCCGAGCGCGCCGGCATTCGGTCGACGTGATTGAATTCCAGTGCGGCATATGTCTCGACACGTTCCTTGTTGTACGTTGTTTGATCCGGAACGGTTGTGCACCAGCCGTCGAATCGATGGCCGGTGCGCGTGGCGATGTGGAAGGGCAGATCAGACGATCTTGCGTGATCGCAAATCGGCAACCTCGCGTGCATCCAGTCCGATGCCGGCGAGAATTTCATCGGTATGCTCGCCGGTCAACGGTGGTCGCGTATGGATCTCCGGCGGCGTGCGCGACAACGACACGGGCGTGGCGAAGATGGGCACCTTTTTCGGCGCACCGGGATAATCCATCCAGTGGATCACGTCGGCAGCCTTGATGGTTTCGTCTTCCAGTGCCTGGCGTGGCGAATTGACGGGGCTCGCAGGGATGCGTGCCTGCTCCAATTCGGCCAGCGCGTCGGCGAGCGTCTTGTCCGCGCACCATGCGCTCATCAGCTCGCTCAGGAACGCGCCGTTCTCGCCGCGCAGCCTGTCATCGGCAAAGCGCGGATCGTCGAGCAGTTCCGGTCGGCCCATGAGTTGCGTCCATCGTTTGAACATCGGACGGCCGATGACCTGGGTGATGAACCAGCCGTCCGTCGCCTTGAAGATGTCGGACGGCGCGTAGCCGGACGCACGGTTCAGCGTGGCCTGGCGATCCAGCCCGAGCAACGCTTCCTCGATCAGCGCGCCGCTGGCCATGTTCAGGCCCGTGCACAGCAACGACGCGCTGACTTCCTGTCCCATGCCGCTGCGCTGGCGTTCGTAGAGCGCCAGCATGACGCCGAGCGCACACGAGAACGCCGTGGCGAAGTCCACCACCGGTACCATGGCCTTTTGCGGTCGATCGGGCGTACCTGCGATGTACACCGCGCCGCTCAGTGCCTGGCCGACGCCATCGAAGCCCACGCGGTCGCGCACGGCTTCGCTGTTGCCGAATGCATTGGACGCAACGAGGATGATGTCGGGCTTGATCGCGCACAGGCTGTCGTAGTCGAGCCCGAGGCTCTTGAGCGTGCGGGGCGGCATGTTCGCGATCACCACGTCGGCATCGACAACCAGCTTGCGCACGATATCGCGCCCCTCGGGGCTGTCCAGATCGAGCGTCATCGAGCGCTTGTTGCGGTTGACCTGCAAGAAAAGTGCGCCTTCGCCGTGCTCGGTCACGGGTACGATAAATCGATCCTCGCCGCCGCCGACACGATCGATGCGGATGACATCCGCACCATAGTCGGCCAGCAGTGCCGAGCAGAACGGCCCGGCGATGAAGCGTCCGAAATCGAGGACCTTGATGCCTTCGAGTACTTTCATGTTTCGTGTGCGGTTGAGTCAGGCGGAGGTCGCGGCAGCGCGCACTTCGTCGAGCGCGCCGGGGTTGTCGAGTGACGACAGGTCGCCCGGGGGCTGCCCGCAGTACACGCTGCGGATCACGCGCCGCATGATCTTGGAGCTGCGCGTCTTCGGCAGTTGCGCGACCACATGCACTCGGCCCGGCCGGAACGGGCGACCGAGACGCTTGTCGACGTGGCCGGACACGATGGCCTCCAGATCCGCACCCGCGCCACCGGCGCCGGGCTTCGGCACGACGAACACGACGAGTTTCTGGCCCTTGTCCGCATCGGCGACGCCGATCGCGGCCGCCTCGGCCACGTCCGGCAGTTCCAGCACGACTTCCTCGACCTCGGCCGGCCCCAGGCGCTTGCCGGCGACTTTGAGCGTGTCGTCGGAACGGCCCATCATGAAGTAGTTGCCATCGGACGTGCGCAGCGCCAGGTCGCCATGGACCCAGATGCCCGGAATGGTCTGCCAGTAGGTTTCCAGGTAGCGTTCGTCGTCGTGCCAGAACGACTGCGTCATACCGACGAACGGAGCACGGATTGCCAGTTCGCCGACTTCGCCGGTCACGCTCTGGCCGTCGGCATTCACCACGTCTGCGGCCACGCCGGGCGAGACGGTGTTGAAGCCGCTCGGCGGAATCGGCCGAATCGGGACGCTCGCGAGCAGCGCGCCCGATGCCTCGGTGCCGCCCGTGTAGTTGATGACGGGCGCCGTGCCGTCGCCGAAGCGCTGCAGGAACCAGTTGAAATGCTCGGGTGCGATGCCTTCGCCTGCCGTGATCAGCAATCGGACGGTGGAGCGATCGCCCGCGAGCGCGAGCGCCTCGTGGCTGGCCATCCCGCGGATCAGCGTGGGCGCCGATCCGAAGTGCGTGACACGGTGACGTTCCACCACGCGCGACATGCGCGACCAGTCGGGGTAGTCGGGCGCGCCGTCGTAGCACACCAGCGTCGCGCCCCGCAGCAGTGCGCAGCCGAGCACCAGCGTGCCCGCGATCCAGCCCATGTCGGCGGGCCAGCAATAGACGTCGCCGGGATGCACGTCGAAGTGAACCAGCGAATCGTGCGCGATCTTGATCGGGAAGCTGCCGTGCGTATGCACCACGCCTTTCGGCTTGCCCGTGGTGCCCGACGTATAAATCACCATGAACGGCGTATCGGGCGTGACGGACACCGGCGGGACGCCCTGACCCAGTCCGGCGCTTGCCGTTTCCTGCCAGTCGAGGTCGCGTGTATCTTGAGCGGTGTCGCCTTCGCCGCGCTTCCAGATCACGTGTTCGAGCAACGGCAACTGGCGCCATGCATCGCGCAGCGCGCGCTGTACATCCACCCGCTTGGTTCTGCGCGAGAAGCCGGTGGATGCGATCACGATGCGCGCCTCGGCCGCCGACAGGCGAGCCACGATCGCATCGACCCCGAAGCCGCTGAACAACGGTACGACCAGCGCGCCGAGATGCACGATGGCCAGCAGCGAGACGGTCGCCTCGATGCCGTTTTCCATCAGCAGACCGACACGGTCGCCCTGTTTGACACCATGCCGCACGAGTCCTGCGGCGAAATCGCTGACGCGCTGCGCCAGCTCCGCGTAGGTCAGCTCGCTTATGCTGCCGTCCTCACGCTCGGCGACCACGGCCTTCTGCTGCGCAGTGGCGGGGCTGCGGGCCCAGCCATAAATGGTGTTGACCCAGTTGAGCCTGCCGCCGGGGAACCAGCTCGGAAACTGCGGGCCGCTCGACAGGTCAACGTAGCCTGTCGGCGGTGCGTCCCACGCGATTGCGCATTCGTCCATCACCGTCGTCCAGTAACGCGCCGGCTCCGCGATCGACACACGCATCAGTTCTTCGTACGACGGCACGCCCAATGCGTGCATCAGTTTCACGATGCCGGCGTGCTGCAGCTCGCGCTGGCCGGGTTGCCACACCTGGCCGGATTCATGGTTGCTCATGATCGGTCTCCTGCCTTATGCCCGCTCGACAATCATCGCGATACCCTGGCCGCCGCCGATGCACATCGTTTCAAGCCCATAGCGGACCTTGCGGCGCTGCATTTCGTGCAGCAGCGTACTCATGATGCGGACACCCGTCGCGCCCACGGGGTGGCCCAGCGAGATGCCCGAGCCGTTCACGTTGAGCTTGTCTTCCAGCGTCGCCATCGAGCTGCCCCAGCCCTTCACGCAGGCCAGCGCCTGGCACGCGAACGCTTCGTTCAGCTCGATCAGGTCCATCTGGTCGAACGTCAAGCCGGTGCGTGCCAGCACCTTCTGCACGGCAGGCACCGGGCCGATGCCCATGCGGGCCGGGTCGCAGCCGGCGGCGGCCCAGCCGACCAGCCAGCCGATCGGCGTCAGGCCGAGTTCGTCGAGCTTGTCCTCGGCCACGATCAGGCAGGCGGCGGCCGCGTCGTTCTGCTGGCACGCATTGCCGGCCGTGACGACGCCGTCCTTCATGATCGTACGCAGCTTCGCGAGGCTTTCGATAGACGTTTCGCCGCGTACACCCTCGTCCTGAGAGACGATCAACGCGTCGCCCTTGCGCTGAGGCACCGATACAGGAACGATCTCGGTATTGAAATATCCGGCCTGCTGCGCGGCGGCGGCGCGCTGGTGGCTTCGCGCGGCGAAGCGGTCGGACGCGTCGCGCGTGATGTCGTATTCGCGTGCCAGCGTCTCGGCGGTTTCGATCATGCCGCTGATACGGCCGAAGCGGCTTTCCGGTTGCGAGCGTTCACGGCCACGGTCGAGCCTGTCGTGCATCGTGACCGAACCTGCCCGCTTGCCCCAGCGCATGTCGGTGGTATAGAACTCAACGTTGCTCATGCTTTCGACGCCGCCTGCCATCACGACATCGGCCGCACCGGTCTGCACCATCATGGCTGCCGTGGCGAGCGCCTGGACGCCGCCGCCACAACGCCGGTCCAGCTGCATGCCGGCCACTTCGATCGGAAAACCCGCCTGCAGTGCGACCCAACGCCCGGTGCACGGCGTTTCGCCGCTCGCATAGCTTTGCGCGAACACGACGTCGTCGATGCGTGCGGGATCGAGCCCGGTACGCTCAACGACGGCGCGCGCGACGGTCGCGCCGAGTTCCTCCACGGGAACGCTCTTCAACGCTCCGCCAAACGCGCCCACGGGGGTGCGCAGCGGGGAGACGATGGCTGCTCGTTTCATTTCGAATGCCTCTTGAATGTCATCAATCTTCAGCCACCCTTGTTCGCGTGTCACGCGCCGGCAGCCATGTTCGTTGCGATGCCGTCTCCGGATCAGCCGTAGCGACCGCCCGTGACGTGCAGCACTTCGCCGCTGATGAAACCGGCGCGCTCACTGGCGAGGAAAGCCACCGCGTCGGCGATGTCGTCCGGACGCCCGACGCGCTTGATCGGCTGCGCGGCCACGGCGCGTTCCTTGATCGTTTCGTAGGTCGGCAGCGCTTGCACCATTTCCGTTTCCATGAAACCCGGCGCTACGCAGTTTGCCGTGATCCCGTAGCGGCCTTCTTCCATCGACAGCGCCTTGGCCATGCCGATCAGGCCGGCCTTCGCAGCCGAGTAGTTGGCCTGCGTGGGATTGCCCAGATAGGCGCGCGAGCTGATGTTGATCAGCCGGCCCCAGCCCTGCTCGATGAAATGCGGCATCACGGCCCGCGCGGCCAGGAAGGCGCCCTTGAGCATGACGTTCATGACGAAATCCCAGTCGTCTTCGCTCATCTTGACCAGGTACTTGTCGCGCGGTGCACCGGCGTTGTTCACCAGGATGTGCACGCCGCCGAAATGCTCGATCGTCTGGTCGACGAGGCGCTGGACGTCGGCTTCCCGCGTGATGTCGCCTACGATGCAGTGTGCGGCCAGACCGTCGTCCTGCAGCGCCTTGGCCGTGGCTTGCGCCAGTTCGGCGTTGATGTCGGTGATGACGACGCTCGCCCCTTCCTGTGCGAGCCGGCGCGCGGTGGCGGCGCCCAGGCCGCGAGCCGAGCCCGTGACGATGGCAACTTTGCCGGTCAAACCCAGATCCATGTGTGTCTCCTGAAGAATTGCGTTTCAGCGCAGGTCAACCCGCGCGTTGGTCAAAACCACCACGTTGCGCTCCACGGCCGTGACGCGCAGTGAAACCGTGTTGCCGCGTATCCACATCTCGGTGCGCAGCGTATCGCCCGGCCACGCCGGCGCGGTGAAGCGCACGCGCATGCCTGCAAAGCGTGTGTCGTCGTAGGCCAGCACCGTACGCAGCACCGCGTGCGCTGCGACGCCCATCAAGGCCATGCCGTGCAAAATGGGGCGGGGAAACCCTGCCGCGGAGGCCACGGCCGGATCGGCGTGCAACGGATTCAGGTCGCCGCTCAATCGGTAGATCAGTGCCAGTTGCGTCGGGGTGGTCAACTCGCATACACAGTCCGGCGCGCCGTCAGGCATCGCGTGCGGTGTCGGCAGGGCGTCGGTGCTACCGCCTTCGCCGAACCCGCCATCGCCGCGCAACAGGCTCAGCTGGACGACGGTGGCGAGCAGGTTTCCCGTCTCGGCGTCCGCGATGTCGCGCGTCTGCTGGAGAAACGCGCCTTTGTTTTCCCCTTTGTCCCACAGGCCGGTGATGCGCGTCGTGCCCGTGACGCGGCCGCTGGCCGGCAGGGGCGCGTGAATCCTGATTTCCTGCTCCGCATGCAGGATCTTTTGCCAGGTGATGCCCGTGTCGGGTTCGCGCGCCCAGAAGCCCGGGTACGCGAGCACGTTCGCCATAGTCGGCAGCGCACGGAGCGACGCACCGTCCTTGCCTTCGTAGACGTAACGCAATTGCCCCGCATCGAGCGGATCGGCGCCGAGGCCCAGGCCGAGCGCGTAGAGCTGGGTGTCGCGCAGCGAGTACGCGTGCTCGATGGACGGGAACGGGCGGGACAGCAAGTGATTCGGCTGGAGCGGCATGGTGGACGTAACGGCAGTTGACTCGAGCTCCTACGATGGAACCGGCTCGAACGGCGGTCAACGGATCGCCGAACGTTGTTCCGTACCTTGGCAGGAGCTGCCATCCCTGTCGTGGCCGATCGCCAATGCCAGCCTCGTCGTGGCACTTTCATTCTGCGGAACGTTTTCGGCGGATCGGTTGTATCGCGTTGGCGGCCGGCGCAGCATCGGAGCATGTTCATCCCTTCATCTGGCGTACCGACATGATTCGCGATCAAGAAACGCTCAACGGCCTGCTCGAATCCATCGCCCGCTTCGTCCGCGAGCGGCTCATGCCCAATGAGGAACTCGTTGCCGAAACCGACGAGATTCCCGACGACATCGTCGCCGACATGAAGGCGATGGGCCTGTTCGGCCTCACCATTCCGGAACGCTTCGGCGGTCTGGAGCTGACCATGGAAGAGGAGGTGCTGGCGGTGTTCGAACTGTGCCGCGCGTCACCGGTATTTCGATCGTTGCTGGGCACCACCGTGGGCATCGGCTCGCAGGGCATCCTGTTCGACGGCACGCCCGAGCAGCAGGAGAAGTATCTGCCGCGCCTCGCGACTGGCGAGCTGATCGCGTCGTTCGCACTGACCGAACCGGAAGCGGGCTCCGACGCGGCGTCACTTCGCACCACGGCGATCCGGGATGGAGACGACTACGTGGTCAACGGCACCAAGCGCTTCATCACGAACGCGCCTCACGCGGGCATCTTCACGCTGATGGCCCGCACCAATCCGGACGACAAAGGCTCGGGCGGCATTTCGGCGTTCATCGTCGATGCGAAAACGCCTGGCATCAGCTTCGGCAAGCGCGACAAGAAAATGGGGCAGAAAGGTGCCCATACGTGCGACGTGATTTTCGACGGCGTGCGCGTGCCGGCGGCGAACCTGATCGGCGGGAAGGAAGGGCAGGGTTTCAAGACGGCGATGAAGGTGCTGGACAAGGGCCGGATCCACATCGCCGCGGTATGCGTGGCCGTGGCCGAGCGAATGCTGTCGATGGCGTTGTCCTATGCGATGGAGCGCAAGCAGTTCGGCAAGCCGATCGCCGATTTCCAGCTCGTGCAAGCGATGCTGGCTGACAGCAAGGCCGAGATCTACGCGGCTCGCTGCATGGTGGTGGATGCCGCGCGCCGGCGCGACGACAAGCTGCCGGTCAGCACCGAGGCCTCATGCGCGAAGCTGTTCGCCTCCGAGATGTGCGGCCGTGTGGCCGATCGCGCCGTGCAGATTTTCGGCGGCGCCGGCTACATGGCCGAATACGCGATCGAGCGCTTCTATCGCGATGTGCGCCTGTTCCGCATTTATGAGGGCACGACCCAGATCCAGCAGGTGGTGATCGCCCGCAACATGGTCCGTGACGCTCAATGAAGCGCGACGCGGAGGGTGCAATGACGGGATTCGACGAGCAGGCCGAAGCACGGCGCGACAAGACGACGGAGGCCGAACGATCGTTCGCACGCCTGAGCCCGAACGGGGTGCGGTGCGATGCCGTGAACTGGGCGTGGGCCGGCGGCAGCGCTCACTATGACTGGATGGATCACACATCGTTGTTCATGCACCGCGACTAACGCTGGTTTCGGGCATCTGCACGCCGCACCGATGCCGTCAGCAGGTCGGCTGAGTGCTGTTCGTCGTCGCGATGCCGATAGCGACTCCCGGCAGAACTCGTGAGAATGCAGATGCCCGGAAGCAGGTCCGATGCATCGCGAACGACGCCGCAGATCTCGCGCATCCCCGGGAAATCGGTTCGGCGGCGGATGGATCGCGTCGACAGGATCTCTTTAACCCTTAACGATTCATAGCTGCCGTGACTTCTACCCCCATCCAGTCCATCCTGATCGCGAACCGCTCGGAAATCTCGATCCGCGTGATGCGTGCCGCCGCTGAGCTGAACATTCGCACGGTGGCGGTCTATTCGAAGGAAGACCGGCTTGCGCTGCATCGCTTCAAGGCGGACGAGAGCTACCTGATCGGCGAGGGCAAGAAGCCGCTCGCCGCGTATCTGGACATCGACGATATCCTGCGTGTCGCACGGCAGGCCAACGTCGACGCGATCCATCCCGGCTACGGCTTCCTGTCCGAGAACCCGGATTTCGCGCAGGCCGTGATCGATGCAGGCATCCGCTGGATCGGCCCGTCGCCGGACGTGATGCGCACGCTCGGCAACAAAGTAGCCGCGCGCAACGCGGCGATCGCCGCTGGCGTGCCGGTGATGCCCGCGACCGCGCCGTTGCCGGACGATCTCGCTGCGTGCCGCGCGCTCGCCGCGGAAGTCGGCTATCCGCTGATGCTGAAGGCGAGCTGGGGCGGCGGCGGGCGGGGCATGCGCGTGCTCGAGAACGAACGCGACCTGGAGACGCTGCTGTCCGTCGCGCGCCGCGAGGCGCTGGCCGCGTTCGGCAACGACGAGGTGTACGTCGAGAAACTCGTGCGCAATGCGCGGCACGTCGAGGTGCAGGTGCTCGGTGACCTGCACGGCACGGTTGTGCATCTGTACGAGCGCGACTGCACGGTGCAGCGACGCAACCAGAAGGTCGTCGAACGCGCGCCGGCGCCGTATCTCGATCACGACGGCCGGCAAGCACTGTGCGAATCGGCGCTGCGCCTGATGCGTGCCGTGGGCTACACGCACGCGGGCACCGTCGAATTCCTGATGGACGCCGACACCGGCCAGTTCTACTTCATCGAGGTGAACCCGCGCATCCAGGTCGAGCACACGGTGACCGAGATGATCACCGGGATCGACATCGTGAAGGCACAGATCCGCATCACGGAAGGTGGGCAGATCGGGCTGACGGAGGATGCGACGGACGGCGACGGCTCGCTCATCGCGCGCGCAGCCGGCGTGCCGGAGCAGCACGCGATTCCGCTGAACGGCAACGCGCTGCAATGCCGGATCACGACCGAGGATCCGGAGAACGACTTCCTGCCCGACTACGGGCGGCTCACGGCCTATCGAAGCGCGGCGGGCTTCGGCGTGCGGCTCGATGCCGGCACCGCCTATGGCGGCGCGGTGATCACGCCGTACTACGACTCACTGCTCGTGAAGGTGACGACCTGGGCGCCGACGGCGGCCGAATCGATTCACCGGATGGATCGCGCGCTGCGCGAGTTCCGGATTCGTGGCGTCACGTCGAACCTGCAGTTCCTCGAGAACGTGATCAACCATCCGGCCTTCATCGCGGGTGACGTGACGACGCGCTTCATCGACAAGACGCCGGAACTGCTCGAATTCGCGAAACGCGGCGACCGCGCGACGAAGCTGCTGCGCTATCTAGGCGAGCTGAACGTCAACGGCAACGCCGAGATGAACGGCCGCACGCTGCCGGCGCTGCCGCTGCAGAAACCGGTGCTGCCGAAGATCGATACGGCCGGGGCGATCCCGGCCGGCACGCGCGATCGCTTGCGCGAGCTTGGCCCCGAGAAGTTCGCGCGCTGGATGCTCGACCAGAAACAGGTGCTGCTGACCGACACGACGATGCGCGACGCGCACCAGTCGCTGTTCGCGACGCGCATGCGCACGGCCGACATGCTGCCGATTGCGCCGTTCTACGCGCGCGAGCTGTCGCAGCTGTTCTCGCTCGAATGCTGGGGCGGCGCGACCTTCGACGTCGCGCTGCGCTTCCTGAAGGAAGACCCGTGGGAGCGGCTCGCGCTGCTGCGCGAACGCGTGCCGAACATCCTGTTCCAGATGCTGCTGCGCGGCTCGAACGCGGTCGGCTATACGAACTACGCGGACAACGTCGTGCGCTTCTTCGTGCAACAGGCCGCGAGCGCTGGCGTCGACGTGTTCCGCGTGTTCGACTCGCTGAACTGGGTGCGCAACATGCGCGTGGCGATCGACGCGGTGGGCGAGAGCGGGATGCTCTGCGAAGGCGCGATTTGCTACACCGGCGACCTGTTCGACACGTCGCGTTCGAAATACGACCTCAAGTATTACGTCGGCATCGCGCGCGAGCTGCAGCAGGCCGGCGTACACGTGCTCGGCATCAAGGACATGGCCGGCATCTGTCGCCCGCAAGCGGTCGCGACGCTCGTGAAGGCGCTCAAGGAGGAAACCGGGCTGCCCGTGCATTTCCACACGCACGACACGAGCGGCATCGCTGCGGCGTCGGTGCTCGCGGCGGTCAGCGCGGGCTGCGACGCGGTGGACGGCGCGCTCGATGCGATGAGCGGGCTCACGTCGCAACCGAACCTGTCGAGCATCGCGGCCGCGCTGGCCGGCAGCGAGCGTGATCCGGGGCTTGACCAGGATCGCCTGCACGAAGCATCGATGTACTGGGAAGGCGTGCGCCGTTATTACGCGCCGTTCGAATCGGAGATCCGCGCGGGCACGGCCGACGTCTACCGTCACGAGATGCCCGGCGGCCAGTACACGAACCTGCGCGAGCAGGCGCGCTCGCTCGGCATCGATCATCGCTGGACCGAGGTGTCGCGTGCGTATGCAGACGTGAACCGACTGTTTGGCGACATCGTGAAGGTCACGCCGACGTCGAAGGTGGTCGGCGACATGGCGCTGATGATGGTCGCGAACGACCTGAGCGTAGACGACGTGCGCAGCCCGGACAAGGACATCGCGTTTCCGGAATCGGTCGTGTCGCTGTTCAAGGGTGAGCTGGGCTTTCCACCCGACGGCTTCCCGGCCGAGCTGTCGCGCAAGGTGCTCAAGAGCGAGCCGCCGGCGCCGTATCGCCCGGGCGACCAGATTCCGCCGGTCGATCTCGACGCGGCACGCAAGCAGGCCGAGGCCGCGTGCGAGCAGCCGCTCGACGATCGGCAACTGGCGTCGTACCTGATGTATCCGAAGCAGACGGTCGACTACTATGCGCACGTTCGCTCCTACAGCGACACGTCGGTCGTGCCGACGTCGGCGTTCCTGTACGGGCTGCAGCCGCAGGAGGAGGTGGCGATCGACATCGAGCCGGGCAAGACGCTGCTCGTGTCGCTGCAGGGCCAGCACGCCGATGCGGAGGACGGCATCGTGAAGGTGCTGTTCGAGCTGAACGGCCAGTCGCGCTCCGCGCTGGTCGAGCAGAAGACGGTCGTGCACGCGGGCAAGGAGCGCCATGGGTTGCAGCGCGCCGATCCGGGCAATCCGCTGCACATCGCCGCGCCGATGCCGGGCTCGGTGGTGACGGTCGCCGTGCAGCCGGGGCAGCGCGTGACGGCCGGTACGACGCTGATCGCGCTCGAGGCGATGAAGATGGAAACACACATCGCGGCGGAGCGCGACTGCGAGATCGCGGCCGTGCACGTGAAGCCGGGCGAGCGGGTGGCGGCGAAGGATCTGCTGATCGAGATGAAGGGAGCCGTGTAATGCCGGCTCGCTTGTCGGACCACGATTCCAGATGCGCGTTGCCGTCTGTCGCGTCCCTTTGATCGGATCGATTTGATTAGGAAGTGATCGGTTGGACAAGCTTCAAGCAATGAAATTCTTCGTGCGCGTTGCCGAAGAGGGCAGCTTTACCGGCGCGGCAGAGCGTATGGACGTTACAACCGCGCTCGTGTCGCGTGCGGTTGGTGCGCTCGAGACGCATCTGAGGACGCGGTTGATCAACCGAACGACGCGGCGGATCGCACTGACGGAAGCGGGTGAACGCTATCTCGGTCGGTGCGAGCAGATTCTCGCCGGCATCGACCTGGCCGAGGCGGAGGCGGCCGACGCGCATGCGAGGCCGGCGGGGCGCCTGCGCGTACACGCGACACCGGGTTTCGGCCAGAGCTATGTATTGCCGGCCGTGTTGGCATATCGGCAATCCTATCCGAACGTGTTGGTCGAACTGACGCTGTCTCAGCATGTGCCGGACTTGATCGATGACGGCTATGACGTCTCGCTGCAGCTGAGTGCGGCTGACCTGCCGGATTCGGGGCTCGTGTCGAAGCGTCTCGGTAGGCTCAGCAGTGTGCTGTGTGCATCACAGGCCTATCTCGACACGCATGGCGTACCGCTCGATACGCAAATGCTTGCTGAACACGCTTGCCTGCAAATCGTCTCGTCCGTGTTCCCGAACAACCACTGGCAGTTGACCGGGCCGCATGGTGCCGAGCGTTTCGAACTGCCACCGGCCCAGCTCCGGGTCAATACGGCAGAGGCGCTGGCCGTTGCCTTGCGCGCTGGCGCCGGAATCGGCGCATTGCCCATGTCGACTGCAGTGCCGACCCTGCGAGGTGGCGGATTGGTACGGGTGCTGCCCGATTACACGCTGCAGTCGCTGACGGCTTACGCACTCTATCCATCACGCCAGTATCTCGATGCGAAGATCCGGACCTTCGTCGAGTCGCTGCAAGCATCGATTCCGACGGCCCTCGAAGCGGATATGGCCGCGCTCAACGTGACCTGACATTTCGAGCGTGCTCGGGAAATCGCTCGATCGCCGGCAATGCGTCGAAATGACTCGGTCTCGGCGGCCCTCGTTGTCAATCTCGAATTAACACTGATGTCGTCTCGTGTGTCTTGATGGCGATGCATCCCGCCCGCATCATCGTTGCTCCTGTATTCACGGGCTGCGCGACGAGCGATGGCCTCGCATTCAAATGACGAATGAGCATGCTTCCCTTTTCCGATCTCTTGTTTTTCGTAATGGCCTGACACTGCGCAATCGCGTTGTGATGGCACCGATGACGACCTGGTCCGCCGACCCCGATGGCGCCATTTCAGACGCCGAACTCGACTACTACCGACGCCGTGTTCAAGGTGTTGGCATGGTCGTGACCGGTTGTACGCATGTGACGGAGAACGGCATCGGCTTTACCGACGAGTTTGCCGCTTACGACGACCGTTTCATTCCCAGCCTGAGAAGACTGGCCGAAGCGGCCAAGAGCGGTGGCGCGCTTGCCGTCCTGCAAATTTTCCATGCTGGCAACAAAGCCGTTGTCGAGGCCGTCCCGAATGGCGAACTCGTGAGCGCATCCGCCGTCGCCGCACTGGCGGGACCGTTCAACCGCGGTGACGTAACGCCGCGACCGCTGGCGTCCAACGAGATCGAAGACATGGTGCGGGCTTTTGGCGACACCGTTCGCCGGGCGATCGAAGCGGGATTCGATGGCGTGGAACTGCACGGCGCGCATGGCTTCCTGCTGCAAAATTTCTTTTCTCCGCGCTACAACCGGCGCTGTGACGAATGGGGTGGGTCGCTGGAGAACCGCATGCGCTTTCCGCTGGCGGTCGTCAGCGAGGCGCGACGTGTGATTGCCGCGTACGCGAAGCGCCCGTTCCTGTTGGGTTACCGGATATCTCCGGAGGAGCGCGAGGAGGGCGGATATCGTGTGCCGGATGTTTGCGCACTGGTAGACAAGCTCATCGAGGGCGGGGTCGACTACGTGCACGCGTCGCTCAATGACGTTCGAGGTGCACGGCCGTTGGGCGCGGATACCGGCCTCACGGTGAAAGCGATCGTCGACCATGTCGGCGGCCGCGTGCCGGTGATGTCTGCCGGGATGCTTCGCACCCCGCGCGAAGCCGCGGATGCCCTCGATCTCGGGCTGTCGCTGGTAGCGGTTGGAAAAGGGCTCGTGATGAATCCGGATTGGGTGGCGATCGCCGAAACAGGTTGCGACGCACAAATTCGCCACGCAATCGATATGGGCGAGCAGTCGCAATTGTCGATTCCGGATGGCTTGTGGGCGGCGATTGAAATGGCGCCTGGCTGGATTCCCGTGCATCGGCCAGAGGCGGTTGTCGACTGATCCGGGGCGATTGCGGATTTGTTCCGTACTATGATTGGTGGCACAGCAGGTGTTCCGATGGCTCAGTTGCGAAAAGCCGTCGATTCTCCGCCTCCGGGTGATGTGTTCGTTCTGTTTCGTCTTTCAAAGTACGGAATGAGTCGGCAATCCAATTGACTTGACGCTTCCCGGGTCCTGTAATGAATGCCATCGGATGCAGTCACGTTGCGCGCGCCGTTGATGCCGCGCGCGGTCCGTGGTTGCAGAACAGATAGTTCATGGCCGTTTTCAGAGCCAGATCGAGACAAACGGAGCAATCGATGTCGCCTCACGCACGCCAGGCAGAGACACCCGCGTCCGGACAGGAGAAGGCAACCTGGGGCGAGACGTCGCTCGACGACGGCCGGAATCTGGACAGCGGATCCGCGTCCCAAGCGATGGTCGTTCCATTGGCACGGAGTCTCGCGATACTGGCTGCGTTTTCGCCGCACGAGCCGTGGCTCGGCAACCAGGAGCTCGTGGCTGAGACGGGTATTCCTGCACCGACGGTTTCGCGGATGGCGCGTTCCCTGGTCGCGCTCGGTTACCTTCACTATTCGCCGCAGCGTCGAAAGTACCGGCTTGCCGCGCCCGTGTTGTCGCTCGGCTATGCGGCGATCGCTCATTCCAACGTTCAACTGCTCGCGCGACTTGAAATGCAGGCATTCGCGAATGCGAGCGAAACCTATGTGGTACTCGGCACACGGGATCGTCTCGATGTGATCGTGCTGGAAACGTGCGCGAGCAAGCCGGCGTCAGTCGATCTGAAGCTCTATGCGGGCACTCGCCTGCGTATCGCATCATCGCCGATGGGCTGGGCCATGCTTGCGGCACTGCCGGAACTCGAACGCTTTTATTTGCTGGGCAACATCGAACGCAAGACAGGGCGTGATTGGCCCAACCTGCGTCGTCGTATCAGCGAGGGCATTTCACAGGTGCACAACGTCGGCTATTGCGTGTCGCTGGGCGAGTGGGAGCCGGATCTTACGATTCTCGCGGTGCCGCTGGTGGTCCAGGACCATACCCCGCTCGTGCTCGCATGCATTGGCCGCAGCGCCCGGCTGGGACGTGCGCGGGTCGAGCGTGAACTCGGGCCGCGTCTCGTTGCAGCAGCCCGGCATTTGCAGGAGCAGGCGATCGTCGCCGGCTGATACGAATATGGAAAAGACCGACAGCCAAACAGGTGTGACGTTGACCGTCGAGCGAGGGCTCGAGGTGCTGCATGCGTTTCGGGCGGTACGTGCGCCCTTGTCGAATGCGGAACTGGTACGGCGTACCGGTCTCCCGAAGGCGACGGTGTCCCGCCTGACGTCGACGCTGATTTCGACGGGTTATCTGCGCCGCGTGGGCGGCGGCCGGCAGTTCGAACTCAGTGCCGGCGCATTGAGCATCGGCCACGCGTACCTGGAGGCAAATCCGGTCACGCGTCTGGTTACGCCCGTGATGCAGAAACTTGCCGACAAGCTGGATCTGTCGGTAGCGCTTGCGGTCCCGCATCGGCTCGACATGGTGTATATCGCGTGGCGAGCAAGCCCCAAGATCGCGACCTTGCGGCTTGGCGTCGGCTCCTTGCTGCCGATGGAGTCGACTGCTGTCGGCCGTGCTTACCTCTACGGACTACCTGAGGATGCGCGCGATGCATTGATCGCGGAGTTGCTCGAAGCGGCAGGAGACGACGCGGATGTCGTCCAAAAGAACCTTGATGCGGCGTTTGCCGACCTGGAGCAGTCGGGCGTGTGCATGTCGGTTGGCGAATATCAGCGGAATGCATACGGCATAGCAGTGCCTATTGTGGTCGGTCGTACCCACACGCTGATGGCGCTGAACTGTGGGGCGGTCGAGCTGGAGCCGGATATGACTGCAATCCGTCGGCGAGTCGTGTCCGAATTGAAGGCCGCGGCGGAAACGCTGTCGTTTATTTTGAGTGATGTCGACTGCGAGCCCTGATGTCCGGCAGTTCCATGATCCGATGGACGTCAGGGCATCGCAGGGGCGATGGTTTTACAGTTCGCTCACGAGCTCAGGCACGAGAGAGAACAGATCGCCGACGAGGCCGTAGTCGGCCACGCTGAAGATCGGCGCTTCCGGATCCTTGTTGATCGCGACGATCACCTTCGAATCCTTCATGCCTGCCAGATGCTGAATTGCACCGGAGATACCGACCGCGATGTACAGCTGCGGTGCGACGATCTTGCCGGTCTGGCCGACCTGATAGTCGTTCGGCACGTAGCCGGCGTCGACTGCCGCGCGCGACGCACCCAGTGCCGCGCTCAACTTGTCCGCCAGCGGCTCCAGCACCTTCGTGTAGTTCTCGCCGCTGCCGAGGCCACGGCCGCCCGACACGATGATGCTTGCACTCGTCAGTTCCGGACGGTCCAGCTTCGTCACTTCACGGCTCACGAACTGCGACTTGCCGGCATCGGCTGCCGCTTCGATCTTCTCGACCGACGCGCTGCCGCCTTCCGCTGCCACCGGATCGAAACCCGTTGCACGCACCGTGATGACCTTGATCGGATCGCTCGACTGCACCGTCGCGATCGCGTTGCCCGCGTAGATCGGGCGCTCGAACGTGTCGGCCGAATCGACTGCCGTGATGTCCGAGATCTGCGCGACGTCCAGCTTCGCGGCGATGCGCGGCGCGATGTTCTTGCCGTAGGCCGTCGCCGGCGCGAGGATGTGCGAGTAGTCCTTCGCGATGTTCAACGCAGTCGCTTCGACGTTTTCCGCGAGGCCCGCTTCGAGTTGCGGCGCGTCGGCCAGCAACACCTTGCCAACACCTGCGATCTTCGCTGCCGCGTCGGCTGCGCCTTGCGCGTTGTGGCCCGCAACCAGCACGTGGATGTCGCCGCCGACGAATTTGCCAACCTCGGCCGCCGCCGCCACCGTGTTCAGCGTCGCGGCCTTGATCGACGCGTTGTCGTGTTCTGCAATCACCAGAATCGTCATTTCTTTCCGCTCCCTCTTACAGCACCTTGGCTTCGGTCTTCAGCTTCTCGACCAGCGTCTTCACGTCCGGCACCTTCACGCCGGCTGCGCGCTTCGGCGGCTCGACCACTTTCAGCGTCTTCAGACGCGGCGCGACGTCGACACCCAGGTCTTCCGGCTTCACCGTTTCCAGCGGCTTCTTCTTCGCCTTCATGATGTTCGGCAGCGTCACGTAACGCGGCTCGTTCAGGCGCAGATCCGTGGTGATGACGGCGGGCAGTTGAAGCGACAGCGTTTCCGCGCCACCGTCGACTTCGCGTGCGACGGTTGCACGGCCGTCGGCCACCGTCACCTTCGATGCGAACGTCGCTTGCGGCAGGCCTGCCAGCGCCGCCAGCATCTGGCCAGTCTGGTTCGAATCGTCGTCGATCGCCTGCTTGCCGAGGATCACCAGTTGCGGCTGCTCCTTGTCGACCAGCGCCTTCAGGATCTTCGCGACGCCCAGCGGCTCGACGCCGTCGTTCGACTCGACGAGGATCGCGCGATCCGCGCCGATCGCCAGCGCCGTACGCAGCGTTTCCTGCGCCTGCGCGACGCCTACCGATACGGCGATCACTTCGGTCGCCACGCCCGCTTCCTTCAGGCGCACCGCTTCTTCCACCGCGATTTCGTCGAACGGGTTCATCGACATCTTCACGTTCCCAATGTCGACGCCCGATTGGTCGGATTTCACGCCGACCTTCACGTTCGCGTCGACGACGCGCTTGACCGGGACCAATACCTTCACTTTGCGTCTCCTTTTCCAATCAACAATCCAGCACCCACTGCACGGAATAATCTGCCGCACTGGCGTAGCGTCAACAGTGTCGGTTCTGCCATGGTCAGGTCAACACCGGCGGTTCAATGATTCCGTACTTCGGAAACCGCGAGGAGCGCGTGGAATCGACAATACGTGCCGGATGGCGCGGCACAGACGAAAAGCTGCGTTGTGGTTATTCCGACGTACGGAACAACACCTGGTCGTGCGTTGACGCTTCCAGACGCCGCGCACACGATTGAGATCAAAGCCCAGCGCATGCCGAAATCGCGTCGGCTTCGTTCGGATGGGTGGTCGCGCTGCGACTGTCGACGAGTTCGCGGAGCTGTTCGTATTCCTTGCATCCGGCAAGTCCGGCTATACGTCCGGAACGATTGTCACGGTGGACGACGGGATCACGTCGCGCGGCTCCGTGAGTCAAACATAGAAAGGAAGAATCATGTCAGAGAGCGATCAGGAGACATCCATATACGCGTCGTATTCGAGTCTTGCGTTCGATCGACCCGCGAAGGGGGTCTTGCGCATTACGCTCAACCGTCCGGAGCGACTCAACGCGCTCGACGCGCGAGGTCATGAGGAGTTGGCGCGAGTGTGGCGAGACGTCGACGAGGATCCGAGTGTCGCTGCCGTGATCCTGTGCGGCGCAGGCAAGGCATTCTCTGCAGGTGGCGACTTCGACATGGTCGAGGAAATGATCGATTCGTTCGACGCGCGGGTGCGCGTTTGGCGCGAATCCAAGGATCTCGTCTACAACATCATCAACTGTTCGAAGCCGATTGTCTCCGCGATCCATGGCTCGGCGGTGGGTGCAGGGCTTGTGGCGGCGCTGCTCGCGGATATTTCGGTGGCCGGCCGATCGGCACGCCTGGTCGACGGTCATACGCGGCTCGGCGTCGCAGCAGGCGATCACGCAGCGATCATCTGGCCGCTGCTTTGCGGCATGGCGAAAGCCAAATATCACCTGATGCTGTGCGAACCCGTGAATGGCGAGAAGGCCGAGCAGATCGGACTGGTATCCGTCGCGGTAGACGATGCCGACGTTCAGGAAACGGCGTTGTCGATCGCTGTGCGGCTCGTGAACGGCGCACCGTCGGCGATACGCTTGACCAAATACGCGCTCAACAACTGGCTGCGCCAGGCTGGGCCGACTTTCGACGCGTCGCTGGCACTGGAAATGTTTGGGTTCGGCGGGGCTGAAGTACGCGAAGGCGTGAAGTCGTTCCGCGACAAGCGCGCGCCGGAATTCCCCCTCGAAACGCCGGTGTCTCCGACGCGGAGCGTATAAGCCGGAAGATCGGTGAAAGAAATGGGGCCCGGCGTGCGCAGCATGGGCTCGCGTTTGCCGCTGTGGCACACCCGCGACCACTGACTCCGCTTACCGGTCGACCGGGGTAGGAGCGCGGTCGCACACTGAGCGATTGAAAAAGGTCGGCTGGTCACGACGACGAAGCCGAGTTCAACACGCGATGGGAATCTGTCGCGCCTACATGATTTGAATCAGCACATGTCCCAAACCAGTCTCATCGAGCAATACGGCCCGCGCGAATCGATGGAATACGACGTCGTGATCGTCGGCGGCGGCCCCGCCGGGCTGTCGGCGGCGATCCGGCTCAAGCAGCTGGCCGCCGAGAAAGGCACCGAGATCGGCGTGTGC
>NZ_JAUJQE010000007.1:0-426416 GCF_030482505.1 Burkholderia sp. AU45274 | reverse complement strand
GCCTGCTCGGCCTGGCCCGCGTGCTGGCGAAGGAAGGCGCAAAGCACAACGTGCGCTCGCACGTCGTGTGTCCGGGCTTCGTGCGCACGCCGCTGGTCGACAAGCAGATTCCGGAGCAGGCGAAGGAGCTCGGGATCAGCGAAGAGGAAGTGGTGAAGAAGGTGATGCTTGGCAATACGGTCGACGGCGTGTTCACGACCGTCCAGGACGTCGCGCAGACGGTGCTGTTCCTGTCGGCCTTCCCGAGCGCCGCGCTCACGGGCCAGTCGTTCATCGTCAGCCACGGCTGGTTCATGCAATGAAGCCGCACGCCCGCACCGAAAAGCAGGCCGTCGATGCGGCGGACCTGCATCACGAGGCCGGCGCACCGGCCGCCGCGCGCACGCTGCCGTACGAGACGATCGCGCTCGTGCTGCAAGGCGGCGGCGCGCTCGGCGCGTACCAGGCCGGCGTGTTCGAAGGGCTGCACGAGGCGGGCATCCCGCTCGACTGGATCGCGGGCATCTCGATCGGCGCGCTCAACACCGCGCTGATCGCGGGCAATGCGCCCGAGCATCGTGTCGAGCGGCTGCGCGAGTTCTGGGAAACGATCTGCAAGCCGGCGTTCTTCCCGACGATTCCGGCCGCATTCGAGTTCGCGCTGTTCAACAGCATCGACCAGGTCCGCACGTTCTTCACCGCGTCGCAGGCCGCGAGCGCGATGATGCAGGGCCAGCAGGGCTTCTTCGTGCCGCGCTTCCCGCCGCCGCTGCCGGGCGTGTCGGATCATCCGGAGAAGATCAGCTGGTACGACACGTCGCAACTGCGCGCGACGCTGCTGAAGCTGTGCGATTTCGACCGGATCAATTCGGGCGAAACGCGCGTGTCGGTCGGCGCGGTCAACGTCGGTACCGGCAACTTCGTGTACTTCGACAACTCGCGCATCCGTCTCGCGCCCGAGCACTTCATGGCGTCCGGCGCGCTGCCGCCCGCGTTCCCGCCTGTCGAGATCGACGGCGAGTACTACTGGGACGGTGGCGTGGTGTCGAATACGCCGCTGATGGAAGTGCTCCGCGCCCGGCCGCGCCGCGACACGCTCGCGTTCCAGGTCGATCTGTGGAGCGCACGCGGGCCGCTGCCGCGCACGATGGCCGACGTCGCCGAGCGCACGAAGGACGTGCAGTATTCGAGCCGCACGCGTTTCGTCACCGACACGCTGCAGCGCGAACAGCGCTACCGCAACGTGCTGCGCCACGTGCTCGACCAGGTGCCGGAAGAGCAGCGCAAGGCGGATCCGTGGTGCATCGAGGCCGATGCGATGTCGTGCAGCAAGAAGTACAACATCCAGCACCTGATCTACCAGCAGAAGGCGTACGAGCATCACTACAAGGACTATCAGTTCGGTCTGTCGACGATGCGTGACCACTGGACCGCGGGTCTCGACGACATCCGCAAGACGCTCGCAGTCAAGGACGGCCTCGCGCTGCCCAACAACGACGCGGGCTTCGTGACGCACGACATTCACCGCAAGCGGTAATGCCGTGTGCGACGGATCGGCGCGATGCATGCGCCGGTCCGTCCTCTTCTCCGATTCGCCATGCCGATCTTCATCGCACTCTTCGCGCTCATCGCTCTCGGATGGGGCGCGGTTCACCTGTTTCACGTCATCGCCGCGCAGTTCGGCCAGCCGGTTGCGATCGCGGCCGCCGTGCTCGCCGCCGCGATCCTGATCGCGCTCGTCGCCTGGTGGATCAAGCGCCGTCGCGACATCGCACCGAATACGAAGGAAGAAGGCTGGACCCACGTCGTGCATCGCGCGTGGGGCGAGCTGCGGGTGTCCGCGACGCAGGGGCTGCTGTGGCTGTCGCACGACGGCGCGGACGGCCGCTATACGCTGTCGCAGCTCGACGGCTGCCGGGCCGCACCGATCGGCGGCCGCTGGCATCTCGTCGTGCGCGTGCGCGACGCCGTGCGCAGCGAATGGAAGCTGCCAATGACGGACAAGCGCGATGCGCAGCGCTGGGCGCGCGTGCTGACGCTCGCGAAGGACAACCGGCTCTGACACGACGCTCGGCGAATGCGCACGTGCGCCCGGCACGAACCGCCGCGCAGGCTGTCCCGTCGTGCGCGCGCTAGCGCGCCTTCAGCGCCCACAACGCATCGAGCACGTGCTGGGTCGCCCGCTCGACCGGCCCCGCCCGATGCGCGATACCCAGTTCACGCCACAGCGCCGGGCGCAACGCCCGCATGACGATGCGTGCATCGGGTAGCGGGGCGCCCGCTTCATGGGGCAACAGCGTCGCGCCGTAACCCGCCGCGACCAGGCTCTTGATCGCATCGTTGTAGTTGAGTTCGATCCGCGGCTCCGGCCGGTGGCCGCCGAGCGCGAACCATTCCGTCGTGAGCCGCGACAGGCGCGTGGTCGCATCGTTGAGAATCAGCGGGCGGGCGGCCAGGTAGCCGGGCGTCACGCGCGCCGGAAGCGGCCAGTCCGCCGGCAGAAACGCCATCACGGGATCGCGTCGCCACGCGCGGATCGACAGCCCCGCGACCGCCGTCTGCGGCAGCGCCACCAGTCCGACGTCGAGCGTACCCTGCGCAATGCGCGCCAGCGTGTCGTGCGACGTGAGCACCGCGATCTGCACATCGATATCCGGATGCGCGTCGCGTAACCGGGCCACCGCCTGCGGCAACAGGTGCGCGATCGCCCCGGTCGATGCGCCGAGGCGTACGCGCCCGGACAGCCCCTGCACCTGCCGCTGCACATCGTCCAGCGTGGATTCGACCTCGGCCAGCAGGCGGCGCGCCCGTTCCACCAGCACTTCACCGATCGCAGACGGCCGCACGTTGCCACGCGTGCGGGACAGCAACGGCGCGCCGATCCGGCTTTCCAGTTCGGCAATGTGAAGACTGACGGTCGGCGGCGCGAGATGCAGCCATTGCGCCGCCGCGACAAAGGACCCGTGGTCCGCGATGGCGACCAGCGTGCGCAGGCGGTCCAGGCTGATCTCTCGCATCCTTCACCTCTCGTTCAAGAAAACTGAATCTCGCAGTCAGCAAATTCAACTTTTCCTATTCTAGGTGTTCGGCGGACGATACGGCTTTCCCGACGACCGAACCGAAGGAACGCGACCCTCATGAGCCAGCCCACTGTCTATATCGACGGCGATCAAGGCACGACCGGATTGCTGATCCACGAACGCCTGCGCGGGCGTGACGACCTGCAGCTCGTCACGCTGCCGGACACCGAACGCAAGGATCCCGTGCGGCGCGCCGAAGCGATCAACGCAGCCGACATCGCGATCCTGTGCCTGCCCGACGCGGCCGCGCGCGAGGCGGTCGGCTTCATCCGGAATCCGGCGGTGCGCGTGATCGACGCGAGTTCGGCCCATCGCACGCAGCCGGATTGGGTCTACGGCTTTCCCGAGATGGCGAGCGGGCACGCACTGACGATTGCGCACGCACGGCGCGTCACCAATCCGGGCTGCTATCCGACCGGCGCGATCGCGCTGCTGCGACCGCTGCAACAGGCCGGCCTGCTGCCGCGCGACTACCCGGTGAGCATCCATGCCGTCTCCGGGTACTCGGGCGGCGGACGGGCTGCCGTCGACGCATTCGAGTCGAACGATGCTTCGCAAGCCAAACCGCTACAGGTCTACGGCCTCGCACTCGCGCACAAGCATGTGCAGGAGATCCAGCTGCATGCCGGTCTGACGAATCGTCCGATGTTCGTGCCGGCCTACGGTGCCTATCGGCAAGGCATCGTGCTCACCGTGCCGATCGAGTTGCGCCTGCTTCCTGCCGGCGTGACCGGTGAGCAGCTGCATGCGTGTCTTGCGCACCATTACGCCGACGCGCGTCACGTCGACGTCACGCCGCTCGCGGAAACACACGCGATCACGCATCTCGATCCGCAAGCACTGAACGGCACCAATGACCTGAAGCTCGGCGTGTTCGTCAATGCGGATCACGGCCAGGTGCTGCTGTCCGCCGTATTCGACAATCTCGGCAAAGGGGCATCCGGCGCGGCCGTGCAGAATCTCGACCTGATGCTCGGCGCGGCAGACGTGGCGAAAGCGGCGTAAGCCGCGTGCGGGCACCATCGTCGGCCGGCCTGGCACATTGCGGCCGCGAAGCGTGGGCAACCGTTCGACGCTACCGGCTCGCGACGTGATTGCGAGCCGGAAACAAATGCCTGCCGACGTTCCGCACATGCCCCCGTAAAAGCTCACCTTTAGCCGGTTTCAAGCCGTCTCGTCACCCGCGGCGGCATTCAAGCCGGCTAGCGTCTCCACCAGAAAATCCACGCACACGCGCACTTTCGCCGACGCCGCGACACGTTCCGGATACACGGCCCAGATGTTCGCGGGCTGGATGGCGTCCGGCAGCACGCGACACAGTGCGCCGCGTTCGATCAGCGGCGCGGCTTCCCAGATCGAACGCAACACGATGCCGCGCCCGGCCAGTGCCCACTGCACGGCCACTTCACCATGGTTCGTCGACAGCGCGCCGCCGACCTTCACCGTTGCCGTTTCACTGCGCACGTTGAGCCGCCACACGCCGAACGGGTGATCGCGCTCCTTGATGGCCAGACAGTCGTGCGACGCGAGATCCGCGAGCGAGCGCGGCGTGCCGCGCCGTGCGAGATAGTCGGGCGCGGCACACAGCACGCGGTAGTTCGCGGCGAGGCGGCGCGCGATCAGGTGATCGGCGATCTCGTCGCCGATGCGCACGTCGAGGTCGTAGCCTTCGCCCGCGACATCGACGAGCCGGTCGAACAGATCGAGCCGCACGTTCAGCTGCGGAAAGCGCGCGGTGAAGTCGAGCAGCGCCGGCGCGATGATGTGCCGGCCGAAGCCGAAGCTGCTCGAAATGCGCAGCGTGCCGCGCGGCACCGTGCGCGTGGTCGACACGTCCTCGACGAGATGATCGACGTCGTCGAGGATCTTCTCGGCGCGCGCGTACACGCGCTCGCCGGCTTCCGTGACCGTCACGCGGCGCGTCGAGCGATGCAGCAGGCGCGTGCCGAGCTGCGCCTCGAGCAACGCGATGCGCTTGCTGACATAGGCGGGTGACACCGCGAGCTGCTCGGCGGCCGCGCTGAAGCTGGTCAGGCGGACGACCAGGCTGAACACGCGCAGGTCGTCCAGATTCGGCGATTTGTTCACGATTCGTGGAGAGTCAATTGACCTTTCGCGTGATTTTAATCTGAATGGAAATAAATAGAATGATGTAACGCGCCGCTACCGCCCCAGGCTGCAGGGCGCCCAGCCAAGGAGATTTGCATGACCGACAGGACTTACAAGATTGCCGTGATTCCCGGCGACGGTATCGGCCGCGAAGTGATGCCCGAGGGCCTGCGCGCACTCGACGCCGTGACTGCGCGCTTCGGCGTCCGCTTCGACTTCGTCCAGATCGACTGGGCGAGCTGTGACTACTACGCGCAGCACGGCAAGATGATGCCGGACGACTGGAAGGCGCAACTGTCGGGCATGGACGCGATCCTGTTCGGCGCGGTCGGCTGGCCGGCGACGGTGCCCGATCACATTTCGCTGTGGGGCTCGCTGCTGAAATTCCGCCGCGAGTTCGACCAGTACATCAACCTGCGGCCCGCACGCCTGTTCGACGGCGTGCCGTCGCCGCTCGCCGGCCGCCGCGCGGGCGACATCGACTTCATGATCGTGCGCGAGAACACCGAGGGCGAATATTCGTCGGTCGGCGGCACGATGTTCGAAGGCACCGAACGCGAGATCGTGATGCAGCAGTCGATCTTCACGCGTCACGGCACCGAGCGCGTGCTGAAATTCGCGTTCGACCTCGCACAGCGGCGCGCGAAACGCCTCACCGTCGCGACGAAGAGCAACGGCATCGCGATCAGCATGCCGTGGTGGGACGCGCGCACGGCCGAGATGGCCGAACGCTATCCCGACATCGCCGTCGACAAGCAGCACATCGACATCCTGTGCGCGCGCTTCGTGCTGCAGCCTGACCGCTTCGACGTCGTCGTCGCGTCGAACCTGTTCGGCGACATCCTGTCGGATCTCGGGCCGGCCTGTACGGGCACGATCGGCATCGCGCCGTCGGCGAACCTGAACCCCGACCGCAAGTTTCCTTCGCTGTTCGAACCCGTGCACGGCTCCGCGCCCGACATCGCGGGGCAATTCATCGCGAACCCGGTCGCGATGATCTGGTCGGCAGCGTTGATGCTCGACTTCCTCGGCAACGGCGCCGGCCCCGAACGCGAAGCGCACGATGCGATCGTCGCCGCGATCGAGGACGTGCTGCGCACGGGGCCGCATTCGCGCGATCTCGGCGGCAACGCGGGGACGCAGGAAGTGGGTGAGGCGATCGCCGCGCGGATCGCGGGCTGACGCTCATGCCCGGCGTGATCGCACGCGCCGGGTCGTGACTGCGTGAATCGGTGAGGGGTGAGCGCAGTGCGGTGAGCAACA
The DNA here is from genome assembly GCF_030482505.1 of Burkholderia sp. AU45274. NCBI lineage: Bacteria > Pseudomonadati > Pseudomonadota > Betaproteobacteria > Burkholderiales > Burkholderiaceae > Burkholderia > Burkholderia sp. AU45274. The sequence continues at coordinate 419,985 of NZ_JAUJQE010000007.1, read as the reverse complement.
CGCAACGCATTTGCGCACTCGTGCGAGTACCGTCGCCTGCACGGTGAATCGAGTGGTGAGCAATACCGCCCCGCAATGCGCACGGCTCGCGCTATCCGTCGTCGACGTCGACACGGTCGGTGAGTTGCACATCGCGCGCGTGCACACCGATCGTCAATCTACTGCCGGCGCTGTGCGATCGGTGAGATGCATCACGCCGTAAAGCACACCGTTGCGTGCGAACACGTGCATCACGCGATGCCAACATGTGCGGCACGTCCGCTTTGCCCGATGCGATGCCGCGTCGAACCGCTCACTGCACACAGTCCGACGCGACATTTCACCTCCTCCCGAAAAATCTCACCCTCAGCGCACCGACTCCCGAATTTCCTCACCGTTGCATCCTGGTGATACGTTCGTCGATCCGTCGAGTCGAGCCGACGCGTGCGTCACAGCCCGAGGTCGGACAGCCCCGGATGATCGTCCGGACGACGGCCGAGCGGCCAGTGATAGAGACGATCCTGCTCGCGAATCGGCAGGTCGTTGATGCTCGCGTGACGATGCGCCATCAGGCCGTTCTCGTCGAACTCCCAGTTTTCGTTGCCGTACGAACGGAACCAGTTGCCGGCGTCGTCATGCCATTCGTATGCAAAGCGCACCGCGATGCGATTGCCGTCGAACGCCCACAGCTCCTTGATCAACCGGTAGTCGAGCTCGCGCGTCCACTTGCGCTGCAGCAGCCCGACGATCTCGTCGCGGCCGGTCACGAATTCCGCGCGGTTGCGCCATTGGCTTTGCGGCGTATAGGCGAGCGACACGCGCTGCGGGTCGCGCGTGTTCCATCCGTCCTCGGCGGCGCGCACCTTCTGGCGCGCCGTTTCGAGCGTGAAGGGCGGAACGGGCGGACGGACTTCGGGGGAAGCGGACATGGGTTGCTCCTGTTCAGGTTCTGGCCGCGGACAATCGCGGCCGGTTCGGATTCGCTGCTTCGACTAGCGGGACACCACGTCGAGCAGCAGTTCGGCCGTTGCGCGCGCGTCGCGCGCAGCGTTTGCATCGCCGGTGACGAGTGCCACGCCGATGGCACCGTCGATCAGCACGAGCCATTGGCGCGCCAGACGCGCGAGCCCGCGTCGCTCGATGCCGGTTTCGTCGGCATACGCGTCGAACCGCTCGCGTACGAATGCCAGCAGGCGTGCCTTGTGCTCGCGTGCGACGACGCGCACGGGATCGTCCGCGTCGGGAATCTCGCCCGATGCGTTCAGGAACGCGCAGCCGTGAAAGTCGGGCTGCCCGAACCAGTCGCGCAGCACGTCGAACATGCCGAGCAGTTGCGCGCGCGGCGCCTTGCCGCGCGCCAGCGTCGCATCGACGAACCAGCGCATCCAGCGCTCGTCGCGGCGTTCGAGCGCGGCCACGACCAGCGCCTCCTTCGATTCGAAATGCGAATAAAAGCTCTTTCTGGCCGCGCCGGATCGCTTGACGATCGCATCGACGCCGGTTGCATGGATACCGCCCGAATAGATCAGCGCTTCGGCTGCATCGAGCAGCCGGTCGCGAACGCCCGGTTCGGCGGAGGAGTCGTGAGGTGTGTTCATGGGTTTACGGTAGAACGATCGTTCTCCGCCGTCAACACCCGCATGAAAAAGCCCTGTCGTCGAGAGGGCTGAACCGCGGCCTGGCCGCGTGACGTGGCCCGCCGCGTTTACGACATTTTTTCTTGAAGCGAACGCGCGACGCTCACTACACTTCGGTCACCCTGTCTGGGCGAAAGGACATCATGCAGCGACCGGAATCCGCGCGCCCCGCGCGCGCCTATGCGGCTTATGCGAAGCGGCTCGACGGCCGCGTCGTCGTGCGGCGCTTCGACCCGCGCAGCGATTCGTACGACGCGTTGACCGCGCTGCTGCATCGCGCGTTCGCACCGCTTGGCGCACTGGGCTTCAACTGCCCGGGCGTCGATCAGACGGCCTCGGCGACACGCGAACGCGTGCTCACCGGCGAGTGCTTCGTCGCGCTCGGCAACGCGCACCTGGTCGCGACGATGACGATGCGTTCGCACGATCCCGATTCCCGCTGCGATCCGTATCGCAGCCGGCACGTTGCAACGCTCGGCCAACTGGCCGTCGATCCCGTCTGGCAGGATCGCAGCATCGGCCGTTCGCTGCTCGCGTTCGCGCAACGGCGGGCCGCCGCGCGCGGCGCGACGCACCTCGCGCTCGACGCGCCGTATGCGGCCGTCCGGCTCATCGATTTCTATCGACGCGAAGGATTTCAACCGGTCGATGTGATGCGCTTTCCGGGACACAACTACGACAGCACGATCCTGTGCAAAGCCGTCAGCGTCGGGAGCGGTCGCATCGTTGCCGGCGATACGGCGCAATTCGACGTCACGCGGCACGTCGGAGCCGCTTCATGAAACACGATATGCCGAAGCGCGAAGGTGGCGACGATCACACCCGGCTCGACGTCCGGCAGGCCCGGGTGCGTGCGGCGCGGCGGCTGCGCGGCGTGTTGAAGCTGACGATTCTCACGATCGCGGTCGCTCAAGCGCTGGCGTTCGCGTTCGAAAGCCTGCTGGTGATGGCCGGCTTCGCGCCGGATGCCGCGACGGTGCTACTGTTCCGCTTCGTCACGTGCGCGCTCGTCAGCTTCTGGGTGCAGGCGGACGCGTTGCGCGCCTATCAATACGCGGCGCAACACGGGTTCGTCACCGTTCCCGGCACGCACGGCGATCCGGCCGACATCGCGCCGCAATGCCCGAAGCGCTGGCTCGTCATGTTGAGTCTTCAGCTCGACCCGCGAGGGGCGAATGGTGAACGGATCAAGTAGTGGCCTGCGCACCGGTCGATATCGATTGATGTCGATCGCTTCGCGCATGAGTGAGTCGCAATGACGCGTGAAGGCTCACGGTTGATGGTGCGGTTCGGCATGGCATCGCATGGCGTGCGTAGCGAACGACCCCGTGGCAAGCAAGGAGGGAGGTGCGTGGAAGAGGGGAACCAGGTGCCGAACGGCGTGATGACGGGAAGCGAGGCAGCTGCCGACAGGTGAAGTGAACGTGCGATTGCTGGTCACCGATGTGCGACGGTGTCGCGATTCGGCGCGCAAACACAGCTCCCGAATAATCTCACCTTGAGCGCGGATTCGCGTGTTTCGACTCGAAAACGCAGACGTAAAACAGAAACGGGGCAGGCGGCAAACACGCCGCACCGCCCCTTCTCGGCACTCAGGCCGTCCAGTCGAGAATCACCTTGCCGCTTTCACCCGACAACATCGCGGCAAAGCCTTTCTCGTAATCGTCGGCCGCAAAGCGGTGCGTGATGATCGGCGACAGGTCGAGGCCGCTCTGCAGCATCGCGACCATCTTGTACCAGGTCTCGAACATCTCGCGACCGTAGATGCCCTTGATCTCGAGCCCCTTGAAGATCACCTGGTTCCAGTCGATCGCCGTCTGCGCCGGCGGAATGCCGAGCAGCGCGACCTTGCCGCCGTGGTTCATCGCCTCGAGCATGCTCGTGAACGCGCTCGGTACGCCCGACATTTCGAGGCCGACGTCGAAGCCTTCGGTCATGTGCAGGTCGGACATCACGTCGCGCAGCGACTCGCGCGCGACGTTGACCGCGCGCGTCGCGCCCATCTTGCGCGCGAGTTCGAGCCGGTAGTCGTTGATGTCGGTGATGACGACGTTGCGCGCGCCGACGTGCTTCGCGATCGCGACGGCCATGATGCCGATCGGGCCCGCGCCGGTGATCAGCACGTCCTCGCCGACGAGGTTGAACGACAGCGCCGTGTGCGTCGCGTTGCCGAACGGATCGAAGATCGATGCGAGATCGTCGGAAATCTCAGGCGGAATCTTGAATGCGTTGAACGCAGGAATCGCCAGATACTCGGCGAACGCGCCTTCGCGGTTCACGCCGACGCCGACCGTGTTGCGGCACAGATGCCGGCGCCCCGCGCGACAGTTGCGGCAGAAACCGCACGTGATGTGGCCTTCGCCGGACACGCGATCGCCGATCGCGAAGCCGCGCACTTCCTGCCCCATCTCGACGATCTCGCCGACATATTCGTGACCGACGTGCATCGGCACGGGAATCGTCTTCTGCGCCCAGTCGTCCCACTTCCAGATATGGATGTCGGTGCCGCAGATCGCCGTGCGGCGGATCTTGATCAGCACGTCGTTGTGGCCGACTTCGGGGCGCTTCACGCGCGTGAGCGTGAGGCCGGGGCCGCGCTCGAGCTTTGCCAGTGCTTTCATGATCGCGCCTCCGTCAGATGATGCCGAGCGACTTGCCGACGCGCACGAACGCGGCGACCGTCCGGTCGATCTGCTCGGGCGTATGCGCGGCGCTCATCTGCGTGCGGATGCGCGCGCGGCCGCGCGGCACGACGGGGAACGAGAAGCCGATCACGTAGACCCCTTCGTCGAGCAGCTTGTCGGCCATGTTCGTTGCGAGCTGCGCGTCGCCGAGCATCACCGGGATGATCGGATGCGCGCCAGGCACGAGCGTGAAGCCGGCTTCGGTCATCTGCTTGCGGAACCGCGCGCCGTTTTCGCGCACGCGCTCGCGCAGCTTCGCGCCTTCGTCGCTGCCGAGCAGCTCCAGCACCTTCAGCGATGCCGCAGCGATGCTCGGCGTGAGCGTGTTCGAGAACAGGTACGGACGCGAGCGCTGGCGCAGGAGTTCGATGACCTCGCGACGCGCGGCGACATAGCCGCCCGATGCACCGCCGAGCGCCTTGCCGAGCGTGCCCGTGATGATGTCGACGCGGCCCTCGACGCCGCAGTGCTCGGGCGTGCCGCGGCCATGCGTGCCGATGAAGCCGACCGCGTGCGAATCGTCGACCATCACGATCGCGCCGTAACGATCGGCGAGATCGCAGATGCCTTTGAGATCGGCGATGATGCCGTCCATCGAGAACACGCCGTCGGTCGCGATCAGCTTGTGGCGCGCGCCCGCTGCGTCGGCTTCCTTGAGCTTCGCCTCGAGGTCGGCCAGGTCGTTGTTCTTGTAGCGGAAGCGCTTCGCCTTGCAGAGGCGGACGCCGTCGATAATGCTGGCGTGGTTCAGCTCGTCGCTGATCACCGCGTCGTTCTCGTCGAGCAGCGTCTCGAACAGCCCGCCGTTCGCGTCGAAGCAGCTCGAATAGAGGATGCTGTCCTCGGTGCCGAGAAACGCGGCCAGCGCGCTTTCCAGTTGCTTGTGCACGGTTTGCGTGCCGCAAATGAAGCGTACCGATGCCATGCCGAAGCCGTCCTGGTCGAGGCCGGCCTTCGCCGCGTCGATCAGGCGCGAATCGTTCGCCAGACCCAGATAGTTGTTCGCGCAGAAATTGAGCACGCCGGCACCACCGGCGAGCCGCACGTCCGCCGCCTGCGGACTCGCGATCTCGCGCTCGGTCTTGTAAAAACCGTCCGCGCGGATCTGGTCCAGCGTCCCGCGCACCTGGGCGAGAAAGGCATCACGCATCGCAAAGCTCCTGACAGGGTTTCGCATTCCGCAACGCGCCACTCGTGGCGGCGGCGCAACGGCCTGCTACTGTTATAGTCGGTCGTTCGGTTGACCGCATTTATCCGATATTCCGAACTAGAATTCGAAATATCGAACAACTCTAAGCGAACGGAATCCAGATGGCAAGTTCCTCCGGTTCGCGGCGCACGCCCGCCAGCGCCGCACCGCAACCGCCGGCCGCAACGCCGCCGCGTGTCGGCGAGCAGATCCAGCGGCTGCGCAATGAACGCAAGCTGACGCTCGACGACCTGTCGCGCGCGGCCGGCGTATCGAAATCGATGCTCTCCGAGATCGAACGAGACAAGGCCAACCCGACGATCGCCGTGGCGTGGCGGCTGACGAACGCGCTCGGCATCACGCTCGATGAGCTGTTCTCCCAGCCGAAGGCATCCGAGACGATCCGGGTAGACGGCCCGCACGACATCCCGACACTCGCCGGCCATGACGGCCGCTACCAGTTGCGCGTGTGGGGCCCGATCGACCTCGCCGGCAAGTTCGAGTGGTACGAGCTGACGCTGCCGGGCGGCGGTGCACTGATATCGAACGCCCACGAGCCCGGCACGCGCGAGCACCTCACCGTGCTGCAGGGCGCGATGGAAATCGAAGCCGCGGCAGCCAGCCGGCGCCTGAAGGTGGGCGACACCGCGCGCTACCCGGCCGATGAGCCGCACGCAATCCGCAATCCCGGCAAGACCGAAGCGCGGGCATTGCTGATCGTGATCCATCGCTGACGGCGCGAATAGCTGGCCAGACGGCCAAAGGGTCTGTTGCAGGCCAGTTGCGGAAAGTACTGTATGTTTGTACAGTATACGGACATTCCGCCATGCATGGGCCGGAGCCGGCGCACCGAGGCGCCGGCCCGGTCGACAGGAGCCTGCAATGACAGAAGAACAAGATTTGGCCGCGCTCAGCTTCAAGGCTGCCGCGCACGACCTCGAGCTGATCGTCCGGCATATCGCCGGGCGCTACATCCACCAGCGCGTCCCGCTGACGTGGCGGCTGCTGCACGCCATCGAGGCCGAGGCGCTTGCCGATCTCGGCTTTGCCAGCCGGCACGAGGCCGGCATGCGTCAATTGTTCGAACGACAGTTGGACATGACGTTTCCCGAAACGGACGATCCGATCGACTTCGGGCGCTCGAATGCGCTGCCCGCCGTATTTTCGTTCGCGGTTCTCGCCTATGAAGCAGCGTCAACCGCGTCGAACGACACCGCGTCGCCCGCGCGCGTTCCTCGCCCGGCCAAGGCATGGGGCGACTGATTTCCAGCCCGGGCCGCCGCGTATGGCGGCCTTGTCCAGCCTCTTGCTGCCCGAGACGTTGCGGAAAGGGCTACCATATACGCAACTAACGGAATAAATCACATGTCTCTTCCCGCCTCTCCCGACACCCCGGCACGCCCGGAAGAAACAGATCTGTTCGACCGCGGCGCATCCGACTGGATCGTCTCGCCAGAAGCCGCATTCGATGCCTGGCTCGCGATGCAGGACTATCGCCGCTCGTCAGCCGACGTCTATCGCGCACAATGGGGCGCGTTTCTCACATGGATGCACGCGCACCAGAAGAATCTGGCAACGGTCGATACCGCAACCATCGCAAATTTCGTCGGCGAACTGCCGATCCGGAAAACCCAGCGAATGCGCTATTTGCGGCTGATCGAGCGCGTGCTCGACCACATCCGGCGTACCGAATACGCGTCGACCAACCCGGCCCGGTTCATTGCTCAGGATGGCGAAGCGAGCTGGCGCAAGGCGCGCGACAACGAACCGACCGGTTTCCTCACGCCGGCCGAGCGCGCGACGTTGCTCGCGTATCTGTTCTCGCCGATCGGCGTATCCGGTTCCGCGTACTGGAAAGAGCGGCGCGACCGCGCACTCGTTGCCGCCTTTCTCGGTGCCGGCATCAAAACCGGCGAAGCACGTGCGCTTACGATTAGTTGCATCAATACGAGTGGAACGTCACTGCGGATCGAGTCGACGCATCCGGATTTCGCACGCGAAATCCACCTGGCATCGTTCGCGATCGCGCTGCTGGAAGCCTGGCTCACCGAGCGCAAGCGCCAGGAGATTCCGGGGGAGCTCGTGTTCCCGGCATCCCATGCCGGGAGGCCGATGCACAAGGCGACGATGCTGCGCGCGATCGACGCGATCGTCGAATCCGCCGGGCTCACGTCGTCGCGCACCGCGCGCGCGAGCCCGCAAACGCTGCGCAATACCTATGCGGCTGAACTGTTCGAACACGACGTGCCGCCCGAACGGGTCGGCAAATGGCTGGGCTTCATGCGGCCGATCTCGTCGAACCGCCTGCATCGTGCATGGAAGAACTGGCGTGACGGTCTGGCCGACAGCAACGGTGACGCGTCCGATAGCGACGAAACTCACTGATCACGAATTGGCTGCTCACGCGAAGCGATCCGTGAGCAGCCTTGTGCGGCGTAGCCTCACCGTTTCACAGCTCCCGAAAAAACTCACCTCAAGCTCCCCGGATCGTCTCACCTGTGCCGTACGGCCTGTGCGGGCGTCACGTGTGCGCGAATCGCGCGGCCGCTTCGAATCGGGACGGCCATGCGCCCGAAGCATGCTCGCACTCGGGGCAGGCCACTTCGAAACCTTCTTCGCTGTGTGACAGCTCCGGCTCACCGTCGCAATGCGGACAATGGGCCGGCACCGGAATCTCCTGATCCAGCGAGGTGCCGATCGCGGCAAACGCCTCCGCATCCAGTTGCCCGGCATCGGCCAGGCGGCGGATCAGCGCGGCGATTTCCGGATTCATGCCGCGGCTCGCACGCAACGAACTCACATCGCGCGTCGCACGTTCCAGTTCATCACCCTGGCTGCGCAACTGCTCTTCGAGCCGGTCGGCACGTGCCTTGGCCGAACTCAGTTGCTGCAGGAAATCGAATTCCTTGCGTTGAACGTCGCGCAAACCGCTCTGGTAGGTCGACGCCATGCTGCGCAACGAATCCAGCTCGACCAGCATTGGCTTCACGCGGCGTTCGGCTTCGGCCACCGCGTCCTTGATTTGCTGCGCGTAGTGCTCGGTGCGCTGCTGCAGTTCGGCCTGCAGCGCATCGATGCGATCGCGCAGCGCCGCATTTTGCGTCTGCTCGGCTTCGACGCGGCCGGCGGCCGCCGCCAGTTCCTTCTCCAGTCGGGCGACTGTGGTGAGCAACGTCGCTTCACTAGCTGAACCGTGCGTCGTTTGCGACGCGAGCTGGACCTCGAGTTCGGTCACGCGAGCCTGCAACTGCTCGTTTTTCGCTTCGCCACGCGCGAGCGCGCCTTCGAGCGTCTCCTGGCGGACGGTTGCGTCGCGCAACCGCTGTTCGGCGTCGGCAATGCCGGCGCGAACCTGCTCGCGATCTGCATCGAGACTGTTCCGCGCGGCTTTCAACGCTTCTTCATAGAGTGCGCCGAGCAACGCACCTGCCTTTTCTTCGACGGCTTTCGGGATTGCGGCACCGTCGAGCCTGATTTTAGAGGCGGAACGGATGCGCTCCCAGAATTGGTCGATGTCTTTCGGGATATCGCTGGCGCTGCCGGTCTGGGTGAGATCGCGGACATTGGCAGCCGACGGCCGGATGCCGAGATCGAAGAACAACCGCTTGCAGGCGTGCAGCGACAGTTCCTGCCGTCGTGCACCGTTCGCCCGTAGCGATTCCAGTTCGTCCCGAATGGCTTGACGTATTTCGTCCAGGGTCATCGCTGTGCTCACAGACATTGAAATGTGGCAATCATAACGAAATACGTATCTATCGATACTTATTTCGGCTTACCGTTGTGAATTTACGTCGCTTTGCACAGAAATCGGGTCCGTGAGCCAATCCGGTCGACTGTGGTCCAGGATTCCGTGAAACAAAGCGAAGAAAGTTAGCCAAGTCCTTGTCGCGCAAGCATTTTCCTGCAGACCTCGAATTTCGGCATTTGTTTCACATGACAGTGGATCCGATTGCCTGTCGGTGTTCAGGGGTTGGGGTGTCTGTGGAAAACTCGTCAGCCGATGTCTTGAGAGTATTAGAAGTAAACACCCTTGAACCCTTAGTTAAAAACGTTAACGCCACGGCACAGCCTTATGCTGCAAGGCTTTCCGGCCGACAAGGTGAAGTTTTACGGGAGCCAAGGTGATCTTCTGCGGGAGCTGACGTGATGGGGTTCAGGGAGCTGCGTGAGCCGTTGCGGGAAAGTTCGTGAGCGGATTCGGGATCACAGTGAAACACGAGATTTACCAAAGGTGAGGTTTTTCGGGGCCTCACAGCCACAGAACCCGCACCGTGCCTGACCGCACAGTTTTCTGCCTGTGCAGACATAGGTGAGAATTTGCGGGACCTTCTTCGCGCCCCGATTCTGCCCATCTTTTAGGCAGTTTTTCTGAAAGGTGAGGTTTCACGGGACTCCACGGGTGTTTGGTGTGAGGATTTCCGGGAAGCGACCGCCATTTTGCACAGTAAAAGCGCTTGTGAGGGCCTGTGAAGCCCTAAAGGTGAGGTTTTTCGGGAGGGAAATGCGGGTTTTCCTGCCCAGATCCCCTTGAGGTGAGATTTTTCGGGGCCCCGATCACAGGCTGTGATGCCGGCCACAGGTGAGACTTTTCGGGAATGGAATTTGCCCGAAAAATGGTCAAAGGTGAGGTTTTTCGGGACCTCTGAACGGCTGAATTCGTCGAAAAGCCCGCCAGGACTGGAAGAAATCTCATTTTTGCTGTGCCACTTTTTGGCACAGGTGAGATTTTTCGGGGCCTGACATGAGGTTGTCGCATGAAGGATTTCCGTCGAAAGGTGAGGCTTTTCGGGGGATGTCGGCGGCGCACAGCCAAATGCCTTCTGTGCATAAGTATCGGAAGGCATTGGGATTTTTGATACCGAGGCGGTTACGGTGAGGTTTTTCGGGAGTCGTTTCCCTGCCTGGGGTGGCACAGCATTTTTTAGGTAAGGTGAGCGTTTTCGGGAGGCCTTGGTAGTGAATCCCCCGCGTGTCGGGCATTCGCCGATATCCGGACGAATGAAGTCACTGTGCTCGAGGTGAGTATTTTCGGGACCCGATACGGTTTGTGCGCTGTACAATGCGCGCCCGGGCCGGCAAACCACGCCTGATCGGGTCGCGCGGGCCGGTTTCGCAGGCGTCTTTCGGGATGCCGGATCCGATTCCGATTTCCCGGCAAGTCACGCCTGTACATGCATACAGGCCGATGGAGGGCGATCGGGAGGCGCATCGACGTGGGATCGCAACCCTGTGCCGAACGCACGGCTGCGCAGTCGTAAAATTACGACAAATCGAAAGGTGAGCCGATACGGGAGCCCATTTCGCACGTGTCGTGCACAGGGGAAATTCTGTGAATCGGCGCATCCCGCAGCACGTCTGGACGAGTCCGGAACGCTGCAAATCCGGAGCGGTGAGGGTTTTCGGGAGCGTCTGGGGTGAGTGCCGTTTTGCACGCGCACTTCACCCGCTATGGTGAGCATGTCGTTCTGGACGCACTTCACCGCAGGCGCTATCCTTCCGGAAAACTTCTCCTCCGACCCGACGTATGGCCACGACGAAGCGCGCCAAGAAAACCGATGTGGATGTGGTGAGTGCCAGTTCAGCCGAATTGCGGAAGGCCGTCGAGGCGATCGCAATTCAGCCGAAGAGCGGCAAGATCACGCTCCTCACTCGCAAGCTGTTCAATGTCCTGCTGGCCGTGGCGCAGCAGGCCGACGACTCGGGCGATACGTATCGCGCGCTGCTGTCGGACATCGTCGCCAACTCCGCTTTCGATTCGAACGACACCGCGCTGGTGAAGGAACACCTGCGCCGCATGGTGTCGGTGCAGGTCGAATGGAGCACGGGGACGTCGAGCCAGAAGCCGGGCCGGAAGTGGGGGATCTCGACGCTGATCGCCGACGCGGAAATTCTCGAGGATCCGGCGACCCGCCGCGTGTGGGTCGAATTCTCGTTCGCGCCGAAGATCAAGAAGAAGCTGCTCGACCCGGTCCAGTATGCGCGTCTGAGCCTGCAGTTCCAGAGCCAGCTGCGCAGCAGCGCCGGTCTCGCGCTGTACGAAATCTGCGTGCGCTACCTGACGAACCCGAGCCACCTGACGATGCGCGAGCCGTGGGAATGGTGGCGGCCGATCCTGTCGGGCACGCCCGACACGGAAGCCGGCGACGAGGCGAAGCGTGAGTACAAGTACTTCAAGCGCGACTATCTGCGTCCCGCGATCGCGGAAGTCAACGCGGTCACCAACATCTTCGTCGAGCTGATCGAGCACCGTGAAGGGCGCCGGGTCGCGGAGATCCAGTTCCGCGTGACCGAACGCAAGCAGCCGATGCTCGCGCTCGACGAACACCCGAACGTGTTCGACAGCACGCTGGTCGACCGGATGGTGAAGCTCGGGATCCCGTTGAAGGAAGCGCAGACGCTCTATGCGGACAGCGAGGAGAATCGCATTCGTGCCGCACTGCAGATGACCGAGCAGCGGATGCGCAGCACCACGCTGCCGCCGGTGCGCAGCGCGCCGGCGTTGTTCAAGGATGCGCTGAAGAAGGGTTATGCGCCGCCGGTCGAGTCGGTCGATGCGCTGCCTGCCGGCACGCCGTCCCCGAAGGTTGCAGCGGCCCAGCCGGACGATCTGAAGGCACGCCTGCTGAGCGAGTTCGCGGCGTTCCGCCGCAAGGAAGCGAAGGTGCTGTACGAAGAGCAGGGCGACGCGGAGCGCGAAGTGGCGCGCGAGTCGTTCGAATCGGAGGCACTGCCGACGATGGGCACGCATCTGCGCGATGACTGGCGCAAGCGCGGCCTCGATTCCAAGCTGGCCGAGACGGCCTTTTTCGACTGGCTGGCCCAGAGGACCTGGGGCGAGCCGACGGACGGCGATCTGCTGTCGTTCACGCTGAATCAGTCGCGGGCCGCCTGAGGCCCGCTCAGGCCCGCTGACGGGCCGCCGCCGGCCCCGCCCTCGATTGGCGGGCCCGGCGTCCTCACCAGGCCCTGCCGGCCGTTTCCATCACTCCGACAACAGCATCCGCTCGAGCTGCTCGAGGATCGCGTCGCGCTTGTCCTTCGGGAGACCGCGCAGGCGCAATTCGATGCGATCTTCACCATACGACTTCAGGTCGCCGACCGACTTGCCGCCGAGCTTGATCTCGAGACGCTGCGCATAGCGCTGACGGCCCGCGGCCTTCGGCGTTTCCTGCGCCGCGACGCGGCCCTTGACGATGTCCGACACCTGGCGCGTGCTGAGATCGTCGGACACGATCTTGTTGATCAGCCGCAGCGTCGCCTCGGTGCCGCGCGCGTTGTGATAGCGGCCGACCTGATACGCCATGTTCGAACCGAAGCGATCAGGGCGCGCGACCATCTCCTGCATGATCGCTTCCGGCAGCTTGCCGATCGACAGCGCGACGGCCACCGTCGATTCGTCGAGGCCGAGGTGCTCGGAGAGCTCCTTCTGGCTCTGGAAATGCTTGTCGTCGAGGAAGCGGCGCCATACGACGGCGTTGTCGAACACCGTTTGTGAATCGCGCTGGACGTTGAGATCGTAGCCGAGCTTGTAGCTCTGGATGCCGATCGGCACGTCGATCACGATCGCCTTGACCGATTCCTTGTTCGCTTCCTTCAGTGCCCGCACGCGGCGGCCGCCGTCGCTGACGAAATACGTGCCCGGGTTCTCGTAGTCCGGAATCACGTGGATCGCCTGCTGCTGCCCTTGCTTCGCGAGGTTGACGGCGAGTTCGGCAATCGACGACTTCAGATAGAAGTGCCGCGGATTGAACGGGCTATGCTTGATCGCCTTCAGCGGCAGCTCGATCACCTGCCCCGGCGCATAGCGATTCTCGAGACGCCACGCGCGATATTGCGCCGATTCATCGATCGACGGATCGAGCGTGAGTTCGGGAGCGGGCAACGGCGCGATGTCTTTCTTCGCGGATTTGGTCGGTGCCGGAGTGGGGGTCTCGGACTTGACGATGCCGTCGATCGCATTGAGTCGATCAAGCGCCGTGCGCTTCTCGCTCGTCGTGATATCCGGGCGCGCTTGGAATCCTTTGGCAAATTGGGAGGGTTTCATGTGACTCCTTTGTGCGCATAAAGTCAGGGCAGCATGGCGACGATTTCGTCGGCGCATGCGCGAATTTCTGCTGCGGCCAGCTTGCCGCCACGATCGTTCATCTGCAGTACGGTCTGACCGAGCGCCATCGCCTGCTTGTACGCTTCCCGGGTCGGGATCTGCGTTTTCAGCAACGGGAAGCCGAGTTCCTCGAGCGCACGCTTGAGCTCGCGGGTCAGCATGCGCTTCTCTTCGGTCTTGTTCAGCAGGAAGACGGCGCGGAGGTCTTCGTTCATGACCTGCGCTTGCTGGATCAGTTTGACCAGCCCGACGCTCGACCAGTAATCGGCCGGCGACGACGACGTCGGGATCACGGCAATCGATGCGGCCAACAGGACCACGCCCGATACCTTTTCGGTGATCGACGGCGGGCAGTCCACGACGATGATGTCGTAGTCGTTGATGAACTTCTTGATCTCGCGATGGATCTGGCCATCGGCTTCGGCCAGGTTGACGACCGGAAACGGAATGCCGGTGTCGCTGTCGCCGGATGCGCTCGACCAGTGAACCAGTGTGTTTTGACGGTCTGCGTCGATGACGAGGACGCGCTTCCCTTTTTCATGGAACGCGGCACCGAGGTGCATGGCAATCGTGCTTTTGCCGACGCCACCTTTTTGTTGAGTGACTGCAATGATTTCCGCGGCCAATTTTCACTCCTATTTTGGTCGTTGGAATTCTACAGGACGATATTTGGATTTCAATGAAATTGTCGTTAGACAACTACGCATTGGCCATTTGGGCTATCGGTCTATGCGCATAAACGAAGCGACGATGGCAGATGACTTGATCGGATGGTGTGGCGGATGCCTGCGAAGTCGGTGAGCGACTCGGTGGTGTCGCGTGTGGCGTCGTCGGTATGTGTAGCGGGTTGACGCGCGGGCAGCGTGCACTGCCCTATCGTTCGATGGGGCTTGCCTCGGCTGAGAGCCGGAGAGTTTGTGCGCATAAACTCTCCGCGGAAAGCGCGGCGCGCGATCGTGCCGGGAGGGCAGGTGATTCTGATCGTAGGTTGCGAGTGATCCAACCTGGTTGGGTATGCAGCATCGAGGTATCCCACTTGACCTGCGTACTTCGCCCCAACGCGCTATCCAGGCGCTACGTTTATGCGCATAAACCGCGCGCGATAAACGGCGAGTAACGAAGGTCACCTCCCGGCCGCGCCGGAATCCAGTGCCGGGCGGCCTACTTGCGAGGCAGCATTCCGACGCACCGATGCATGCATCCCAGCGAAACAGGCATCACACCGAGCAGGCATCACACCGAAGCAGGCATCACACCGAAGCAGGCATCACACCGAAGCGCCGAAGCGTCTGTATTCACCGCGCCGCGAATCGCGAGGTTCCCGCGCCCGGCAATCGCCCGCTTTATGCGCATAAACCAACCGGCCTGCGGCGCCATCGGCTACACCCTTTGCAGACCGAACCCCATCGTATTGTTCAGGCGCGCGGACCTCTGATCGCCACATCCCGCGATAGAGTCTCGCGCGCCTTTATGCGCATAAACCCACCAATTCATTGAAGCGCGTCCCGACCAGCACTCCCCTTTCGCGATCCATCGCACCGCATCATCCGTCGGCCTCTACGAAGCAGCGAATCCGCGCCCGATCTCCCGATTACTCGTCGCCTGCCCCACCAAGCCCCCAATACAGACTGGCTACAATACAGGGCTCTACCCTTCAGGCCTGAATGATGATCACGATCTACCACAACCCCCGATGCTCGAAATCGCGCGAGACGCTTGCGTTGGTCGAGTCGCTGAATACCACCGGTGCGCCGTTGAATGTCGTCGAGTACCTGAAGACGCCGCCGACGGTCGAGGAACTGGAAGCGCTGCATCGGCAGCTTGGCCGCCCGGTTCGCGACATGCTTCGCGACGGTGAAGAGCCGTACAAGGCGCTGAATCTGGCCCGCGCCGACCTGACCGATGCGGAAGCCTACGCGGCGATCGCCGCTCATCCGATTCTGCTGCAGCGCCCCATCGTCGTTTACCGCGGCAAGGCCGCCATCGGCCGGCCGCCCGAATCGGTGCAGGCGCTGTTCGAATAATTCTTGCCCGCCGTATTTTTCTGATTGCGTCAGCCCAGCGCAAGCATTAGCACGAGCATCGGCAATTGAAGCCAGCTCGATCACCGGACAGCATGCGCCCCCGGCTCTGAAGATCGCCGTCAAGCGATCCGGGCCTAGCCTTCCCCGGACGAAGCACCGTCGTCATCCGGGGCAGGCCCCCGCCCCGCCGCCGCTTTCGCGGCCGTCCGCAGCAGCGCGATCTGCCCGCGATAGGCTCTGCAGCCACTGCAGGTCGGCAGGTGTATGCGCACCTGCAGGCGCTCATGCAGGGTCAGATGCCGGTCTAGCGCATCCGACAGCAGTCGCGTCACGTCAGTACATTTCCCCGGCAGCATCTTCGGTCGTCAATCCTTGTTCGCTCAGGCAGGTTCGCAGGCGCGTGCGCGCCCGGTAAAGCAGCACGCTGCAATGATTCGTCGTCAGCGTCAATTCGCTGCAGATGTCCGTCATTTCGAAGTCGAGGAATTCGCGCATCATGAACACGCGCCCGATCTGCTCCGGCAGGTGATCGAGGCAGGCCTCGAACAGCGTCCAGAACTGCTGCTGCTGCAACAGCGTTTCGGGGCGTGGCCACGGTCGCGGCTTCGCATGCGCGGCCCAGTGCCCGTTTTCCTTGAACAACTCGCGATCGAGTACCGATTCGCCGTCGAGCTCGGCATCGAGCGCGGACAGGCTCACCGTCCGCTGCCGCGCGCGCAGCACGTCGATCAGCTTGTTGCGCAGGATGCCGAACACCCAGGTCTTGTGCGCCGACAGCCCGGCGAAATCGCCCGCATGCGACCACGCGGCGGTGAGTGCTTCCTGCACGGCGTCTTCGGCCGCATCGGCATCACGGAGCTGGAGCCGCGCGAAGCGCAGCAGGTCGCGCCGCAGTTGCGCGAGATAAACGGGATCGTCGTAGGCGGACGGCATGGATGGGTTGCAAGTGTCTCGAAGCGATCGCGCGTGCGCCACTGGGCACGCACATCGCAGTGCGAGCAGCTTACTGGGCGCGGTGCCGGCCTGCAATGCATGTTCCGTCACGAATTCACGAAACCGGCCGGCGCGCTGCGCTATGCTTGCCGAACCCTGTGTCGCGTGTCGGCAACGACTCGCGGTAGGCAATCTGTAATGTCAGAGCATAACGGCCGAGTTATCCACAATTTCTGTGGAAAACCTTGTGGAAAGTCGGCCGGACGGCCCCGTGGGGCGGTTCGCGGGCTGGCTTGCCTATAAACAGACCTTTGTCGCCCGTTCGGAAGCAATCGATCCGATTCCTCACTCACCGGAAGGAGAATGCCATGTCCTATCGCATCGCTGTGGTCGTCGGCAGCCTGCGTCGCGCTTCGTGGAACCGCGCGCTCGCACACGCCGTGATCTCGCTCGCCCCCGCCGATTTCTCGTTCGAGTTCGT
Organism: Burkholderia sp. AU45274; assembly: GCF_030482505.1. Lineage (NCBI taxonomy): Bacteria > Pseudomonadati > Pseudomonadota > Betaproteobacteria > Burkholderiales > Burkholderiaceae > Burkholderia > Burkholderia sp. AU45274. The sequence continues at coordinate 402,954 of NZ_JAUJQE010000007.1, read as the reverse complement.
CGAGATCGGCGAGCTGCCGCTGTATAGCCAGGACTACGACGCGGATTTCCCGGAAGTCGCGAAGCGCTTCAAGCAGTCGATCGAGGCCGCCGACGCGCTGCTGTTCTTCACGCCCGAGTACAACCGCTCGATCCCGGGCGTGCTGAAGAATGCGCTGGACTGGGGCTCGCGCCCTTGGGGTTCCAACTCGTGGTCGGGCAAGCCGGGTGCCGTGCTCGGCACGTCGCCGGGTGCGACGGGCACCGCGCTCGCACAGCAGCACCTGCGCAACGTGCTCGCGTATCTCGACGTGAAGACGCTCGGGCAGCCCGAGATGTTCATCAAGCACGATCCGGCGCGCATCGACGACCAGGGCCAGATCGTCAGCGAGGACACCCGCAAGTTCCTGCAGGGCTTCGTCGATCGCTACACGGGCTGGGTGCGCTTGCTGAAGTCGGCCTGAGCGCCCCACCCGATCACGCCGCCGGCACCGCCGCGAGCCCGCACGCAGCGGGTCACGTGCCGGCGTGCCGCGCGTGTCGTGCATCGCGCGCTTCACGGATGCCCAGCAGGATCTCGTCGAGCAGCGCGATGTCGAACGGCTTCGACAGCACGCGGACGTTGACGGTGCGCGTGCGGTCGAGCTCCTCCGCGTAACCCGTGACGAGTATCACGGGCAGTTTCTCCGGCCGTTGTTCGACCGCTTCGGCGAGGTCGATGCCGTTCAGGCGGCCCGGCATGTGGATATCCGAAATCACGAGATCGAACGCGTCGTTCGCGGCCGCGCCTTCGATCAGGCGCAACGCGTCGTCGGCGGTGGGCGCGTAGGTCACGCGGTGCCCGAGCAGCGACAGCAGCGCTTCGGTGCCGGCCGCGACCTCGCCGTTGTCCTCGACGAGCAGCACGTGCAGCCCGGCGAGCGCTGCCGCTCCCGTTTCGTGCACGACCGCCGGCGGCCGCGCGACGACATCCTCGACGCGTGCGCGCGGCAGATAGAGGCGCACCGACGTGCCGGCGCCGACCGCGCTGTCGATCGTCGCGAGGCCGCCCGAGCGTTCGCAGAACGCGAACACCTGCGGCAGGCCGAGCCCCGTCCCCATCCCCTGCGCCTTCGTCGTGAACAGCGGCTCGAACGCGCGCGCGAGCACGTCGGGCGCCATGCCCGAACCCGTGTCGTCGAGCGAGATCTGCACGAAATCGCCGGTGAGCGGAAAACCGTCCTCGCGACGCAGCGTCACGTTGCGCGCGCCGACGGTGAAGCGGCCGCCGGTCGTCATCGCGTCGCGCGCGTTGACCGCGAGATTGATCACCGCGAGCTCGAGCTCCGCGACGTCGACGCGGATCGGCCAGACACCCGGCTCGATCGCGACGACCAGCGACGATTTCGAACCGAGCGATGTCTTCAGCAGTTCGCGGCACGTGCCGACCCATTGCCCGACGTCGATCGTCTCGTTGTGCAGCGGCTGCTTGCGCGCGACACCGAGGAGCTGGCGCGTGAGCGACTGCCCGTTCTTCAGCGCGCGTTCGATCGCGCCGAGTTCCTTGTCGAGATGCTGGACCCCGCGCCGCCGCGCGATCTGCACGTTGCTCGAGATGATCATCAGCAGGTTGTTGAAGTCGTGCGCGACGCTGCCGACGAGATTGCCGAGCGCCTGCATCTTGCGCGACTGCCGGTATGCCGATTCGATCGAGCGCCGCATCGACGCTTCGGCCTGCCAGCGGTCCCACGCCTCCTCTTCCGCCTTCAGCCGCTTGAGCGACAGCCAGATCACGGACCACAGCGCAATCGACGGCGCGAACATCGAGATGAACAGCACGCTCAGGTGTTCGTACCATTCATGCCAGATCGCCGACGTGCGGTACGAGCACGTCACGTAGACGGGGTAGCTGCCGACCTGGCGATACGCGACGATCTCGCTGCTCGCGCCGTCGTGGCGCACGCGCACGACGCCGGCGCGCGGATCGTTGCGCGCGTCGCCGAACGTGACGGCGCGATCGGTGTGCGCGAGTGCCGGCGGCGGCGGATACGACGCGATCACCGCGCCGTCCGAGCGCGCGAGCGCCATCGTCATCGGCGTGCTCGCTCCGCCGAGCAGGTCGCGGTAGAACGCGTTGAAATACGACGACTTCAGCGCGATCGACACCATCCCGGCGAACGAACCGTCGCTATGGCGCCGCGCGACGCCCGTGTTGAACACGGGAATGTTCTCGAGCTTGAGCGGCCCCATCATCAGCCGCGAGATGTGTTCGATGACCTTGCCGTCGCGGATGCCGGCGAAGTCGTCGCGGTTCGCGATCGACGCATAGGGCGCCGGATAGTAGAGGCTGTTCGCGAGCAGCATCCCGCTCGCGCCGAAGATCGACACGGCGGCCACCTGCGGATAGCCGCCGCCGATCGTGTTCAGCGCTTCGTGGATGTCGGACTCCCGGTTGCGCACGGTCGCGTCGTCCATGTCCTGCACGAGATCGACGATGCGCGCATCGAGCGTCTCGCTCAGGTCGAACACCTTGAGCGCGTGCTCCTCGGCCACCCGCACCGTGCGCATCGTCACGTCGCTCGCGGCGGCCTCGCGCGTCTTCAGGTCGTTGTACGCCATCACCATGACGTAGATGCACGGCAGCACGATCGCCGCGACGAGCAGCACGATCAGCGTCATGCGACGCACCGCGAAATCGTGCTCGGGCGCACCGGACGCATAGTTGCCGTCGTCCTGCCAGTCGTCGGCGGGTGGGGAGGCGGGAGCGTGGGAATCGGCGGGCCGGTCGGACATCATCGAGGAAGCGGGTGAGGCGGAGGTGCCTGCCATCATAAACGAGTTGCGACGACCCGCCGCACGGCCCCGGACGCCAGCCATGCTGTCGATTTCGACAGGGGGAAATTGTCAGATTGAAAACGCGACGAATCCGGCAGCGCAAACGTACACAAGGAAAAATTTTGCGTACTTATCTCGAAAATGGTCGTGGCTGTTTTCGGAATGGCGCGTGTTCGGATCAATTCTGTTCGAAATGCTGAAAATGGCGAGTTGCATCGCCTCCGGTTTACTCAGAGAATCGCGCCTTGCTTTCCCTATGACAGATATATGCGCCCGCCGGTGTTCGCCGCGCGGTGCGTCGCGCGCACTCCGCGTCGCGGCGCCCGCGCGCGGCCGCCAGACGGTTGCCCGCACACCCGAACGCATGGCGCCTAAAGAAGTGCGCCGCGCGGTCGTTAACGCGAGAGAGACCATTCCGTATACCGCATCGCCCCATGCCTTTGCCGATTGTAATTGCCGACGATTCGCTGCTCGCTCGCAAACTTCTGACAAAGGCGCTGCCGGGAGGCTGGGACGTCGAAGTCGCGTATGCCGCGAATGGTCGAGAGGCCTTGGCGCTCTATCGTGACGGCAAAGCTTCCGTAATGTTTCTGGACCTGACGATGCCCGACATGAGCGGATATCAGGTCCTGGAGACACTGCGCCACGAAGATCTGAACACGTTCGTGATCGTGGTATCCGCCGATATTCAGCCGCAGGCGCAAGCACGCGTGCGCGAATTGGGCGCGATCGCATTCGTAGCCAAGCCCGTGACGTCGGAGGCATTGCTGCCCATTCTCAAGGAGTATGGGTTGTATGCCTGACTCGGTGTTCACGGCGGAGCAACGCGACGCGTTGCAGGAGATCGCCAACCTCGCAATGGGCCGCGCCGCCGCGCGGCTCGCGTTGTTGCTCGGGCACTTCATCGAGCTGTCGGTGCCGCGCGTGCGGGTCGTGAAAGCGACCGACGCGGGCGACGCGCTGCGCGAGATGACGGGTATTCACGACAACGTGACCGCCGTGCGCCAGGGTTTTCGTTCCGACATCAAGGGCGAGGCGATCGTGTTGTGCCGCACCGCGAGCATCGCGCGGCTCATGTCGGTCGTCGACCGCACGTTCGGCGATGGCGTGTACGGCGGGATGGCGACACCCGACGAAGTCGTGTTCGACGTCGCGAACGTGCTGATGGGTGCGTGCGTCGCGTCGATCCTCGACGAGCTCGGCCGCAAGCCCGTGTTCTTTCCGCCGGGGCTGCTCGGCGCGAACGTGTCGTTCGACGACGTATTCCAGCCGACCGAGCTGGCATGGAGCGTGGCATTGCTGCTGGAAGTGAACTTCGGGCTCGAGGACCACGCGTTCCGGGCCCACTTCGTGATGCTGATGGCCGAGGATTCGATCCGGCTGATGGGCGACGCGCTCGACGCGTTGCTGTCCGCGCTATGACGGCCGCCACCTCGTCGCTGAGCGACCTCGTGATCGAGCGGGTGGGCTTCGGCCTGTTCGTGCTCGACCGCGCGATGAACGTGCTGATGTGGAATCGCTTCATGCAGGACCACAGCGGCATCCCGGCCGCGGACGTGATCGGCCGCAACCTGTTCGACTGCTTTCCCGACCTGCCGCGCGCGTGGCTGTCGCGCAAGCTCGAGAGCGTGTTCCAGCTCGGCAGCTTCGCGTTCAGCTCGTGGGAGCAGCGGCCCTACCTGTTCCGCTTCGAGCACGACCGGCCGATCACGGGTGGCGTCGACTACATGCAGCAGGACTGTACGTTCATGCCGCTCACGCGCGGCCGCGACGTCGAAGCCGTGTGCGTGACGATCTCGGACGTCACACATGTGAGCGTGATGCAGCGCGAGCGCGAGGAAGCGGTCGCGAAGCTGCGCGAGCACGCGAATCGCGACGGCCTGACCGGCATCGCGAACCGGCGCTTCTTCGAGGCGCGGCTCAGCGACGAATTCGCGCGCTGGCAGCGCTATGGCGGCGACATGTCGGTGCTGCTGTTCGACCTCGACCACTTCAAGACGATCAACGACCGCTTCGGGCATGCGGCCGGCGATGCCGTGCTGCGCGAGACGGCGCGGCGCGTCGCGTCGATCGTGCGCGCGCAGGATACGTTCGGCCGCTTCGGCGGCGAGGAATTCGCGCTGCTGCTGCCGTGCACGAATCTCGACGAGGCGATGCTCGTGGCCGACAAGGTGCGCGATGCGATCGGCAGCGTGCCGGTCGATGCCGAGGGGGTCAGCGTGCCGGTGACGGCGAGCGTCGGCGGCGCGTGTGCGAAGGCGGGCGCGCCGACCAGCGACGTGCTCGTCAACGAGGCCGACGCCGCGCTCTATCGCGCGAAGCGGCTCGGGCGCGACCGGTCGGTCGCGTATGCATAGATAGCGTATCCGCCCCGCCGTGCGCGGAGCGGATGCGCCGGGCGCGTGCCGCGCTCAGCTTTTCGCGATGTCGGCCAGGACGCCGGCGAGCACGGCCGGCTGCGACATGAACGGCGAATGGCTGCTGTCGAGCTGGTGCACGTGGGTCGGGTTGCCGGGCGCGAACGTGTCGGCTTCGTCGATGAAGCGCTGCTGCAGCGCGGGCAGGATCACGCGATCCTGCAGGCATTTGATGTAGTGACGGTCGATCGCGCCCCAGCGTGCGGCCGTCGTCGGGATCGCGGTCGCGAACGGCGCGGCCGGCACGTCGCAGCTCATCAGGTTCGCGACGGCCTCGAAGTCGGCCTGCGGCACGTCGTCGTACAGCGCGCGCTTCGCGAGCTCGCGATAGGCGGCGTCGCCGCTGCGCGGATCGATGCGCAGCGCACCGGCGACGCGCGGGCTCGCCAGCATCAGCGGGCCGAGCATTTCACCCTTGTTTTCAGGTGCGCGCACGTAGTCGAGGCCCGGCACGCCCGACGCGGGCATGAAGGCCGCGAGATAGACGATCTTCGCGATCTTGTCCGGCGCGCGTTCGGCGGCCGCCGTGATCGCGAGGCCGCCCATGCTGTGCCCGACGAGCACGACCTTGCCGCGGCCGAGCGCGTACGCGTCGTCGACCGCCTGCATCACCTGCGTGGCGTAATCGTCGAGCGTCGTGTTCGCGACCGGCGACGGCTCGGCGCCGAACGCATCCTTGTCGAGCGGGCGTGCGAAGTAGGAAGCGGGAAAACGGGCGTTGATGCCGTGCGCGGGCAGGTCACGCGCGATCGACAGGTGGCCGCGCGCGGCCAGCGCGGCCGCGACGTGCGCGTAGCACCACGCGCCGTGCCAGGCGCCGTGCACGAGCACGAAAACGGGATGATCGGACTGCGGGGTGGCGCTTGCGTTCGTCTCCATGGTGTCCGGGTCTTCAGATCTTGAGAAAGGTGTCATCTTAGACGAACCCGCGTGCGCCCTGACGGGCCGGATTCGATCCGTCCTCTTGTCTCGTACAGGCCACATTTCGTTCGTATCTGATTTGAATTTATCGCGAAGCACGCTAATTTGTTGCTTTACTTGCGATTGCGCCCCATGAACGTCGACTATCTTTTCTACCGGAGGCCGGACAAGCCTGGCCCCTATTCGCTCGACGACCTCGGCGACATCGCGCCGCCGATCGGCCCGGGCGACCTCGTGCGCGCGGGCATCGCGCGCGTGTTCGCGCAGATCGACTGGCAGGAATCGCCCGATGTGCCGGGCGCGTGGTTCGGCACGGGCGGTGCGACATTCCAGTTCACCGCGGAGCCCGACGGCCGCGTGACGAGCTTCATGGGCTCGCGCCTCGAACGCCGCTCGATGCTGCAACTCACCCGCGAAATGGGGCTCATTGCGCTCGACCTGCAACGCGACATCGTTTACGGCTGACGCGCCGCCGGCGCCGGCGCCCGCGGGGCCCGCCCGGGCCGGCCGCGCTTGCCGGCCAACGGCTTCCGGCATGCCGCCGCACGTGGCGCGTGTCCGCCATCGAACTTCAAAGATTGCTATACTTTCGCCCAATTCCGGCTTCCGGCCGGTAATTTGTGCCTGTCTGTGTCGATCGTTCGCATATCTCGCACGCATTTGACACCCTGACCATCCCAGCCGGGCATGGCTTCTTCAATCGCCCCGCGTGGGTGTCTCCGTGGAGCTCGTCTTGGCCGTTTCCCATTCCGTCGTGGACGAACAAGAAACCGACGCCGCTGCCGTCACATCGGGCAGTTCTTTCTATCTTGCGATGCGCATCCTGCCGGCCGTGCAGCGCGATGCGATGTTCCAGGTCTACGCGTTTTGCCGCGCTGTCGACGACATCGCCGACAGCGACCTGCCGCGCGCCGAGCGCCACGCGGGCCTCGATCGCTGGCGCGCGGACATCGACGCGTGCTTCGCCGGCCGCCCGCCGCGCCACCTGGCTGCGCTCGACCGCGAGATCCGCGCATTCAACCTGCAGCGCGACGACTTCCACGCGATGATCGACGGGATGGCGATGGATGCGGTCGAAGACATCTGCGCGCCCGACGAACCGACGCTCGACCTCTTCTGCGATCGCGTGGCGAGTGCGGCCGGCCGGCTGTCGGTGAGGATTTTCGGGATGCCGGAAGCCGAAGGGATCAAGCTGTCGCATCATCTCGGCCGCGCGCTGCAACTGACGAACATCCTGCGCGACATCGACGACGATGCGGCGATCAACCGTTGCTACCTGCCGCGCGAGCTGCTTGCGCGCGAAGGCATCGCGATCACCGACCCGGCGACGATCGTGCGCGATCCGGCGCTGCCGCGCGTGTGCGCGACGCTCGTCGAGCGCGCGCTCGAGCACTTCCGCCAGGCTGACGCAGTGATGGACGCCTGCGCGCGTGCGCAGGTGAAGGCGCCGCGCATCATGTCGGGCGCGTATCGCTGCATTCTCGAAGCCGCGATCGCACGCGGCTTTGCCTTCCCGCGCGCGCCGCTGCGCAAGCCGAAAGCGCGCATGCTGATGATCGCCGCGCGCTACGCGCTGTTCTGAGCCGACCGAGTCGATGCCCAGGACCGTCCACGTGATCGGCGCCGGCGTTGCCGGCCTGTCGGCCGCGGTCGAGCTGCAACGCCGCGGTCGGCGCATCGTGCTGCACGACGCGCACGCGCATGCAGGCGGCCGCTGCCGCTCGTGGTTCGACGGGACGCTGAACACGACGCTCGACAGCGGGCTGCACACGGTGTTCGCGGGACAGCCCGCGACGCAGCGCTACCTGCGCGCGATCGGCGCGGCCGACCAGCTCACGGGGCCCGCGCTGCCTGAATTCCCGGTCGTCGACGTCGCGTCGCAGCAGCGCTGGACGCTGCGCTTCGGCAGCGGGCGCTGGCCGTCGTGGCTGTTCGATGCCGCGTCGCGCGCGCCGGACACGACGCCGCTCGACTACCTCGCGCTCGCCCCGCTCGCGTTCGCGCGGATGGGCCGCTCACTCGCACAGACGATGCGATGCGACGGCATGTTGTGGGAACGTTGGCTGCGGCCGTATTTCCTCGGTGTGCTGAACGTCGAGCCGCGCCACGCGAGTGCCGAACTCGCACGCGCGGCGCTGTGCAGCACGTTTTCCGCGGGCGGCCCCGCTTGCCGTCCACTCGTCGCGCGCCACGGCCTCGGCAGCGCATTCGTCGAACCGGCGCTGCGGATGCTGCAGCACGGCGGCGCGCAGATCCGGCTGAACTCGCGGCTCGACGCGTTCGAATTCGGCGCGCACGGCAACGCGGTCGATGCGGTTTCGGTCGGCGGCGAGCGGATCGATCTCGCGCCGGGCGACGCCGTCGTGCTGGCCGTGCCGCCCGAGGTCGCGCAGCCGCTCGTGCCCGAACTCACCGCGCCCGACACGTTCAGCGCGGTCGTGACCGCGTATTTCGCGGCTGAAGCGCCGGCCGGCAATCCGCTGCAGACGTCCGTGATCAACGGTGTGGTCGATACGGTGCGCACCGGCGGCGGCCAGTTCGCGGCGACGATCCGCGACGCGGGCCGCTGGCTCGACACGCCGCGCGACACGCTCGCGCGGCGCATCTGGGAAGATGTCGCGCGCGTGACCGGCGCGAACCCGGAAACCATCCCCGCGTGGCAGCTCGTCGTCGAGCCACGCGCGGGCTTTGCGGCGGTGCCGTCGCAGGAAATGAAGCGTCCGGCCGTGCGTACGCGCTGGACCAATCTTGTGCTGGCGGGCGACTGGATTGCCACCGGCTTGCCCGCCACGATCGAGGGTGCGATCCGCTCCGGCCAGCTGGCCGCGGACGTGCTCCAGACACAGTAAGTAAAAGAGGGACCGATGAACGATCTCACCGAAATGGCTACCCTGTCCGCCGGCGCCGTGCCGGCCGGCGTCGATACGGCCGTCGCGCGTGCGACCGACGCGCTGCTGGCCGCGCAGAACGCGGATGGCCACTGGGTCTACGAACTCGAAGCCGATTCGACGATTCCCGCCGAATACGTGCTGCTCGTCCACTATCTCGGCGAGACGCCGAACCTCGAGCTCGAACAGAAGATCGGCAAGTATCTGCGCCGCATCCAGCAGGCCGACGGCGGCTGGCCGCTGTTCACCGACGGCGCGCCGAACATCAGCGCGAGCGTGAAGGCGTATTTCGCGCTGAAGGTGATCGGCGACGACGAGAACGCCGAGCACATGCAACGTGCGCGCCGTGCCATCCACGCGATGGGCGGCGCCGAGATGTCGAACGTGTTCACGCGCATCCAGCTCGCGCTGTACGGCGCGATTCCGTGGCGCGCGGTGCCGATGATGCCGGTCGAGATCATGCTGCTGCCGCAGTGGTTCCCGTTCCATCTGTCGAAGGTGTCGTACTGGGCGCGCACGGTGATCGTGCCGCTGCTCGTGCTGAACGCGAAGCGCCCGCTCGCGAAGAACCCGCGCGGCGTGCGCATCGACGAACTGTTCATCGATCCGCCCGTCAACGCCGGGCTGCTGCCGCGCCAGGGCCACCAGAGCCCCGGCTGGTTCGCGTTCTTCCGCGTCGTTGACCATGCGTTGCGCGCGGTCGACGGGTTGTTCCCGAACTACACGCGCGAACGCGCGATCCGCCAGGCCGTGTCGTTCGTCGACGAGCGCCTGAACGGCGAGGACGGCCTCGGCGCGATCTATCCGGCGATGGCCAACTCGGTGATGATGTACGACGCGCTTGGCTACGCGGAAGATCACCCGAACCGCGCGATTGCGCGCAAGTCGATCGAGAAGCTGCTCGTCGTGCACGACGATGAAGCGTATTGCCAGCCGTGCCTGTCGCCGGTGTGGGACACGTCGCTCGCCGCGCATGCGCTGCTCGAAACGCGCGACGCGCGTGCCGAGGATGCCGCGATCCGCGGCCTCGAATGGCTGCGCCCGCTGCAGATCCTCGACGTGCGCGGCGACTGGATCTCGCGCCGCCCGCACGTGCGGCCCGGCGGCTGGGCGTTCCAGTACGCGAACGCGCACTACCCGGACGTCGACGATACGGCGGTGGTCGCGGTGGCGATGGAGCGCGCGCAGCAACTCAAGCAGAACGACGCGTATCGCGATTCGATCGCGCGTGCGCGCGAGTGGGTCGTCGGGATGCAGAGCAGCGACGGCGGCTGGGGCGCGTTCGAACCGGAAAACACGCAGTACTACCTGAACAACATCCCGTTCTCGGATCACGGCGCGCTGCTCGATCCGCCGACGGCCGACGTGTCGGGCCGCTGCCTGTCGATGCTGTCGCAGCTCGGCGAGACGCCGCTGAACAGCGAGCCGGCGCGTCGCGCACTCGACTACATGCTCAAGGAACAGGAACCGGACGGCAGCTGGTATGGCCGCTGGGGGATGAACTACGTGTACGGCACGTGGACGGCACTGTGCTCGCTGAACGCGGCCGGCCTGACGCCGGACGATCCGCGCATGAAGCGCGGCGCGCAGTGGCTGCTGTCGATCCAGAACAAGGACGGCGGCTGGGGCGAGGACGGCGACAGCTACAAGCTGAACTATCGCGGTTTCGAGCAGGCGCCGAGCACCGCGTCGCAAACCGCGTGGGCGCTGCTTGGCCTGATGGCGGCCGGCGAGGTGAACAACCCGGCGGTGGCGCGTGGCATCGACTACCTGATCGCCGAGCAGAACGAAGAAGGCTTGTGGGACGAGACGCGCTTCACGGCGACGGGCTTCCCGCGCGTGTTCTACCTGCGCTACCACGGCTATCGCAAGTTCTTCCCGCTGTGGGCGCTTGCCCGCTATCGCAACCTGAAGCGCGACAACACCACGCGCGTGACGGTCGGGCTGTAACGCGTGGCGCCGCAATCCACCGGCTCGTTGCCCGTCATCGCCGTGACGGGGATGGCGTTCGAGGCGCGCATCGCACGCGGCGACGGCGTCGAAGCCGTCTTTGCCGCACGGGCCGACCGGCTCGAACGCGCGCTGACCGAGGCGACCGCACGCGGTTGCGCAGGCATCGTGAGCTTCGGCACGGCGGGTGGGCTCGCGCCCGACCTGGCGCCCGGCGCGCTCGTGGTCGCGAGCGCGATCGACGGGCCGTTCGGCCGCGTCGAGACCGACGCGGGCTGGAGCGCGCGGCTCGTCGCCGCGCTGCACGACACGCCCGTCTGGGCGCGCGTCACGCGCGGCACGATCGCGGCCGTCGGCGCACCGGTCATCAGCGAGCAGGACAAGACGTCGCTGCATCGCGCGAAGGACGCGCTCGCCGTCGACATGGAGTCGCATATCGCGGCGGCTTTCGCGGCGGCGCGCGGCGTACCGTTCGCGGTGTGCCGCGCGATCGTCGATCCGGCGTGGCGCACGTTGCCGCGCGCGGCGACGGCCGGCCTGCGCGATGACGGCAGCACGGCGATCCTGCCGATCCTGCGTGAACTGCTGAAGCAGCCGTCGCAGCTCGGCCCGCTGCTGCAGGTCGCGAGCGATGCGCGCGCGGCGCGCACGACGCTGATCCAGGCACGACACGCGTTCGAGCGTGCCGGTGCGATGCGGATCGCCTGAGCGACACGCGTCGCCTGTCTCGCCCTTCTCTCCCGTTTTCCGTTTCTCGCGGACAAAAAAAGAGCGCTGCATCTGAACTGCAGCGCTCTTTGTCTTTGCGGCGACGGCCGTTGCAGCGTTACTGCTGCACGGCCGGAGCGCTCGCAGGCGTCGCTGGTGCGGCCGCCGATGCCGCAGCCGGTGCAGCGGCCGAAGCAGCAGCAGGCGCACTCGCCGGCATCGCGTTGTCCGCGCCCGGATCGTCGTACTGCGGCAATCCCGGCGTGGCCGGTGCGTTGTTCGGCGTGGCGCCCGATGCGCCGCCCGCATCGCCCGGATCCTCGTAGTTCGGCAACCCCGGCACGGCAGGCGTTCCGGCCGGCACGGCGCCCGATTCACCCGGTTCGTTGTAGGTCGGCACCGTGGCCGACGACGACTGGCTGCGATACGTCAGCGACTTGCGCTGCTGCAGATACGCGTCGCGCACGAACGAATACGGATCGAGCGCGGCCTGCTTCAGCAGGTCGGTCGCGCCGAGCAGGTCCGAACGCGCGCTGATGAACTGCGCGATGTACATCGGGTTGCGCGCGGCCGGCTCGATGTAGTTCAGCAGGTTGAAGCGCACGTCCACCGCGCGGCCGACGCCGTCGCGGATCGTGCTCGGCCCGAACACGGGCAGCACGAGATACGGGCCGGACGGCATGCCCCAGCGCGCCATCGTCAGCCCGAAATCCTGGTGGTGCTTCGGCAACCCGGCCGGTGTCGCGATGTCGATCAGGCCGGCGACGCCGAACAGCGAGTTCATCGCCACGCGCATCAGATCCTGCGTCGCATCGGTGATGCGCAACTGCAGCAGGTTGTTGGCCATGTTGCCGAGATCGCCGAGGTTCGAGAAGAAGTTGCTGATCGCGGTGCGCACGGGCGTCGGCGTGACCTTCTGGTACCCCTTCGCGATCGGCTGGGCGATGTTCGTGTCGACGGTGTCGTTGAACTTGTACATCGCCCGGTTCATCGGCTCGAGCGGGTCGTTGGGGTTGCGGTTCGGTCCCGTCGCGCAGCCGGTCAGCGCCGCGCTGGCGGCAACGGTCGCCGCAATGATTCGCACCTTATTCATTGATTCCTTGCGATTGGTTCTTGGCGCGTTTGACGCGCGGTTTGCCCATCAGGACGGGCTGGAACACCACGGCGCCTATCAGCGTGCAGGTCAGGGCCAGCGCGAGCAGCTTGCCCATGCTCGACGTGCCCGGGTGGTGCGACAGCCACAGGCTGCCGAATGCGGTCGCCGTCGTCGCGGCGCTGAACAGGACGGCATGCGTGAGGCTCGAGTGCAGCAACCCGGTTTGCCCCGCGCGCCACGCCATCACGAAATACACCTTGAACGCGACGCCGACGCCGAGCATCAGCGGCAGCGCGATGATGTTCGCGAAGTTGAGCGACATGCCGAGCACGACGCACAGCTCGAGCGTCACGACGCCCGACACGAGCAGCGGCACCAGCGTGCGCAGCACGTCGCCGAAGCGGCGCAGCGTGACCCACAGCAGGACCGTGATCGAGATGATCGACCACAGCGCCGCATGCAGGAACGCGTTGATGATCGTGTCGGCCGAATGCAGGATCGAGATCGGCCCGCCGGTCGTGCCGGGTTCCGCGGCTTTCACAGCCTTCGCGAAGCGGCGCAGCATCGTGTCGTCGCCCGGGTCGACGCCCTTCGGCACCTTCGGCGAGATCTGCACGAGCGCATGGCCGTCCGGCGCGACCCAGTCACGCACGAGCTGCGGCGGCAGCGATTCGCGCGTGACGTCCTGCGGCTGCAGCAGCGACGCGAGCTGGTTGAGCGCGATGCGCAGCGTATCGGAGAACGCGCGTTCGGCGCGGTCGCGCGTCGCGGCATCCGCGGCGGCGAGCTTCGCGAGCGACGCCGACAGGTGCTGCGCGGCGGCCGCGCCCGGGCCCGGGTGATCTTCGGCCGCGTAGCTCAGCAGGTCCGACACGCGCTTGAGCGCGGCGACGCGCTGCGCGTCGGTCGCGGGCGGCGCGGGCGGCTGCGTCAGCGCGGGCAGCAGGTCGCTCGCGGCCGCGGCGATCGCCGCGCGCTTGGCCGGCTGGTCGGCGGGGATGAAGGTCGACAGCGTGGTCGTGCGGCCGACTTCGGGCAGCGCGTCGAGGCGCTTCGCGGCCGCATCGGCCTGCGCGAGCGACGGCGCGAGCAGCGTGACGTCGTTGACGGCGGCTTCCGGCGAATCCTTCAGGGCGAGCAGCGTCGCCATCGATTCGCTGTTCGGGTCCTTCAGGTGCAGCGGGTTGAAGTCGAAGCGCAGGAACGCGAGCAGCGGCAGCGCGCCGATCACGACCACGAGCGTGCCGATCAGGATCGGCTTGCGATGGCGGTCGAGGTAATCGTCGACCGGCGCGAGCCACGGGAAGCCCGGCGTCTTCGATTCGCCCGGCGGCGCGAACAGGCGCAGCAACGCGGGCAGCAGCGTGATCGTGGTGAGCAGCGCGACGAACATCCCGACGCCCGCGATCAGGCCGAGCTCGGACACGCCGCGATAGGCGGTGGGGATGAACGAGAAGAAGCTCGCCGCGACGGCCGCGGTGGCCAGCGCGAGCGGCATGCCCATCGAGTGCGCGGCGCCGATCAGCGCGTGGTCGATGCGCGGATCGCGGAAGCGCTCCTCGCGGTACTTCACGCCGTACTGGATCGAGAAATCGACGCCGAGGCCGACGAACAGCACCATGAACGCGACCGAGATCATGTTCAGCGAGCCGACCATCGCCAGGCCGAGCGCGGCGGTCACGACGAGGCCGACGAACAGCGTGACGAGCACCGAGCCGATCATCCGCTTCGAGCGCAGCGCGAGCCACAGGATCACGAGCACGGCGAGCAGCGTGAAGACGCCGTTGAGCGCCGCGCCGTCCTCGACCGACGCGAATTCGTCGTCGGCGAGCGGCTGTTCGCCGGTCAGGCGCACGACCGCGCCGTAGCGCTTCTCGAGGTCGATCGAACGGGCCGCGTCGCGGATCACCTGGCTGGTTTCCGCGCCGGCCTTCAGCGCGCCGTAGTTGACCACGGGCTGCACGGTGACGAACGCGCGCGCGGGCTGCCGCGCGGCATCGTTGTCGACCAGCGCGCGCCACGAGAACGCGGCCGGCTTGCCGGCCAGCACGTCGTCGACCGTCGCGGCGCTGCGGGCGAGCAGCTTCGCCATCGTCGGCAGCTTCACCTGGCCGGTCAGCAGCGGCTGGCCGAGCGTGGTGGAGAGCGTCGTGGCGAGCCCGGTCAGGCTCGGGTTCTTCGCGAGTTCGTTGACGAGCGGGCGCGCGCTCGCGAGCTGCGCGGTCGTATCGGTGACTTCCTGCGGCGACAGGAACAGCAGCCCGTTGTGCTCGAAGAACGGCCCGCCGCCGGGCTCGGCGACCTGGCCGATGCGGCCGGCGGCGGCATCCTTCTGCAGCGCGTCGGTCAGCGCCTGCGCGGCGGCATTCGCGAATTCGGGCGCGGGTGCCTCGACGACCGCGAGGATCGTGCCGTTGCGTTGCGGGAACGCTGTGTCGACGGCGTGGCCGAGCGCGGCAAATTGCGGTTCCGCATCGACGAGCTTGCTGATGTCGGTGTTGATCTTGAAATGCTGCGCGACATAGACGCCGCTGAGCGCGGCGATGACGAGCGACAGCACGACGACCCAGACGGGCCGGCGTACCGACCATGCAACGAGTCGGACGATGAGAGATGTCACCATGTGGCGGTGGGGAGCGGCTGGAAAGGGCAAAGTAGCCAAGTATACCGGCGCAGCGTGGCGGCGGTCGTGACGTTGGGGGTTACGAGAACGGAAGGAGATTTGTTCGCGACGGCGGAATCGATGCCGGTGGCCGGCCGGTTTGTAAGGGGATATTTACATAAACGGCGCCGCGCTGCTTCGACGCGCCGCCGCGAGCCTGTGACAAAGGATCTGAAAGGTAACAGTCGGTCACGGCGGCGCACCGAGGCGTCGGGCCCGGTATACTTTGCTCCGTCGGCCGGTGCAATGAACCGGTCGTTTTTTCTCATCGAGCGATATTCGTATGAAACGTCATCTGTTTGCTTTCGTCGCGGCGGCCGCCGTGTCGGTTTCCGCTTTCGCGCAGAGCGCGCCGGTCGATATCGTCCGCAACGCGGTCGAGGGCACCGTCAACGCGATGAAGGCCGATCCGGCCGCACGCGGCGGTGACATGGCGAAGGTCTCGGCAGTCGTCGAGCAGCGCTTCCTGCCCGCGACCAACTTCGAGCGCACGACCCGCATCGCGGTCGGTGACGCGTGGAAGCAGGCCACGCCGCAACAGCAGCAGGAGCTGTACAAGCAGTTCAGGCTGCTGATGACGCGCACCTACGCCGCGTCGCTCGCGCAGCTCGGCAGCCAGGACGCGAAGTTCTCGTTCAAGGCGGGCGGCGCGTCGGGCGCCGACGCGCTCGTCCAGTCGACGGTCACGACGCCGGGCGACAGCCAGTCGGTCGGCTATCGTCTCGGCAAGGTCGGCAACGACTGGAAGATCTACGACATCGACATGTCGGGCGCGTGGCTGATCCAGGTCTACCAGGGCCAGTTCAAGAGCCAGCTCGCATCGGGCGGCATCGATGGCCTGATCGCATATCTGCAGAAGCACAATTCGCGGACGAACTGACGGCCGCTGAGCGATCCGGATTCCGGATGCACGAAGGGCGCCCTCGGGCGCCCTTTTTCATGGCTGTGCGCTGGCGGCGCGTTACGCGCCGACGCCGAGCATCCGCAGGCAATCGTCGACCACCGCATCGACGAACGCGGCACGATCCGCTTCCGGCGCCGCGATGATGTGATCGGTCGCACCATGCACGCCCGCATAGATCAGCAGCGCGGTGACCTGCGGGTGCACGAGCCGCCAGGTGCCGGCCCGCGCGCCGCCGTCGAGAATCGCGCCGAGCTGGTCGAGGATCGCGTTCTTGTCGGCATTCGCGCGATCGTGGTGATGGTGGTTCGTGTAGACGATGTCGTGCGTGCGGTAGGTCGCCGCGTAGGTTTCGATGTTGGCGCGGATCCACGCGCGCAGGCGCGCGAGCCAGTCGTCGGCGTCGCACGCGTCCACCGCGTGCTGCAAACGGTCGAGGAACGACGCCGTGTAGCGCTGCGCGAGCGCGGCGAGCATGTCGGACTTCGATTCGAAGTAGTGATAGAACGTGCCTTTCGCGACCTGCGCGTGCTCGACGATCTCGCTGATGGTCGTCGCTTCCACGCCCTGCGCGAGGAACAGCGTCTCGGCCGCCGCCATCAGTTCCTCGAGGCGCACTTCCGCCGGCTTCGTGCGCGGCTTGCCTGCCGGCGTGTCGTGTTTCACTGTCCTGAGTCCTGCCTTGGTCCTGTCCGTCATCGCGCGGCTCGACCCCCGTTCATGCAAAGCCCGCAGTTTAGGCCAGCGTCCTGCTCACGGCCAACGCAATCCATTGACCGACGGTCGGTCGATATATATGATGAGAATCATTCTCATCTCGATGCCCGTCAAGGGCTGACCACCATGCCTCGCTACCGTCGCGCCGCACTCGTCCTGGCCGCCTGTCTCGGCACCTTTCTCGCCACGCTCGACATCAGCATCGTCAACGTCGCGTTGCCGACGCTGCAGACGGCGCTCGATACCGATATCGGCGGCCTCCAGTGGGTCGTCAATGCGTATGCGCTGGCGCTGTCCGCGTTCATGCTGTCGGCCGGGCCGCTCGGCGATCGCTACGGGCACAAGCGTGTTTGGCTCGCCAGCGTCGTCCTGTTCACGGTGGGATCGGTGGTCTGCGCATGCGCAGGCAGCATCGAGCCGCTGCTGATCGGGCGAGCGATCCAGGGGCTTGCCGGTGCGTTGCTGATACCGGGCGCGATGCCGATCCTCACGCATGCGTTTCCCGATGCGCGCGAGCGTGCTCGCGCGATCGGCGGGTGGTCCGCGTTTAGTGCGCTCGCGCTGATCCTCGGGCCGCTGGTGGGCGGCCTGCTCGTCGAGCATGGCGGATGGCAGAACATCTTCCTCGTCAACGTGCCGATCGGCATCGTGACCGTGCTGCTCGGCGCATGGGGCATTCCGGAGCGCCGGCATCCGCAGCATGCGGCGTTCGATCCGCTCGGCCAGGCATTGAGCGTGATCTGGCTCGGGTTGCTCACGTACGGGCTGATCGGCATCGGCGAAGCCGGCGCGTGGCACGCGAAAGTGCTCGCGCCGCTGGCGGGCGCCGCGGTGGCGTTCGTCGTGTTCGTGCGAGTCGAGACGCGTGTCGAGCGGCCGCTGCTGCCGGTCTGGCTGTTTCGCGACCGGCGGCTGGTGCGCGCCAATCTCGCGTCGTTCGTGCTCGGGTTCTCGGGGTACAGCAGCCTGTTCTTCCTGTCGCTGTTCCTGCAGCAGGCGCAGGGGCGCACGCCTGCCGAGGCCGGCTGGCAACTGATGCCGCAGTTCGTGATGACGGCGATCACGTCGATGCTGTTCGGGCGCATCGCGGCGCGTATTCCGTTGCATGCGCTGATGGTGGCCGGGTACGGCCTGATCGGCGCGATGCTCGCGGTCATGGCCGGCTTCGGTGCGGGCACGCCATATGGGCCGGTCGGTGTCGCGCTGGCGGTGCTCGGCGTCGGCATGGGGCTCGCGGTGCCCGCGACCGGCATGACCGTGATGGAACTGGCGCCGGCCGAACGCGCGGGCATGGCGTCGGCGACGATGAACGCGTTGCGCCAGACGGGGATGAGCATGGGCATCGCGGTGCTCGGCAGCATGATGAGCGTCGGTGCGCTGCACCGGATGACGGCCGCGATGCTGGTGGCCGGCAGCGCGCAAGCGGATACGCTCGCGCGACAGGCGGTGATGGAGCATGTGTTTGCGGCAGGGCAGCCGGCGCTGCTCGGTGCGTATCGGGATGCGATGGCGCACGGGTTTTCGATCGCGGTTTTGTGTTCCGGGATCCTTAGTATTGTGGTTGCGGCGATGCTGATGGTGCGGCGTGAAACGGAGAAGCAGCCGGGACGCGCGGCGGCGTGCGTGACGTCGTCACAGCCGGAGTGATGTGGCGTGCCGGCAGATCGAGCCTGTCGCAGCGGATCGAGGCGTCAGCTGAATGGCCCTACCGTCGCCGATGCTCGACCGCGAACTTGATCAGCTCGGCCTGCCCTTCTATCTCCAGCTTGCGCTTCAGATTGAGCCGGTGCGTCTCGACCGTGCGCACCGACAGCCCCGTCTGCTGCGCGATCTGCTTGCTCGACAGCCCTTCCGCCAGCGCGTCGAGGATGTCGCGTTCGCGCGGCGTCAACCGGTCGAGCGGCGACGCGGTCGCGCTCGCGTGGATCATCCGCGCGGCGAGCCCCTCGCTGAAGAACGTCTGGCCGGCCAGCACCGCGCCGATCGCACGCACGATCTCGCTCGCGGGCGAATCCTTCAGCAGGTAGCCGCTCGCGCCGGCACGCACGGCCTGCGTCACGTATTCGATGTTGTCGTGCATCGACAGCATCAGCACGCGGATGCCCGGAAAGCGCTCGTGGAACACGCCCGCGAGCGTGATGCCGTTCATCCCGTTCATGCCGACGTCCATCAGCGCGAGATCGGGTTCGAGCGACGCGGCAAGCGCGAGCGCCTCGTCGGCGTTGCCGGCTTCGCCGACCACGGACAGGTCGGCCGCTTCGAGCCGCATCCGCAAGCCGTCGCGCACGAGCGGGTGATCGTCGACGAGCAGCAGTCGGGCGACGGGCCGGGCAGTGTCGGGGGCGCTCATGCGTGAAAGTCTCCTGTGATGGGGCGCGTCATGACGCGGCGTCGGGCAGCGGCACGCGCGCGGCGACGATCGTGTGGCCGACCTGCGACGTGATCGTCAGCATGCCGCCGAGCGCGTCGAGGCGCTCGCGCATGTTGCGCAGGCCGATGCCGCGGCGCGCGTCGGCCTGCGAGCGTTCGGCGTCGAAGCCGCAGCCGTTGTCGGCGATGGTCAGCACGACGGATTGCGCACCGACGTCGAGCGTGACGGCCGCGCGCGACGCCTGCGCATGATGCACGATGTTGCTGAGCGCTTCCTGGGCGATCCGGAACAGCGCGGTGTTGACGGCTTCGGGCAGGGGCTGGGCGCCGCTGTGCGCGACCTGCGTATAGCCGATGTCGATGCCGCTTTCGGCGCCGAGCTCGCGCACCAGTTGCTCGAGCGCGGCCGCGAGGCCGAGGTCGTCGAGCATGGACGGACGCAACGCATGCGAGATGCGCCGCACTTCGCGCAGCGTGTCGCCGAGCCGTCCGACGCCCGATGCCAGCGCCTGCTCGGCTTCGGGCAGGCGGGCCGTGCCGCGTTCGAAGCGGGCGAGCGCGGATTCGAGCATCAGCTTCGCGGACACCATCATCTGGCTGATCCCGTCATGCAGCTCGCGCGACAGCCGCGCCCGCTCCTGCTCCTGCGATTCGACGACACGCTGCGCGAGCAGCTTGAGCTTCGCGTCGGCGCTGCGCGACTCGCTGACGTTCAGCACCAGCGCGCACACGACGATCGCCGCCGCGCCGGTGAGCGCGATCGCGGTCAGCCAGCTCATCGTGCGCTCGATGTTCGCGGACGCGCGTGCGTCGATGCGCTGCAGCGCGGTGTCGACGTCGTCGAGATAGATGCCGGTGCCGACCATCCAGCCCCAGCGCTCGAGCGCGACGACGTAGCCGAGCTTCGGCGCGACGCGGCCCGTCGACGGCCGTTGCCATGCGTAGCGCACGTAGCCGCCGCCGCTCGACGCCGCGCCGATCAGCTTCTGGATCGTCAGCGCGCCCTGCGGGTCGCGCATCGACCAGTAGTTATGGCCGACGCGCTCCGGCTCGCGCGGATGCATCAGCGAATTGCCATGCAGGTCGTACACGAAGAAATAGCCGTCGGGGCCGAAATCCATCTTCTGCAGCATCGCGAGCGCCTGCGTGCGCAGCAGCGCGTCGTCGCGCGCGTTGCGGCCGCTCGCGTCGTAGAGCGGCATGATCGCGCTCGTCGCCAGCTCGACGTAGTGCTTCAGCTCGACTTCCTTGCTCGACAGGTACGCGGCCTGGATCGTCGCGTGCTGCGTGCGCGCGAGGGACGTCGCCTGCTGGCGCACGCCGAAGCCGATGCCGGCGATCGCGAGCAGGAACGGCACGATGGCCAGAAGGAAGATCTTTGCCTTGAGTCTCATGGTGGTGCGAAGCGGACGTGCACCCGCGCGGGCCGGCCGGGTGCGTCAGCCGTGCGGCGGCATGTCGAGGCGACATTGTCGGCGATTTTGCGCACGGGCGGCCCGGCGGCCGCCCGGCCCTTGCTCGGCCCTTGCTCGGCCATCGCTCGGCCATCGCTCGGCCATCGCTCGGCGGCGGGGCGCGTCCGGCCGTTCAGGCCTGCCGCGCCGCGAGGCCGCCGGAAGCGGCCGGGTGCACGACGATGCGGTTGCGCCCGCCTTCCTTCGCGCGATACAGCGCGTCGTCGGCCAGCTTCAGCGCGCCCTGCATGTCGTCGTCGTGTTCCGGATAGCTGGTCGTCACGCCGATGCTCACCGTCAGGCGGCCGGCGGTACCGGCGTCGTGCCGGATGCCGAGATCGAGGATGCCGGTGCGGATCGTCTCGGCGATCGTCATCGCGCCGTCCGTGTCGATGTCGGGCAGCACCACGACGAATTCCTCGCCGCCGTAGCGCGCCGCGTAATCGGCCGGGCGGCGCAGGCAACCGGCGATGCAGTGGCCGACCGCGGCAAGCGCGTCGTCGCCGGCCTGGTGCCCTTGCGTGTCGTTGTAGCGCTTGAAGTAATCGACGTCGATGAACAGCAGCGACAGCGCGTGCTGCGAGCGCGCGGCACGGCGCCATTCGCGCGCGAGCGTGACGTCGAGCATCCGGCGGTTGTCGAGACCCGTGAGGCCGTCGGTGCGCGCGAGCGCCTGCAGTTCGGTTTCCGCGCGATGGCGCTTGCGCAGCTGCACGTCCAGCAGCAGCGACAGGCCGACGAAGCCGATCGCGAGCGCGACCATCGCGGAGCCGATCGGAATCGCACGGTCGTACCACGCGGCGTAGGTATCGGCTTCCGAGCGCGCGACCATGATGATGAGCGGCAGGTTCTCGAGGTGCCGGAACACGTACAGGCGCCGCACGCCGTCGATCGACGCGGTGTCGGCGAAGCTGCCTTCATTGGCGGTCATGAACCGCCGGAACGTGCTGGCGTGGCTGATGTCGCGGCCGACGATCTTCGGGTCGTACGGCTCGCGCGCGAGCATCCTGCCGTCCGTGTTGATCAGCGCGATCGAGCCGCGATCGCCCAGCGACAGGCGCGAGAACAGGTTCTGGAAATATTCGAGCCGGATCGACATCACGGCGACGCCGCCGAACGTGCCGTCGGGCTTCGTGATCCGCCGGCTGAGCGCGATGCTCGGCGAGCCGCCGCGCATCCGCGAGTGATACGGCGGGCTGACGTACAGGCCGGCGTCGGGGTGATCGCGGTGCACGACGAAGTACGGCTCGTTGCTGAAGTTGGCCTTGCGCGGCACGTCGCTCTTGCCGTCGACCTCGATGTCGCCCTTCGCGTCGAGCACGTAGATCCCGCCGAGGTACTTGGCGGTCGTCGCACGGTCGAACAGCACCTGGCGGCGCAGCGGCATTGGCAGCTTGACGACCTCGGGGTCGTTCTCCCCCTCGACGACGGCCTGCAGCGACAGCGAATAGATCTCGATATTGCGCTCGATGTCCCACGACGCCATCAGCGCCAGGTTCTGCTGCATCGCGATCGAGCGTTCGCGTGCATCGATGCGGCCTTCGTACAGCACGATCCCGCACAGGAGCAGCAGGACCAGCGCGATCAGCAGCCCGGTATAGAAGATCAGGTGGGGCAGCAGGAACCGGCGCAGATGAACGGCGACACGGCTCGTCAGGCCGGATTCGCTGGGCATTGCGTAGTCGGTTTCTGCCATGGTCGGTGGATCGGTGGGCATTGCCGCCGGGAGGCGGGCCGATGCGATTGTTCGTATGACGTGTCGGCGGCGATCCGTTACGCGACCATTCCGACGCCTTCCTGCCGGCCGGCGGGGAAAATGGACGCCGATTATCGGTAATCGCGGCCAGATATACCGGTAAATCAAGCATTCACTGGTGACATCTGCGCCGATTCAACGATCCGACGAATCGGGTAACGCGAATTCAACGGAGTATAACGCGCGCGTCCGCGTGCGCGGAAAATGTTGGGGGCCATTGATCCGGATCAAATTTCAGTGAATTCCCGGGCTGGTGAATATCGGGCAGCGCGTTTCAGCGCAAGGCTTTGCGGCATGTCGCCGCCGTTTCCATCCGGTGAGCGACACACGCAGGCGAAAAATGAAGGCATGCGATATGTGCCGATTATTCGTTTCAACGGCCGGGCGAACGCGAAAATGAAAACGGGCGGCCGTGGCGGCCGCCCGTTTCGTGAAGCACGCCTACGCTTAACCGCCGTGCCGTTGCGCCTTGAACGCGAGGCGGAACCGGTGCAGCAGCGGCTCGGTATAGCCGCTCGGCTGCGACGTGCCCTGCAGCGCGAGCGCGCACGCGGCCTTGAACGCGGTCGACTGGTCGTAGCCGGGCGCCATCGGGCGATAGTTCGGGTCGCCGGCGTTCTGCTGGTCGACGACGCGTGCCATCCGCTTGAACACGTCGAGCACGAACGCCTCGGTGATCACGCCGTGGCGCAGCCAGTTCGCGATGTGCTGGCTCGAGATGCGCAGCGTCGCACGGTCTTCCATCAGGCCGACGTCATGGATGTCGGGCACCTTCGAGCAGCCGACGCCCTGTTCGACCCAGCGCACGACGTAGCCCAGGATGCCCTGCGCGTTGTTCTCGACTTCGCTCAGGATCTCGGCCTCGCTCCACGCGGCGCGTTCGACGACCGGCACGGTCAGCAGGCCTTCGAGCAGCGCGTCGCGTTCGCTTGCGTACGGCGTCTTCTCGAGTTCCTGCTGGACGGCCTGCACGTCGACGAGGTGGTAGTGCAGCGCGTGGAGCGTCGCGGCGGTCGGCGACGGCACCCATGCGGTGTTCGCGCCGGCGCGCGGATGCGCGATCTTCTGCTCGAGCATCGCGTGCATCAGGTCCGGCATCGCCCACATGCCCTTGCCGATCTGCGCGCGGCCGCGCAGGCCGGCCGACAGCCCGGCGAGCACGTTGTTGCGCTCGTACGACTGGATCCACGCCGACGACTTCATGTCGCCCTTGCGGATCATCGGGCCAGCTTCCATCGCGGTGTGCATCTCGTCGCCGGTGCGATCGAGGAAGCCGGTGTTGATGAACGCCACGCGTGCGGCGGCCGCGGCGATACATGCGGCGAGGTTCACGCTGGTGCGGCGCTCCTCGTCCATGATGCCCATCTTCAGCGTGTTGCGCGGCAGGTTGTACAGATCCTCGATGCGCGCGAACAGCGTATCGGCGAACGCGACTTCGACCGGGCCGTGCATCTTCGGCTTCACGATGTAGATCGAGCCGGTGCGCGAGTTGCGCTTCGCCTTCAGGTCGTGCAGCGAGCACAGCACCGTGACGACGCCGTCGAGGATCCCTTCCGGAATCTCGTTGCCGTCGCGGTCGAGCACCGCGCCGTTGGTCATCAGGTGGCCGACGTTGCGCACGAACAGCAGCGAGCGGCCGTGCAGCGACAGCGTGCCGCCGGCGGGCGTGGTGTACTCGCGATCGGCGTTCAGGCGGCGCGTGAAGGTCTTGCCGCCCTTCGCGACTTCCTCGACCAGCGTGCCCTGCATCAGGCCGAGCCAGTTGCGGTAGAGCTGGACCTTGTCTTCCGCGTCCACCGCCGCGACCGAATCCTCGCAGTCGATGATCGTGCTGACCGCGGCTTCGAGCACGACGTCCTTCACGTGCGCGAGATCGGCACGGCCGATCGGCGTCGACGCGTCGATCTGGATCTCGAGGTGCAGGCCGTTGTGCTTCAGCAGGATCGCGGACGGCGCGTCGGCCGCGCCCTGGTAGCCGACGAACTGCGCCGGCTGCGCGAGGCCCACGACGCCCTTCGCGGTTTCGACGGCGAGCTGGCCGTCCTGTACGCGATAGCGCAGCGCGTCGCGATGCGAGCCGCTCGCGAGCGGCGCCGCGTTGTCGAGCACGTTGCGCGCGTAGTCGATCACGCGCTGGCCGCGCGTCGGGTTGTAGGCCGTGGTGCGTTCGGCGCCGCCGTCTTCAGGCAGCGCATCGGTGCCGTACAGCGCGTCGTACAGGCTGCCCCAGCGGGCGTTCGCGGCGTTCAGCGCATAGCGTGCGTTCGACAGCGGCACGACGAGCTGCGGGCCGGCCTGCGTGGCGATCTCGCTGTCGACGTTCGCGGTGGCTGCCGCGACGTTCGACGGGACCGGCACGAGGTAGCCGATCTGTTCGAGGAACGCGCGATACGCGGCGTGGTCGCGCACGGGGCCGGGGTGCGCACGGTGCCAGGTGTCGAGTTCCTGCTGCAGGCGGTCGCGTTCCGCGAGCAGCTCGCGGTTACGCGGCGCCAGGTCGTGCACCAGGGCCGAGAAACCGCTCCAGAACGCGGCCTTGTCGATGCCGGTGCCCGGCAGCGCTTCGTTTTCAATGAACTGGCTCAGCGCTGGCGCGACTTGCAGTCCTGCTTGGTCGATCATCGTTAATCCTCCCGGGGAAAAAATCGCGCGCGGCTTTGGCTGGTTACGCTGCGACGCTTTGTGTGCCGGCGCGGGCGATCTGCGCGTCCTGTTCGGACTTTACGCCAGACACGCCGATCGCGCCCGCGATCCGGCCGCCGACCGTGACCGGCACGCCGCCTTCGAGCAACCCCGTCAGCGGCGCGCTGAGAAACGCGGTGCGGCCACCGTTGATCATATCCTCATACGCCTTCGTCTCGCGCCGCCCGAGCGCCGCCGCGCGCGCCTTGTCCTGCGCGATATACGTGCTGGCCGGCGATGCACCGTCCAGGCGCGCAAAGGCGAGCAGGTGGCCGCCGTCGTCGACGACGGCGATCGACACGGCCCAGCCGTGGTGCTCCGCTTCCGCGCGGGCGGCGGCGAGCATGCGGTCGGCATCGGCGAGTTCGAGTTCGGGTTTCGTCTGCATGGCAATCCTCCGGAATCCGGTCAGTTGACGAGATGGTTGTCGACGAGCTCGATCCAGTGACGCACGGGCGTGCGGCCCGCGCCGTTCAGGTGAGTCTGGCAGCCGACGTTGGCCGTGACAATCAGGTCCGGCCGCGCGGCCTCGAGCGCGTCGAGCCGGTTGTCGCGCAGTTTCGTCGCGAGTTCGGGCTGTGTCAGCGAATACGTGCCGGCCGAGCCGCAGCACAGATGGCCGTCGGTGACATTCGTCAGATCGAAGCCGAGCCGCGTCAGGATGCGCTCGACCGCGCCGCCGAGGCGCTGCGCGTGCTGCAGCGTGCACGGGCAATGTACCGCGATGCGGCGTGGCGTCGACCCGGCCAGCGCGTCGAGCGGCTCGGCCGCGATCACCTCGGCCAGATCGCGTGCGAGCGCGCTGACGCGCTGCGCCTTCTCCGCATAGACGGGGTCGGAGCGCAGCAGGTCGCCGTATTCCTTGACGAATGCGCCGCAGCCGCTCGCCGTCAGCACGATCGCTTCCGCGCCGGCTTCGATCGCGGGCCACCAGGCGTCGATGTTGCGGCGTGCGCGGGCGAGGCCGGCCTCCTGCGCGTTCAGGTGATATTCGGTCGCGCCGCAGCAGCCGGCTTCGCGCGCGGGGCTCACGCTGATGCCGAGCCGGTCGAGCACGCGCGCGGCCGCCGCATTGGTGTTCGGCGACAGCGACGGCTGCACGCAGCCCTCGAGCATCAGCACGCGCCGCGCATGGTGCACGGGCGGGCGCGGTGCGGCCGCGGGGACGGCGGCCGGGATCTTGTCCTGCAGCGTGCCGGGCAGCAGCGGGCGCAGCGCGCGGCCGGCCTTCAGCAACGCGGCGAACGTCGCCGGGCGCGGCACGACATGCCGTAGCCCCGCACGCAGCAGGCGTTCGCGCGCGGGCCGCTGCGCGCGCTTCTCGGCTTCCGCGCGGCCGATGTCGAGCAGCGTGTGATAGCGCACGCCGGACGGGCAGGTCGTCTCGCAGTTGCGGCATGTCAGGCAGCGGTCGAGATGCTGCTGCGTGCGCTCGCCGCACGGCTCGCCTTCGAGCAGCTGCTTGATCAGGTAGATGCGCCCGCGCGGCCCGTCGAGCTCGTTGCCGAGCACCTGGTAGGTCGGGCAGGTCGCGTTGCAGAAGCCGCAGTGCACGCACGCGCGCAGGATCGCTTCCGCTTCGTCGGCCCGGGCGAGGGCCTTGCTTGCTTCGCTGAGATTGGTTTGCATCGGCGGGTCGGGATCGGGTTCGCGTCAGAAGTCGGCGTACAGGCGGCCGGGATTGAAAATCGCATGCGGGTCGAGCTGCGCCTTGAGCTGCCGGTGCACGCGCAGCAGCGCGGGCGGCAGCGGCTGGAACGGCTCGCGCGTCGTGCCCGGTGTGAAGCAGGTCGCGTGGCCGCCCCATTGCGCGGCGAACCGCTGCACGTCGGCCGGTGCGGTATCGCTCTTCAGCCAGCGCTGTGCGCCGCCCCAGTCGACGAGCTGCGCGCCGGGCAGTGCATCGAGCGGTGCTGAGGCCGGCGCCGACACGCGCCACAGCGGGCGCGGATCGTCGAAGAACGGCAGCGCCAGGTCGCGCAGCCGAGCCCAGAACGCATCGTCGCGATCGTCCATGCGTTCGCCGCCGATCGTGTCGCGTGCGGCTTTCACCGAACCCTCGCCGCCTTCGATCCGCACGCGCAGCACGCCGTCCGCATGGCATGCGCCGGCGAGCGGCAGCCCCGCGCGACGCCAGGCGGCGACGCGCGGCATGGCTTCGTCCACCGCAAGCTGTAACGCGAGATCGCCCGTCGCGCGCGGCTTCGGCAGCACCTTCAACGACACCTCGGTCACGACGCCGACACAGCCGAAGCTGCCCGCGAGCAGTCGCGATACGTCGTAGCCCGCGACGTTCTTCATCACCTCGCCGCCGAAGCGCAGGTGCTTCGCGTGGCCGGTGATCACGCGGCAGCCGAGCACGAAGTCGCGCACCGCGCCGGCCCACGGGCGGCGCGGGCCCGACAGCGCCGCCGCGAACATGCCGCCGACCGTTGCCGAGCCGCCGAACGTCGGCGGCTCGCACGGCAGCATCTGGCCGGCCGCGTCGAGCATTGCTTCGAGCTCGGCGAGCGGCGTACCCGCGCGCGCGGTGACGACGAGTTCGGTCGGGTCGTACGAGACGACGCCGCGATGCGTGCGCACGTCGAGCGTGCGGCCTTCGACGGGGCGGCCGAGGAACACCTTCGTGCCGGCGCCGCGGATGTGCAGCGGCTGGCGATCGTGGATCGCCGCGTCGATCTGCGCGACGAGCGCCGCGCTATCGTCGATCGATTCGATTTCGCGTCGCATCAGAAGCGCTCCAGTTCGGGAAACGGCAGCTTGCCGTGATGGACGTGCATCGCGCCGAATTCGGCGCAGCGGTGCAGCGTCGGAATGTTCTTGCCGGGATTGAGCAGGCCTTGCGGATCGAACGCGGCTTTCACCGCGTGGAAGAACGTGATCTCGTCGGCGTTGAACTGCACGCACATCTGGTTGATCTTCTCGCGGCCGACGCCGTGGTCGCCCGTGATGCTGCCGCCCGCCGCGACGCACAGCTCGAGGATCTTGCCGCCGAGCGCTTCCGCGCGGTCGAGCTCGCCGGGCCGGTTTGCGTCGAACAGGATCAGCGGGTGCATGTTGCCGTCGCCCGCGTGGAACACGTTCGCGACCGGCAGCCCGTATTCGGCGGACAGCGCGGCGATGCCTTCGAGCACACGCGGCAGTTCGCGGCGCGGGATCGTGCCGTCCATGCAGTAGTAGTCCGGCGACATGCGGCCGACTGCCGGGAATGCGTTCTTGCGGCCGGCCCAGAAGCGCTGGCGCTCGGCTTCGTCGCGTGCGACGCGGATCTCGGTCGCGCCCGCGTCGCGCAGCAGCGTGGCGACGCGTTCGGCGTCTTCGTCGACGTCGGTCGGCGAGCCGTCGAGCTCGCACAGCAGGATGGCCTGTGCGTCGACCGGGTAGCCCGCGTGGATGAAATCCTCGGCCGCGCGGATCGCGAGGTTGTCCATCATCTCGAGGCCGCCGGGGATCACCCCCGCGCCGATGATTCGCGCGACTGCCGCGCCGGCTTCGGCGACGTCGTCGAAGCTCGCCATCAGCACCTTCACGCTCGGCGGCTTCGGCAGCAGCTTCACGGTGACTTCCGTGACGATGCCGAGCATCCCTTCCGAGCCGGTGAACAACGCGAGCAGGTCGAAGCCGGGCGCGTCGAGCGCGTCGGCGCCGAGCGTGAGCGTATCGCCGTCGATCGTCAGGATCTCGACCTTCAGGATGTTGTGCACCGTGAGGCCGTATTTCAGGCAGTGCACGCCGCCCGCGTTTTCGGCGACGTTGCCGCCGATCGAGCAGGCGATCTGCGACGACGGATCGGGTGCGTAGTAGAGACCGTGTGGTGCGGCCGCCTGCGAGATCGCGAGGTTGCGCACGCCGGGTTGCACGCGCGCGATGCCGGCATCGGGGTCGATGTCGAGAATCCTGTTGAACTTCGCCATCACGAGCAGCAGACCTTTCTCGAGCGGCATCGCGCCGCCCGACAGCCCGGTGCCCGCGCCGCGCGCGACCACCGGCACGCCGAGCGCGGCCGCGACGCGCAGCACCGCGCGCACCTGCTCGACCGTGTCGGGCAGCACGACCGCGAGCGGCACCGTGCGGTATGCGGCGAGGCCGTCGCATTCGAACGGCTTGAGCGCCTCGCGTTCGTGCAGCACGTCGAGGCCGGGCGCCGCCGCATGCAGCGCGGCGACGAGTGTGTCGCGGCCGACGGTCGCGAGTGGGCCGTCGATCCGTTCGTCGTAGATGAAACTCATCGGGGTTGTCTCCGTCTCCTTCATGCGGCGGCCTCGCGATGGGCGGTGCGCCGGATGGACGGGATTCTTGGCGGGCGGCGCGCGTGTGTCCAGACGTGGCGAAGGTGGTCATACCAGTTTTTATGAGGCGGCCGGAAATATGCTGTATCGGTCGCCATAAAACTGAATGGCTAAAAGGGTTTGTGGGAAAATCGCCGATATCCTTCCGGAGTGGTCATACCAGTATGGAAACGCAGGATCGAGTGGGCCCGGCGCGGAACGTGGCCGACGTCGTTGCCGAGCGCATCGAGCAGCTGATCGTCGACGGCGTGCTGAAGGCCGGGCAGGCATTGCCGTCCGAACGGCGGCTGACCGAGAAGCTCGGCGTGTCGCGCACGGCCGTGCGCGAAGGGATGAAGCTGCTGCGTGCGCGGGGGATCATCGACACCACGCACGGCAAGGGCTCGTTCGTGGCGAGCCTGACCCCGCAACGCGAGATCACGCCGATGATGCATCTGCTCGGCTCGCAGCCGCGCACGCTGTACGACCTGTTCGAGGTGCGCGGGATGCTCGAGACGGAGGCCGCGCGGCTCGCGGCGCTGCGCGGGACGCCGGCCGATTTCATCCTGATCAAGCGTCGCTATGAAGAGATGACCGCGGCCGACGCGCAGGATCTCGACCCGGCCGCGCGCGCGAAGCTCGATCACGCGTTTCATCTGGCGATCTGTGAGGCTTCGCATAACCCGGTGCTGGTGAATACGCTGCAGTCGTTGACGGATTTGTTGCTGAGTTCGGTGTTTGCGTCGGTGAACAATCTCTATCACCGCGAGCCGTTGAAAAAGCAGATCGATCGGCAGCATGCGCGGCTCTATAACGCGGTGACGGGGCGGCTGCCCGATCAGGCGCGCAAGGCGGCGAGCGAGCATATCCGGCAATGCGTCGAGTATCTGCGCGAGATCGAGCAGGAGGAGCAGCGGCTGGTACGGTCGACGTTGAGGCTCGAAGGGTGGACGTGAGGTCGGCTATGCGTGGCGGTGTGTCTTGATGCGCATCACGCACAGTGGGTCGGCTGCAGACGCGTGTCACAGGGCTATGTCAGACTTGTGAGCCATTCTTCGTGTGGTCTCGCTGTTGTCTATCGTGATGCGTGGACGCTGTCGTGAGCGCAGTGCCTGACGGAATCACGCCGGGCGAACCGGTGCGCCACGCTTCCTGAACGGAGGACATCGCATGTCGAACCGGACCCACGACGACGGGCACGACGCCCGCCCCGCCAAAGCAGCGGAAGAATTCGCTGATGCGCAGCGCGACGCGTTGCTCACGTTGCTGAATGAGCTGCTGGAAGCCGAGCGCGCAGGTGCGCGGGTTGCGTCGGAGACCGTGGTGGAAATCGACGATCCCGAACTTCATCGGCTCGTGGCGAGTATTCGGCAGGATGAGGCGCACTGGTGTGCGGTACTGGTCGATGCGATTCGGTCGCTCGATGCGACGCCGACGCATGCTACTGGGGCGTTTTATGAGAAGGCGATGGCGATTGATGGTCTGCCGGAGCGGCTGGCGTTCTTGAATCGTGGACAGCGATGGGTTGTACGGAAGCTGCAGGCGTTACTGCCGACGCTTGCAGAGCCGGATATGCACCATGCGCTCACGCAGATGCTCGTGGCGCATGAGAAGAATATTGGGTCGGTTGACGCATTGCTGCGGCTCAAGGGGCGCGGATCGACGGGTTGAATCCGCAACCCTGAACAGCAACTCGAATGTTCTTGAAGCGGTCGCTGGATCCAACCAGAGGATCTGGCTTGGACTCGCGACCGGAATGTCATTCGAAATCGATCCTCAAGGCACTCTCGTCGACGTATTGCAGCTTCAAATCAACCAGGACCGCACTAGACAGTGCGATCGCCAACGCGATCTTCAGTTCTCGCGTGACACCGTTGAGATGAAAGGAAAACTCCCATCCCGGCACCGCATCGATCCAGGACACAAATAGATCATCGCCGTCGGGCTGCCAAAACTGAACGTTCTTTATTCCACCTGTCGCTCCTTCATCGACGATCTTGGCGCGGGATACTGCCATCTGCCGACCCTCATCGGTCCAATGAGTTATCTGACCGCTATCAGGATTGGCAAGCAGAAATCCGAGAGGTTGGACCAACGTCTCGACAAAACGAAAAGCTTCCGGAAATGGATTTTTCAGCAATACGACCAAGATAGGTTTTGCCATTGCGCCTGCGAACCCGAGTGTTGGATGTCTGCCGCTATCGTGACAAGACCTCGGTCGATTGTCGACGATTTCGATGATGGCGTCGAACGACCGTTTGGGGCCGTCCTGCGACCGCGTGCAATGGTCAGGAAGCGGTCACAGCTGAAGCCAGTCCGCGCGGCCGATGCCATAGACTTCCTCGCATTCGTCGTATATCTCGTCGAGTGAAAGAAATAAATGATCCGACGTCGGAAATGGCGCGTCCAGGGATTCGTACCGCATCAGTAGAAAGACGTCGTCGTCGAGTTGTTCGATCGCGACTTTCACGGTCGTGCCGTCGCTTTCGCCTCGATCATCAAGGGATTTTCGTGTCGGCGCCCAAATCAGCATAGGTGGCTCGTGTCCGTTGTACGTTGTGTCGTCAGGTGTGTCGAACAGGGTTGTTGGCCCGCGCCCCGGGATTGTCGACGATCGAAGCCACCGTGTCGAACACTTCGAACCTGCCGAAGGCGGCCATCGTGTATCGTGCTTCGCCGCTCTACGACAGCTCAAAAAAAAAGCCCGCCGAAGCGGGCAACCTCACGATGCGGAGGGGGAGATACGAATAAGCGTGGCCGCGTGCTTAACCTTTGGTCGCACCAAACGTCAGCCCTGCCACGAAATGCTTCTGCATCGCGAAGAACATCGCGACGGACGGCAACGCCGCCAGAATCGACCCGGCCGAGACGAGATTCCAAGACGTCGTCCATTGCCCCTTCAACGCGGCCACGCCTGCCGTGATCGGCGCGGCTTCATCCCCTTGCGTGAGACACAGCGCCCAGAAGTAGTCATTCCACACGAACGTAAAAACGAGAATCGCGAGCGCGGCCAGCGCGGGCCGAATCAACGGCAGCACGATCCGGTAAAACACCGTCCATTCCCCCGCCCCTTCGATCCTTGCCGCTTCGATCAACTCGAACGGCAACTGCTTGATGAAGTTGCGCAGGAACAGCGTGCAGAATCCGGTCTGGAACGCGACATGAAACAGAATCAGCGCCTCGACCGTATTGAACACGCCGAGCCGCAGCGACAAGTCCCGCACCGGAATCATCAACACCTGCACGGGCACGAAATTACCGGCGACGAACGTCCCGAACAGCGCCGTACTCCCGCGAAACTTGTAGGTCGCGAGCGCGAATCCGGCCATCGCCGCCAGCGCAATCGACCCGACAACGGAAGGCACCGTAATCTGCACGCTGTTCCAGAAGTAATGCAGCATCGGCGACGTCGTCAGCGCGTCGCGATAGTTCTCGATCATCGAGAAGTGCCGTGGCCAGCCCCAGTAGTGGCCTTCGACCAGTTCCTCGGTCGAGCGCACCGACGTGACGAACACGGCGATCATCGGCAGCAGCCAGATCAGCAGCGCAACCGGCAGCGACAACTTGTACAGCCTGCGCGAGACAGGCTTCCATTGGGCAACGGGAGTCGGAAACATGATGGCCACCGGTCAGGTTATTGCTCGTTGCGCAGCAGGCGGCGCAACTGGAACACGATGTAGACGAGCATGATCGCGAACAGCACGACCGCAATCGACGCGGAATAGCCGAGCCGGTAGTACTTGATCGCCTGGTCGTACATGTAATACGCGAGCACGGTCGAGCTCTCGAACGGGCCGCCGCTCGTCATCACCGAGATCAGGTCGAAGCTGCGCAGCGCGCCGATCACCGTGACGACGATCGCCATGAAGGTGGTCGGCCGCAGTTGCGGCAGCACGACGTGCCACAGCAGCGCGAAGCCGCGCGCGCCTTCCATCCGGGCGGCTTCGATCTGTTCCGGGTTGAGCGACGTGAGGCCGGTGAGGTACAGGATCATGCAGTACGCGGTCTGCGGCCACAGCGCGGCGAACACGATGCCGAACGTCGCGTAGCGCGCGTCGCCGAGCACCGGGATGCCGTGCCCGGCGATCAGCGCGAGCAGCCCGAACGTCGGATCGTAGAACCACGAGAAGATCAGCCCGACGACCACGCCGGACAGCACGAACGGCGCGAAGAACAGCGACTTCACGAGCCGGATGCCGGCCACCGCCTGGTTCAGGTACAACGCGAGCGCGAGGCCGAGCGGCGGCGCGAGCATGAAGAGCGCGAGCCAGATCACGTTGTTGCGCAGCGCGGTGTAGAACGTCGGCGCATGCAGCAGCTCCGCGTAGTTCGCGAGCCCGACGAAGGTGCGCTCGGTCATCCCGTCCCAGTTGTACAGGCTCAGCCACAGCGTCGACAGGATCGGCCAGATCACATAGACGGCCACCATCGCGCAGGCCGGCGCGAGAAAGAGCCATGCAGCGCGCTGTTGGCGCCGCACGGCAGGTGACGGGCGACGTGCGGGCATCGCGGTGGCGGCGGATGCGCCGCGCGGCGGCGGCGCGGCGCCCGCGCCGGCGGGCGGGGGGGACGTGATCGGACTGGACACGGCAAGCCTCCTGAACGGGCACGGCGGCACGAGGCCGCCGGTTGGGTCACACGGTCACTTCTTGTAGATGCGCTTGCGGGTCTGTTCGAGTTGCGCGAGCACCGTATCGAGCTGCGCGGGATTCGCGACGAACTGCTGCATGCCCTTCATCCCCTCGTCGGCCATTTCCTTCGTCATGTCGCGGTCGTAGAACTGCGCGACGCCGCCCTTCGTATCGGCAAGGATCCGGAAGCCGATACGCGAGATCGGATCGGCCGGCTCCGGCGACTTGCTGTTGGCCGACAGCGAGCCGAGCCCTTCCGCGAGCTTCGCGCCCATCTCGGGCGTTTCGACGAACGCGAGGAACGTGTGCGCGTCGGCCTTGTTCTTCGCCTTCGTCGGGATGTGCAGCGATTCGACCGGGCCGTCCTCGGCGGTCGGCACCTTCGGGTCGATGATCGGGAAGCGGTAGTAGCCCATTTCCTGCTTCACGTTCGGTGGAAAGCCCGCCGCGATGAAGGTGCCCATCAGCATCATCGCGGCCTTGCCCTGGAACAGGAACGGCTGCGCGCCGTCGAGATCGTAGGACAGCGCGTTGTCGATGAAGTAGCCCGCGTCGATCAGCGATTTCCACGTCGTGTAGACCTTCTTCACGCGCGGGTCGGTGTACGGCACGTCGCCGGCCATCAGCTGCTGGTGGAACACGTTGCCGTTCACGCGCAGGTCGAGATAGTCGAACCAGCCGGCGAGCGTCCATGCGTCGCGGCCGCCGACCGCGATCGGCGTGATGCCGGCCGCTTTCAGCTTCTTGCACGCGTCGAGAAACTGGTCCCACGTCTTCGGCTCGTCGGCGATGCCGACCTTGTGGAACAGGTCCTTGCGGTAGAACAGCCCCCACGAGTAGTAGACGGTCGGCGCCGCGTACTGCTTGCCGTTGTACGAGGATGCGTCGCGCGTCGACGCGTACATCGTGCCCCAGCCGTTCTTCGTCCAGTCGCCGCTCAGGTCCTCGAACAGCCCGCGCTTCGCGTAGTACGCCATCCGTTCGCCGGCGTGCCAGTTCACGACGTCCGGTGCGACGGTCGTGAGCCAGGCGGGGAGCTGCACCTTGTACGCTTCCTCGTCGACGAAGGTCGCCTTCACGTCGATGTCGGGATGCGCCTTGCGGAACGCGTCGAGCGTCGACTGCCAGACCGCGCGCTGGCTGGCGCCCTTGAACGCGATGTTGATCGTCAGCGTGCCGGCATCGGCGGGCGCCGTCATGCCGAGCGATGCCAATGCGACAGCGGCGGCCGTGGCGAGCCGGGCGGCGGTGCGAAGGGGGCGATGGGTCATGCGTGTCTCCAGTCCTGGGTGTCGTTGTGCGTGACCGGCGCGTCGTGGCGCCGGTCGCGGTTGCTACGAACGGCTTCGATACACGGCCACGTCTTGCGGCCCGACTTGCGCGGCGCCGAGCACGAACGCGGACGGCGGCACCGCGTCGATCGTGTGCGGCGCGTCGCCATAGTTGAAAACGTAGGTCAGGCCGCCGCGCCGGCTCACGCGTATGCCGTCGCCGAGCGGCGCGGGCGCGAGGCCGGCTTCGGCCGTGACATCGGCGAACAGCCGGGTGGTGGTCGCGTCGTCGAACAGCGCGGCCCAGTAGTGCAGCGTGCCGTGCGATACCCACGCCGGGTGGCCGTCGGCGAAGCGTGCACGCACGACGCTGTGCGTATCGTCGTGCAGCTCGACGAAGTCGCGCCAGTGGCGTGCGTTGCCTGCGAGCGGCGTGCCGTCGCGCAGCGTGCCGTCGATCCGCTCGGTCATGTTCGGCCGCAGCGATTCGACGCGCCACACGCGCACCGGCAGGATCGACGCCAGCGGGCCGGGCGGCAGCGTCGGCGGGATCTGCAGGTCGACGGTCTTCGAACCGGTGCGCGGGCCGAGCACGACATGCGCGCCGGAGGCGGCGAGCCGCGCGGCGAAATCGTTCGGCACGACCGGCAGCGGCGGCACGACGACGAGGCGGTAGCCGTCGAGCGGTGCGTGCGCGGAAACGATGTCGACGTCGAGGCCGAGCGAGCGCAGCGCCGAGTAGTACTCGAACGCGAAGCGCGGGTAATGGAAATCGGCGCCCTGCGGCTGCACTTCGAACAGCCACTTCGCTTCGTAATCGAAGACCAGCGCGACGGGGGCGCGTACGGCGCCGTCCGCATCCGCGCCGGCGTCGTGCACAGTCGCTATCTCGTGCGCGACGCGCTGCGCCTCGCGGCCGCCTTCGTCGAGCTTGTCATCGGGGGTATGCAGGCCCGCATGCATCTGCTCCTGCGCGAACGGCGCCTGCCGCCAGCGGAAGTACGACACGCAGCCGGCGCCGTGCGCGAATGCTTCCCAGCTCCACAGGCGCACCATGCCCGGCAGCGGCGCGGGGTTCCACTGCGCCCAGTTCACGGGCCCGGGCTGCTGCTCCATCACCCAGAACGGCAGCTTCGACATGCCGCGATAGAGGTCGTGATTGAACGACGCGAAGTCGGGATGCCCGGTGCGCAGCCAACGCGCCTTCACGTCGGGCGCGAACCATTGCTCCTCGAGCGCGCCGAGCGGATAGCTGTCCCAGGTCGCGATGTCGAGGTCGCGCGCGACTTCGTAGTGATCAAACTCGGTGAACAGCTGCATGAAGTTGTGCGCGACGCGGCGGCCCGGCGAATGCGCGCGGATCACGTCGACCTGCATCCGGTGATAGCGCGCGACTTCGTCCGACGCGAAGCGCCGGTAGTCGAGGCGATGCGACGGGTGGGCCTCGGTCACGGTGCCGACCGGTGCGTCGACCTCGTCGAAATGGCGATACTCCATGCTCCAGAACACGGTGCCCCACGCGCGGTTCAGCGCGTCGATCGTGCCGTAGCGCGCTTTCAGCCATTCGCGGAAGCGCACGAGCGCGGCGGGCGAGTAGCTGACGACCGTTTGATGGCAGCCCAGCTCGTTGTCGGTCTGCCAGTAGCGTACGGCCGGATGGCGGCCGTAGCGTTCGGCGACCGCGGTGCAGATCTGGCGCGACGCTTCGAGATAGGTCGGCGACGAGAAATCGTAGTGGCGGCGCGAGCCGAACGCGCGCGGCCGGCCGTCCGCGCCGATCGCGAGGATGTCGGGGTGGCGATCGACCAGCCATTTCGGCGGCGTCGCGGTTGGCGTGCACATCACGATCTCAAGGCCGGCCGCGCCGAGCACGTCGACCGCGCGATCGAGCCAGCCCCAGTCGTATTCGCCCGGCGAAGGCTCGATGCGGCTCCACGCGAATTCGGCGATCCGCACTTGCTCGATGCCGAGCGCTTTCATCCGGCGGGCATCGTCGGCCCACATCGTTTCCGGCCAGTGTTCCGGGTAGTAACAGACTCCGAGGCGCATGCCCGATCCTTATGCGTAATGGTGAACGTGGACGTCGGCGCACGCGGGCACCGCGCGGCCGTCTTCGGTGAAGAGATGGCAGGCCGCGGCCGGCGCATGCACACGCACGCGTTCGCCGCTGCGCACCTGCGCGTCGCCGGGCACCTTCGCGATGATCGAGTGGCCGCCGGGCTGGTCGAGATGCACGTAGGTCTGTTCGCCGAGGCGTTCGACGAGCGCGACGTCGCGCGCGAGCGCCGTCGTGTCGTGTGCGGCGCCGAGCGTCAGGTGTTCGGGGCGAATGCCGAGCGTCACGGTGGCGCCCGCACCGAGCGCCGAGCCGTCACGTGGCAGTACGAAGGTTTCGCCGGACGGCGTGAGCGTGACGGTCGTGCGATGCGCGTCGCAGGCGGTCACGACGGCCGGCAGGAAGTTCATGCGCGGCGAACCGATGAAGCCCGCGACGAAGCGGCTCGCCGGGTGGTGGTAGAGGTCGAGCGGCGCACCGACCTGCGCGATGCTGCCGTGCTGCGCGGTATCGGCGCCGGCGTGCAGCAGCACGATCTTGTCGGCGAGCGTCATCGCTTCGGTCTGGTCGTGCGTCACGTAGACGACGCTCGCGCGTTCGAACTGCCGGTGCAGCTTCGCGATCTCGATGCGGGTCTGGCCGCGCAGCGCGGCGTCGAGATTCGACAGCGGCTCGTCGAACAGGAATACGCCGGGCTCGCGCACGATCGCGCGGCCGATCGCGACGCGTTGCCGTTGTCCGCCCGACAGCGCCTTCGGCTTGCGATCGAGCAGCGTGTCGAGCTGCAGGATGCGCGCGGCATCGCGCACCTTCCGGTCGATCTCGGCCTTCGGCACGCGCGCGAGCTTCAGTCCGAACGCCATGTTCTCGTAGACCGTCATGTGCGGAAACAGCGCGTAGCTCTGGAACACCATCGCGACGCCGCGTTCGGCGGCCGGCACGTCGTCGACGCGGCGGCCGTCGATCGACAGCTCGCCCGCGCTCAGATCCTCGAGCCCGGCGATCATCCGCAGCAACGTCGACTTGCCGCATCCGGACGGCCCGAGGAACACGCAGAACTCGTGCGCGCCGATCTCCAGATCGACGTCGCGAATGACCGGCGCGTGATCGCCATAGGCTTTCTGCACGCGCCGCATCGAGATGCTCGCCATTGTCTCCGCTCCATGTTCTAATGCGCTTTCATCAGTGATTAAGCGCTTAATCATCGCGATCAAAAAAAGAGGCGATGCGATCGCGGCCGAGTCGCGCCCGTCGGTCGGGCGGCAGGGTGTGCGGCGATAGTGCGCCGCTTCGGTGAGCGAAGCAAATACTGGATAGACGTCTCATATAGTGAGCAAGAAATGGCAACCCTGGATGAAGTGGCGCGCCGCGCCGGCGTGACGGCCGCGACCGTGTCGAACGTGCTGCGCGACCGCGGCCGGGTGGGCGAGGCGACGCGGGCGCGGGTGCTGGAGGCCGTGGCGGCGCTCGGGTATCGCCCGCATCTCGCCGCGCGGGCGCTGGCGGAAGGGCGCGCGCCGACGGTCGCGCTGATGGTGTCGAGCATCGCGAACCCGTTCTATCCGGAGTTCGCGCTGGCGGTCGAGCGCGCGGTGCGGCGCAACGGGCAGTTCCTGATCGTCTGCAACACGAACGAAGATCCGTTGCAGGGGCGTGCGTATCTCGACCAGATCGCCGGCACGGTCTCCGAAGGCATTCTCGTGACCAATGCGAACCTGCATCTGCCGGATCTGCGCGACGTGGCGGCACGCGGCGTGCCGGTCGTGCTGTGTCTGTGGGAGCGGCCGGAGGCGCCGCCCGATGGATTGCCGTGCGTCGCGATCGATTTCCGCGAGGCGGGGCGGATCGCGACGCGGCACTTGCTCGAACTGGGTCACGAGCGCATCGGCGTGATCGTCGGCGGGTCGGCGAGCGGCGTGCAGGCGGCGCGCTACGACGGCTTCGTCGACGTGATGCGCGAAGCGGGGCTCGATGCGTCGATCGTCGCGGCCGAGCCCGATTCGATCGAAGGCGGCGTGCGCGCGGCGGGGTGGTTGCTCGATGCGCACCCACGGTTGACCGCGCTGGTCGCGACCAACGACCTGCCGGCGATCGGCGCGATGCATGTGGCGGCTGATCGCGGCCGGCGTGTGCCCGATGATCTG
The DNA here is from genome assembly GCF_030482505.1 of Burkholderia sp. AU45274. Taxonomy (NCBI): domain Bacteria; kingdom Pseudomonadati; phylum Pseudomonadota; class Betaproteobacteria; order Burkholderiales; family Burkholderiaceae; genus Burkholderia; species Burkholderia sp. AU45274. The sequence goes on along the minus strand of NZ_JAUJQE010000007.1, from coordinate 363,270 downwards.
TCGATCGTCGGGATCACCGACATTCACCTGGCGAGCGACACGCGGCCCACGCTGACGACCGTCGCGATCCCGACCGCCGAGGCCGCCGGACTCGCGGTCGAACTGCTCAATGCGCTGCGCGAGGCGGGTGGTCACAGCGACGCGGCATCGCGCGTGCGGACCGCGTCGCTACCGAGGCTGGTGGTGCGGGGTACGACCGGGCGTGTGGCGGGCGGGGGCGCGACACCTTCGGTTTGACGCGTGGCGGCGGCGAGTAGGTTGAGGTCACTGTCGTGATCGTTGCGACCCGGTGTCGGGTGGCGCCCGCCTTGGCAAACGGCACACGGCGAGCGGCAAACGCACCGCCGTCCTCACCCGCCTTCGACGAGCTGCATCACGATGCTTCTAGCCGACTCCAGATGCGCGACCGTCATCGAGCGCGCCGCACGCGCATTGCGTTCGCGGCAGGCCTGCAGGATCTCCTCGTGCTCGACCTGGAACGACGGCGTATCGGCGAGCAGCGTGGCCTGCAGGCGCTCGTACCGTTCAACCTGGCTGCGCAGCTCCGCGATCGTCTTCAACTGCCGCGCGTTGCCGCAGCATGAATACAGCAGGGAGTGGAATTCGCGGTTCAGTTCGCCCTGCCGGCGCGGCACGGCCGCATCGCCAAGCAAACGATGGACGAGTTCGGCGCGCGCAAGCGTCTCGTCGTCGAGCCGCTTCACGCTCCGGTAGATCGCGTCGCCTTCGAGCAGCGTGCGCAGGTCGTAGATTTCCTGCACGTCCGACGCACTCAGCATGCGCACGACCGCGCCGCGATTCCTGAAGATGTCCAGCAAGCCTTCGCGCTCCAGGCGCTGGATCGCCTCGCGCATCGGAATCCGGCTGATGCCGAACCGGTCGGCCAGGTCGCGCTCGACGAGCCGCTCGCCGGCTTCCAGCTCGCCGTTGATGATCATGTCCCGCAACGAGGCGGCGACCGCGTCCGCCGTGGAATCGAGTTTGGCTTCCATGCCTGCATGTTCCGTCAATTTGGAATAATGGTATACCAAATGAGAATCCGGTGCCAAAATGGCGAGCGCAGGCGGGCTTCGCAAAGCGACATCCGGCCCGGCCGAAGCAACCCACATCAATGGAGAGCGAGATGGCATCTGGCGAACACACGTATCGCGTCGCAGTAGAGTGGACGGGCAATCGCGGCACCGGCACGTCGGGGTATCGCGAGTACGGCCGCGATCATCTGATCCGGGCCGGTTCCAAGCCGGATATTCCCGGTTCGTCCGACGCGGCGTTTCGCGGCGACGCCGCGCGCTGGAATCCGGAAGACCTGTTGCTGGCGTCGGCATCGGCGTGCCACAAGCTCTGGTACCTGCATTTGTGCTCGGAAGCGGGTATTCGCGTGCTTGCGTATGTCGACAACGCGGAAGGCACGATGGTCGACAGTGCCGATGAAGGCCGCTTCACGGAAATCGTGCTGCGCCCGCATGTGACGATCCAGGCCGGCGACGATCGCGAACGGGCGGCACATCTGCATCATGACGCGCACGCGAAGTGCTATATCGCGAACTCGGTCAACTTCCCGATCCGCTGCGAACCGGTGATCGAGTTCGCCGCCGCGTGACGCCGACACCCGCCTGAGTGAAATCGACGATGAAGCTCTTCTACTACCCCGGCAATGCCAGCATGGCGCCGCACATCGTGCTGGAAGAAATCGGCAAGCCGTTCGAACTTGAATTCGTCGACCGCACGAACGACCAGCACAAGTCGCCGGACTACCTCGCGCTCAATCCGAACGGGCTCATCCCGGTGCTGGTCGACGGCGACATGGTGCTGTACGAAGCCGCCGCCATTTGTCTGCATCTCGCCGATACACATCCCGAGCAGCGGCTTGCACCCGCACTCGGCACGCCGGAACGCGCGCAGTTCTACAAATGGCTCATGTGGCTCACCAACACGCTGCAGGCGACACTGATCGCGTATTTCTATCCGGAGCGCTGGGTCGATGTGGGCAACGCGGCCGGCGCCGCGCAGGTGAAGGCACACGCGGAGGCGAGAATCGCGGCGTTGCTGGATCAGCTCGACCGCCAGCTGGAGACGAGCGGCGGCCCGTGGCTGCTCGGTGCGCACTACACGGTGCTCGATCCGTATGCGCTGATGCTGTGCCGCTGGACGCGCGGCTTTGCCGAGCCGGCGCGGCAACGGCCGGTACTCGGCGGCTATCTGCAGCGGGTGATCGCACGCCCGGCGAGCCAGCGGGCGTTGCAGACCGAAGGGCTCGTGCAGCCCTGGGTGTAACGCGTCATGGCGGCAGCATGCGCGTCACTCGATGCGCATGCGTGCTGGGCGATCCGGGAACGGCAGCGGCCGCGACGTCGCGAACTCAGCGTCGGCGTCAGTGTCACAGCGCGACGCCATACACCTCCCGCGCCGCCGCGCGAATCGCATCGGCCATCATCGCGACGGCCGGCGAATGCAGCCGGTCGGTGCGCGTGATGATCCCGAAATCGTCCATCCGGCAATCCATCTCCAGCGGCAGCACCGTGACGATCCCGTGCCGCGCGTAGTAACGCGCGACGTCCTCGGCCAGCACCGCGATCATGTCGCTCTGTTCGAGCAGCTGCGTGATGAACAGCAGCGCGGACGTCTCGACGAGGTTCGCCGGCGGCGCGAGGCTCGCGCGCTGGAACACGAGATCGAAGCGGTGGCGCAGCACGCTGCCGGCCGGCGGTACGACCCACGCGGCGCGCTGCACGTCCGCGAGCGACAGCGGCGCCTGCGCGAGCAGCGGATGGCCGGGCCTCACGACCGCGGCGACCGACTCGCCGGTCAGCGGCTCGTAGCGCAGCCGCAGCTTGTCGTGTTCGGCGGAGAGCCGGCCGATCACGATGTCGATTTTTTCCTGCGCGAGATGTTCGAGCAGCACGTTGCTGGTGTCGATCTCGACCGACACGTGCAAGCCGGCATGCGTGCCCTTCACCGCGGCGACGGCCGGCGGCACGAGCCGCAGGCCCGGTGACGTGATCGCCCCCACCGCCACGTGCCCGAGATGGCCGGCCTTCAGCGCGGCCAGCTCCTCGTGCGCCTGGTCGAGGCTGCCGAGCGCCGCGCGCGCATGGCGGATCAGCGCGTCGCCGTAGAGCGTCGGCCGCATCCCGCGCGGCAGGCGCTCGAACAGCACCGCGCCGATCGATTCCTCGAGTTCGCGCAGCAGCTTCGACGCGGCCGGCTGCGTCATGTTCAGCGCGGCCGCCGCGCGGTGAATGCTGCCTTCGTCGGCGAGCGCGACGACCAGCAGAAGCTGGCGCGTCTTCAGGCGGCCACGGTTTCCCCACGGGCTGGCTTCGGGCATCGTACGGGTTTATATCGATATCGGAATCGATATCGTAATCGCCAAAAACGTCATTAGCCAGTTATCAAAATTCTGCCTAGACTGCGCCGGTATCCCGTCACCACAGGACTGACGATGTCGGCAACGAAACCCAGGCTGCGCTCCACCCAATGGTTCGGCACGAACGACAAGAACGGCTTCATGTACCGGAGCTGGATGAAGAACCAGGGCATCCCCGATCACGAGTTCGACGGCCGGCCGATCATCGGCATCTGCAATACGTGGTCCGAACTGACGCCGTGCAACGCGCACTTCCGCAAGCTCGCCGAGCACGTGAAGCGCGGAATCTCCGAGGCGGGCGGCTTCCCGGTCGAGTTCCCGGTGTTCTCGAACGGCGAATCGAACCTGCGCCCGTCGGCGATGCTCACGCGCAACCTCGCGTCGATGGACGTCGAGGAGGCGATCCGCGGCAACCCGATCGACGCGGTCGTGCTGCTCGCCGGTTGTGACAAGACGACGCCCGCGCTGCTGATGGGCGCGGCGAGCTGCGACGTGCCGGCGATCGTCGTGTCGGGCGGGCCGATGCTGAACGGCAAGCTGGAGGGCAAGAACATCGGCTCCGGCACCGCCGTGTGGCAACTGCACGAAGCGCTGAAGGCCGGCGAGATCGACGTTCATCACTTCCTGTCGGCGGAGGCCGGGATGTCGCGTTCGGCCGGCACCTGCAACACGATGGGCACCGCGTCGACGATGGCGTGCATGGCCGAGGCGCTCGGCGTCGCGCTGCCGCACAACGCGGCGATTCCGGCCGTCGATTCGCGCCGCTACGTGCTCGCGCACATGTCCGGCATCCGCATCGTCGAGATGGCGCTCGAAGGGCTCGTGCTGTCGAAGATCCTCACGCGCGCGGCGTTCGAAAACGCGATCCGCGCTAACGCGGCGATCGGCGGCTCGACCAACGCGGTGATCCACCTGAAGGCGATCGCGGGCCGCATCGGCGTGCCGCTCGAACTGGAAGACTGGATGCGCATCGGCCGCGACACGCCGACGATCGTCGACCTGATGCCGTCGGGGCGCTTCCTGATGGAAGAGTTCTATTACGCGGGCGGGCTGCCGGCGGTGCTGCGCCGGCTCGGCGAGGGCGGGCTGCTGCCGAACCCGGATGCGCTGACGGTGAACGGCAAGTCGCTGTGGGACAACGTGCGCGAAGCACCGAACTACGACGACGAAGTGATTCGCCCGCTCGACCGGCCGCTGATCGCGGACGGCGGCATCCGCATCCTGCGCGGCAATCTCGCGCCGCGCGGCGCGGTGCTGAAGCCGTCGGCGGCGAGCCCCGAGCTGCTCAAGCATCGCGGCCGCGCGGTGGTGTTCGAGAACCTCGACCACTACAAGGCGACGATCAACGATGAGGCGCTCGACGTCGACGCAAGCTCGGTGATGGTGCTGAAGAACTGCGGGCCGCGCGGTTATCCGGGGATGGCCGAGGTCGGCAACATGGGGTTGCCGCCGAAGCTGCTGCGTCAGGGCGTGAAGGACATGGTGCGGATTTCCGACGCGCGGATGAGCGGCACCGCGTACGGCACGGTCGTGCTGCACGTCGCGCCGGAAGCCGCCGCCGGCGGGCCGCTCGCAGCCGTGCGCAACGGCGACTGGATCGAGCTCGACTGCGAGGCCGGCACGCTGCATCTCGACATTACGGATGACGAACTGCAGCGCCGCCTGTCGGACGTCGATCCGACCGCGGCGCCGGGCGTGGCCGGCCAGCTCGGCAAGGGCGGCTACGCGCGGCTGTACATCGATCACGTGCTGCAGGCCGACGAGGGGTGCGACCTCGACTTCCTGGTCGGCACGCGCGGCGCGGAAGTGCCGAGCCATTCGCATTGAGCGGCTGCGCGGCAGCCGGTCGCGGGCTTTCCCGGCCTGCGCAACGTGAAACCGTAAACGCATGACGGCCGGTCGTCACCGAGGCCGAAGCAGGACGCGAACCATGACATCGAGCAGCACGCCGCGCTATCGTGGCATCTTCCCCGTCGTTCCGACGACGTTTACCGATACGGGTGAACTCGACCTCGCGAGCCAGAAGCGCGCGGTCGATTTCATGATCGACGCGGGCTCGGACGGGCTGTGCATCCTCGCGAACTTCTCCGAGCAGTTCGCGATTACCGACGACGAGCGCGACGTGCTCACGCGCACGATCCTCGAGCACGTCGCGGGCCGCGTGCCGGTGATCGTCACGACGTCGCATTACAGCACGCAGGTGTGCGCGGCGCGCAGCCTGCGCGCGCAGCAGCTCGGCGCAGCGATGGTGATGGCGATGCCGCCGTACCACGGCGCGACGTTCCGCGTGCCCGAAGCGCAGATCTTCGAGTTCTATGCGCGCGTGTCCGACGCGATCGCGATTCCGATCATGGTCCAGGACGCGCCCGCGAGCGGCACCGCGCTGTCGGCCTCGTTCCTCGCGCGGATGGCACGCGAGATCGAGCAGGTCGCGTACTTCAAGATCGAGACGCCGGGCGCCGCGAACAAGCTGCGCGAGCTGATCCGGCTCGGCGGCGATGCAATCGAAGGGCCGTGGGACGGCGAGGAGGCGATCACGCTGCTCGCCGACCTGCACGCGGGTGCGACCGGCGCGATGACGGGCGGCGGGTTTCCGGACGGCATCCGGCCGATCCTCGAAGCGTGGCGCGACGGCAGGCATGACGACGCCTATGCGCGCTACCAGGCCTGGCTGCCGCTGATCAACCACGAGAACCGCCAGTCCGGGATCCTCACCGCGAAGGCGCTGATGCGCGCAGGCGGCGTGATCGCGTGCGAGCGGCCGCGGCACCCGATGCCGGAACTGCATCCGGACACGCGCGCGGAACTGCTCGCGATCGCGCGCCGGCTCGACCCGCTCGTGCTGCGCTGGGCGCACTGAACGGTCACCGAACGATTCGCGAAGGAGGCATGCACGATGAGTGATCAGGTTTCGCTGGGGGTCGTCGGCATCGGCAAGATTGCGCGCGACCAGCATCTGCCGGCGATCGACGCCGAACCGGGTTTCAGGCTGACCGCGTGCGCAAGCCGTCACGCGGAAGTCGCCGGCGTGCGCAACTATCGCGACCTGCGCGCGCTGCTGGCCGCCGAGCGCGAGCTCGATGCCGTGTCGCTGTGCGCGCCGCCGCAGGTGCGCTATGCGCAGGCGCGCGCCGCGCTCGAAGCCGGCAAGCACGTGATGCTCGAGAAGCCGCCGGGCGCGACGCTCGGCGAAGTGGCCGTGCTGGAGGCGCTCGCGCGCGAACGCGGCCTCACGCTGTTCGCGACCTGGCATTCGCGCTGCGCGAGTGCGGTGGAGCCGGCCCGCGCCTGGCTCGCGACGCGCGCGATCCGCGCGGTGCAGGTGCGCTGGAAGGAGGATGTGCGGCGCTGGCATCCGGGGCAGCAATGGATCTGGGAGCCGGGCGGCCTCGGCGTGTTCGACCCGGGCATCAACGCACTGTCGATCGTCACGCGCATCCTGCCGCGCGAGCTCGTGCTGCGCGAGGCGACGCTCATCGTGCCGAGCGACGTGCAGACGCCGATCGCCGCTGAGCTCGATTGCGCGGATACCGACGGCGTGCCGGTGCGCGCGGAATTCGACTGGCGGCACGGCCCGGTCGAGCAATGGGAGATCGCGGTCGACACGGCCGACGGCGTGCTCGCGATCAGCCGCGGCGGCGCGCAGTTGTCGATCGCGGGCGAGCCGGTCGAGCTCGGGCCCGAACGCGAGTATCCGGCGCTGTATGCGCACTTCCATGCGCTGATCGCGCGTGGCGAAAGCGACGTCGACGTGCGGCCGCTGCGGCTCGTCGCCGATGCGTTCCTGTTCGGCCGGCGCGTGCAGGCCGACGCGTTCGGCCGCTGATCACGCGGGCGCGCCCCGGCGCGATCGCACACGACGAATCATTACGGCACAAGCCGATATCAAGGAGACACCGCATGAACCGCACGACTCACACGATTCGCCGCCATACCCTGCGCGCGCTGCTGGCCGCACTGTGCATCGCGCCGCTCGGCATGCAGGGTGCCGCGCGCGCCGACGCGCCGCTGAAGATCGGCTTCCTGGTGAAGATGCCCGAGCAGGCGTGGTTCATCAACGAGCAGAACGCGGCGTCCGCGCTCGGCCAGAAGGAGAATTTCTCGGTCGTGAAGATCGGCACGCCCGACGGCGAGAAGGTGCTGGCCGCGATCGACAACCTCGGCTCGCAGGGCGCACAGGGCTTCGTGATCTGCGCGCCGGACGTGCGCCTCGGCCCGGCGATCGCCGCGCGTGCGAAGCGCTACAACATGAAGTTCGTGACCGTCGACGACCAGCTCGTCGATTCGACCGGCAAGCCGCTGCCGAACGTGCCGCATCTCGGGATGTCGGCGACCAAGATCGGCAACCAGGTCGGCCAGGCCATTGCCGACGAGATGAAGCGGCGCGGCTGGAAGCCCGAGGAAGTCGGCGCGCTGCGGATCACGAACTACGAGCTGCCGACCGCGAAGCTGCGTACCGACGGCGCGACGCAGGCGCTGCTCGCGAGCGGTTTCCGCAAGGAGAACATCTTCGACGCGCCGCAGAAGACGACCGACGACGAAGGCGGCTTCAGCGCGGCCGCGCCGGTGCTAGCGCGCCATCCGAACGTGAAGAAGTGGGTGGTCTACGCGCTGAACGAGGAAACCGTGCTCGGCGCGGTGCGCGCGACCGAGCAGCTGCATATCCCGGCGGCCGACGTGATCGGCGTGGGCATCAACGGCGCGGGCGAGGCGTTCGCCGAATTCCAGAAGAAGGAGCCGACCGGCTTCTACGGGACGATCGCGGTCAGCTCGACGAACCACGGCAAGGACAGCACGCAGAATCTCGTCGAATGGATTCGCGGCGGCAAGACGCCGCCGGCCGACACGCAGACGAGCGGCAAGCTGATGACGCGTGCGAACTGGCAGGCCGTGCGCGCCGAGCTCGGCATCTGAGCGCACGAGGCGAGAACGCGATGACGACGCAGACGATGACGGCCGTATCCGGCAATGATCGCGACACCGGCGGCGATGCCGGCGCGTCGCCGCCGGGCGGCCCGCTGCTCGCGCTCGACGGCATCACGGTGACGTTCCCGGGCGTGCGCGCGCTCGACGCCGTGTCGCTGTCGGTGCGCGCGGGCGAAGTGCACGGGCTGATGGGCGAGAACGGCGCGGGGAAGTCGACGCTGCTGAAGGTGCTGTCCGGCGTGAACCAGCCGCAGGCCGGCACGCTGACGCTGAATGGCACGGTGCAGCGCTTCGCGTCGACGCGCGCGGCGCTGGAGGCCGGCATCGCGATCATCTACCAGGAGCTGCATCTGGTGCCCGAGCTGACGGTCGCCGAAAACCTGATGCTCGGGCAACTGCCGAGCCGGCTCGGCGTGGTCGACGAACGCACGCTCGCCGCGCGCGCGCTCGATGCGCTGGAGCGGCTCGGCGAGCACATCGATCCGGGCATTCCGGTGAAGTACCTGTCGATCGGCCAGCGCCAGATGATCGAGATCGGCAAGGCGCTGATGCGCGACGCGCGCGTGATCGCGTTCGACGAGCCGACGAGTTCGCTGTCCGCGCGCGAAACCACGCAGCTGTTCCGGATCATCCGCGCGCTGCGGGCGGAAGGCCGCGCGATCATCTACGTCACGCACCGGATGGAGGAAGTGTACGAACTGTGCGACCGCGTGACGGTGTTCCGCGACGGCCGCCGCATCGACACGTTCGATTCCGTCACCGATCTCGATCGCGACCGGTTGATCGGCTGCATGGTCGGTCGCTCGATCGAGGACGTGTACGGCTACCGGCCGCGCGCGGCCGGCGACGTGCTGATCGAGGCGAAAGGGCTGGCGGGGCCCGGGTTGTCCGAGCCCGTGTCGTTCACCGCGCGGCGCGGCGAGATCGTCGGCTTCTTCGGGCTCGTCGGCGCGGGCCGCTCGGAGCTGATGAAGCTGCTGTACGGCGCCGCGCGCCCGAGCGCGGGGCACGTCGAGCTGAACGGGAAGCGGGTCGCGTTCGGGAGCCCGCGCGACGCGGTGCGCGCCGGTCTCGCGCTGTGCCCGGAAGACCGCAAGCAGGAGGGCATCGTCGCGATCGCGTCGGTGGCCGACAACCTGAACATCAGCGCGCGCCGGCATTTCAGCCCGGCGCGGGTGCTGCTCGACGGGCGGCGCGAACGCGAACTCGCGCAGCGCTACATCGAGCGGCTCGCGATCAAGACCCGCGACGGCGACACGCCGATCGGCGCGCTGTCCGGCGGCAACCAGCAGAAGGTCGTGCTCGCGCGCTGGCTGGCCGAGCGCATCGACGTGTTCCTGATGGACGAGCCGACGCGCGGCATCGACGTCGGCGCGCGCGCGGAAATCTACAACCTGTTCTACGAACTCGCGGAAGCGGGCCGCACGGTGATCCTCGTGTCGAGCGACCTGGCCGAGGTGATCGGCGTGTCGGACCGGATCATCGTGATGAAGCAAGGACGGATCGCGGGCGAGGTCGCGAAGGCGCAGGCGACGCCCGACGCGCTGATCAAGCTCGCGCTGCCGCGCTAGCGCCCCGCAACGATCAACCGGATGCAAACGACATGAGCCAGGCAATGCAACCCCAACGCACTTCCCCGTCCCCCGATGCCGCCGTCGCACCTGCGCGAGCGCGCGGCGGCGTGTGGCAGCTGATCAACCGCTCCGGCATCGTGATGGTGTTTCTCGTGCTGTTCGCGACGCTGTCGCTGACCGTGCCGGACTTCCTCACGCCGCGCAACATCCAGGGCCTGCTGCTGTCGGTCACGCTGATCGGCTCGATCGCGGTGACGATGATGTTCGTGCTCGCGCTCGGCGAGGTCGACCTGTCGGTCGCGTCGATCGTCGCGTTCTCGGGCGTCGTCGCGTCGACGCTGATCACCGCGACGCACAGCGTCGTGCTCGGCATCGCGGGCGGCGTGCTCGCGGGCGGCGCGGTCGGGCTCGTCAACGGCGTGCTGATCGCGCGCTGGCGGATCAACTCGCTGATCGTCACGCTTGCGATGATGGAAGTCGTGCGCGGGCTCGCGTTCATCACGTCGAACGGCGACGCGGTGATGATCTCCGAGGAACGCTTCTTCGATCTCGGCGGCGGCTCGTTCCTCGGCATCTCGTATCCGATCTGGAGCAACATCGTCGGCTTCGTCGTGTTCGGCTTCCTGCTGCGCAAGACGGTGTTCGGCAAGAACGTGCTCGCGGTGGGCGGCAACGGCGAGGCCGCGCTGCTCGCGGGGCTGCCGGTGATGCGCATCAAGATCACCGTGTTCGTGCTGCAGGGGCTCGTGACGGGTTTTGCCGGCGTAATGCTCGCGTCGCGGATGAGCCTGGGTGACCCGAAGACGTCGGTCGGGCTCGAGCTCGGCGTGATTTCCGCGTGCGTGCTGGGCGGCGTGTCGCTGACGGGCGGCGTCGCGACGATCTCCGGCGTGCTGGTCGGCGTGCTGATCATGGGCTCCGTCCAGGACGCGATGAGCCTGCTGAACGTGCCGACGTTTTACCAATATCTGATACGCGGCGGAATTCTGTTGCTCGCGGTGCTGTTCGACCAGTATCGTCGCAACCAGCGGCGCGCGATGAAGATCTGATCCCTGGCGAACGCGCGGCCGCCTGCATAAGCGACAGATATCGGGAGACGGCATGCAACAGATTCATCCGGCCGGGCAGGCGACGCTGCTGGCGGACACCCGCAACACGCTCGGCGAAGGTGCGACGTGGTGCGACAGGACGCACGCGCTGTATTGGGTGGACATCGAAGGCGCGCAACTGTGGCGCTGCCGCGCGGACGGTTCGGACCTTACCCCGTGGGCGATGCCCGAACGACTCGCGTGCTTCGCGCTGACCGACGACCCGGACGTCCTGCTCGTCGGGCTCGCGACGCATCTCGCGTTCTTCAATCTGCGCAGCGGCGCGTTCACGCGGATCGTCGACGTCGAGCCCGATCTGCCGACGCGGCTGAACGACGGGCGCTGCGACGGCTCCGGCGCGTTTGTGTTCGGGATGAAGGACGAAGGCGCCGAGCCGCCGAAAGCGGTCGGCGGGTTCTACCGGCTCAATGCCGATCTCACGCTGGAGCGGCTCGCGTTGCCTGCGGCCGCGATTGCGAACAGCATCGGGTTCTCGCCGGATGGCACGAAGATGTATTTCTGCGATTCGCTGGTGCGCGAGATTTTTGTGTGCGATTACCGTGCGGGCGGCGATGTCGCGAACGTGCGGTCGTTTGCGCGGCTGACCGATGCGAACGGCGATCCGGACGGCTCGATCGTCGATCGCGACGGCGGCCTGTGGAATGCACAGTGGGGTGGGCGGCGGGTCGTGCGTTATGGGCCGGACGGGGGCGAGACGGATCGCGTTGCCGTGCCGACCGCGCAGCCGAGCTGTGTGGCGCTCGATGGTGAAGGTCGGTTGTACGTGACGAGTGCGCGTGTCGGGCTGAGCGACGATGCGCTGGCGGGCGACGCGCACGCGGGCGGCGTGTTCGTCGCGCAGACGCGGCACGCGGGGATGGCGACGGCGCGGTTTGCGGGGACACGTACTGGATGAATGGCGCGTGTGGACGGCAGGTTCTATCGGCTGGCAACCCGAAGTGGCGCAGAACGACGAAAGCCCCCGGCTTGTGAAGGTTCGGGGGCTTTTCTTTTGGACCCAATCACCACAATTAAAATAAAGGTAGTCGGGCACGAATCCAGTCCCATTTGGTAGGCGGAATCGAAACCAACTGCATCACATCACTGCTTGAGCTATCGTAATATACGATACCGCCAACACCATCTACCAATTCTCGCTCGGTTGCCGAATTTGCGTAGTATGAAAAATAGCGTTGAGCGCGCAATTCTCCAGCCCCATCGAAAAGCTGAAATCTCACTTCATGCCCATTCCGAATATTCGCGCCACACAATTTTGCGTAATATTCCACGCCTCCAAACTCTTTCTTTCCTCCATTCAGTTCTTTTTCAAAAAAATCACACCGACCATAATTGGGCCTGGTCATATGAATGGAGGCGCCAGTCAGCAAAAACACAAGAATGGCTAGCCCAGTGATTCTGATGGCGTTAATCTGCATATTTCACCAAGTTTTATTTCAATAGGTTTCTTCAGCTTCAGATAGACGGGTTTTGAATATATCATAAAGTCCCCGCCCATATGATGCTTGGTGCGCCACCGACTGTAGTCGGAGTTGTAGACCGGATAGAACACGTCAGGCTCTTTGAACTTTCCGAAAAAGCTTTTTCTCGTGTCTACGGGCTTGTTGATGCTTTTTACCCAGATATCCACATCAGTATCACGCTTTGGTGAGCTAGACGTCGACCCACTTATCATAGGCCCCGGCGCGATGATCACGCCGCGCTTATTCCAATGCCCCAGATATTGAATCCCATTAAATGAGTAATTGTCTTTCACGTAAACGTACATGTGCGTAATTTTTGCGATGGCATCCAGGCAATAAAAGTTGTTCGTTTTTTCGTATCTAAAGTATTTTTCACCGGAAATTTCAAGATTGCCTATGGCTGCGTATATATTAAAATTCGCCAGAGCTCCCGTCAGGTCGGTTGGTGTGAGATTTTCGAGCGTGTCCCAATTGCTGATCGAGGCAAGCTGAAATTGCCAATCGATATGAAATTGACGGATATCAGACAGAAATCGAGTCGTATTGATGTTGAGATCTGCCCCTCTGTAATCTGAGAACATCTTGTTAATTTTTGTCAGAATTTTTGTTCTTGCTTCGACTATAGCGGCGTCACGATAAATGTCGTCAGAAAGAAGTCTTTCATATTTTCTCCGAACGCTTCCAAATTTCAACGTCCAGTCAAGGGTTACACTATTGCTGTCTATTGGTTGAATTGATTTTGCATTATCATTGTAAGTGTGTTCGGAGCTGGCAAACCAAGCGCGTGCGAGTTTGGCTGATACTTTCCAGCCCAAGTTGTCCATCGCAATAGTTATATCTTGCAAATCAAAAGGCGGGGGATTTTCGCAAACTTCGGCCTCGTCTTGCTTTGGTGGTTCCTTGGTCTTTGGCGGTTGCTTTGGCTGCGGTGTTTCTGCTTGGTTCCGAGTTTTGGGCGGCTCCACTACCGGCTTTGGTGGCAGCGGAGGGGGAGGCGGCGGTTTTTCGCCTGGAGCTAGTCTATCGATTGATACAGTTTTTTGAGTCTCAAGCGGGATGCATCCTTGTGCGCCCTCGTACTTCTTCAACTCTGGTCCTAGCAAACCTTTTTGCGGTTTATAGTAAGGAATCTTTTTTACGTCAGCCATAAATAGATTTCGCCAATGGATTAATCGATTATTTCAGGGTGGTTGGTGATTAACAGAACCTCCGTCCCATATTGGTTCTTGTCGGTTCCAGTGTCGAAGTCGCTTCGCCCTGTGAAGGTTGGAATGAAGCTGTTCTTTTACCCCGTCGTGAAGTGCTGAACCATTTTCAAGATGAGAATCGATGTCTTTTGGTAATTTAATTAGTATGTCGGCCGGTAATTTCGTACTGATACGAGGTAACTGAGGACATGGAGGTGCGCTGAACGTGATGTCGCGACTATGCGTTCGCGCCCCGACGTACTGGTAAGATGGCCCGCAATTCCATCCCGCCCGCACCATGAGTTCCGCACCGACCAAGCCCGCGAATCCGAAGACCGCCGCGAAAACCGCCACGAAGCCCGCCGCCCGCGCGACGGGCGACAAGCCGAAGGCGCGCGTGCAGCAGCGCCTGACCTACGTGATCGGCGGTCTCGACCGGCTGCTGCGTCGCCACATGACCGACGCGCTCGCCCCGCTTGGCATCACGCTCGCGCAATACACGGCGCTGTCGGTGCTCGAGGCGCGCGGCGCATCGTCGAACGCGCAACTGGCCGAGCGCTCGTGGATCACGCCGCAATCGGCGAACGAAGTGATGAGCGTGATGGCCGCCCGCGGCTTCGTCACGCGCGAAGCCGACCCGTCGCACGGCCGCATCATCCTGCTGACGCTGACCGACGAAGGCGCGGCGATGCTGCGTGAATGCGAAGCAGTCCTGCGCCCGCTCGAGACGCGCATGCTCGGCGACGTCTCCGCCGACACCGCCGCGGACGTGCAGCGCGCGCTCGAACTGTTCTCGCGCAACCTGCGCGGCTGACCGCCTTCCGAACCTTCATCGCGCCGGCCCGTGCGGGCCGCGTTCGCGTTGCCGGTCGCCTGACCGTTCCCCGATTCCGTCGCCTCCTGCCGCTTTCCGCTCCGGGTTTACACCGGCGCGCGTGCCGCTTGCAATATCAGGTAGCCTGATATTAAATGAAGCCGTCCGCAGCAGGAATGCTGCGCACCGAATCGCACCGGAAACGAACGACAGGAACCGACATGAGCAAGTACGACAACCGCTGGCAGACCGTTGAAGTGAACGTGGAGGCTGGCATCGCGTGGGTGACGTTGAATCGCCCCGAGAAGCGCAACGCAATGAGCCCGACGCTGAACCGGGAGATGCTGGAAGTCCTCGACGCAGTCGAGTTCGACGACGAGGCGAAGGTGCTGGTGCTGACCGGCGCGGGCGCCGCGTGGACGGCCGGCATGGATCTGAAGGAGTACTTCCGCGAGATCGACGGCGGCTCCGACGCACTGCAGGAAAAAGTGCGCCGCGACGCATCGGAATGGCAATGGCGTCGCCTGCGGATGTACAACAAGCCGACGATCGCGATGGTGAACGGCTGGTGCTTCGGCGGCGGTTTCTCGCCGCTCGTCGCGTGCGACCTCGCGATCGCGGCCGACGAAGCCGTGTTCGGGCTGTCGGAGATCAACTGGGGCATCCCGCCCGGCAACCTCGTCAGCAAGGCGATGGCCGACACGGTCGGGCACCGCCGCGCGCTGCACTACATCATGACCGGCGACACGTTCACCGGCGTGGAAGCTGCCGACATGGGCCTCGTGAACAACAGCGTGCCGCTGGCCGAACTGCGTGACGCGACGATCGCGCTTGCGGCGCGGCTGATGGACAAGAACCCGGTCGTGCTGCGTGCGGCAAAACACGGCTTCAAGCGCTCACGCGAACTCACGTGGGAGCAGTGCGAGGATTACCTGTACGCGAAGCTCGACCAGGCGCAGCTGCGTGACCCGGAGCGCGGCCGCGAGCAGGGTCTGAAGCAGTTCCTCGACGACAAGACGATCAAGCCGGGCCTGCAGGCTTACAAGCGCTGACACACGCGCCGATGCAGCCGCCGGCGTCCCCGCCGGCGTAATCGCAAGAGACAGGCAAGGCAGGAGACGACATGACCGACAGACGGATGCTGATCGGCGGCGAGTGGTGCAACGCTCGCGACGGCCGCACTTTCGACCGATTCAACCCCGCGACGGGCGCGCTGGCGTCACGCGCGCCGGCGGCCGGCGTGGCCGACGCCGACGCGGCGATCGACGCCGCACACCGCGCGTTTCCCGCCTGGTCGGCGCTTGCGCCGACCGAGCGCCGCCGGCTGCTGCTGAAGGCGGCCGACCTGATGGACGCGCGCATCGACGCGTTCATCGCGACCGGCGTAGCCGAAACCGGCGCGACGCCGGGCTGGATCGGCTTCAACGTGACGCTCGCGGCGAACATGCTGCGCGAGGCCGCGTCGATGACGACGCAGATCGCCGGCGACGTGATTCCGTCCGACGTGCCCGGCAATCTCGCGCTCGCGATGCGCGTGCCGTGCGGCGTCGTGCTCGGCATCGCGCCGTGGAACGCGCCGGTGATCCTCGGCACGCGCGCGCTCGCGATGCCGCTCGCGTGCGGCAACACGGTCGTGCTGAAGGCATCCGAAGCGTGCCCCGGCGTGCATGCGCTGATCGGCGCGGTGCTGGACGAAGCGGGGCTCGGCGCGGGCGTGGTCAACGTGATCACGCACGCGGCGGCCGACGCACCCGAACTCGTCGAGCGGCTGATCGCGCATCCGCACGTCAAGCGCATCAACTTCACCGGCTCGACGCATGTCGGGCGCATCATCGCGCGCCATGCGGCGGCGCACCTGAAACCGGTGCTGCTCGAACTCGGCGGCAAGGCGCCCGTGCTCGTGCTGGACGATGCCGATCTCGACGCGGCCGTCGACGCGATCGCGTTCGGCGCATTCTTCAACCAGGGGCAGATCTGCATGTCGACCGAGCGCGTGATCGCGGCGCGGCCGATTGCAGACGCGCTCGTCGAACGCCTCGCCGCGAAGGCGCGCACGCTGGTCGCGGGCGATCCGCTGGCCGGCCATCCGCTCGGCACGATGGTCGACGCGGCGGCCGCCGCGCGTGCGGCGGCGCTCGTCGAGGATGCGCGGGCGCATGGCGCGAATTTGCCGCTCGGCTGTCGCGTCGAAGGTGCGACGATGCAGCCGGCGATCGTCGACGGCGTGACGCGCGACATGCGGCTGTATCGCGAGGAATCGTTCGCGCCGGTCGTCGCGATCCTGCGCGCGGACAGTGACGACGAAGCGGTCGCGCTCGCGAACGACAGCGAGTTCGGGCTGTCGGCGAGCGTGTTCAGCCGCAACGTCGCGCGCGCGATGGCGGTCGCGCGCCGGATCGAATCGGGGATCTGCCACATCAACGGGCCGACCGTGCACGACGAGGCGCAGATGCCGTTCGGCGGCACGAAGGCAAGCGGCTACGGCCGCTTCGGCAGCCGTGCATCGATCGCCGAATTCACCGAGCTGCGCTGGATCACCGTGCAGACCACGCCGCGTCACTACCCGATATGAGCGAGGCGACGATGAATGTAGCGAAGCCTCCGGGTGATGCCGCACAAGATACCGGCGGCGTGCGTTATCGCGCGGCGGCCGTCGCCGTGGGCGCGGCCGAGATTCGTCGCGCGGAAAACGGCGCGTGGTACCTGCGTTCGCGCGAACCGCTCGGCGACTACCCGACGCGCCTGACCGACTGCCTCGTGAACGGCGCGCAAGCACACCCCGATCGCGTGCTGGCCGCGAAGCGCGGCGACGACGGCCGCTGGATCGAGATCACCTACGCGCAGATGCTCGAACGCGCCCGCGCGCTCGGACAGGGCCTCGTCGATCTCGGGCTGTCGGCCGAGCGACCGCTCGCGGTGCTGTCGGGCAACGACCTCGAGCATCTGCAGCTGATGTTCGCGGCGATGCTGGCCGGCGTGCCGTATTCGCCGATCTCGCCCGCGTATTCGCTGGTGTCGACCGACTACGGCAAGCTGCGTCATACGCTCGGCGTGCTGCGGCCGGGCGCGGTGTTCGTCGCCGAGCGCGCGCCGTTCGCGCGTGCGCTCGACGCCGTGTTGCCGGCTGATGCGGCGCTGATCGTCGCACACGACGACGATGCCAGTGTCGACGCCGACGGAAAAGGCCGCGCGGTGCCGCTCTCGCGCCTGCTCGCCACCCCCCCGCGCACGATCGACGCGATCCACGCGGCGATCGGCCCCGATCACCTCGCGAAGATCCTGTTCACGTCCGGATCGACGAAGCAGCCGAAGGCCGTGCCGACCACGCACCGGATGCTGTGCAGCAACCAGCAGATGCTGCGCCAGACGATGCCCGAACTGACATGCGAACCGCCGGTGCTGGTCGACTGGCTGCCGTGGAATCACACGTTCGGCGGCAGTCACAACCTCGGCATCGCGCTGTACAGCGGCGGCACGCTGTATATCGACGACGGCCGCCCGATGCCGGGCCGCTTCGACGAAACCGTGCGCAACCTGCGCGAGATCGCGCCGACGATCTACTTCAACGTGCCGAAAGGCTGGGAAGAACTGACGGCCGCGCTCGAACGCGATGCCGCGCTGCGCGACACGTTCTTCTCGCGCGTGAAGCTGTATTTCTTCGGCGGCGCGGGCCTGTCGCAGGCCGCGTGGGACCGGCTCGACCGCGTGACCGAAGCGCATTGCGGCGAGCGGATCCGGATCATGGCCGGCCTCGGGATGACGGAGGCCTCGCCGTCGTGCCTGTTCACGACCGGGCCGCTGATGCGCGCCGGCTATATCGGGCTGCCCGCGCCCGGCTGCGACGCGAAGCTCGTGCCGTGCGGCGGCAAGCTCGAACTGCGTTTCAAGGGGCCGAACGTGATGCGCGGCTACTGGCACGCGGACGTCGATCCGCGCGACGTGTTCGACGACGAAGGCTATTACCGCAGCGGTGATGCGGGCGTGTTTGCCGATCCCGAGCGGCCGGAACTCGGATTGATGTTCGACGGGCGGCTGACCGAGGATTTCAAGCTGAGCAGCGGCACCTTCGTCAGCGTCGGGCCATTGCGCGCGAACGCGGTGTCGAGCGGCGCGCCGTACGTGCAGGACGTGGTCGTCACCGGCATCAATCGCGACGACATCGGGCTGCTGGTGTTTCCGCGCGTCGACGCGTGCCGCGCGTTGGCGGGGCTCGCCGCCGATGCTTCGGTGACCGACGTGCTGCGCGCGCCGGCCGTGCGCGCGGTGTTCGAACAATGGCTCGTCGAGCTGAACCGGCAGGCGAGCGGCGGTTCGACGTTCGTCGCGCGCATCCGGCTGATCGACACGCCGCCGTCGCTCGACCTCGGCGAAGTGACCGACAAGGGTTCGCTGAACCAGGCCGCCGTGCAGAAGCATCGCGCGGCGACGATCGACGCGCTGTACGACCCGGCGCGGCGCGATCCCGACGTGATTTACGCGTAAGCAGTAAGCGCGAGCAGTAAGCATCAACAAGCACGCACAACGACCGGCCGGCCACGACACCGGCAGGCATGCTTGCGGCCAGTGAATCAGGCTGCCTGATAAAGGCGGCCGTTCAGACGACACCTCGCGCGCCGCTTCGCCACTGGCCGGCGACGGCGCGCGGTGGCCGTTGCATGGTCGACCGATTACAAGACATGGGACTGGAGACACGATGAACACCTACGTAGCGGAAAAATCCACGGTCGCGACCACGCTCGCGCTGTGTTTCGCGATCGCACTTCTCGAAGGGCTCGACCTGCAGTCGGTCGGCGTCGCCGCGCCGCGCATGGCGCGCGAATTCGGGCTGTCCGTATCGCAGATGGGCATCGCGTTCAGCGCGGGCACCTTCGGGCTGTTGCCGGGCGCGATGCTCGGCGGGCGGCTCGCCGACCGGATCGGCCGCAAGCGCGTGCTGATCGCATCGGTCGTGCTGTTCGGGCTGCTGTCGATCGCCACCGCGCAGGTATCGACGTTCGCGATGCTCGTCGTCGTGCGCGTGCTGACCGGCATCGGCCTCGGCGGCGCGATGCCGAACCTGATCGCGCTGTCGTCCGAAGCGGTCGAGCCGCGCTCGCGCAGCAGCGCGGTGGCCACGATGTACTGCGGGATCCCGTTCGGCGGCGTGATCGCGTCGGTGATCGGCGTGCTGCTCGCGGGCGACACCGAATGGCGACACATCTTCTACGTCGGCGGCGTGGGGCCGCTGCTGCTCGTGCCGCTGCTCGTGTGGTTCCTGCCGGAATCGCGTGCGTATCTCGACGTCGCCGGCACGCCGGCCGCGCGATCCAGCGTCGCGCGTACGCTGTTCGGCGACGGCCGCACCACATCGACGGTCGCGCTGTGGGTCAGCTACTTCTGCACGCTGATCGTCCTCTACTTCCTGCTGAACTGGCTGCCGTCGCTGATGGCCTCGCGCGGGCTCGATCGCGCACACGTCGGCCTCGTGCAGATCGCGTTCAACGTCGGCGCGGGGCTCGGCGCACTCGGCATCGGTGCGGCACTCGACCGGATGCGCGCGTCGCGCGTGGTCGGCGGCATGTACGTGGGGATCGTGCTGTCGCTCGCCGCGCTCGCGGCGGCGCCCGGTTTCGCGTCGCTCGCGGCCGCCGCGTTCGCGGCCGGGATGTTCGTCGTCGGCGGGCAGTCGGTGCTGTACGCGCTCGCGGCGATCTACTACCCGACCGCGATGCGCGGCACGGGTGTCGGCGCGGCGGTGGCAGTCGGCCGGCTCGGTTCCGTCGTCGGGCCGCTCGCGGCCGCGACGCTGCTGGCCGCCGGCCGCAGCGCGCCGGTCGTGATCGGCGCGAGCATTCCCGTCACGCTCGTCGCGGCCTTCGCTGCATTCGTGCTGATTCGCCGCCCGCAAGCCGGCGACTGATGGTTCGTTTTTTCAATGCGCGCCGTCAGAGCGCGCTTACTCAAGGTCTGGAGACGCAACGATGAAGACGAAGACAAGGAACGGCCTGCTGGCCGCCGGAGCGTGCTGCGCATTTGCCGCGCCGGTCGCGCATGCGCAGTCGAGCGTGACGCTGTACGGGATCATCGATACGGGCGTCGAATACGTGTCGCACGCGAACGCGGCAGGCGACCACGTCGTGCGGATGCCGGGCGTGACGGGCGAGCTGCCGTCGCGCTGGGGGCTGCGCGGCACCGAGGATCTCGGCGGCGGCTATCAGGCGGTGTTCACGCTCGAAAGCGGCTTCAACGTGCGCGGCGGCGATCTCGGCCAGGGCGGCCGGTTGTTCGGGCGGCAGGCATTCGTCGGGTTGAAGAGCGGCTTCGGCACGCTCGCGTTCGGGCGCCAGTACACGATGACCTACCTCGCGCTGCAGGGCGCGGACATCATCGGCCCTGACATCTACGGGCTCGGCTCGTTCGACGCGTACGTGCCGAATGGCCGCGCCGACAACGCGGTGACCTACGTCGGCGCGTATCGCGGCGTGACGTTCGGCGCC
This sequence comes from Burkholderia sp. AU45274, assembly GCF_030482505.1. Lineage (NCBI taxonomy): Bacteria > Pseudomonadati > Pseudomonadota > Betaproteobacteria > Burkholderiales > Burkholderiaceae > Burkholderia > Burkholderia sp. AU45274. Next base: position 342,357 of record NZ_JAUJQE010000007.1, on the reverse strand, counting down.
GCGTATTCGTTCGGCCGCGACGGCGCGGGCACCGGCAACTCGCCGGGGCAGGGCACGTGCGCGGGGCAGGTGCCGGGCGACGCGGTGCAGTGTCGCAACTGGTCGGTGATGCTCAAGTACGACAGCGCGTACTTCGGTGCGGCGGCGTCGTACGAGGAGCAGCGCGGCGGCACCGGCGCAGCCGCGAACTTCTTCGACGGCGTGGCGCCCGTTCCCTTCACCAGCAGCGGCGGCAAGGACGCGCGCACGCACGTGAGCGCGTACGCACAGGCGGCCGGCGCGAAGATCGGCGCGGGCTGGATCGGGCGGCGCGTGTCGACCGGTTCGCCGGCCGCGGCCGGTGCGCATTCGGATTTGTTCTTCGTCGGCGCATCGTATGCGGTGAAGCCGGATTTCGTCGTCGACGGCGAAGGCTACCGGATCGTCAACAGCGCGCACGACACACGCGCGACGATGGCCACGCTGCGCGCGACCTATCTGCTGACCAAGCGCACGGCCGTTTATGCGCAATCGTCGTATCTGTGGAACAGCGCGCATGCGCGCTACTCGGTCAGCGGCGGCGGGCCCGGCACGACGCCCGGCGCGGGGATGGGGCAGCTCGGCGCGATGGTCGGCGTGCGGCACATGTTCTGATTCACCGGCGTGACGAACCGAACGGGAGTTATCTTGAACAGGAAATCTGCATTCCTCTGTATTGCGCCGCTGTCCGCCGCCGCGATGCTCGCCGGTTGCGGCGGCGACGATTCGGTGAATTCCGCACCGACGCACCTGAGCGCCGCGACACCGGCCGCGATGGCGCAGACCTGCGACGCGCTCGCCGCGAAGCTCGCGTATGCGAACACGTCGTTCACGTCGGTGACGACCGCGGCCGCCGGCGCGCTCACGGTGGCGGGCAAACCGATCGCCGAGCACTGCGTGATCGCAGGGAAGATGAACGAGCGCGTGAGCACGGTCGACGGCAAGACCTATGCGATCGGCTTCGAAATGCGCTTGCCGAAGGCGTGGAACGGCCGCTTCTTCTACCAGGCGAACGGCGGCCTCGACGGCAACGTCGTGACCGCGACCGGCGAGATCGGCGGCGGCGGGCCGCTGACCGACGCGCTGAACCAGGGCTTCGCGGTGATCAGCTCGGATTCCGGGCACAGCGCCGCGCAGAACCCGTTGTTCGGCCTCGATCCGCAGGCGCGCATCGACTACGGCTACGGCGCGGTCGACGCGCTCACGCCGATGGCGAAGCAGGTGATCCGGCTCGCGTACGGCAAGGCGCCCGATCGCAGCTATTTCGGCGGCTGCTCGAACGGCGGCCGTCACGCGATGGTCACGGCGGTGCGCAACCCGGCCGACTACGACGGCATCATCGCGGGCGATCCGGGCTTTCATCTGCCGAAAGCGGCGATCGGCGAGATGTACGGCGCGCAGCAGTTCGCGAAGATCGCATCGGCGACCGGCTCGAACGGGTTGCCGGATATCCGCAGCGGCTTCAATGACGCGGAGCGGCAGTTCGTCGGCGCGAAGATCCTCGAGAAATGCGATGCGCTCGACGGCGCGGCCGACGGGATGGTGCAGGACGTCGCCGCTTGCCAGGCGCATTTCAGCGTCGATGCGGACATCCCGACCTGCGCGAACGGCACGCGCACGGGCGCATGCCTGACGACCGCGCAGAAGACCGCGCTCGGGAACGTGTTCACGGGTGCACGCAACAGCGCGGGCACGGCGCTCTACGCGGGCTTTCCGTACGATCCGGGCATCGCCGGCGGCGGCTGGGCCGCGTGGAAGCAGTCGAATTCGATCACGCTCGACCCGGCCGCGATGGCGTTCACGTTCATGTCGCCGCCAAAAACCGCCGCGGCGCTCGCGAACCTGCCCGGTTTCGCGCTCGGCTTCGACATGGACAACGACGCGCCGGCGATCTTCGCGACCAGCGGCGTGTACACGCAATCCGCGTGGACGTTCATGACGCCGCCCGACGAAACCAACCTGTCCGCGCTGAAGGCGCGCGGGGCGAAGCTGCTCGTCTATCACGGCACCGGTGACCCGGTGTTCTCGTTCGACGACACGCGCGACTGGTACGCACGGGTCGCGCAGGCGAACGGCGGCGATGCGTCGGATTTCGCGCGCTTCTATCCGGTGCCGGGGATGAACCACTGCTCGGGCGGGCCGGCGGCCGACCAGTTCGACCTGCTGACGCCGCTCGTCGCGTGGGTCGAGCAGGGGCAGGCGCCCAATGCGGTGGTGGCCACCGCGCGCGATGCGACGAACGTGGCGCCGAATGCTGACGTGCCCGCGTCATGGGGCGCGGGACGTACGCGGCCGCTGTGTCCGTATCCGCAGGTGGCGCGCTACAACGGGTCGGGCGACGTGAATTCGGTGGCGAGCTTCAGTTGCCGCTGACGTAGCCGTCGATGGGAGGTGGCCGGCGCATGCATTCGCGCGCCGGTCGCCTCATGTGTGCAACCGCTCACTTACTCGCCCGGCTCGACCGGCACCTCGAGCCCGACCTTCACGCGGCTCATGCTCACCAGCGTCTTGAACCGCTTCACGTTGTTGTTCGCGAAGAACAGCTCGCGCGTGAGCGCGTTGTACTGATCCATGTTGCGTACGGCCAGGATCAGCACGAAATCCCATTCCCCCGTCACGTAGTAGCACTGCTGGATCTGCGGGCAGCGCTCGAAGGTGCGCTTCATCGCGTCGAGCTGGTCGATCTGCTCGCTTTCGACCTCGACGTTGACGACGATCGTCAGCGGATGATCGACCTTGTCCGGCGCGACGACAGCGGTGTAGCGCTCGATCACGCCTTCGTCCGCGAGCCGTTTCAGGCGCCGGTTCACGGCCGCGGTCGACAGGTTGACGCGCGCGCCGAGCTCGCTTTGCGGCGTCTGCGCGTCGCGCTGGATTTCCATCAGCAGCTTGCGATCGAACGCATCGAGTGGGGTGGTCATGATGGCGCGTGAAACCTCGAAAGAATGAGAAATTTTTGCGTGGCAGTCGCTAATTTGGCGATTTTATTGACCCGCATGCGCAATATTATTTTTCGAACCGGCGGCGCGTGCAACCCGTGCGCGCCCGACCCGAACCGACTCACGGAGTGCTGCCCGCGATGCTGATCGCCAACCCCCGCGCCTCGCGCGCCGCCTATCCCCACGCGCTGCGCCGCGTGATGAACATCGCATCGGCCGACGAAAGCGGCGCGTGGCTGTCGCACTGGCCGCTCGTCGGCAACGCGCGCACGCCGCTGCGCGCGCTGCCGGATCTCGCCGCGCGGCTCGGCGTCGCGAGCGTCAGCGTGAAGGACGAGTCGTGCCGCTCGCCACTCGGCAGCTTCAAGGCGCTTGGTGCGCCGATCGCATTGGTGCGGCTCGTGAAGCGCCTGCGACGCACGCAGGATCTCGATCCGCAAGGGCTCGTCACCGGCCGCTACGCAGCGGAACTGGCCGACCTGACGGTGATCAGCGCGACCGACGGCAATCACGGCCGCGCGCTCGCCGCCGCCGCGCGTGCGATCGGCTGCGGGTGCGTGATCGTGCTGCACGCGAACGTCGACGCCGAGCGCGAACGCGCGATCTCCGCGTACGGCGCGCGGATCGTGCGCATCGAGGGGAACTACGACGAGTCGGTTGTCTGCGCGGCGCAGCTTGCGCAGGCGAACGGCTGGTATGTCGTGTCCGATACGTCGTACGACGGCTACGAAGCGATTCCGCGCGACGTGATGCAAGGCTATGGCGTGATCGCCGCCGAGGCCGCCGCACAGGCGGCGCACGACGACGGGCGCCCGTTCACGCATGTGCTGCTGCAGGGTGGCGTGGGCGGCCTCGCCGCGGGCGTCGCGAGTTACCTGTGGGAGCGCGACGGCGTGCAGCGGCCGCGTTTCATCGTCGTCGAGCCGCGCCAGGCCGATTGCCTGTACCAGAGTGCGCTCGCTGGGCGCGCGTCCAGGGCGACCGGCAGCGTCGATTCCGTGATGGCGGGGCTCGCGTGCGGCGAGGCGTCGCCGCTGGCGTGGGACTTCCTCGAGATGTGCATCGACTACTTCATGCTGATCGACGACGAGGACGCGGTGCAGGCGATGCGCGGCCTCGCGGCCGGCAGTGAACGCGACGTGCCGCTCGTGGCGGGCGAATCGGGCGCGGCCGGCGTCGCGGGGCTCGAGGTGCTGATGCGCGACCCTGCGCTCGCACGGCAGGTGGGGCTCGATGCGCATTCGCGCGTGCTGGCGATCAATACGGAAGGCGCGACGGCGCCGTCCGTGTACCGGAACTGCGTCGGCGAAACGGCCGATGCCGTGCTCGCGCGGCAGCGCGCCTGGCGGGACCGCGCGGCCGTGGCGGCCTGAACGACATCCCGACCGATCCCGATCGACCACGACTGACGAGGCCAACGCCATGGACGCAACCGAAGAAAGCACGCTGCAGGGGCAACTGAAGACCTGGCGCCGCCACTTGCACCAGCATCCGGAGACGGGGTTCGAAGAGGTGAACACGTCGGACTACGTCGCGCGCATCCTGACGACGCTCGGGCTCGACGTGCATCGCGGGATCGGCGGCACGGGGCTCGTCGCGAACCTGACAGCCGGCACCGGCAAGCGCGCGATCGGCATCCGCGCGGACATGGACGCGCTGAACATCGCCGAGCACGCGCCGGGCCGCGAACACGCGTCGCGCACGCCCGGCAAGATGCATGCGTGCGGGCACGACGGCCACATGTCGATGGTGCTCGGCGCCGCGCAGCTGCTGGCCGAGCGCAAGGATTTCGACGGCACCGTGCGTTTCATTTTCCAGCCGGCCGAGGAGCACGGCCGCGGCGCGAAGGCGATGATGGCCGACGGGCTGTTCGAGCGCTTTCCGGTCGACGCGATCTTCGGCGCGCACAACATGCCGGGCATGCGCGCGGGCACGTTCTCGACGCGTGCGGGCGGCATCATGGCGAGCGAGGACAATTTCGTGATCCGGATCGACGGGCGCGGCACGCATGCGGCGCGCCCGCACATGGGCATCGATCCGATCGTGATCGGCGCGCAGGTCGTGCTCGCGCTGCAGACGATCGTGTCGCGCAATCTCGATCCTGGCCAGCAGGCCGTGATCTCGTGCACGGAGTTCATCACCGACGGGCTGCGCAACGTGCTGCCGTCGACGGTGACGATCAAGGGCGACACGCGCAGCTATTCGCGCGACGTGCAGGCGCTGCTGGCCACGCGGATGCGCGAGATCAGCGAAGGGATCTGCCGCACGCACGGCGCGACCTGCACGTTCGAGTACACGCACGAGTTCGCGCCGACGGTGAATTCGCCGGAGTGGGTCGACACGGCCGTGCGGGCCGCGGCGCAGGTGGCGGGCGCGGAGAACGTGGACGCGAACGTCCAGCCGATGATGATCTCGGAAGACTTCGGCGCGTTCTTGCAGGCGGTGCCCGGCAACTTCGTCTTCATCGGCAACGGGGAGGCGGCAGGGCGCGGCGGCGTGCCGCTGCATAACGCGGGCTATGACTTCAACGACGAGATCCTGTCGATCGGCGCGCGGTATTTCGAGGCGGTGGCGCGGCAGGCGTTGAAGGCGGCGTAGCGCATCGCTGCATGAGGCGAATGCGACGGGAAACGGCTCGCTGTGCGGCGGTCCGTTTCACTGTCACGCGACACGAGCGACGCCGCAGCCGCAGGCAACACATCGTGGCCGCGCTCGCGCGATGTGTTGCCTGCCGCGAATGTCACGCCATCACACCAGCTCGCCGAGACACGCGTCGAACTGCGCGACGAGCCGGTCGACATCATCGGCCGTCGTCTGCGGACACACGAGCATCATGTTGTGGAATGGCGTGATCAGCACGCCGCGATTCAGCAGGTACAGGTGCACGATGTGCTCGAGTTCGCTGTCGAGCTGCGCGCCGGCGATCGTGCCGTTGCGCGGCGGCGTGGGGGCGAACTGGAACTCGGTGCGCGCGCCGATGCGCGTCACGCACCACGGCAGTTCGTGTTTCGCGATCGCCTGCTCGAGCCCGGTCGCCAGCCGCGCGGCGAGTTCGAACATGTGCGCATAGGCCGCGTCGGTCGCGACTTCGGCGAGCGTCGCACGCATCGCATGCATCGCGAGCATGTTCGCGGTGAGCGTCGTGCCGATCCCCGAGTGGCCGGGCGGCGCGTTCAGCTTCGCCTGCTTCGCGCGTTCCGCGAATTCGGCGCTGAACCCGTACACCGCGCACGGCACGCCGCCCGCGATCGGCTTGCCGACCACCAGCATGTCCGGCTCCAGATCGTGCGCGACCGCATAACCGCCCGGGCCGCTGCTGATCGTGTGGGTTTCGTCGATCACGAGCAGCGTGCCGTGGCGGCGCGTCAGTTCGCGCGCGGCCTCCCAGAAGCCCGGATCGGGCAGCACCATCCCGATGTTCGTCATCGCGGGCTCGGCGAGCACGCAGGCGACATCGCCGCCTTTCAGCGCGGCTTCGAGCGCGGCGAGGTCGTTGAATTCGACGACGCGCGTGTTCGCGAGCAGGTCGTACGACTGCCCGAGCAGGCTGTCGCGCTGCACGGGGCGGCCGTCGACGAGATCGACGAAGACGTCGTCGACCGTGCCGTGATAGCAGCCGTTGAACACGACGATCGTGTTGCGGCCGGTGGCCGCGCGCGCCCAGCGCAGCACGAAGCGGTTCGCGTCGCTCGCGCTCAGCGCGAATTGCCAGACCGGCAGCCGGAAGCGGCGCGCGAGTTCGCGCGACACCCACGCGGCATCCTCGCTCGGCAGCATCGTCGTGTAGCCGCGCGTGGCCTGCTCGACGAGTGCCCGCGCGACGGGTTCGGGCGCATGGCCGAACATCGCACCGGTGTCGCCGAGGCAGAAGTCGGCGTAGCGGTGGCCGTCGACGTCGGTGAAGGTCGCGCCGCGCGCTTCTTTCACATACAGCGAGAACGGCGTCGACCAGTCCTGCATCCAGTGCAACGGCACGCCGAACAGCAAGTGCTCGGACGCTTCCGCGGACAGGGCGCGGGAGACCGGCATGGCTTCGGTGAATGCACGGCGCTCGCGATCGAACAGCGCGCGGGCGCGGATGAGGTCGACTCCGTGGCGGGAAGGCAAAGGCAGCTCCTGGGCAGTGAGGATGACGAAGACGATAGCGCGGAGCGCGGGGGGCTGAATAGAGGCGGAATTACCGAGGCGGACGCAGGTGCTCGGACGCGGCGATTCAATGATGCGCATGTTGAAGTGCGAGCAGCACGAAGACCCGGCTCATTTTTTCCATTCGATTCAATTTGATTGGTAGATAGCATAGGTAAATAAAAAACGGAAATCGGCATAAAGGTTTCCATGTATTTGATTCCGGTTTTTCGCAACCTATCGTTGACGCATGTCGTTGCGTGAATATGTCCACATGGCTAGGTGAATACTGCCTTACGGGAGGGTGACGGCAGGGTGGGCAGGCCGGCGAAAGGGCATTGCCGGCCCCATTCGCGCAATGGCGGAAATGGCATTCCACGGGGATATTGCATTCAAATTTCGAGATACTGGAATATCGAATTTGAATGCAATGGGCGGAATGTTTTGTCCGAAGCGAACCGCTAATGGGCGGCGTTCGGATTTCACGAAACGGCCTGAATACGGAATAGAAAAATGAAGATCGGCAAATACATCATCGCGGCGGGCGCGTGCATTGCATTCACCGGCATCGCCCAGGCGGGCCCGACGTCGCCGCACGCCGTCGTCAAGACGATCCGGTTGACGGCGCACATTGGCGACAGCCTGTTCGTGTCGACCTCGGGCGATGCGGCCGCCCATGGCGTGGTCGAGCTGAATGCGACGGACGGCTCGCCGCAGGCGTTCGGCGCAACGCTGCCGATCCGCGTCTACACGACGAATCCCGACGTCCGCGTCGCGCTGCTGCAGCCGCTGAGGCTGTCGAACGGCCGCTACGACATGACCGACGCGAAGGTCGTGCTGGCGGACAAGGCCGGCGGCGCGGACATCGCGCACGACGGCGCGCGCACGCTCACCCTGGTCAAACCCGGCATCAATGGCTACGACGAAACCCGCAACCTGACGATCCGTGCCAATGCGCCGACTACGCGCGGGGCAGCCGGAGTCAACGGAAGCTACCGGGGCGATCTGTTGCTGATGTTCGAACCGGTCGCGTCGGCGGGGGACGATACGGTCCCGGGCGGCAGGGTGGCGGCGGTAGGCAAGTAAGGATTGGGCCGGCCGGGTTGCTGCAATAAAAGTTTTTGCGCATAAACCGACAGCGGCACGACTGGCCGCTGTCGTATTGCATGGAAAGTTAGTGTGTGCTCACAGTCGGGCTGTTGCGTTCGACGTGTGTTCGGCGCCGGTCCATGGTGTGCCGACGTCGCTGCGAATGACGGGAGCGTCGACGCGCGGTGCCGGTGAGTGGGTGCTCGCTTGGCGGTGCCTGGCGCTTCCCGTTCGCAGCAGCGGCACGCTACGCCAGCGTCTTGACCATGTGGTGCTCGTCATAGAACCGCCCGTCGACGAACATCGAGCGCGGTTCCGTCCCGAACCGCACGAACCCTTGCGACGCATACAGCCGCTCCGCGGTGGCGTTGACCTCGTTCACGCACAGCATCAGTTGCTTGCAGTCCCATTCCCGCGCCGCGTGGGCGGTCGCGCTTTCGAGCAGCGTTTGCGCGATGCCTTGCCCGCGATACGCGGGATCGACGAACACGCCCCAGATCGTCGCCTTGTGCGCGATCTTCACGCGCGCATCGCGGCGCACGCCGGTGATGCCGACGAGCGTATCGCCGTCGAACGCGCCGAACACGGCGCGTTCACGGGTCGGCGTGATGCGCGTCGCGAATTCGTCGACCGGCACCTGCGACTCTTCGTCGAGCGTCGGCAGGAAGGAGGTGGGAGCGGTGTCGACCGCACGCAGGCGAACGGTCTGGAAACGGGCGGCGTCGGCCGCATCGAGCAGGCGGGTGGTGATCGTCATCGGGGGCGTTCCGGTTGAAGGTCGTGCATGCCGGCGCGAGCCGCTGGGGCCGCGGGATGCATCGTCCTTATCGTAATAGGAATCCCGGTGTTGCGCGGCGACGTTCGGCACCGCCGCGTGATCGCATTCAGATCGTCAGATCGTCAGATCGTCAGATCGCGTCGCGCGGCCGCCTGGCATCGCCGTCGACGCAGCACGCGAGCACCTCGGCATCGGTGTCGCCGAGGCTCAGGTACACGTGCCCGACCGCGCTGTCGAAATACAGGCTGTCGCCGGCGCCGAGCCGGTACGCATGGCCGTTCTCGAAGCGCAGCTCCAGCTCGCCGCTCAGCACGAACACGAACTCCTCGCCGCTGTGCCGGATGTAGTCGGCGAAGTCCGACAGCTTGCGCGCATGGATGCGCCCGCGCACGGGCACCATCCGCTTGCCGGTCAGGTCGTTCGCGAGCATCCCGTACGCGTAGTTCGGCGTGTCATAGACCATCTGCTGGCCGGCCGGCGTGAACGACGGCGTCATCGCGCCGGCGGGCGCCGGGCGGCCGAACATCGTGTCGAAGTCGAGCGCGAGCGCATGCGTGAGCGCCGCGAACTTGTCGTAGGTGAGCGCGATGTCGCCGCGCTCGGCCTTCGAAATCGTCGACACCGCGATGCCGGAGCGCTCGGACAGTTGCGCGAGCGTCAGGCCGCGCGACTTGCGCGCGTCGCGCAGCCGCGCGCCGACCGTCTGGTGGTCGAGCTGCGGCGCGGCGTCGGTGGGCGGCGGAACGGGGACGGTGGCTTTGGGCATGCGGATACGGGGCGCGGCGTACGTGACGTGAATACGGGTTTTGTCGTATACGAGAATATATTTTCTCGTATATGATAATTTTCGTCGAAATCGCCGACGGTGGGCGTGACGGCCACTCTAGCATCGGACGGCGCGAAACTCGCGGGACTGGTGCGGCCGGCGTGAACGACACGTGTGCGTATCGGCACAGCTCGCCCGTGCGGCGGTTGCCCGACGATTCCGCACACGGCAGCGGCTTTCCCAGCCATTTATTTTCCCGGCCGGTCGCGGCCGGCCTTGCGAAGGTGCAAACCATCATGTCCAGTGAAATCCAACGTCTGCAGACGAGCGCACGCATGAGCCAGGTCGTGATCGCGAACGGCTTCGTCCACCTGGCCGGCCAGGTGCCCGATACGGCCGGCGCGCCGATCGCCGTGCAGGCGACCGAAATCCTCACGCGCATCGATGCGTTGCTCGCCTCGGCCGGCGTCGACAAGACGCGCATGCTGACGGCCAACATATGGCTCAGCGATGCCGCGCACTTCGACGCATTCAATGCGGTGTGGGACGCCTGGGTGCCGGCCGGCCACGCGCCGACCCGCGCCTGCGTGCAGGCGTTGCTGATGAAACCCGGTCTCGACGTCGAGATCGCCGTGACCGCGCTCGCCTGACGCCGGCACCGCCCGCCCCGAGGAACTCCCGATGACATTCGACACGCTCGTCCTGGGCGGCGGCATGATCGGCGTGTCCGTTGCCGTGCATCTGCAACAACGCGGCCTGTCGGTCGCGCTCGTCGACCGCAAGGCGCCCGGCAACGAGACATCGCTCGGCAATGCCGGGCTGATCCAGCGCGAAGGCGTGTATCCGTATGCGTTTCCGCGCGGCTTCGGCACGCTGCTGAAATACGCGTGCAACCGCTCGCCCGACGTCCGCTATCACGTCGGCGCGCTGCCGAAACTGATTCCGTTCCTGTACCGCTACTGGCGCAACTCGCATCCGGCGCGCCATGCGGAGATCGCGCGCGCGTATGCGCCGCTGATCGAACATTGCGTGACCGAGCATCGTGCGCTGATCGAAGCGTCCGGCGCCGGCGCATTGCTGCGCGAAGGCGGCTGGCTGAAGGTGTTCCGCACGGCCGCGACGCGCGATACGGAAACGCGCGCCGCCGAGCGCTGGCGCGCCGAATACGGCGTGACCTTCGACGCGCTCGATGCGGCCGCGCTGCGCGTCGCCGAGCCGAACCTGAGCCGCGCGTTGGTGGGCGCGCTGCGCTACACGGGCTCCGATTCGATCAGCGATCCGAATGCACTCGTGAGCGCGTATGCGCGCCACTTCGAGCAGCTCGGCGGTCGCATCCTCACCGGCGACGCGCTGACGCTGTCGGCCGCGAACGGCTGGCGCGTCGACACCGCGCAAGGCCCGGTCGATGCGCGCGCGGCAGTCGTCGCGCTCGGGCCGTGGTCGGACCTGCTGTGCGAACGGCTTGGCTACACGCTGCCGCTCGCGGTCAAGCGCGGCTATCACATGCACTACGCGGCGCAGCCGGGCGCGCGGCTGAACGGGCCCGTGCTCGATGCCGACAGCGGCTTCCTGATCACGCCGATGACGCGCGGCATCCGCCTGACGACCGGCGTCGAGCTCGGGCTTTGCGATACGCCGCCGACGCCCGTCCAGCTCGCCGCCGTCGAACCGGTCGCGCGCGAGCTGTTTCCGCTCGGCGCGCGCGTCGACGGCGCGCCGTGGCTCGGCCGCCGGCCGTGCACGCCCGACATGCTGCCCGTGATCGGTGCGGCGCCGCGCCACCGCGATCTGTGGTTCGCGTTCGGGCATGCGCATCACGGCTTCACGCTCGGCCCCGTGACCGGCCGGCTGGTCGCCGACCTGATGACCGGCACGCAGCCGTTCGTCGACCCGACGCCGTTTCGCGTCGAACGCTTTCTGCACGGCCGCTGAACCGGCGACCGTGCGCTGCAGCAGGGCGGCCGGCACACGACGCCGGCCGCTCCATCCAGCGGCCGGCCGACCCGGCTCGCCGCGACGATCAACGACTGGAGACAACATGCAACAGCACACGATGCGGCGCGAACTCGGCGCGCGCCAGATTTCGTTCATGGCCCTCGGCATGGCCATCGGCGTCGGCCTGTTCCTCGGCTCGGCGTCCGCGATCAAGGCGGCCGGGCCCGGCGCGCTCGTCGCCTACCTGATCGGCGGCGCGATGATTTTCCTGATCATGCGCGCGCTCGGCGAGATGGCCGTGCACCGGCCGGTGTCCGGCTCGTTCGGTGCGTATGCGTTCGAATACGTCGGGCCGTTCGCCGGCTACGTGGTCGGCTGGAGCTACTGGCTGCTGATGGTCGGCGTCGGTGTCGCGGAGACGACCGCCATCGGCATCTACATGGGCTTCTGGTTTCCGGACGTGCCGCAGTGGTTGTGGGTCGTGTCGGCGATCGCCGCGATCTCGGCGTTCAACCTGCTCAACGTGAAGGTGTACGGCGAACTGGAGTTCTGGTTCGCGATCGTGAAGGTCGTGACGATCGTGCTGATGATCGCGGGCGGCGCGCTGATCGTGTTCACCGGGATCGGCCATGGCGGCGAGCCCGTCGGCCTGTCGAACCTGTGGCGCCACGGCGGCGTGTTTCCGCATGGCGTGCTCGGGGTCGTGAGCGCGCTGCCGATCGTCGCGTATTCGTTCGCGGGCGTCGAGATGATCGGCCTCACCGCCGGCGAGGCGCGCGAGCCGCAGAAGATGATTCCGCGTGCGATCAACTCGGTGCTGTGGCGCATCCTGATCTTCTACGTCGGCGCGCTGTTCATCATCATGGCGCTGTATCCGTGGCACGAGCTCGGCGAGCATGGCAGCCCGTTCGTGACCACGTTCGAATCGCTCGGGCTGCGACAGGCGGCCGGCATCGTCAACTTCGTGGTCGTGACGGCCGCGTTGTCGAGCTTCAACTGCATCGTGTTCAGCGGCGCGCGCATGCTGTCGAGCATGGCCGGCAACGGCCTCGCGCCCGCGTCGTTCGCGGCGCTGAGCGCAAGCGGGTCGCCGTCGCGCGCGGTGCGGGCGACCGTGCTGTTCATGTCGGTCGGCGTGGTGCTGAACTACGTGATCCCGGCACGCGTGTTCGGCTGGCTGATGTCGTTCCTGTCGTTCGACGTGGCCGTGATCTGGGCGATGATCGTGCTGACCCACATGCGGTTCCGGCGCGCGCTGGCCGCGCGCGGCGAGACGGTGGCGTTCCGCATGCCGTACGCGTCGGTCACGTCGTGGATCTGCCTCGTGTTCGTCGCGTTCGTGTTCGTGATGCTCGGCGTCGATCCGTCGACGCGCGGGTCGCTGTATGCCGGCGCGGCGGTGATGGCGCTGATGGCGATCCTCTACCGGCGTTCGCGGCACCTGCAGGCGGCTGCGCGGTCGACGCGCGTCGGGCTTGGCGTCGAGCGCGTTTGATGGCGATGCGCTGAGTCGTGGCTGTTGGTGCGGGAGAGTGGCCGTGCGATGGCGCGCGTTGGAGACGGGTGCGAAGGCGCCGCGGCAGTGTCGGCGGCGCGTCATGCGCGCCGCGCGGGCACGAAGAATGAGGGTGAGGTGAAACAGGCGCGCCGTCGCGCCGAACCGGTGCCCGACGCCAAACGCGCGACGAGGCGCCCGATCAGGTCAGGCGCACCACATCGGAATCAATAACGCGACAATTGATTGCCATTGATCTGCACGCGATCGCCCGGACGCAGGTTGCCCGGCGACTGCACGTCGAACGAGCGCATCGTTCCGTCGCTGACCTGCACGTCGATCCGGTAGCTGCTCGGGCCTTGCGCGGCGCCCATCTGCTGGCCGATCTGGTTGCCGGCCACCGCACCGCCGAGTGCACCGATCACGGTGGCGGCATCGCGGCCGTGACCGCGGCCGAACTGGTTGCCGACCAGGCCGCCGACCAGTGCACCGACGACGGTGCCGGCGACGCCCGACGGGCCGACCGAGCCGTTGACCGGCTGGATGTTCGAGACCGTGCCGTATTGCGTGCCGTAGCCGTTGCCGTACTGCTGCTGATTGCCGTACTGGTCATACGGCTGCGATCCGTATTGCTGCGGGTTGCCGTACTGGTCGTACGGTTGCGGCGCCTGGTTCGGATACGGCTGTTGCTGCTGCACGTAACCCGGTTGCGAATACGCGGGCTGCGCGTAGCCGGGCGTCGCGTATTGCTGCTGCTGCGGATACCCCGGCTGCGCGCCGTAGTAACCCGGCGCGACGCAGGCGGTCAGCGGAAGCGCCGCGACGGCGACGAGCGAGGCGAACAGAACGGTCTTCGTGGAAGGCATGCGCATCATGATGTTTCCTGCATCGGCAACGGGTTCGCCGACGAATACCGGAACGGGTGGCGAACTCGGCGTGAGTATAAGGAATGGCCGGAGGCGCGTCCGGTGCGGCCGGGTAACAACGTGTAAAGTCTGTTGCCGCGTAAATCGTCGAGCGGGCGGGGCGTTGAAGCGAGTCCCGGCAAGGGCGCGAGACGGCCGCATTCCGGTGATGCCGACGCTGCGCGGCCTTCGGTTTTTCCGTCGCTTTCCCCGCGATCCCGCCCCATCGCCGTGCCAGGCCCGGCGGCCGCGCGCGCCGCGCATCGCGAAATCGAATGCGCGGCATCGCGACATTTAATTGGCCTCGGGCGACGGCGTCCGATATCGTGGCCGGATTCCCTGCCAACGGTCGCGCCGTGCCGGCTGCGGTGCCTTCCCCTGTCCGCGCCGGCGACGTGCCGCGACCGCCCCACATTCCGAGCCATGACCGATCGTATCTTCATCAACGCCGTCGACGCCGGCGGCCAGCCCATCCATCTCGTCGTCCGTGACGGCCGCTTTACCGCGATCGGCGCCGATTGCGCCGCCGCGCCCGGCGCGGAAACGATCGACCTCGACGGCCGCGTCGTGCTGCCCGGCTTCGTCGACGGTCACATCCACCTCGACAAGAGCTTCGTCGGCGATCGCTGGGTGCCGCACGAACCGGTCGGCACGCTGCGCGAGCGGCTCGCGGTCGAGAAGCGCCAGCTCGCGGCCGCGCCGCCGATCGTCGAACGCGCGAATGCGCTGATCGCGCAGGCCGCCGCATTCGGCACGGTCGCGATGCGCAGCCACGTCGACGTCGATGCAACCACCGGCCTGTCGAACCTGCAGGCCGTGATGGCCGCGCGCGAGCAATGGCGCGGGATCGTCGATATCGAACTGGTCGCGTTTCCGCAGGCCGGCGTCGTCACGTGCCCCGGCACCGCCGAGATCCTCGACGCGGCCGTGCGCGAAGGTGCGGACGTGGTCGGCGGGATCGACCCGACGACGCTCGACGGCGATGCGGACGGCCAGCTCGACATCGTGTTCGGCATCGCCGAGAAGCGCGGCGCGAAGATCGACATCCACCTGCACGAGCCTGGTGAAACGGGCATCGCGCAGCTGCTGCGGATCGCGGCGCGCACGCGCGCGGCGGGGCTCGGTGGCCGCGTGAACGTGAGCCATGCGTACGCGCTCGGCCAGGTGAGCGATGACGACGTGCAGCGCACGGCGGCGGCACTGGCCGACGCCGGCGTGTCGATCCTGACGAATGCGCCGGGCGACTGCGCGTTTCCGCCGGTGCAGGCGCTGCGCGACGCGGGCGTGCTCGTGTTCGCGGGCAACGACAACATCCGCGACGCCTGGTGGCCGTACGGCAACGGCGACATGCTGCAGCGCGCGATGATGGTCGGCTATCGGTCGGGCTTCTACACCGACGAAGCGCTCGGCATCGCGCTCGACATGGCGACGCACGCCGGCGCTCGCGTGATCGGCAAGGATAACTACGGAATTGCAGTCGGCTGCGATGCGACGTTCGTCGCGGTGCGTGCGCCGAATGCGGCGGCGGCCGTCGCGGGCGTGCCGGCCGAGCGCTGGGTGTTCCGTCGCGGTGAAAGCGACACCGGCGCGCCGTTCGCTCCCGCGCTGCGCTTCACGCGCTGACCGACCTGACCGGCGGCACGGCATGCGCCGTGCCCGCTTCACGCTGACCGCACTGACTGCACTGACCGACCTTACCGGAACCGACATGACGAACCTGCTGATCCGCAACGTCCGCCCGAACGCCGACGCCGCGCTCGACATCCTGATCGAAGGCGATCGCATCGTGCGTGTCGGCCCGTCGCTCGACGCGCCCGCCGGCTGCGCGATCGAGGACGGCGCAGGCGCGCTCGCGCTGCCCGGCCTCGTCGAAGGCCACACGCACCTCGACAAGACGCACTGGGGGATGCCGTGGTATCGCAACCAGGTCGGGCCGCGCCTCGTCGACCGCATCGAGAACGAGCGCCACTATCGCGCGACGAGCGGCCATGACGCCGGCGCCGCGTCGCTCGCGCTGGCGCGCGCGTTTCTCGCGGCCGGCACGACGCGCATCCGCACGCACGTCGACATCGATACCGAAGCCGGGCTGCGGCATCTGCACGGTGTGCTCGCGACCCGCGAGACGCTGCGCGGGCAGGTCGAGATCCAGATCGTCGCGTTTCCGCAATCGGGCGTGCTCAAGCGGCCGGGCACCGATGTGCTGCTGTCCGAAGCGCTGGCCGCCGGCGCCGATCTGCTCGGCGGGCTCGATCCGTGCGCGATCGAAGGCGATCCGGTCGAAGCGGTGGACGTGCTGTTCGCAATCGCCGAGCGCCACGGCCGCGGGCTCGACCTTCATCTGCACGAGCGCGGATCGATGGGCGCGTATTCGCTCGACCTGATCCTGCAGCGCACGGCTACGCACGGCATGCAGGGCAAGGTGACGATCAGCCACGGGTTCTGTCTCGGCGATATCGCCGAACGTGAGCGCGATGCGCTGCTCGCGCGGATGGCCGAACTCGGCGTCGGGCTCGTCACGACCGCGCCCGCGGCGGTGCCTGTGCCGCCGGTAGCCGCGTGCCGTGCAGCGGGCGTGACGGTCATCGGCGGCAACGACGGCGTGCGCGATACGTGGACGCCGTATGGGTCGCCCGACATGCTCGAACGCGCGATGCTGATCGGCATGCGCAACGATTTCCGTCGCGACGATGCGCTCGAAGTCGCGCTCGACTGCGTGACGCACGGCGCGGCGCGCGGTTGCGGCTTCGACGGTTACGGGCTGCAGCCGGGCAGTCGCGCGGACGTCGTGCTCGTCGACGCGCTGACGTTCGCCGAGGCTGTCGTTGCGCGACCGGTGCGGCGGCTCGTCGTGTCGTCGGGGAAGATCGTCGCGCGCGACGGCGCGCTGGTCTGAGTGAAGCGTGAGCGCAGCGTCGCCCCGCTATGATCGGGTTTTCAGCGGGATTGCCCGGGAGACGACGATGCGACGCACGACAGCGGCACGGGCCGCACGATGGATGGCGGCGGCCCTGTTCGCCGTGAGCGCCGCGCACGCGGTGGCGGCCGGCCCAACGGACGCACAGCAGGAAGCCAACCGGCGGACGGTGCTCGCGTTCTACGAAAAAGGCCTGAACGAGAAGGACGCCGACGCCGCGCTCGCGTACGTCGGCGATCGCTACGTGCAGCACAACCCGAACGCGGCCGACGGCCGCGACGGCTTCCGCAAGTTCGTCGCGTTCCTGCGCGACAAATATCCGCAGTCGCACAGCGAGATCAAGCGTTCGTTCGTCGACGGCGACTACGTGATCCTGCACGTGCATGCGGTGCGCGAACCCGGCACGCGCGGCAGCGCGATCATGGACATCTTCAAGCTCGAGAACGGCAAGATCGTCGAGCACTGGGACGTCAATCAACCCGTGCCCGAGCAGGCCGCGAACGGGAACACGATGTTCTGACGAGGGCCGGGCGCTCGGGCATGTCGACGCGCCCGCGATCTCGTCGTATCGGCAGTGCCGCGGCGTCCTTCACGTTGCCGCCGCATCCGGCCTGCTTGCTACTCCTCCAATTCCAGCATCGTCGCGAGCGCCTTCGTCAGTTCGCTGACCATCGGGTCGGCCGTCGGCCGGTGCAGGATCGCGATGTCCATGTGCTCGATCGGCGCGAAGCCCTGCTTCGCGGTCAGCACGACGTGCTCGTCCGTCACCACGCGCGCGGGCAGCACGCTGATGCCGAGCCCGTCCGCGACGGCGGCCTGGATGCCGCTCAGGCTCGACGTCGTGAAGCTGATCCGCCAGCGGCGGCCGCGTTCCTCGATCGCCTTGATCATGTCGTCGCGATAGAGCCCGCGCGGCGGGAACACGACGATCGGCACCGGGTCGAGGTCGATCGACGGATGCTTTGCGCTGTCGATCCAGCGCAGCTTCTCGGGCCAGCGCACCACGGCCTCGCGGCTGTCGCGACGCTGCTTGATCAGCACGAGGTCGAGCTCGCCGCGGTCGTACGCGGCGCTGATGTCGCGGCTCAGCCCGCACATCACTTCGAGCTTCACTTGCGGATGCGCGCGCTTGAACGCCGCGAGCGCGTGCGTCGTGCGGCCCGCCGCGAAATCGTCGGGCACGCCGAGCCGGATCGTCAGCGCGACCGTGGCGCCCGACAGCGCTTCCAGCATCTCGTCGTTCAGCGCGATCATGCGCCGCGCATAGCTGAGCACCGTCACGCCCGCGTCGGTCGGCCGCACGTCGCGCGTGCCGCGGTCGAGCAGGCGATGCCCGGCGATTTCCTCGAGGCGGCGCACCTTCTGGCTGACCGTCGACTGCGTCGAATGCAGACGCGCGGACGCCGTCGTGAAGCTGCCGCAGTCGGCGACCATCACGAGCGCGCGCAGCAGGTCGAGGTCGAACAGGGGTCTATTCATTTATGCACTTCTGCGGATTCGAACATTTCATTTCCAAATGCGTGCGACGACTTTTAACATGGCCGGACGGAGTGGGCAATCGCGGTTTCGCCGGACCCGGCGCGGCGTCGCGGGGGCTATTGAGGCGTCTGGCGCTTACTCCAGTGGCGGTATAGGGCGCTTTGCTCGAGCGGTCTGAACCGCGCTTGGAAAGTGCTGCGTCAATCGCCTGTGTAGACGTCGCCGCTCGCGAATATCCGGGGAAATACGCTGTGCGTCGGATGTGCATCGCGCAGGGTAAACACGCAAAAACCACTCTTTTATCCGTAGACCAGCCACTGCACTAGCCTTCAGGTTCGCCCCCGCCTTCACCGCCTCTCTATTCCCGTTTCCCCCGCTTGCACTCAAAAATTGAGCGGTCTAGACTGCAACGCAGTTTCATCGAAGTCCCTGCCTTTCGCGCACCGCTCCCCACCGGACGCCGGCGTTCGCCCGCCGCGTCGAGACCTACAAGGACGCACCATGAACCGCACTGCAAAGCTTCTCGTTACCGCGCTCGCGTTCGCACCGCTCGCGTCGTTCGCCCAGGACACGTCGACGATCCGCTGGGGCATCGACCCCACGTATCCGCCGTTCGAGGCGAAGCAGCCCGACGGCTCGCTCGCCGGCTTCGACATCGACCTGCGCAATGCGATCTGCGAGCAACTGCATGCGAAGTGCGTGTGGGTCGAGCAGGGTTTCGACGGGATGATTCCGGCGCTGCGCGCGCGCAAGTTCGACGTGATCATGTCCGCGATGACGGCCACCGACGAGCGGCTCAAGCAGATCGACTTCTCGAACAAGCTGTACGCGTCGCCGGGTGCGCTCGTCGCGCCGGTCGGCTCGACGCTGCTGCCGACCGCCGCGTCGCTCGCGGGCAAGCGCGTCGGGATCGACCAGGGCACGACGCAGGAGGCGTACGCGAAGGCCGAATGGGCGACCAAGGGCGTGACGATCGTCTCGTACCAGAACCAGGACCAGGTGTACCAAGATCTCGTCAACGGCCGCCTCGACGCGACTTTCCAGGACAAGACGCAGGCCGGCTACTCGTTCCTGAAAACGCCGCGCGGCAAGGGCTATGCGTTCGCGGGCCCCGACGTGACCGACGTGCGGATCACCGGCTACGGCGTCGCAATGGGCGTGCGCAAGGGCGATGAAGCGATGAAGAAGCGGCTGAACGACGCGATCGTCGCGATCCGCGCGAACGGCACGTACCAGAAGATCGCCGCGAAATATTTCGACTTCGACATCTACGGCGCGAAGCAGCAACTGACTTCCGCACCGTGAATCAGTGATTGCGTGATTCCGTGATTCACTCCATCGACAGGCACACCATGACGAGTATCCAGGACCGCGTCGCGCAAGCCGTGACGCCCGAACTGATCGCCGCGTTCCGCGAGGAAGGCGCGGTCTGCATCAAGGGCATCTTCTCGCCCGACGAAGTCGCCGCACTGCGCGCCGGCATCGACACGAATCTCGCGCACCCGAGCGAGCGCGCGAAAGTCGCGAGCCGGCCCGACGATCCGGGCTGGTTCTTCGAGGATTTCTGCAACTGGCAGCACAACGACGCGTATCGCGACTTCATCGTGCGCTCGCCGGCGCCGTCAGTCGCCGCCGCGCTGATGGGCACCGAGCACGTGCGACTGCATCACGACCACCTGCTCGTG
The DNA here is from genome assembly GCF_030482505.1 of Burkholderia sp. AU45274. NCBI lineage: Bacteria > Pseudomonadati > Pseudomonadota > Betaproteobacteria > Burkholderiales > Burkholderiaceae > Burkholderia > Burkholderia sp. AU45274. Next base: position 322,229 of record NZ_JAUJQE010000007.1, on the reverse strand, counting down.
AAGGAGCCCGGCACGCGGCAGCGCACGCCGTGGCACCAGGACCAGCCGTACTACAACATCGAAGGCGACGACAACGTCAGCATGTGGATTCCGGTCGATCCGGTGCCGCTCGAATCGACGCTCGAATTCGTCGCGGGCTCGCATCTCGGGCCGTGGCTGATGCCGCGCACGTTCATGGACAAGGAAGCGAAGTGGTTCCCGGAAGGGAGCCTGGCTGACCTGCCCGACATCGAAGGCGACCGCGCGGCGTTTCCGATCCGCCACTGGGCGCTCGAGCCCGGCGACATGGTGTGTTTCCGGATGCTCACGCTGCACGCGTCGGGGGGGACGCAGAACCGTCGGCGTGCGTTCTCGATCCGCTTCGTCGGCGACGATATCCGTCACGCGCCGCGCCGCTGGAAGACGTCGCCCGATTTCCCGGGGCTCCCCGAGCAATTGGCCGACGGCGCGCCGCTCGATCACCCGCTGTTTCCTGTCGTGTGGTCGCGTGACGCGGGGCAGGCCCGCGCGATCTGACGCGGGCGGGTGTGCGTGACGGACGCGGCGGCCGCTTTCTGATGAAACGGCCGCCGCGCGCTTTTTACTGTGGGAGCAGGATCAGGTCGGGTGGCGTCCGGCGCCCGGCTTGAAGCGCGAGCCGAGCCGGTAGCGGTTGCCCGGGTGCAGGAAGTGCACGAACGTGACGGGCTGCCCGTTCGTCCAGGTGCGGCGCGTGAGCGTGAGGCACGGCTCGTCGGCGCGCATGTCGAGCAGCCGCGCCTGTTCGCCGGTCGGCAGCGACGCATCGACCACGTGCTCGATCTCCAGTTCGTCGTGCGACACGTTGTTGAACAGGTACTCGGACGGCGGCTCGACCTGGAAATCCTGGTCGATGAAGCCGGGCGCGGCGGCCGGGTTCACGTAGCGATCCTCGAGCTGGATCGGGCGGCCGTTTTCCTCGTGCACGCACACCACATGAAACACCGGCGTGTTGACCGGCAGGCCGAATGCAGCCGCGACATCGAACGACGCGGGCTCGCTCGACTGGCTCAGCACGCGGCAGCGATATTCGTGCCCACGCGCGCGGATTTCGTCGCGGATGTGCGCGATCATCAGCAGGTTCGACTGCGGCTTCACTTCGGCGACGAACGTGCCGACGCCCGCGATGCGCTTCAGCACGCCTTCCTCGGTCAGCTCGCGCAGCGCGCGGTTGACCGTCATGCGTGCGACGCCGAACTGGGCGGCGAGATCGAGCTCGGACGGGATGCGGTCCCCCGGGCGCCAGTCGCCCGCTTCGACGTTCTGGCGAACGAGCGTCTTGATCTGCTGGAACGGTGCGGTGGCCTTCGTGACCATCGGGGATCCTTGCGCGAAAAGGTGACGATGCTAGTCGTCGTGACTGACGATGACCAGGATCTCCGCCTGCGCGGTGCCGAGGCTGCGCGTGCGGTGCGGGATGAGTGCGTTGAAATAGACTGAATCGCCGGCCTTGAGTTGCACTGTCTCGTTCGGAAATTCGATTTCGACGCGACCCTTGTGCACGAACAGGAATTCCTCGCCTTCGTGCTCGCGGAACGTCGACGCGACGAATTCGTGCGGCGGATGCACGACGAACGGCAGCATCTTCTTCGGCGCGACGCCGGCCGCGATGCTTTCGAAGCGGTGGGCCTGGCTGTCGGCTGCAGCGCCCATCGCCGTGCGCTCGCCGGCGCGCGTGACCGTGATCAGCTCGCGGTTGTGGCTTTCCGAGAACAACTGCTCGACGTCGACGTTCAGTGCCTTCGACAGCTTCAGCGCGACCGCGATCGACGGCACGCTCAGGCCGCGCTCGACTTTCGACAGGTAGCTCTTGGTGAGGCCCGTCTCGTCGGCCAGCACGTCGAGCGTCCAGCCCTTCTGTTTTCTGAGCAGCTTCAGGCGAATCGTCATGGGGCGCCAGGTGTCCTTCGAAAAACCGATTGTAACGCATGACACAAAGTGTCCTGTGGTGTATTGTGTGTCATGTTTTGCCGGGAAAGCGGCCGCGGACGGCGCGACCCGACCCGATCCATTCAGGAGGTGAACATGGCGGAAACACTGAATCTGACGAAGGAGGCGCTGGTCGCGCTGGCGGAGCGGCGTCTGGACAACGCGGTGGGCGACAGCGGCTGGTCCGCGCGGCAGAAGCTCGCGCTCACGTGCCGGATCCTGTTCGACGCCGGTCACGATTCGGGCCTGGCCGGGCAGATCACCTGCCGCGCGGGCGACGCCGGCACGTACTACACGCAGCGGCTCGGGCTCGGTTTCGACGAGATCTCGGCGGCGAACCTGTTGCGGGTCAACGAGGATCTCGACGTCGTCGACGGCGAGGGTATCCCGAATCCGGCCAACCGGTTCCATACGTGGATCTACCGCGAGCGCCCGGACGTGAACTGCATCATCCATACGCATCCGGCGCATGTCGCGGCGCTGTCGATGCTCGAACAGCCGCTCGTCGTATCGCACATGGACACCTGCCCGCTGTACGACGATTGCGCGTTCCTGAAGGACTGGCCCGGCGTGCCGGTCGGCAACGAGGAGGGCGAGATCATCTCGAAGGCGCTCGGCAGCAAGCGCGCGATCCTGCTGTCGCACCACGGCCAGCTCGTGGTCGGCAAGACGATCGAGGAAGCGTGCATGCTCGCGCTGCTGATCGAGCGGGCCGCGAAGCTGCAGCTGCTCGCGATGGCGGCCGGTGAAATCAAGCCGGTGCCGCCGGCGCTGGCGCGCGAAGCGCACGACTGGATTTCGAAGCCGAAGCGCGATGCGGTGACGTTCGACTACTACGCACGCCGGGCATTGCGGACGCATCAGGACTGTGTCGCATGAGCGGGCGATTCGTCGTTCTCGTCTCAGATCATCATTGAGGAATACCTATCGTGTCCATTCTGCTGAAAGGCATCATTGCCTACCCGGTTACGCCGTTCTCCGCTGACGGCGGCGTCGACCTGAAAGCACTCGAAGTGCTGATCGAGCGGCTGATTGCCGACGGCGTCCACGCGATCGCCCCGTTGGGCAGTACCGGCGAAAGCGCGTACTTGGCCGACGCCGAATGGGAGGCCGTCGCCACCGCGTCGATTCGTGCGGTGAAGCGGCGCGTGCCGACCGTCGTCGGCATTTCCGATCTCACCACGGCGGGCGCGGTGCGCCGCGCGCGCTTCGCGGAACAGGCCGGCGCCGATGCGGTGATGGTGCTGCCGGTGTCGTACTGGAAGCTCGCCAACGACGAGATCGTCGCGCACTATCGCGCGATCGGCGCTGCCATCGGCATCCCGATCATGCTGTACAACAACCCCGCGACGAGCGGCGTCGACATGTCGCCCGACCTGATCGCGACGATCTGCAGGACCGTCGACAACGTGACGATGGTGAAGGAGAGCACCGGCGACATCGGGCGGATGCACCGGCTCGCGCAGCTGAGCGACGGCGCGATTCCGTTCTACAACGGCAGCAATCCGATGGCGCTCGCCGCGCTCGCGGCGGGTGCAGCCGGATGGTGCACGGCCGCGCCGAACCTGAATGCGGCGTTGCCGCTGGCGCTGTTCGACGCGATGCAGGCGGGCGACCTGGCGCGTGCGAGGACGGTCTTTCATGCGCAGCTGCCGCTGCTGCAGTTCATCGTCAACGGCGGATTGCCGGTGACCGTGAAGGCCGGGTTGCGCCTGCGCGGCTTCGATGCCGGCGAACCGAGAAAGCCGCTGATGCCGCTCGGCGACGCGCGCACGCGCGAACTCGAACGCCTGCTCGCGGCGCTGCCCGACGGTGTGACGACGTGAGCGATACGGCACGGCCGCTGATCTCCGCCGCCATCGACGCGGTGCGGGTCGGCAAGCGCCGGCCGCTGGCCGGCACGCCGCACGCCAGCGCGATCGACAAGCAGCCGGTCGACGCGCGTCTGTGGCTGGGCACGCTCGGCTTCGCCGGCGACGAGCAAGCCGATGCGCGGCATCACGGTGGACCTGACAAGGCGGTGCACCACTATGCGTACGATCACTATGCGTGGTGGTCGGCGCAGATCGGCGCGCGCGACGTGCTGGCGCAACCGGGCGCGTTCGGCGAGAACCTGTCGACGCTCGGCGTGACCGAGCACGGCGTATGCCTCGGCGATGTGTTCACGCTAGGCGGTGCCGTGCTTCAGGTGTCGCAGTCGCGGCAGCCGTGCTGGAAGCTGAACGCGCGCTTCGATCATCCGCGGATGGCCGCGCTCGTGCAGCAAAGCGGCCGGACCGGCTGGTACTACCGCGTGCTGCAGGAAGGCTCGGTGGAGTTGGGTGACGTGCTGACGCTGCACGAGCGCCGCTACCCGCAATGGCCGCTGGCGGCGGTGCTCGACGTGCTGTACCGGCGCACGCTCGACATGGCCGCGCTCGATGCGCTGTGCGCCGTGCCGATATTGCCGCCCGGCTGGCGCACGATGCTCGAAAGGCGCCGGACGGAGCGGCAGGTCGAAGACTGGACGAAGCGGCTCGAAGGACGATGATGCGCCGCGCGCCGCGCGCCTCAGTGGCTCGGCAGTTCCCGCACGTCGGCGGTGGGCACCGAGCCGAACGCGTCGCTCAGCGCATAGCCGATCAGCTGTCGCGCGGCCGCCTCGGGCGTCGCGAGCGCGCCGCTCGACTTCAGCTGGTCGAATTTCTCGCGCATCGGGAAGTTGTCTTCGCTGGTCGAGCGGATCGTCGCCTGCATGCCCGTATCGACGACGCCCGGCGCGACGCTGCAGATCCGCAGCGCGCGGTTCGCGTCGAGTGCGACTGCGCGCGCATGGTGATCGAGTGCCGCCTTGGTCGCACAGTAGACGCTCCAGCCCGCGTACGCGTTGCGTGCCGCCCCGCTCGACACGTGCAGGACCCGACATTCGGTCGTGGCCGATACCGCTTGCGTGAGCGCGGCCGACAGCATCAGCGGCGCCGCGACGTTCACGCCGACCGCGCGCGCGACGATCGCCGGGTCTTGCGCGGCGAGCGGGCCGATCGGGTCGACGATGCCGGCGTTGTTGAACAGCAGCACGATCGACGCGCCGTCGACGAAGCGGCGCAGCGTGTCGCCGGCCAGCCAGGCCGCGACGGCCGCCGTGTCCGACAGGTCGAGTTCGATTTCGGCGAAACGGTCGCCGGCTTGCGACGCGAGCGACGGATGGCGGCTGCGCGACACGCCGAGCACGGCGACGCTTTCCAGCAGCAGTTGCTCGGCGAGCGACGCGCCGAGGCCGCGAGTGTGTCCGGTGACGATGGCGCGCACGTGCGGGGCGGAAGAGGATGCGGTCATGGTGGTGAACGGGTCGAAGGGGTGAACGGGATGAGCGGCGTCGACGCGCGGTGCGCATGCGTGGCGGCATGGCGTGCGGGACGGACGATGCGTGGTATTGCGTGCGATGGCGGTCGCGCGGCGCCGCAGACGTCGGGGTGACGCATATCGTAGCGCTCGCATGCGGGGCGTGCAAACGCCGCCGTGCGTGCGGACGCGGAATCCGCGGGGCTGCGCGTATCCGACGCCGCGCGGCGCGGGCTCGCCGATACGTTGGACGAAAGCCTGCTGCGGCAAGTGCGCGCGCCGGCACGCCGCGCGGCGCCGGGCCACGCGACGCGAGCTATCATATGGCTCGCCCGTGCGCGATGCCGGACGGGCCGCGACCGTTTCCCTTCACCTGCTGCACGCTGCGACCCACTCATGAACACCACGCCGGATACGCCCACGCCACGCGCCCTTCGCGAACTCACGCCCCTCGAGGCCCGCATTCTCGGTGTGCTCGTCGAGAAACAGCACACGGTGCCGGACACCTATCCGCTGTCGCTGAATGCGCTGACCGCGGGCTGCAACCAGAAAACCGCGCGCTCGCCGGTGATGAACGTCAGCGAGGATGAGGTCACGACCGCGCTCGACGGGCTGAAGCACCTGAGCATCGTGATGGAAGGCAGCAGCAGTCGCGTGCCGCGTTTCGAGCACAACATGAACCGCGTGCTCGGCATTCCGAGCCAGGCGATCGCGCTGCTGACGATCCTGCTGCTGCGCGGCCCGCAGACGGCCGCCGAACTGCGCCTGAACAGCGCGCGCCTGCACGGTTTCGCGGACATCTCGTCGGTCGAGGCGTTTCTCGACGAACTCGCGGCGCGTGCGCAGCCGCTCGTCGTCCGGCTGCCGCGTGCACCGGGCGCGCGCGAGAACCGCTGGATGCACCTGATGTGCGGCGAAGTGAATCTGGCCGATTTCGCGAGCGCGGAGGCCGGCGGCGCGGATTCCGTGCCGCCTTCCGAATTCGAAGCGCTGAAGGCCGAACAGAAGCGCCTCGCGGATGAAGTGGCGCGGTTGAATGCGCTGGTTCTGCGGATGGCCGGCGAGTTGGGCATCGACGTCGACGCGCAAGGCGACGCGGGCTGATGTAGATGGCGGCGGTGGCCCGCCACGGGATGGCCACGTCGCGGCACGGCCGGGTCGGGGCGCGATGCGGGGACTACCCGCATCGCCGCGTTACTTCAGCTTGACGCCCGATACGAGATAGCGCGAACCGCCCGGTTTCAGGATCGGTGCCAGCGCGGCAAACGGCACATCGAGTTGCGGCCCGAGACAGGCGCCCGCCGCGTGACCGATTCCGGATACGACGAACGACAGCTTGCCGGGCGCATCGAGTTCGAACGCCAGATACTCGGGGAACACGTCGGCGCACGACAGCCACTCGCCTTCGCCGTCCGTTACTTGCCGACCGTGTGTCGCCTTGTCACGCAACCGCGTAATGAAGCTCACCAGCGCGGGGCTTGTTCCCGGATCGCCGTCCTTGCCCGCCGTAGTCGCGTCGATCACGCGATTCCAGTCGAGATACGCGCCGCGCAGCAGGTCGAACGTGACCGGATGGTAGTGATTGTTCGGATGGGCGCCGCCGCAGAACGTACTGCCCGATTCCACGATGCCGAGTGCCGCAGGTGACAGCCACGTGACCTTCACCTGTTCGTCGTCGAAGCCGCCGAGCAAACCGGCGGCCGGCCCGTCTTCGGTATAGCGAGTCGAAGCACATGCGAGCGCGGCGAGATTCATCTGCCAGTGCTGCTGCTCGAGCAGGCGGTTGACCCGTGCCATGACCGCGGGATCGGGATGACGGCTCAGACGCGGATACATGAGCTCCGTGCGCGGGTCGCGCCACATCCGGTACGCGACGGTGCCGTCGCCGATCTCGGGGCCTGCGGGCTGCGCGTGCCCGGCAAGCTTCAGCGTCGCATAAGGCGCCTGCCGCATGTCGATGGCCACGCCGTTGGCGATACCGCTGCCGACGCCGCCGGCGATGCGGTCGGTGATGGCTTCGACGGAGCCGGGCGCGACCGCATCGGGATCGTATTCAGCGATGCGTCGCAGCGTGAAGCTGCGCGTCTTGCCGGTGCGTGCGTCGGTCCATTGGCCGCGATAGCCATTCTTGTCCTGCGTGCCGCGCCAGGTTGCCGCTGGATGGTCGAAGTCGGCGCCGTCGCTGTATCCCGTCATGTCGCGCACGTCGTCCGGCAACGCGGTGCGCTCGAGCGGCTCGACGAGCTGCGCAGGGTCGCCGTGCAGCGGAATGTCGATGCCGTACTGCGTATAGAAATAGCGACCCGAGATCGTGCCGTTCCCCGCCGGGCGGCGGTCAAGTTCCATCACGATCTCGCCGGCGCCTTGCAGCAAGCCGCGATAGACGACCCGCGGCGCGGCGTCGGCCGCTCCCGCGCGCAGCGCGATCATCACCAGCACGATCCGGATCAGCGGGCGCATCACCAGCGGCACCCGGTTTGTTCGGACGCGTCGACGTCCAGTACCCTGCCGAACGCGGTCTGCTTGCCGGTGCGCGCGCTGGTATAGGTCATCGAATAGATCATCGCGCCCTGCGACATCATCTCGTAGCGCCCGTTGATCCTGCCGTCGACCATCTCGACCCAGGTTGTCGTGAACTGGTGCGGGCGGCCCTCGGCGAGCACTTCCTCGTCCACGTGCTCGACCACCAGCGGCAGCGCCGTTTTCGCTTTCGCATAGCGAACCATGCCGCCTGACCAGCCGACGGCGTCGTCGTAGTAGGTGCGCATCTCGAAGCGCACGGGCTTGTCGCCGTCCGACTTGAAGCAGTACACCTCGGTGGAGACCTTGGCGAACGCGGGCAGCGACGCGCAGAGCAGCAGGGCGGCAAGGATTTTTTTCATGATGGGCCGGTGAAGAATGAAGTGCGGCATCAACCGAGCACGATCCGCGTCGCGCCTGCATCGACGAGCCGGAACAGCAGATCCTCGACGGCCGTCTCGGGCGCGGAGCCGAGATCCGCGTTGACGCGCCACCCGTGTTCCGTGCGAACCGGTTCCGACAGGTAGTGAGCGATGCCGTGCAGGCCGTCTTCGGCCGGCGTGTTCTCGTCGTCGACGTCGAACCACGCGAAGAACCACGCCTTGAACGCCTCGACGGCCGCGCTTTCGTCGAGACCATCGGCCTCGATCGCGGCCCAGTCCCACACGAACGGGCGGATCGACACGGCCGCTGTTTCGAGGTCGAATTCCAACGGCTCGAACGCCAGCTGCGTGGCGGAATCGACCATCGCCGGCTGGCCCGCCGATTTGCCTTCGGTCGCGATGAGGTCGGCCCGGCACGGCAACGCGAGCGGCCCTTCGGTGGCGAGCGTGCCGTCGGCCCGCCGGTAGGCCGGTTCGACGATCACGGCCGGTTGCGCCGCCGCTTTCGCGAGCAGGTCGGCATACGGTTGGCGGATGGCGCGGAGCAGTTCGGAGACGGTCATCGTGGCGTATCGGTTGGGCAGGGAGCGATCGGTTACAGGCAGTCAGTATGCGGCGCGGCCGGCATCGCACGACGCGGCCTTCGGTACCGGACAGCCGTGATCGTACGGCACTTCGACAACACGCGGACAGTCGGCCGAATGACCGGAGCGACCCTGCATCGCGCGACGACCGATTTAGACGTTTACCTTCAAACAATCGAAAACGCCCATCGAGCGCGCGCTCGTTGTGCTTCAATTCATCCGGTTTGTAGTCCTACTAAAATTACAGGTTCAGAACAGGCCGGATTACTCATTCACAGGAGACAGTCGATGGCTCGGAAACGGTTTTGAAGCGGCACACGCGATGGTCTGCAACACCGCGAACTTCCTTCGATGAAAGCAGGTTATCCCAGGGGCCCCAACCATGTCCTCCAGACGTTTCATGATGGCCGCGGCAGCGATGTCCGCCGCGTTGGCCATCAACGCGCCGGCAGCCAGCGCCGCCGCGCCAGCCGTATCCGACCCGTTCTACACGTACACCGGCACCACGCCGTTGGCATCGATTCCACCGGGCACGGTGCTCAAGACGCGCAACGTCACCTACCACGTGGCCGGCATCCCCACCGCGCTGACCGCGCAGCAGTTGCTGTATCGCACCCATAACGCGCTGAACCAGCCGGTCGTCAACGTGACGTCCGTGATCCGGAGCCCGGTCAGCAACGGCCAGGCCATCTCGTACCAGTCGGCCTACGATTCGCTGAACCCGTACGACGAGCCGTCGCAGGTGATCGCCGGCGACCGTGACGTGACCAAGATCATCAACGTCGGCACGCTGCTCTACAGCGCGGAATCGATCCCGCTGTCGACGCTGCTGCTGCTCGGCTACAACGTCATCGTGCCCGATACGGAAGGCCAGACGGCCGACTTCGCCGCCGGCCCCGAATACGGGATGACGACGCTCGATTCGATCCGCGCGGCGCTCAATACGCCGTCCACGGGCCTGAATCCGTCGAGCAAGGTCGCGATGATCGGCTATTCCGGCGGCGCGATCGCGACGAACTGGGCCGCGCAGCTCGCGCCGAGCTATGCGCCCGAGATCAACAGGCAGCTCGTCGGCGCGGCGGAAGGCGGCGTGCTGGTCGATCCCGCGCACAACCTGCGCTACGTCGACGGCAGCATCGTGTGGGGCGGGGTGGCCGCGGCCGCGCTGGCCGGGCTGTCGCGCGGCTACGGCTTCGACCTGACGCCCTATCTCAGCGATACCGGCGTCGCCGTGTTCAAGGACATCCAGAGCCAGTCGCTCGCCTACATCCTGCCGAAGTACACGGGGCTGCGCTGGGGCACGCTGTTCAAGCCGCAATACGCGAACGACATCAACAGCATTCCCGTGTACGTGACGTATGCGAACAAGGTGAATGCGGGGCTGGCCGCATCGCCGACGATCCCGATGTTCATCGGCCAGGGCACGGCGGGCGCGCTCGATGGCACCTTCAGCAGCCAGGTGGGCGACGGCGTGATGATGGCGTACGACGTGCGCGCGCTGGCGCAGAAGTTCTGCGCCAGCGGCACGCCGGTCACGTACAACGAGTATCCGCTCGAACATGCGGGCGCGATCGTGCCGTGGGTGGCCGGCATGCTGCCGTGGCTCTACGACCGTTTCAACGGGAGGGCCGCGCCGAGCAATTGCTGGCTGACGTCGCTGCTGCCGAGCAATTCGCTGGCGCCCGAGACGCTGCACTAGCCGCAACGCCGCGTGCGATGCGGTGCATGGCCGGGCGACCCTTCGCGGGTCGCCTTTTTCTTTTTGCCTTTTGATCTGCGTCGCGCTGCGGCAAGGCCGCCGCGTCGGTCCCCCCGCCGCAACCCGCCACCGTCCCGCCCGGGTGCCATAATCGAGCCTGCCCATCATTCCAGACGTCCCCCGGAGAATCACCATGCAGAACCTCGACAATCCTTCCCACGATCGCGAGGTAGGCAGCGCCGACGCGACGCAGGACACCACGCGCATCGACGACGTCCGCATCGGCGCCGTGCGCCCGCTGATTTCGCCGGCGCTGCTGCTGGACGAACTGCCGGTGCCGGCCGCCACGCAGACGCTCGTCGAGGATACGCGCCGCGCGATCGGCGACATCCTGCACGGCCGCGACGACCGGCTGCTGCTCGTCGTCGGCCCGTGCTCGATCCACGATCACGACCAGGCGCTCGATTACGCGCGCCGCCTGAAGGCGGCCGCCGATGCGCTGAAGGACGACCTGCTGATCACGATGCGCGTCTACTTCGAGAAGCCGCGCACGACGGTCGGCTGGAAGGGCTACATCAACGATCCGCGCCTCGACGGCAGCTTCCGCATCAACGAAGGGCTGCGCGCCGCGCGGCAACTGCTGCTCGACATCAACGCGCTCGGCCTGCCGGCATCGACCGAATTCCTCGACCTGCTGAGCCCGCAGTACATCGCCGACCTGATCGCGTGGGGCGCGATCGGCGCGCGCACGACCGAGAGCCAGAGCCATCGCCAGCTCGCGTCGGGCCTGAGCTGCCCGATCGGCTTCAAGAACGGCACCGACGGCGGCGTGCAGGTCGCGTCCGACGCGATCGTCGCCGCGGCCGCGAGCCATGCGTTCATGGGCATGACGAAGATGGGGATGGCCGCGATCTTCGAGACGCGCGGCAACGACGACGCGCACGTGATCCTGCGCGGCGGCAAGAACGGCCCGAACTACGACGCCGAACATGTCGAGGCGAGCTGCGCGGTGCTGCGCAAGGCGGGCCTGCGCGAGCAGGTGATGGTCGACTGCTCGCACGCGAACTCGAACAAGTCGCACGACCGGCAGATCGACGTCGCGCAGGATCTCGCGCGGCAACTGTCGCAGGGCGAGCAGCGGATCGTCGGCGTGATGGTCGAAAGCCATCTCGAGGCCGGGCGCCAGGACCTGAAGCCGGGTGTGCCGCTGAAGTACGGCGTCTCGATCACGGATGCATGCCTGAGCTGGACGCAGACGGAGCCGGTGCTCGACGTGCTGGCGGAGGCGGTGCGGCAACGGCGCGCGCAGGCGCGCAGCGCGTGACGAGGGCGATGTACGCGATTCGCTGCGGTGTCCGTAATGTCGCCATGGCAAGAGGCGCCTGACAGCGGCTGCGCCATCACGTCCGATGCAGCGTTTCGCGAGTGGCGCTAACATGGGCCGGTGTGATGCGTCGTACAGAGGCCTTCTCGTTTCACGCGGCGCATGCACGGAGGCGGCTTGGCCGGCCGCCGACACCGACAACAATTCACCGGAGTGCATAACAGCATGGCTTTCTACAAGACCCTCATCGCAGCAACCGTCCTCGCCTCGAGCGTCAGCGCACATGCGCAGATCGCGGGTGCGCAGCCGATCAGCGTGACCGTCGAGCAATCGCAGGCGCTGCTCGAAGGCTGGAGCGTGAAGAAGAGCGTGCTCGGCAAGGCCGTCTACAACGACGAGAACCAGAAGGTCGGCACCGTGCGCGACCTGATCGTCGCGCCGGACGGCTCGGTATCGGCGGCGATCGTGTCGGCCGGCGGCTTCCTTGGCGTGGCCGCGCATGACGTCGCGGTGCCGATCGCATCGCTCGACGTGCGCAACGGCAACATCTACCTGCCGGGCGCGACGAAGGATGCGCTGAAGGCGACGCCTGCGTTCCAGTACGCGAAGGTGCCGTCGCCGCCGAAGCCGAAGAAGCTCGACGACAAGCACTGAGCGAGCACGGATTGGCAATACCCGGCGCGCAACGCGCCGGGTATTTTGTTTGCGGTCAGCCGTTCGACGGATCGTCCGGTGGCGCGAGCGCCACAATGTGGCTGATGCCTTCGTGCGCCATCTTCGTATAAGGGCTGAAGCGCTCGGTATTGCGGACGAGTTCTTCCGCCACCGTGCGCTCGACCCCCGGCAGCTGCACGCGAATGTTCGCGTTCAGCATGAACAGCCCATCCACCGGATCGCGGCAGAAGTCGACCGATGCGCTGACCGACGCGCCGGCGATCGACACGCCGGCTCGCGTGGCGAGCAGGCTCAGCGCCCCGTGAAAGCACGCCGCATAGCTCGCGGCAAACAGTTGCTCCGGGTTCGGGCCGTCGCCCGGCCCGCCGAGTGCGGACGGCAGGCGCAGCGCCACGTCGAGGCGGCCGTCGTCGGAACGCGCGACACCCGATGCGCGGCCATGCTCCGCTGCCCCGCCCGTGACGGTCACCGTCGTCGAATAGAGCGTCTGTGGTTCCCGCCCGCGATACTTGTCGAGCAGCGAGAGCGGCGGCGGCCGTAGCGGCGTCATGGTGTGCGCGATCCTGCGGTGCGGCTCAGCGCGCGGGCTGGTTTTTTTTGAACCACGTATCGAAGGTCGTCGCAGCGAGGCGCGCGCCGGGCGCGGGGACGAGCGTGTCGTCCTGCAGTATCGCGCCGAAGTAATCGGCGCCTGCGTCCCTGACCACCGTGCGCGGGTCGTGCGTGATCTTCAGGAAATGCTCGACCAGGTCGGCGATCCGCACCCGATCGGGGCCGCCGATTTCGGCGATGCCGTTGCGCGGTGCGTCGAGCGCGACATCGGTGACGGCGGCCGCGACGTCGTCGGATGCAATCGGCTGGAAGAACGCGGTGGCCTGCCGCGTGGTGTCGCCATCGGCGCTCGATTGTGCGATCGCGCCGACGAAGTCGAAAAACTGCGTCGAGCGTACGATCGTATAAGGCACGCCTGCTGCGCGGATCAGGTCTTCCTGAATGAGCTTGCCGCGGAAATACGCGCTTTGCTGCAGGCGGTCGGTGCCGACCACCGACAGCGCGACGTGATGGCGCACGCCCGCCGCGCGCTCCGCGGCGAACAGGTTGCGCCCCGACGTCTCGAAGAATGCCTTCACGGCCGCTTCCTCGAACGACGGCGAGTTCGCGAGATCGACCACGACGTCCGCGCCCGCCAGCGCGTCGCCCAGCCCCGCGCCCGTGATCGTATCGACGCCGGTCGACGGCGCTGCCGCCAGGGCGTCGTGGCCGCGCGCGATCAGGTTCCTGACGACTTTGCTGCCGATGAGGCCGGTACCACCAATCACGACGATCTTCACGATTGCTCTCCTTGAACGGGCGCGCGAGAGACGCGCCGCCTGAATCGGTCGAAGCCGGCGCGCATCGCATTCGCACGCGTGCGCCGGCACGTTGCCGAATGGCGCGCCGCGATGCCCGCACGCCGTTCGATCAACCCGCATCGTAGGCAGATGCCGCGCGATCCGGTAGAGCCCCACAGGTGCTCACGGTGTTGCTTCGAATGCATCAATCGACCGGCTCCAGCGGTGCCGTCGTCGTTACAGTGGTCACCGTGGTCATCGTCGTCAGGCACTGCAGGTCGCGTGCGCGCGTCTGTTCGATCATGTAGTCGATGAATACGCGGATGCGCGTCGGCAGGTGCTTGCGGCTCAGGTAACACAGATAGTGTCCGCCGTCGTCCGGCGCGTGCTGGCCGAGGCAGCTCACCAGTTGCCCGTCGGCGAGCAGGTCGCACACCTGGTACGCGGGCAGTTGCGCGATGCCGAGCCCGTCGAGCGCCGCGCGCACGACCAGATCCGTGTCGTTGAAGGTGTGATGCGCGGCGAGCTGGTGCTGCTGCGCCAGCCCGTCGACCTTGAATTCCCATTCCGTCACGCGGCCCGACGCGGTGCGCAGGTTGATGCAGCGATGCTGCGCCAGCTCGTCCACGTGACGCGGCAAGCCGTGCCGGTGCGCGTACGACGGCGACGCGCAGACGATCATCTGCATCGGAATCAACTGGCGCGCGACGATCGCGCTGTCCTCCATGCGACCGTCGCGAAACGCGACGTCGATGCGGTCGGCGGAGAAATCGGCCGGCCGGTCGTTCAGCAGCAGCTCGAGCGTGATGTCCGGATACTGCGCGTGGAAATCGCCCAGCAGCGGCGCGATGATCTTGCGGCCGAAGCCGGGCGTCGAGCCGATCCGCAGGTGTCCGCTCGGCGGGCCGCTGCGCAGCTCGCGCATGTCCTCGAGCGCCTGCGCGAGCTGTTCGATGCCGGGGCGGCAGTTTTCATAGAAGCGTTCGCCTTCGCGCGTCAGCGACATGCTGCGCGTCGTGCGCTGGAACAGGCGCGCGTCGAGCCGGTCCTCGAGCCGCTGCACGTGGCGGCTGACCGACGAGCGGCCGACGCCGAGGCGATCGGCGGCGCGCGCGAAGCTGCCTTCGGTGACGACGGCCAGGAAGGTGACCACGCCGGCGTAGCAGGTCGAGAAGCTGCGCGCGAACGGATCGTCGGCGTCAGGGCGGCGGATGGAAGTATCTGGCATAAAGGTGCTGGAATCGTGGTGTCCATACGCGACTAGACGTTTCAGCACAGCGGCCTGTGACACCGCCCGCCAATTTTTCTAAAAAAGCGACGCGGCGGCGGGCGGGCAGGATTTTTGCCGGCACGAGCACGAGCACGAGCACGAGTACGAGCTTCGCTGGCGCTCGAGGCGCGCACGTCAACCGGCGGTGCAGGTTGCCGCGAGCCGGGCGAGCTTGTCGGGGTTGCGCTGCACGAGAATCCGGACGATGCGTGTACCGTCGGTCTCGAACGACATCGCGGCGTCGAGCTGTCCGTCGATGAAGCGCAGCATGGCCCACTGGCCGTTGAGCACGACGGACCGCATCTCGACCCCGCTGCCGTGGCGCAGCCACGTCGCATAGAACAGTTGTGCGACACGCCGGCTGCCGACCATGGGCCTCGGGACACTCCGGACCTTGCCGCCGCCGTCGCCGATCAGGATCGCGTCTTCGGCGAGCAGCGCCTGGATCGACGGGAAGTCGCCCTGCGCGAGCGCGTGCGAGAACGTCTGCAGCAACCGGTGGTGCGTTTCGCGCGGCACCGCGTGGCGAGGCGAGGCGTCGTCGCGCAGCCGCGCCTTGGCACGGCTGACGAGTTGCCGGCACGCGGCTTCGGACTTGCCGATCGCGTCGGCGATCCGGTCGTAGTCGATCTCGAAGATTTCATGCAGCAGGAAGGCGGCGCGCGCCTCCGGCGTCAGCCGTTCGAGCAGCAGCAGGAACGCGACCGACACGTCGTTCGCGCGCTCGGTCATTTCCTCGGGCGTGGCCGGTGATGCGTCGAGTTCCGGCTCGGGCAGCCAGATCCCCGCGTATTGCTCGCGCCGGATCTTTGCCGCGCGCAGGCGGTCGATCGACGTGCGTGTCGTGACGGCGACGAGCCACGCTTCGGTGTTCTCGATCCCGTCGCGTGCCGTGTCGTGCCAGCGCAGCCAGACGTCCTGCACGATGTCCTCGGCGTCCGCGATGGAGCCGAGCATCCGGTACGCGATCTTCTGCAGGCGCGGACGCAGTGCCTGGAACGTGTGTGCGTCGTCGGCCGTCACGGCCATACTCCGCTGAACCCAAATGTGACCGGCCCGCTCAGGAGCACACTGCCGGCGCCGTCCCAACGCACCGTCACGTCGCCGCCGTCGCACTCGACCCGCACGGTCTCGTCGAGCAACCCGCGCCGGATGCCATTGACGACCGCCCCGCACGAACACGATCCCGAACCGAGCGGCACGCCGCCGCCGCGCTCCCAGATGCGCAGGCGAATATGCGTGCGATCGATGACCTGAACGAAGTGCACGTTGGTTTTCCGCGGAAACAGCGGGTGCGTTTCGATGGCCGGGCCGAGCACCGCGACATCGATCGCGCGGAGATCGTCGACGAAGAACGTGCAGTGCGGATTGCCCATGTTGCACGCGGCCGGCGCGCCGGGCAGCGGCAGCGCGAGGGTGTCGAGGGCCTCGGCGAGCGGCACGTCGCGCCGGCCGGTGAGCGGCCGGCCCATTTCGACGGTGATCAGGCCGTTCGCCTCCGTCGAGCACACGAGATACCCGCGGGGCGTCCGCAGCACGAGCGACGACAGGCCGGTTTCCCGCATCAGTTGCCATGCGACGCCGCGCGTCGCGCTGCCGCAGGTGTCGAGCGGCGTGCCGTCCGCGTTCCAGAACGCGACGCGGGCCGCCGCGTCGTCGCAGTCCGACACGACCGCGAGCTGGTTGAAGCCGATGCCGAAACGCCGGTCGCCCATGCGCCGCACCAGATCCGGGGCGATGGGGGGCGCTTGATCCTGACCGCGCAGGTCGACGATGGCGAAGTCGTCGCCATTTGCGTTCATCTTCTGAAATCTGAGCGGCATGACAGTTCCGGAAGGGAGGCAGGTGAACACTGTATGTGGCTCGCCGTTCGCGATCAATCACCGCACGACGTTGGTTTGCACAAATTTGTGCCTTTTCCAAGCGCTATAGGTAATTTTGTAACTATTCCCGCGTCGAGCGTTTTGATCGCCTAGCGCTTGATGAGTATTGGTGGCATTCGCTGGCCGCCGAGGCGTTGTTGCTGCGGCGCATAGGGGCTGCGAATGATTGACGAGGCGTTTGACGGTCAGGCTTGTCCGTCATGCGCGTCAGCATGACGTCAGCAAAGTCGTCCTAGCGCAAAACTAGATGGGAATCTATTGGAGAGAACTGGATTGGTTGGTCCTCTCGCTCCTTGGTCAGCTTGTCGATCTCGTTGTTTGAGCACGCACCAACTCGGGATTTTCACCTTCGCTGATGTTCTTCGTTGGGCTACCAATAATCAGGATGCTTGGGACCGGCAAACCCATCAGGTCCGCAGCTGAGTGAACCGCTAGTGCGAAATTACGCTAACGTAGTCTTCTTCCCGCCGCCGGCCGGCCTCTGCCGTTTCATTACTGCTTGATCCCCTCGGCCTGAATGCGCAGCGTGGTCTTGAGACTGAATCCGTAATCCTAACCCGGCCTACGGTGCCTTGACCGTCGGGCCTCAATATACGGCATATTCCGTACGGCCCTACCCAATGGCTGACCGGGTATTTTGGTGCGCATCCCGGCGATATCGACTCTCTCGACACGGGGTATCGCGCGGGCAATGCGGTTGTGTACATATCGCACGAATGTGCACGGCTTGCGGACACAAAACCACATCAAATCAATACTTTCCGCCACTTCCTCCAATTTTTTGTGGAAATACAGTTCCCAATTACATGGGAGTTTCAGCCGCATTCTGGGAGCAAGTTAGACGACTCTTGATGGTGGTCAAACGCTGCCTTCGGATGGCAAATAGCTCATCGAATCCAGACAAAACAAGCACAAAATTGGCACTTATTAGCGCAGGGACAGAAAGTACCCCCGACGCATTCAAGCGCCAAAATCATTCGACGAATTTTAATTACTTAGCTTTCGCTTGCTTTTCGTGAGCAGTGCCTTTCATAGCATCTTTTCCTACTTGACTCTCTGGAAATGATGCAGTTGCAACTTTTGCTGCATCTCGCATCCAGCCCGGCCATTCTGCAACATTCTTTTTAGAGGCTTCAAACTGGGCCAGAAATCGGACCGTTTGTTTATCTTCCATAGCGCTCTCCTTTACTTCGCGGGCATAATAGTTTCCTTGATTATTATATCCTCAAGGGCAAGATAAGTCAAAACATATCTTTTAACTCGTGGCGTTTTTGCATAGTTACTTAGATTAAGCGTGCTCCCCATTTTGTCCTTTCGATCCGACGCCATTTTAAACCACGCCATATAACGCCGAGGAGCGACCCCCACGAAGGCGCGAAAGTTAGACTTGGTTGATGACGGCTCCGATGGTTCAACGGCAATCGAATCATCATACAAATCTTTAGTGCGACTTTTCTCGTAAGGTTCAATGAACACAACTTCCGACAATCCGCTCGAAACAATATGGCGTGCACATATATGACATGGAAAAGTTGTGCAAAACAGTCTGTTTCCGGACAAAGATATTCCATTTCTGGCCGCCTGCGTAATTGCGGCCATTTCAGCGTGAACAGCGCGGCCAAACTCGATAACATCGAATAATTTTGATCCTCGCAAAAATGCCTTGCCAACAAATAAACTTTCATCCGCAAGCAGCGAGTTATTTTTCTTCTTAGCCTCATCCGACAACCAACCCGCTTCGCGGAGGTGTGCAAATGCGTCCTCGACTATCTCGCGCTTAATTGCGACGTTAGTATCGTGCCCAATCTCTACATCTCGTTTTCGGTTCGAATCTTCGCCCCAGTAAAGTCCTCCGCCATGCTTGGGTACTTCGTTGCAACCAGTAGATAACAGATCACCGTCCCTTGAAATAATGGCAGCCCCAACTTGGCGGGACAGATCTAATGAACGCAGAGCAGAGGCTTGTGCAAAGAACATGCCCTGCTCATCGCGGGTCGGCGAGATATAGGGGTCGCCAAAAATCAAGTATATTAGTCGCTTGACATTTTCTTCAACAACCATTTTCGAATCGGTTGTCAGAAAATAATCGGCCAACGGGAAGGTCTCACTTACGCCTTGGCCATACCTTTTACTACCCTCTTCCGCGTAATCTCGATTAATAAGCTCCGCCGCCAACTCATCGGCAGTTCTGCTTACACCAGCAATTTGCGAAAATTTCCTACGCATATGCTTCAACCGAGCATCTCGTGGAGAATAAACCGAGATCAGCGTAAATGCCTTTCCGTATATTGTTCTATACAACTCGACCTCCTCGGGTCTTTTAAGAGATCGAACAATATATGCGGCCCGTGGGATCGGTTTTAACGGATTATTGTTTCGAGCCTCTCGCAATGCCCGAATTTCCGCAACCCCTAATCTCGCAACAATATCAGCCTGCCCAGTATTTTCTCGTAGTTTCGTCCCCATCTTCATGAGTGACTTGATCCGATCATATTCATTGGCTGGCTCGAACGCATTCGGCTTAGTGATCCTTGGTATCAGCTTGCTCAGGTTCACCACAAACGGTTCATATCCTACATTTGTAAGCTGAGCACGGAGAGCATCACAAACCATTGTTAAATCTACGCCAGTAGGTCCGACCAATCCGAAGACCAGTTCGATGCCCTCAGCTGGGACCGTTGACGCTGGCAGCGCCAAATCACTATCTACTGCACCCAAATCTCTCGACTTACGCCCCGCTGATTTTGATTTCTTGGTCATGACATAATTTTGGAAGAAGTTTTAATTTTTTCTGTTACACTTTATACCATGATAACCGTCGTTATATAGGTACATACCTCTATCTTGGCCGAGTCAATATTCGGCTACTCCGCCTTCTGTCCGCCCTGAAAACTCAACTTCGTGACACCTCAGGCAAAGGTGATTACAAGTCTCTTCCCGCACGCAGCTGGACATTTGCGCAACATGGCGACGACGTCGTGCCCGCGCCATGCGCCTACGTAATTCTACGTAGCTCCGCATACGTAGTTATCCGCTTGTAAGCCGCCCCGGTCGCGCGGAATACTACGGCCCATCGCCGCGACCTCTGCGAGGCTGCGGCACGACGCATCGACGTCACGCGGGTTCGGCCCCTCGCCGCATCCACTCAAAAACACATTGGAGACCAGGAGACGCCATGAATCGGGCTTCCAGTACCCTGCTCTGGATCGCGGTCGCGCTGCTCGGCGCGTTCGCGTTCGGCACGATCGCACTCGCTCACGGCGAACGCGTCAGTGCCCTCTGGATCGTGATCGCCGCAGTCTGCGTGTATCTGATCGCGTATCGCTTCTACAGCCGTTTCATCGCCAGCAAGGTCATGCAGCTCGACGGGCTGCGGATGACGCCGGCCGTCAAGTACAACGACGGCCTCGACTACGTGCCGACCAACAAGTACGTGCTGTTCGGCCATCACTTCGCCGCGATCGCCGGCGCCGGCCCGCTCGTCGGGCCCGTGCTCGCCGCGCAGATGGGCTACACGCCCGGCATGTTGTGGATCCTGGCCGGCGTCGTGTTCGCCGGCGCGGTGCAGGATTTCATCGTGCTGTTCATCTCGACGCGCCGCGACGGCCGCTCGCTCGGCGATCTCGTCAAGATGGAGCTCGGCACGGTGCCCGGCGTGATCGCGCTGTTCGGCGCGTTCCTGATCATGGTGATCATCCTCGCGGTGCTCGCGCTGATCGTCGTGAAGGCGCTGACCAATTCGCCGTGGGGCACGTTCACCGTCGCCGCGACGATCCCGATCGCGCTGTTCATGGGCGTCTACACGCGCTACATCCGTCCGGGCCGCATCGGCGAAGTGTCGATCATCGGCTTCGTGCTGCTGATGGCATCGATCGCGTTCGGCCAGCACGTGCACGATTCGCCGACGCTCGCCGCGTGGTTCACGTTCACGGGCACGCAACTCACGTGGATCCTGATCGGCTACGGCTTCGTCGCGTCGGTGCTGCCGGTGTGGCTGCTGCTCGCGCCGCGCGACTACCTGTCGACCTTCCTGAAGATCGGCACGATCCTCGGCCTCGCGATCGGCATCCTGGTCGTCGCGCCGGAACTGAAGATGCCCGCGCTGACGAAGTTCGTCGACGGCACGGGCCCGGTGTGGTCGGGCAACCTGTTCCCGTTCCTGTTCATCACGATCGCGTGCGGTGCCGTGTCGGGCTTCCACGCGCTGATCTCGTCGGGCACGACGCCGAAGCTGATCGACAACGAAACCAACGCGCGCTTCATCGGTTACGGCGCGATGCTGATGGAATCGTTCGTCGCGATCATGGCGCTGGTCGCCGCCTGCGTGATCGAGCCGGGCATCTACTTCGCGATGAACGCACCGGCCGCCGTGCTCGGCTCGACGCCGGAAGCGGTGGCCAACACGGTCACGCAATGGGGCTTCGTGCTGACGCCCGACATGCTGACGCAGACCGCGAAGGCCGTCGGCGAAACGACGATCATCGCGCGCGCGGGCGGCGCGCCGACGCTGGCCGTCGGCATGGCGCACATCCTGCACCAGGTGATCGGCGGCGAAGCGATGATGGCGTTCTGGTATCACTTCGCGATCCTGTTCGAGGCGCTGTTCATCCTGACGGCCGTCGATGCCGGCACGCGCGCGGGCCGCTTCATGCTGCAGGACCTGCTCGGCACGTTCCACCCGGCGCTCAAGCGCACCGAGTCGCTGCCGGCGAACCTGGTCGCCACCGCGCTGTGCGTGGCCGCGTGGGGCTACTTCCTGTACCAGGGCGTGGTCGATCCGCTCGGCGGCATCAATACGCTGTGGCCGCTGTTCGGCATCTCGAACCAGATGCTCGCCGCGATCGCGCTGGTGCTCGGCACCGTCGTGCTGTTCAAGATGAAGCGCGAGCGCTATGCGTGGGTGACGATCGTGCCGACCGTGTGGCTGCTGATCTGCACGCTGACCGCCGGCTGGCAGAAGATTTTCGACGCGAACCCGAAGGTCAGCTTCCTCGCGCACGCCGCGAAGCTGCAGGCCGCGGTGGACGAAGGCAAGGTGCTCGCGCCGGCGAAGTCGATCGCGCAGATGAAGCGGATCATCTTCAACGACTACATCGATGCGGCGCTGGCCGGGCTGTTCATCTTCGTCGTCGTGGCGATCGCGGTGTACGGCGTGATCGCCGTGCTGCGCGCGCGCCGCGAGTCGAAGCCGACGGTGCGCGAGACGCCGTACGAAGCGATGCCGGCCGCGCAGGCGCTCGGCAGCGGACGTTAAGGGGAGGCCGCGATGTTCAGCGATCTTGGCAGCGACCTGCGCAGCGCGGGGCGTTACCTCGGGCAGGCGTTGCGGCTGATGGTCGGCCTGCCCGACTACGACACCTACGTCGCGCACATGCGCGCGACCCATCCGGACCGCGAGCCGATGACGTATGAGGAATTCTTCCGCGAGCGTCAGAACGCGCGGTACGGGTCGGGCGCGGGGAAGTGCTGTTGAACCGGGCGGTTCAGGCCGTTCGGTCATCGAAAGGGAAGCGCCGCGATGCATGTCGCGGCGCTTTTTTCTTTGGCGGGCCGGCGGCGCGCTGCGCCGTTTGCCTGAACGCAGCACGGCAAATTCCGCCGGCCGGTATCATAGGGTTTCCTCTTTTCCCGATGGACCCGCAGGAGAACACGTCGTGCATGTCGGTGAGCGTTTCAACAGCATTTCCCATCTCGTCGGCGCGGTGCTGTCGGTGGTCGGTCTCGTCGCGCTCGTGACGATGGGCGCGCTCGAAGGCGATCCTTACAAAGTGGTGAGCTTCAGCGTGTATGGCGCGATGCTGATCCTGCTCTATGCGATCTCGACGCTGTATCACAGCGTGCGCAATCCGCGCCTGAAAGCGATCCTGCAGAAGTGCGACCACTCGGCGATCTACCTGCTGATCGCCGGCAGCTACACGCCGTTCACGCTGGTCACGCTGCGCGGCCCGTGGGGCTGGTCGCTGTTCGGCGTGAGCTGGGGGCTGGCCGTATTCGGGATCGTGCAGGAGCTGACGCTCGGGCGGCGCACGCGCCTGCTGTCGATGATCCTGTACGTGGCGATGGGCTGGCTCGCGCTCGTCGCGGTGCGTCCGCTGATCCACGCGCTGCCGCCGGTCGGCACCGCGTGGCTCGTGGCCGGCGGCCTGATCTACAGCGCGGGGATCTACTTCTTCATCAACGACGAGCGCATCCGTCACGGGCACGGCATCTGGCATCTGTTCGTGCTGGCCGGGAGCCTGTGCCAGTTCGTCAGTGTCGCGATGTATGTCGCGTGAGCGGCAGGCGGCGTTGAGACAATGACGGCGCGCTGCGCCGCCGCGCGCGCACCTGCGGGAGCTTGCGTTACCGGCGCGTGGCGGTTTGTAGCGGCGCGGCCGGTTCGCCGGATGCCGGTGTCGGCCTCGCCGTGACCCACCACGTCGCGGCGGCGAGCGCCGACAATCCGGTCGCGATCCCGAGCGCCACCCGCATCGCCGCCGGAAACGGCTGCAACGTCGCGATGCACGCACCGAAAATCGCCACCCCGAGCGCCGATCCGCTCTGCCGCGCCGCGTTCAGCGCTGCCGCTGCAACACCAGCGCGGCGCCGGTCGACCGTCCCGAGCGCCGGCGACGTCGCGGCCGGCGAGATGAATCCCGATGCAAAGCCGATCGCGAGCATCGGCGCGACGGCGAGCCATGCGGGTGTCGTCGCGCCGATGCCCGTCATGCCGAGCGCGCCGGCCACATAGAGCGCGAACGCCGCGCACATCGTGCCGCGCGCGCCGAAGCGCGCAACCAGCCTGCCCGAACCCAGCCCGCCGAGCGCGACCATCGCGGTCATCGGCAGGAACGCGAGCCCCGTATCGAGCGGGCTCGCGCCGCGGACCTGCCGATAGAACAGGCTGAGCACGAACAGCAAGCCGTAGAACACGAACGCCGACGCCATCGACACGACCGTCGATCCGGCGAACAGCCGGTTGCGGAAGAACGCGAGCGGCAGCATCGGTTCGCGGCGCCGCGCTTCGATCGCGATGAACGCGCTCCACGCGACGACGCTCGTCACCGCGCCGCTGATGGTCGGCGCCGAGCGCCAGCCGAGCGACGGGCCTTCGATCAGCGTGCCGATCAGTGCCGCGATCGCAACGATGGCCGCGGCCTGGCCGCCCCAGTCGAAATGCCGCGATGCGTCGACGACGGCGGCGCGCACGACCGAGCGGCCGAGCCAGATGCCGGCCAGCCCGAGCGGCAGGTTCACGAAGAACAGGCTGCGCCACCCGAACAGATGGATCAGCAGGCCGCCGATCAGCGGGCCCGACGCCATCGCGATGCCACCGCAGCCCATCCACAGGCTGGTCGCCGACGCGCGCGCGGCCGGTGCGGGGAAGGCGCGGTTGAGCAGCGCGAGCGAGCAGGGCACCAGCATCGCGCTGCCGACGCCTTGCAGCGCGCGGGCGATCGCGAGCGCCGGGAGGGTCGGTGCGACGCCGCACAGCGCCGACGCGGCGACGAATACCGCGAGCCCGGCGAGATAGACGTCGCGATCGCCGAGCCGGTCGCCGAGCGTGCCGCCCGTCATCAGCAGGCTCGCGAACGCGAGCGTGTACGCGTTCACGATCCACTGCAGGCCGGCCACGCGGCTGCCGAATGTCTGGGCGATGTCGGTGAGCGCGACGTTGACGATGGACGCGTCGAGCAGCACGAGCGTGTAGCTCACGCAGGTCGCGGCGAGCACACGGCGGGCCGCGGCGCGGTTTGGCGCGGCGGCCGTCATGCGCGCTCCGGCGCCGGCGTGGCGGCGCGCAGCGCGAGAAAGCCGACCCATCCCCAGTACACGCGATGATGCGCGATCAGCCCGTCGCGCAGGTCCGAGAAGAACAACCCGGTGCGGTACCAGCGCCCGAGCTTGTTGCCCGGATTGCGCAGGCCCGCCGCGAAGAATGCGCCGATCGCGGCCTTGCCGTGCAGCACGCCGGAGCCATGATCAGGCAGCGTGACGACGATCAGCGGCGTTTCGAGTACGGCGTCGTCGGCATACAGCGCCATCAGCGCATCGACGTCGCGCGCGACGACGGCTGCGTGCCAGCCTTCATAAATATGCCGGACATCGGCGGTGGCGTGTGACATGACGGGTTCCCGAAGCATCGATAACGGAACCCACTGTAGGGGCGCGCCGCCGCGGGACGTTTCACGTCAACCCGAAACGTGGATGTCGCCGCGCCGCAGGCGGCTGCGTGACGGCCGTTATCCGGCCAGTGCGTCGAGATTCAGCTGATACGACTTCCCGATCCACACCGCGCAATCGCGATGGTCGCGCAGTTCGTCGTTCGTATTCGGGTGCAGGAAGATATCGAGCGCGCCGTGGTTCAGCACGAGCCACGGCACGATCTCGTCGAAGCGCGCGGCGTCGAACGCGATCTGGTACGACCAGGCCGGATGCGGGCCGACGGGGCGTTCGTGAAAGCGGCCGAGTTCGATGACCGTGCCGAACCGTTCGTCGACGACCTGGCGAAACGCCCAGGCCGCGTCGCGGCTGGCCGCATCGAAATAGACGTGTGCGTGCCAACTATGGATGGCGGTGGTGTCGAGGGCAGCCATGGACGGACTCGATGAAAATGGGAATGCATGAGGTGCCGTGCGAAACGGCCGATGCGTGATTATCGCGCGTCATTGCCGTGCGCGTCGTGTCTCGATCCGGCAATCCGGAAGCGACAACTTGTCCTGAATCACGAGAACCGTTCGATTCGACGGGCCCACCGATTGAAGTGTCCGCACGCGCGATATCACGCCGGAAGCCTTGTCGGCGGGTGTGCCGGTGGTGATCGCATCGGCAACATGTCATTTCGGAAATTGAAACAGCGTGGCGTGCGCTGCTTCGGATCGTCTGAACAAAGGCGATCAGGGCATTGAATGAAATAAAGAAATTCCTGTTTGACGGGATTCGCGCATGACGCGATTTGCGCACCGGGTGTCGACACCGAAAATATCAATTGCAGAATCGGCTATTCATACGGAATGCAGCGCGTCATACGATGGTTTCAACGCATCGTCGAACATGATCGATGCGGGGACAACCACCTGGAGGCCACTATGCGATCCCTCGTTCCCGTTGCGGTACTTTCCTGCGCACTCGCTGCGCTGCCCGCTGTCAGTTTCGCTCAGTCCGTCGTCATCGACGGCACCTCGAATGCGTCGCTGTCGAGCTGGTCGGCGGCGCGTGCCGAAACCGACGCGCAACTGATGCAGATGACGCGCGCCGGTTATCGCGCAACGTCGGCCGGCAACCAGAACTATCCGCTCGCGATGCAGCGTGCGCTCGAACGGGTCCACAACCCGGTGCCGGACCGGTCGCGCGAAGAGCATGCCGCAATGGAAGCGCGCGCCGCGCGCGATGCGCAGGGCGGCCATCCGGTCAAGGCGTTCTTCGTGAAGACCGCGTACTACCTGAAGGGCGAGAACACGTTCTGATGCAGGAGGCGAGCATGGCTTGCACGATCCGATTTGCAGGCGTCGCTCGCGCGTCGGCGCCGCTCCGGCCGCCGGACGCACGAGCGACGCCACGGCGCGACGATGGGCACGACGATGGGCACGGCGCGCGGCGTCGTGCGAAGTATCTGCGCGATGCGCGCCGCGACGCCGCTGCGTGCCGCATCGCATGGCCGGCTTTCGACGCGAGCGATGCGCCTGCCGACGGGAGCCCATCATGAAGGGCGCCCGGAAGAACCGTCGCCACGTGCCGCTGACCCGCGAGTGGCTGCTGCCGCTGCCGCCCGTGCATGCACGCGACATCTCGCTGAAGTGCCACATGGCGCTCGTCGCGCTGCGTAGCGGGCATGGCAGCGAGGCGCTGCTGATGCGCTTGCGCACGAGCGTCTACCTGGTGTTCCTGGCGCTCGACGATGCGGTATGCGCGGACGCGGACATCGACCTGTGCGTCGATGCGGAACGGGCGCTCGATGCGGGCGTGGCGCGCGCGTCGCAAAGCGGCGCATGGACGCTGCGCGACGACGAATGCGCGGTGCTCGAGCATGTGCTCACGGCGCACGACACGTGCGTCACGACGCTCACGCGGCACCGGCTGGCCGAGCTGTGGGAGCACGTCTGCGCGTTTGCATCGAGCGGCCAGCCGGCGCTCGTCGCGGGCGCGGCGCAGAAGCTGCGCATGCATGCGGCCGAATCGCTGGCCGCGTAGCGTCGCACCGGTTTCGCAGGGAGGATGGAGGAGACAGGGCCGGACGCACCGGCGCAGCCGACACAGTCGCGTTGATTCAGCGTATGCGTGACTGTCGCGGCAATCGATACGGTGGCGGCGAAACGCGAGGCAAAATCGCGGCCCAAAACAAAAGCGCCACGGAGCGGACTCCGTGGCGCTTCATTTTTTCCCGCCGGCGCGGAGGCGTGACCTCCGCGTGGCGAACCGCGCTTACGCTGCGGCTGCCGGCTTCGCCGCCTTTTGCAGCTTGCCCTTGCCGGCGCGCTGGATTTCCTCGAGCTTGATCTCGACGTGACGCGAGAACACGTACTCGGCCGGGCGCTGCTTGTCGATCGGAATGTCCGGCGCGAACGGGCCGTCGGTCTTGATGCCCTTGCGGCTCACGGCGAACGCCTTCAGCGGATGCGCCATCGTGTCCATCACGGCGGTCGCTTCGAAGCCGCAGTGGACCATGCAGTCCGCGCACTTCTCGTAGTTGCCGACGCCGTAGTTGTCCCAGTTCGTGTCTTCCATCAGTTCCTTGAAGGTCTTCACGTAACCTTCGCCGACCAGGTAGCACGGCTTCTGCCAGCCGAACACCGTACGCGCCGGGTTGCCCCACGGCGTGCACTTGTACGTCTGGTTGCCGGCCAGGAAGTCGAGGAACAGCGACGACTGGCTGAACGACCAGCGCTTGCCGCCTTCGCCGCGCTTCAGGATTTCGCGGAACAGGTTCTTCGTCTTGTCGCGGTTCAGGAAGTGCTGCTGATCCGGCGCGCGCTCGTACGCGTAGCCCGGCGACACGGTGATGCCGTCGACGCCGATCGGCTTCAGCGTATCGAAGAACTTCGCGACGCGCTCGGGGATCGCATCGTTGAACAGCGTGCAGTTGATGTTCACGCGGAAGCCGCGGCGCTTCGCTTCCTTGATGGCCGCGACCGCCTTGTCGTACACGCCTTCCTGCGACACCGAATGGTCGTGCATCTGCGCGTCACCGTCGAGGTGGACCGACCAGACGAAGTACGGGCTCGGCTGGTAGTCGTCCATCTTCTTTTCCATCAGCAGCGCGTTCGTGCAGAGGTAGACGAACTTCTTGCGCTTCATGATGCCGCGGACGATTTCCGGCATTTCCTTGTGCAGCAGCGGCTCGCCGCCTGCGATCGACACGATCGGCGCGCCGCATTCGTCGACCGCTTCCAGGCATTCCTGGACGGACAGACGCTGGTTCAGGATGGGGTCCGGGTAATCGATCTTGCCGCAGCCGTTGCACGCGAGGTTGCAGCGGAACAGCGGCTCGAGCATCAGCGCGAGCGGATAGCGTTTGTTGCCGGACAGGTGTTGGCGCGTGATGTACGCGCCGACGCGGACTTGCTGGAGCAGCGGAATAGACAAGAGATGTCCTCCTTAAACTTCGCGGGCGACAGCTTGCGTGAGCTTCGCCGGCAGCTTGAATTCGACTTTTTCCTCACGGCCCGCCATCGTCGTGACGTCGACGGGACCCAGCGCGCGCAACGCGCCGATGACATCTTCGACCATCTCCTCGGGCGCGGACGCCCCGGCGGTCAGGCCCACGGTTTTCGCATGCGCGAACCATTCGGCCTTGACTTCCGAACCGTCGGCGACGAGGTAGCTCGGCACACCGCTTTCGGTGCCGATCTCGCGCAGGCGGTTCGAGTTCGAGCTGTTCGTCGCACCGACGACCAGCAGCACGTCAACCTGTTCGCTCAGCTCGCGCACGGCGGCCTGGCGATTTTGCGTCGCGTAGCAGATGTCGCGCGTGTCCGGGCCGACGAGGTCGGTGAACCGGCGCTGCAGCGCTTCGATGATGCCGCGCGTATCGTCCACCGACAGCGTGGTCTGCGTAATGTACGCGACCGGCGTGTCGACGGGCAGCGTCAGCGTATCGACTTCGGCTTCGCTCTGCACGAGGATCACCTCGGCCGGAATCTGGCCGATCGTCCCCTCGACTTCCGGGTGGCCCGCATGGCCGATCAGGATCAGCCGGCGGCCCGCCGCGACATACTGGCGGCCCTGCACGTGCACTTTCGTGACGAGCGGGCAGGTGGCGTCGAGCACGTCGAGCCCGCGCGTTTCCGCGTCGCGCTCGACCGTCTGGGCGACACCGTGCGCGCTGAAGATCGCGACAGCGCCGTGGGGCACCTCGTCGAGTTCCTCAACGAATCGGGCCCCTTTATTACGCAGATTTTCGACGACATGCCGGTTATGCACGATCTCATGACGCACATAGACCGGCGCACCGTGCTGTTGCAGCGCGCGATCGACGATCTCGATCGCGCGGACAACCCCCGCACAAAAGCCGCGGGGCTGGGCAAGGATGACTCGCATAAGTGAGCGAACTCCGACGACAGACGCCGGGGTTCGAGGAGCTGGCACTCGCTCGCTCGCCCCGGCTTGATGTTATGAAGGCAGGAACGAACCGGCCGGCCAGGCCCCGGAACCCCGAATTAATCGCGCATTTTAACTCTATCGGGAAGTCCTTGCTCTGGTGCTGTGTCCGGCGTGTTGCATTTGCGGGAGAACCGCGTCGGCGCTGGCGCGCGCGGAACCCAGTAAACTACGCGGTTTCGCGGGCAGCCGCTCCGGCTGCCCGGCGTCGCGCTCATTTCAAGGCCATTCGATGACCGTCGATTCTTACGCGTATTGCCCGCCCGCCCGTGCGGTTTCGGGCGTTTTGATCCAGACCCCTATTAGTTTTGCCGATGCCGGCGCCCGACAGGAGGCGCGCCGATGATGCTGGTTCTTGCATTCCTGGTGTCCGGCGTGTCGCTGATGATCTGGATCGTGCTGCTCGTCGCGCGCGGCGGCTTCTGGCGTGCGGTGCCCGCGCGGCCGCTGCCGTCCGAGGCGCGCGGCGCGGCGGCCGAGGCCGGCTGGCCGGCCGTCGTCGCGGTCGTGCCGGCGCGCAACGAGGCCGACGTGATCGCCCGGGCGGCGACTTCGCTGCTCGAGCAGGATTACCCGGGCGACTTTCATCTGATCATCGTCGATGACCACAGCGACGACGGCACCGCCGACGCGGCCCGCGCGGCCGCGCTCGCGATCAACCGCGCCGACCGGCTGACGGTGCTGGCCGCGAAGCCGCTGCCGGCCGGCTGGTCGGGCAAGGTGTGGGCGCAGTCGCAGGGGATCGCCGCGGTGCAGACGCTCGGCCTGCCGGCCGACTACCTGCTGCTGACGGATGCCGACATCGGCCATCCGCCCGACGCCGTCGCGCAGCTCGTCACGCGCGCGCAGGCCGAGAACCGCGATCTCGTGTCGCTGATGGTGCGGCTGCGCTGCGATTCGTTCTGGGAAAAGGCGCTGATCCCGGCGTTCGTGTTCTTCTTCGCGAAGCTCTACCCGTTCTCGTGGATCAACAACCCGCGCAACCGGACGGCCGGCGCCGCGGGCGGCTGCATGCTCGTCAAGCGCACGGCGCTCGAGGAAGCGGGCGGCATCGAGTCGATCCGCGGCGCGCTGATCGACGACTGCAGCCTTGCCGCGCAGATCAAGCATCGCGGCGAGGGCCGCCATCCGATCCGGCTCGACCTGGCCGACCGCAGCGTGTCGTTGCGCCCGTACGACAGCTGGCGCGACATCTGGAACATGATCGCGCGCACCGCGTTCACGCAGCTGCACTACTCGCCGCTGCTGCTGGCCGGCACGCTGCTCGGGATGACGATCATCTATCTCGTGCCGCCCGCCGCGGCGCTCGCGTACGGCGCGCGCGCCTGGCCGGCGTGGCTCGCGTGGGCGTCGATGTGCGCCGCGTATGCGCCGATGCTGCGCTACTACCGGCGCTCGCCGCTGTGGGCGCCGGCGTTGCCGCTCGTCGCGCTGTTCTACGTCGGCGCGACGTTCGCGTCCGCGTGGCGTTACTGGCGCGGCAAGGGCGGCCAGTGGAAGGCGCGCGTGCAGGCGCCGGTGGATCGCTGAGTGTTGCCCGGGAGGCGTGCCTCCCGGCAGCCGGAACGCAAAACAGCCCGATCGGTGGAAACCGGTCGGGCTGTTTCGTTTTGGACGGTGCCTGTTCGGCGCTGTGGCGTGCCGGTACTCAGCGCTGCGTCAGCATCATGTACATCTGAACCACGACGTCCGGCGAGAACGTGAACGGCACCCAGCCGTAGCCCGTGTGGCGGGCCACCAGCAGGCGGTCGCCATTCGACTGCTTCTGCACGGCCATCATCGGGTTCTTCGTCGTCACGAAGCGCCAGCCGGCCGGGATGCCGGGCGGCGGCTCCGGCTGCATCGACGCGCGCGCATGCGCGAGTTCCTCGATCAGCTGGCCCAGTTGTTCCGGATGCAGCGTGATCGATTCGCCGTTGATGGTCAGCGTGAGTTCGTTCTGCGTCGGGCGCGACACGTGCAGCGTCGCTTTGTCGGACGGGGCCGGGGTGGTGGCGACGTCGGCTTCGGCTTCGACTTCAACCGGCGTTTCGGCTTGCGCCGTCGCGACAGTGGCCGTTTCGGCGTCGGCCGTTGCATCCACCGTTTCGGCCGCCGCCGCCGCGGGCGCGATCACGGCCGGTTCCGCCGCCGGCGTACCGGCCGGTGCAGGTTCGACGACTTCGGCTGCAACGGCCGTGGCGGCGACTGCGCTCGTCGCGGCTTCCTTGACGACGGCCTCGACCAGCGCCTCGGCGTCGGCGATGGCCTTCGCGTGGTGCTGCGCGGCCGCTTCGGCTTGTGCGATCGCTTCCGCATGACGCTGCGTGACGGCCTCCGCCTGCGCGGTGGCATCGGCGTGGCGCTGCGCGGCCGCCTCGGCCTGCGCGATCGCTTCGGTATGGCGTTGCGTGACGGCTTCGGCCTCGGCGGTCGCTTCGGCATGACGCTGCGCGGCGGCCTGCGTTTCCGCGATCGCCTGCGTGTGCTGCTGCGCGAGCGCTTCGGCTTCCTTGATCGCAGCCGTGTGGCGCTGAGCGGCGGCTTCGGCTTCGGCGATGGCAGCCGCGAGACGCTGCGTGGCCGCTTCGGCTTCGGCGGTCGCTTCCGCGTGCCGCTTCGCAGCGGCTTCGGCTTCGACGGTCGCGGCTGCATGGCGCTGCGCGGCCGCCTCGGCTTCGGTGGCAGCCGCGTGATGGCGTTGCGCGGCGGCCTCCGCTTCGGCGATCGCTGCCGCATGGCGCTGCGACGCTGCTTCGGCATCCGCATGACGCTGCGCGAGCGCTTCGGTCAGCGCGGTGGCTTCCGCATGGCGCTGCGACGCGGCTTCGGCTTGCGCGGTGGCATCGGTATGACGCTGGGCGGCGGCTTCGGCCGCGGCGGTCGCGCTGGCGTGGCGCTGCTGCGCCGCCTCGGCATCGGCTGCTGCTGCCGTGTGGCGTTGTGCGGCGGCCTGCGCTTCGGCTTCCGCGGCGGCGTGACGCTCGGCCGCCGCCCGGGCCTCCGCTGCCGCGGCGCGCGCGAAGGCTTCCGCGCTGCGGGCCGCCTGCTGCGCGGCGTGGTGATCGTGGAGGAGCTGATCGACGCCCACGGTGAGCGAAGCGATCTGATCGTTCAGGTTCATGCGTGTCTTCTCTGCGTAAGACCCGCGATTTTAACCGCTGCGCCGGTAGCGGGCCGCGCGCGACGTGTAACAAAGTGCGCAAAGCGGCGTGAAGCACGCCGCTTTGTGTTACTTCAGGTAGCCCGCGGCGCCGAACCAGTCGAGCGCATCGCGCAGCCCTTCACGGTACGGGCGCGCCCGGTAGCCGAGTTCGCGCTCGGCTTTCGCGGACGTGAAATACATCTTGTTCTTCGACATCCGCAGCCCGTCCACGGTGACGAACGGCTCCTTCTTCGTGAACTTCGCGACCGCTTCCGCACCGACCGCGAGCGGGTAGAGCGGCCAGCGCGGCAGCGCGATCGTCGGCGCCTTGCGGCCCGTCATCTGCGCGATGTCGGCGAGCATCTGCTGCAGCGGCAGGTTCTCGCCGCCGAGGATGTAGCGCTCGCCGATCCGGCCGCGCTCGAGCGCGAGGAAATGGCCGTGCGCGACGTCGTCCACATGCACGAGGTTCAGCCCCGTGTCGACGAACGCGGGAATCTTGCCGAGCGCGGCTTCGACGATGATGCGGCCGGTCGGCGTCGGCTTCACGTCGCGCGGGCCGATCGGCGTCGACGGATTGACGATCACCGCCGGCAGCCCTTCGTCGGCGATCATCCGCTCGACCGCGCGTTCCGCCAGCACCTTGCTGCGCTTGTAGACACCGATCGCCTGCTCGGCCGTGAGCGGCCGGTTTTCGTCGGACGGATCGCCGGCGCTCGTCACCTTCAGCGTCGCGACGCTGCTCGTATAGACGATCCGCTCGACGCCTTCCGCGCGCGCCGCGCGCATCGTCGCGACCGCGCCCTCGAGGTTCGCGCGCTCGATCTCGTCGGGGTCGGGCGCCCACAGCCGGTAGTCGGCTGCCACGTGCAGCAGGTAGCGCACGCCGCGCAGCGCGGCGCGCATCGACGCCTCGTCGCGCATGTCGCCGGTGACGATCTCGGCGTCGAGATCTGCCACGTTCGTGCGCGGGCTGGTCGGGCGCACGAGCACGCGCACCGCATAGCCTTTCTGCTGCGCAATGCGCGCGACGGCCGAGCCGACGAAGCCGGATGCGCCGGTGACGAGAACGAGATCGCGGGAGGTATCAGTCATGCGTTTCCTTCAGGGCCGCGCGCGGGCGGCGCGGCGGTTGAGCATCGGCGAGATTGTACGTGGTCGGCGCGGGCGGCGACGCCACGCCGTGACGGGCATGAAGCGGCTCCGGCCCGTGTGCGAAGCGGCCGACGCGACTACAATGCCGGGCTTGAATGCAACGGGAGGGCGACGCGATGAGCCGCAATGAACTGGACGAACGGATCGAGACCTACTACGTGCGGGTGCGCGGCGTCGTGCAGGGCGTCGGCTTCCGTCATGCGACGGTGCGCGAGGCGCATGCGCTGAAGCTGCGCGGCTGGGTCGCGAATCTCGAGGACGGCACCGTCGAGGCGATGATCCAGGGCCCCGGCGCGCAGATCGACCGGATGCTCGCGTGGCTGCGCCACGGCCCGCCGGCCGCGCGCGTGACCGAGGTGACGTTCGAGGAACGCAAGACCGAGAAACGCTTCGAGCGCTTCCAGCAGCAATAAGAGGCGCGGAACGATCATGACGGGGTATCCGGAGGCCGGGCGCGGCCTCGTGTTGTCGGTGATGGCGTCGACACTGTTCGCGCTGATGTCCGCTTACGCGAAACTGCTGGCGCCGCTCACGGGGCTCGACATCTTCGCGTGGCGCGTGTTGTGGACCGCGCCGGGCGCGCTCGCGCTGATCGCGCTGCGCGGCCGTTGGCCGGCGCTCGTCGACCTCCTGCGGCGCAGCGTGCGCGACTGGCGCCTGCTGATTGCGCTGCCCGTGAGCGCCGCGCTGCTCGGCGTGCAGTTGTGGCTGTTCCTGTGGGCGCCGCTGCACGGCCGCATGCTCGAAGTGTCGCTCGGCTATTTCCTGCTGCCGCTGACGATGGTGCTCGTCGGCCGCTTCTACTATCACGAACGGCTCGATCCGCTGCAATGGGCGGCGGTCGCGTGCGCGGCGCTCGGCGTCGCGCACGAAGTGTGGGCGACGCGCGCGTTCGCGTGGCCGACGCTCGTCGTCGCGCTCGGCTATCCGCCGTATTTCGTGCTGCGCCGGCGGATCAACGCCGATTCGCTCGCCGCGTTCGCGGTCGAGATCGTGCTGCTGTGCCCGATCGCGTTCGCGATGGTCGTGACGAGCACGACGCACGTGGCCGACCACCCGGTGCTGTGGGCCGCACTGCTGCCGGGCCTCGGCGTGCTCAGCACGCTCGCGCTCGCGAGCTACCTGAAGGCGAGCCGGATGCTGCCGATGGCGCTGTTCGGGATTCTCGGCTACGTCGAACCCGTGCTGCTCGTCGCGGTGTCGCTGCTGCTGCTCGGCGAGACGCTGAGCATCGCGAAGCTCGCGACGTACGGGCCGATCTGGGTCGCGGTCGCGCTCACCGCGTGGCACAGCGCGATGTTGATGCGGCGCCTGCCCGCGCGCGGATAAACGTCGGTCGCGACGCGGCGGCTGCATGCGGCGTGCCGCGTCGCGCATCGCAAAACCACCATGCCGCAGCGGTCGAACCCATCGATGCTGACCGCAAGCTGGCATCGCGCTGACGCGAGTCTGGCGACGCTGCCCGCCTTGCGCGACAAGGCTCGCGCGTGTAATCGAACAGAAGATTCGGTTGCACTTTGTTACTTAGGGTCTCCCCGGATCGGCCATTAGACTGGCCTTACCGACTTCCCTTCGTATGCAGCCTTTCAATGAACGGTCATCTCCGTGCCTGGCCGGCCGGGTTGGCGCGATGCGGGCATACGCGTATCGTCGCTGATCGCGCTCGCCTTCCGCTCCTCGATCCATTCTCCGGTGCGTGTCGCACCGCCGTCGTGCAGGTGTGCTCATGTCGTTGAGCCCGCCGCCTTCCGCCACGTTTCCACCGTCGCGCAGCGGCCGCCTGATCGAAGTCGATTTCTTCCGCGGCATCGTGCTGTTGATGATCGTCGTCGATCACATCGGCGCGAGCGTGCTGTCGCGCGTCACGCTGCACGCGTTCGCGCTGTGCGATGCGGCCGAGGTCTTCGTCTTTCTCGGCGGCTTCGCGACCGCGAGCGCCTATGGCGCGATTGCCGAGCGACACGGCGCGCGCGCCGCGCAAAAGCGCTTCGTGCGCCGCGCGATGCAGATCTACCGCGCGTTTCTCGCGACCTCGACGCTGATGCTCGTCGTGTCGGCCGTGCTCGATCACTACGGGATCGATGCGCCGAACCTCGCGCTCGACGACGTTAGCGTGATGCTCGCGTCGCCGCTCACGGGCGCAGCCGAGCTGCTGACGTTCCAGCGCCAGCCCTATCTCGCGTCGGTGCTGCCGATGTACGTGCTGTTCGCGCTCGCGTCGCCGGTGCTCGTGCCGTTCGCGCGCCGGCATCCGTGGCTGCTGGTTGCGCTCAGCGTCGCGTCGTGGCTGACGGCGGGCTGGCTCGGCCCCGAGTTGCTGGATGCCGACGGATTCCGCTGGAGTTTCAATCCGTTCGCGTGGCAACTGATGTTCGTCGCCGGCGTGCTCGCGCGCTGCCAGCCGTTCTACCGGCGCATCGCGCTCGGGCGCTGGGGGGCCGCCGCGACCGGGCTCGCGTGCGCGGTCGTGCTCGGCTGCGCGAGCTACAAGCTGTTCTCGGGGCTGCCGCTGCCGGAAGGCGTGTTCAAGCGCGATCTCGCGCTGCCGCGCGTCGTGAGCTTCGCGGCCATCGCGTGGCTGATGGCCGATTGCGTGCGCTTCGGCTGGATCGCGCGGATCGCGCAGGGTGTGCGGCCCGTCGTGGCCGTGGGCCAGCGCGGGCTCATCTGCTTCGTCGCGGGCGCGGCGATCTCGCTCGTCATCGATTCGCTGCTGCATCCGGTCGTGCGCAGCGCGGATCTGCGGCACGTCGGCGTCGGCCTCGTGGCCGACGCGTGCGCGCTCGGGCTGATGATGGCCGTGGCCGGCTCGGGATCGTGGATCGCGCGGTGGCGCAGCGCGGCCGCGTGAGCGGCGCGGGACGCAGTGCGTGCGGCACGGAGCGTGCCGCGCGGCGTCAGTGAGGTGAGTCGATACGGGAGCGGGGAACGGAGGTGGCGTCGTCGGCTTCCGCGTCGTCGCGTTCGTCGGGCGCCGGCTCGTCGCGTTCCGCGAGTACCGCGTCGGCTTCGGCCGCGGCGCGCGCGGCACGTATCGCGGTGCAGCGCTGAGCGTGCCGGATGTCCGACAGTATCCTCAAGAGCCGCGTTGCTTTGCTTTTCATCGTCTTCTCCCGCCAGTGCGCATCTCGCGAAGCGGATGCGCTTCCTGCAACCAGTGTAGGACGCGTTCGCGTGCCTGGCGGGAGAATGTGGCGTGCACGCCGCACGCCGAGGGATATTACTTACTGCGCGGTGGCGACGCCCTGCGCCTGCGGCGCTTCTTCGCGGCGCGCTTCCGCACAACGCTGGTGCTGGCGCGACAGGCGGTTCATCAGCGGCAGCAGCAGCAGCGCGAGCACCATGCCGATCGCGGCGAGCCAGCCGAGCTTCTCGAACAGCGACAGGTACAGCGGCAGCGATTCGGTGGCCGGCAGTTCGTGCGACGGCATCTGCGCGAAGTTCGCGACGACGCTGCCCAGATACTGCGACACGCCCGTCGCGACGAAGTACGCACCCATCATGAAGCCGCTCATGCGCGCCGGCACGTAGCGGGCGATCATCGCGAGGCCGAGGCCGCTCACCAGCAGTTCGCCGAGCGAGTAGAGGCCGTAGCCCCACACCATGAACCACGACGACACACGGCCGTCGACCGCGTAGCGGCCGCTGATCGTGAACACCAGGTAGCCGGCGGCCACTGCGCCGAAGCCGAGCGCGTACTTCGCGGCGACCGGCAGGTCGCGGCCGCTCTTCGCGACGGCGTTGTACACCCACACGAGCACCGGGCTCAGCAGCATGATCCAGATCGGGTTCAGCGCCTGGAACTGCGCGGCGCTCCACGTGAACAGCGTCGTGTCGAACAGCATGAAGCGCGGATCGACGTTGCGCAGCGCGAACAGCGTCAGCGACGTCGACATCTGCACGTAGAAGATGAAGAACAGGATCACCTGGCCGATCAGCACGAGCGCCGCGATCAGGCCCGCGCGCTCCGAGCGCTCCGACTTCGCGATCATGTACGCGAAGATCGCGAGGATCGCGAACGCTGCCGTCCACACGCTGGCGACGGCGAGCTGCTTGTGCTGCAGCACGTACAGCGTGATCAGCGCGAGCCCGACCCCGCCCAGCGCGACCGCGCCGAGGCGCTTCCAGCGGATCGGCTGGTCGTCCGGCAGCGAGCCGACGTGCGCGAGCGTGCGATGCATCAGCATGAAGTTGAGGATCGCGAGCAGCATGCCGCCGCAGCAGACCGCGAACGCGGCGTGCCAGCCCCAGTGATCCTTGATCCACGGCGTCGCGAGCATCGACACCGTCGAGCCGATGTTGACCGCCATGTAGTAGATCGTGAACGCGCTGTCGATGCGCGCGTCGTCGCCTTCATAGATGCGTCGCACGAGGTTGGCCGCGTTGGCCTTGAACAGGCCGTTGCCGACGACGATCACGCCGAGCGACGCGTACATGTACGTCAATTGATCATTCGGGACCGACAGCATCAGGTAGCCGGCGCACAGCACGGCCGCGCCGATGATCATCGTGCGACGGGCGCCGAGCACCTTGTCGCCGATCCAGCCGCCGATCGACGGCGCCGCATAGACGAGTGCGGTGAACGCACCCCAGGTCAGGTTCGCATGGCTGTCGGTGAAACCGAGCCGGTCGACCATGAAGAGGACCAGGAGCGCGGCCATGCCGTAGTAGCCGAAGCGCTCCCACATTTCGATGAGGAAGACCGTCGTGAACGATCGGGTTTGTGAAACGGGTGGTTGCATCATCAATCTCGTTTGAAACGGACGGCACGGATCACGCGTCGTCTTTGGGGTCGAACTGGCGCCGATGCACAATGGGCCGGGTAGGCTTCGTGACGGCGATGGAACAGTCGGGCGGTTAGCCCGGGCCGGGGTCGGACTCCGCCGGGTGTGGCGGGGAAGGGCCCCGACCGGCGCGCGCATGGTAACGGCTGCCGGTCCGGTGCGTCAGGTGCCTGCCACCTAGGGAAACTCCCAATGTGGCAGCAGCTTTCAGGAACATTCGTCTCATCATCTATTTGTAAGATTCCGTGCAGGTCCTCCGAAGATTCCCGGAGAGCCGCTTGCAGCTTGCCTGTGAAGCCGGCGAGTCTGGCAAGATAGCGCGTCGTTTCGCTCGCTTCGTGTCCCGTTTAGTGCACCGGGCTTGACACCGAAGACGTGGGCGAACCCGAAGACTAAGCTATATCGTTCTAACTTAGTTATTTTCCATCAAACATTTTTTGACGATCACTTTTCGGCCTGCTATGGTTCCCCCCACTGAAAACTCGCGGGCTGCAGATGCTGCCGCGCTGGGCAGCAAGATTCGCGCGTTGCGCCAACGACTCAAGCGCACGCTCGACGACACCGCTACCGCCGCGGGGATTTCGAAGCCGTTTCTGTCTCAAGTCGAACGCGGGCTCGCGTCGCCGTCGCTGACATCGTTGGCCGGTATCGCGCACGCGCTCGGTGTGACGGTGCAGTACTTCGTGGATACGCCGAGCGAGGAACGCTCGGTGTGCCGAGGCGAGCAGCTGCGCTTCTTCGGGTTTGCCGATTCGGCGAACCTGTTCGCGCGGTTGACGAACGTATCCGAAGGGCGCCAGCTGGAGGCGATCCTCGTGAGGATGCCGCCGGGGCAGAAGCGGTCCGAGGTGACGACACATGCAGGAGAGGAGTTCCTGTATGTGATTGAAGGGGAAGTGTCGCTGACGCTGGAAGGCAAGACGTTCGTCCTGCAGGCCGGCGACAGCTCGCACTATCAGTCGACGGTCCCGCACAGCTGGGTCAACACCGCGAAGATCGAGTCGGTGGTGGTCTGGGTCGGTACACCGAGGCTGTTCTAACGCACAGGTATTCCTTCGTTTCGAAGACGGAATGCCTGTCGAAAGAAACGTAAGGAATACTAAAATGCAATACGAGAATCACGGGCCTCCTCAATCGCTGCGCCCGTCAGCGTCTCAAGCGTAATCCGCGGCATCCGCCGCGCGACGCTCACCGAACAACCTTTCTCAAGACTGCCACGATGAAATCCTTGCATGCCATGTCGGCCGTGCTGGCCGCGCTCGCCCTGACGCCTGCCGCCCATGCCGTTACCGTTCCGTCGAACGTCGCGCTCGCGCCTCAACAGGACCTGACGCGACAGGTGCCCGCCGAAATCGAGTCGCTCGACCCCGCGCACATCGAATCGTGGACCGGCAACACGATCGGCCTCGACCTGTTCGAAGGGCTGGCCCGCATCGATGCGGCCGGCCAGGTCGTGCCGGGCGTCGCGCTGTCGTGGGAGCGCAAGTCGCCGACGACGTGGATCTTCAAGCTTCGCCATGACGCGAAGTGGAGCAACGGCCAGCCGGTGACGGCCGCCGATTTCGTCTACTCGTGGCAGCGCCTCGTCGATCCGAAGACGGGCTCGAAGTACACGATCCTCGTCGAGTTCGTGAAGAACTCGAAGGACATCATCGCAGGCAAGGCTGCGCCGTCGACGCTCGGCGTGCGCGCGATCGATCCGTACACGCTGGAAGTGACGACCGACGTGCCGGTCGCATTCTTCCCGGAACTGACGGCCATGGTGCCGCTCGCGCCGGTGAACAAGGACACGGTGACGAAGCTCGGCGACGCATGGACGCGCCCGGGCAACATCGTCAGCAACGGCGCATACCAGCTCGTCGACTGGCAGCCGAACAACCGCATCGTGATCTCGAAGGATGCGAAGTACTGGAACGCGCCGAAGGTCGTGATCAACAAGGTCACGTACTTGCCGATCGAGAGCGACGAGACGGCGATGCGCATGTACCAGGCCGGCCAGATCGACTACAGCTACTCGATCCCGTCGGGGATCTTCCAGCAGGTCAGCAAGCAGTTCGGCGGCGAACTGCGCCAGGGCCTGCAGCTCGCGACCTATTACTACTACCTGAACAACAGCGATCCGGCGCTGAAGGACAAGCGCGTGCGCCAGGCGCTGTCGATGGTGCTCGATCGCGACGTGCTGACGCAAAGGCTCACGCAGGCCGGCGAGAAGCCGATGTACGGCCTGATGCCGAGCGGCACGAAGGGCGTGCAGCCGTTCACGCCGGATTGGGCGTCGTGGCCGATGGCCAAGCGCGTCGAGACCGCGAAGAACCTGCTGAAGCAGGCCGGCTACTCGGATGCGAAGCCGCTGTCATTCACGCTGACGTACAACACCAACGACCTGCACAAGAAGGTCGCGCTGTTCGCCGCGTCGGAATGGCGCACCAAGCTCGGCGTCAATACGAAGCTCGAGAACGTCGAGTTCAAGGTGCTGATGAAGGAGCGTCATGACGGCAAGGTGCAGATCGCCCGTGACGGCTGGTTCGCCGACTACAACGACGCGATGACGTTCTTCGACCTGCTGCGCTGCGGCAGCGCGCAGAACACCGTCGGCTACTGCAACAAGCAGGCCGACGCGCTCGTCGACGAAGGCAACCAGAAGCTCGACGACAAGGCACGCGCCGCGCTGCTCACGCAGGCGCACGACATGGCGCTGAGCGACACGCCGATGGTGCCGCTGTTCCAGTACTCGGCCGATCGTCTCGTGAAGCCCTATGTGGGCGGCTACTCGCTGAAGAACGTGATCGACATGCGTGCTTCGCAGGACATGTACCTGATCAAGCACTGAGCGGAGCGATCATGCTGGCCTACGCATTGAGGCGCACGTTGTGGGCGGTGCCGACGATCCTCGCGGTCGTCACCGTCTGCTACCTGCTGCTGCACTTCACGCCCGGCGGTCCGTTCGATACGGAAAAGCAGTTGTCCGCCGCGACGCTCGCGAACCTGAACGCGAAGTACCACCTCGATCAGCCGCTGTGGAAGCAGTACCTGATGTACCTCGATTCGCTGCTGCATGGCGATCTCGGTCCGTCGTTCCGCTACGTCGACTGGTCGGTGAACGATCTCGTGAAGAAGGCGCTGCCCGTGAGCCTCGGCGTGGGCGGCGTGTCGATCCCGATCTCGATCGTGTTCGGCGTGTTGCTCGGCACCGTCGCGGCGGTGCGCCGCGACAGCTTCATCGACCGCGTCGTGATGCTGATCGGCAACGTCGGCAATGTCGTGCCGCCGTTCGTGCTCGGCCCCGTGCTCGTGTGGATCTTCGCGATCCTGCTGAAGACGTCGTCCGGCAACGGCTGGCTGCCCGCGGGCGGCTGGGGTGACGGCGGCTGGGAGTACCGGCTGCTGCCGATCGTGCTGCTGACCTTCATCAACATGTCGCTGCTCGCGCGCGTGATGCGCGGCTCGATGATCGAGACGCTGTCGAGCAACTACATCCGCACCGCGCGCGCGAAGGGCCTGCCGGGCTCGACGATCGTGCTGCGCCATGCGCTGAAGCCTGCGCTGATGCCGGTCGTGTCGCTGTTCGGCACGGTCTGCATCACGTCGATCACGGCGGCCGTCGTCACCGAATCGGTGTTCGCGCTGCCGGGGCTCGGGCAGCTCGTCGTGAACGGTGCCATCAACCGCGACTACACGCTGGTGCTCGGCCTCGTCGTGCTGACGACCGTCTGCGCGGTGCTGTTCAACCTGCTGGTCGACCTCGCGTACGCGTGGCTCGATCCGCGCATCCGTTATTGAGCGAGGCACAGCGATGACTCCGACTACTCCCGTCGTCGGCCTGCCCGTGCAGGCCGACTCGCCGCCGCGTTCGCGCTCGCCGTTCGCGCTTGCGATGGCGCGCTTCCTTCACAACCGTGCGGCCGTGTTCAGCCTCGTGCTGCTCGCGCTGATCACGCTCGCCTGTTTCGTCGGCCCGTGGCTGCTCGCGGCCGATCCTTCGGCAAGCGACTGGGGCTCGATCAGCCTGCCGCCCACCTGGGCGAACCAGCACTGGTTCGGCACCGACGAGCTCGGCCGCGACCTGCTGGTGCGCACGCTGATCGGCGGCCGCGTGTCGATCGAGGTCGGCCTGCTCGGCACGCTCGTGTCGGGCCTGTTCGGCGTCGCATGGGGCGCGACCGCGGGCTTCGCGGGCGGCCGCGTCGACTCCGTGATGATGCGCATCGTCGACATGATGTACGCGATCCCGTACCTGCTGATCGCGATCCTGATGATGACCCTGTTCGGCCGCTCGTTCATGCTGGTCGTGCTGACCATCAGCGCGTTCTCGTGGATCGACATGGCGCGCGTCGTGCGCGGCCAGACGCTGTCGCTGCGCAGCCGCGAGTTCGTCGATGCGGCACGGGCGATCGGCGTGACGCCGGCGTCGATCGTGCTGCGCCACATCGTGCCGAACCTGCTCGGCGTGGTCGTCGTGTACGCGACGGTCTCGGTGCCGGGCATCGTGCTGACCGAATCGGTGCTGTCGTTCCTCGGCCTCGGCGTGCAGGAACCGATGACGAGCTGGGGCGTGCTGATTCAGGACGGCGCGCAGAAACTGGAATCGACGCCGTGGCTGCTGCTGGCCCCGGCCGTCATGCTGTGCGTGACGCTTTACTGCGTGAACTTCGTCGGCGATGGCCTGCGTGACGCGCTCGACCCGAAGGACCGCTGAAGATGGCCGCACTGCTTGAAGTAGACAACCTCGGCGTGCGCTTCACGCGCAAGGACGCGCCGCCGGTGGACGCCGTGAGCGGCGTGTCGTTCTCGCTCGAAGCCGGCAAGACGCTCGGCATCGTCGGCGAATCGGGCTCGGGCAAGAGCCAGACCGTGATGGCGATGCTCGGCCTGCTGGCCGGCAACGGCACGACCACCGGCGCCGCGCGCTATCGCGGCGACAACCTCCTCGAGATGGATTCACGCGCGCTGAACAAGATACGCGGCGACCGGATCGCGATGATCTTCCAGGATCCGATGACGTCGCTCAATCCGTTCCTGACGATCGAGCGGCAGATGACCGAGACGCTTCAGCTGCATCGCAAGCTGTCGCGCAAGGACGCCACGAAGCGCGCGATCGAGGCGCTCGAATCGGTGCGCATTCCCGATGCAGCACGCCGCATCCGCATGTATCCGCACGAGTTCTCGGGCGGCATGCGCCAGCGCGTGATGATCGCGATGGCGCTGCTGTCCGAGCCGGAAATCCTGATCGCCGACGAGCCGACCACCGCGCTCGACGTGACCGTGCAGGCGCAGATCATCGACCTGCTGCGCGAGCTGAACCGCGAGCGCGGCACCGCGATCGTGCTGATCACGCACGACATGGGCGTGGTCGCGGGCCTCGCGGACGACGTGATGGTCATGTATGCGGGCCGCACCGTCGAATACGCGCCGGCCGATTCGATCTTCGCGGCGCCGTCGCATCCGTACACGATCGGCCTGCTCAACGCGCTGCCGCGCCTGACCGACGCGGACGATGCGCCGCTCGTCGCGATTCCCGGCAATCCGCCGATGCCCGGCACCGCGCCGGCCGGCTGCGCGTTCGCGAAGCGCTGCACGTATGCGGAAGAACGCTGCGGCGCGGCGCGCCCCGCGCTCGAAACCTATGGCGCCGTGGGCGC
The DNA here is from genome assembly GCF_030482505.1 of Burkholderia sp. AU45274. Lineage (NCBI taxonomy): Bacteria > Pseudomonadati > Pseudomonadota > Betaproteobacteria > Burkholderiales > Burkholderiaceae > Burkholderia > Burkholderia sp. AU45274. Next base: position 278,014 of record NZ_JAUJQE010000007.1, on the reverse strand, counting down.
GGTGCGCGCGTGCCACCGCCCCGTGGCCGATCTGACGGGAGGTCTGCGATGAGCGTCAATGAACGCCGCAATACCGGCGCGACGGACGACACGCTGCTGTCCGTCGACGGTCTGAAAGTGCATTTCCGCGTGCCGCTCGGCGGCTATCCGTGGTCGCCGAAGGGGACGCTGCGCGCCGTCGACGGCGTGTCGTTCGACGTGAAACGAGGCGAGACGGTCGGGCTCGTCGGCGAATCGGGCTGCGGGAAGTCGACGCTCGCGCGCGCGCTGATCGGCCTCGTGCCGATGACGGCCGGCACGGTGAAATGGCGCGGCGAAGCCGTGGCGCCCGATCACCTGCGCGGCACCACGATGCGGCGCGAAGTGCAGATGATCTTCCAGGATCCGCTCGCGTCGCTCGATCCGCGCATGACGATCGAACAGGTGGTCGCGGAGCCGCTCGTCACGCACCAGGCCGGCCTCGGCCGCACCGAGGTGCGCCGCCGCGTCGTCACGATGCTCGAACGCGTCGGCCTGAACGCGCATCACCTGCTGCGTTATCCGCACGAATTTTCCGGCGGGCAGTGCCAGCGCGTCGGCATCGCGCGCGCGCTGATCGGCGAGCCGAAGCTCGTGATCTGCGACGAACCCGTCTCGGCGCTCGACGTGTCGATCCAGGCGCAGATCGTGAACCTGCTGCGCGACCTTCAACGCGAACTGTCGTTGTCCTATCTGTTCGTAGCGCACGATCTGGCGGTGGTGAAGGCCATCAGCCAGCGTGTGCTCGTGATGTATCTCGGCCGCGTGATGGAGTTCGGCACGCGGCATGACGTGTACGGCGTGCCGCAGCACCCGTACACGAAGGCGCTGCTCGACGCGGCGCCGACGCCGGAGCCGGCGCGCGAGCGTGCTCGCCGTCCGATGCTGCTGGCGGGCGAGATGCCCTCGCCGCTCAACCCGCCGTCCGGCTGCGCGTTCCGCACGCGCTGCCCGGTCGCGATCGACGCGTGCGCGCAGGACGTGCCGCTGCCGGAAGTTCGGCAGGGGTCGGCCGCGCGTGTCGCGTGCATCCGCGCGGGTGTGGCGTGAGCTGAAGTGACGCAGCAAACATAACCAAGGCAGGTCAACAGGGGTAGGTGCGGCGCGAACGATCTTCGCGCCGCGGGTACAGGCGCGTCTTTAATCGGGCGCGCCGGGGGGCCGGGCGCGGATCGCAACCGGCGTGGACGATATCAACACAAGACGAGAATTACGATGAAAAAACAGAAGACGATCGGGACGGCATCGAAAATGCTGCTTGCCTGGGGGCTGCCGGCACTCGCCGGTGTCTCGCTGACGGGCGTCGCGCACGCCGACGACGCGGCCCCCGCACCGCTGACGGTCGCGCAGGCCGCACCGGGCACGACCGTTGCGCAGGCAACGACCCCGAACGCCGTCATCAACGCCGAGGCGAACCAGGCCGTCACGCCGCCCGACGAGCCGTCGGCGCAGTCGCAGTCGAAGGGCTTCATCGCCGACAGCCATCTCAACTTCCTGTTCCGCAACTATGCGGACGTGCTCGACGCCAAGGGCGGGCCGCATCGCCACGCGTGGGTCCAGGGCGCGATGGCGAACTTCGAGTCGGGCTACACGACGGGCCTGATCGGTATCGGTTTCGACGCATCGCTGTATGCGGCGCTGAAGCTCGACGGCGGCCAGGGCGCGGGCAGCATGGTGCACATCGCGAAGGGCGGCGGTGGCGGCAACCAGCTCGCCTGGGCCTATCCCGGCATCTACGACGTGAAGGCGCGCATCTCGAACACGGTGGTCAAGTACGGTCTGCAGGCCGTCGACAACCCGTTCATGGAGCAGCACGACAACCGCGCGCTGCCGCCGACGTTCCTCGGTGCGACGCTCGTCAGCAATGAATTCAAGAACGTGATGCTCGAGGCCGGCAGCTTCACGAAGACCGACGCGCGTGGTCATACGACGCTCACCAACCTGACGACGCAATACGGCGGCACGCGCATCAACCGCCTGTCGTACGTCGGCGGCACGTGGGACTACTCGCCGAACGGCGAAATCGCGCTGTACGCGAACCAGGCCGACGACGTGTGGCACCAGTACTACGCGTCGGTGAAGCACAGCATCGGCAGCCCGCAGACGATCAAGTGGACGGGCTTCGGCAACGTCTACTCGACGCACGACACGGGCGACGCGCTGCAAGGCAAGATCAACAACAACGCCTACAGCCTGTCGCTGGCCGCGCAGCACGGCCCGCACGAGCTGCTGCTCGGCTTCCAGCAGGTGCTCGGCGACCAGTTCTTCGACTACTTGAACGAAACGAACGGGATCTTCCTGACCAACTCGATGGACGTCGACTACAACGCGCCGCACGAAAAGTCGCTGCAGCTGCGTTACACGTTCTACGGCAAGGAAGCGGGCCTGCCGGGCTTCAAGGCGATGGTCTGGGGCGTGACGGGCTGGGGGGCGGACGGCAGCGCGGGCGCGGCGAACGACCCGAGCAAGTCGAGCATCTACTGGAGCAACGGCGCGCCGGTGCAGGGCCGTCACCACGAGTTCGGCTTCATCCCGTCGTACACGTTCCAGAGCGGCAAGCTGAAGGACACGAAGGTCACGTTCATCGCGATGTGGCACGCCGGTTCGGCACACTACTCGGACGCGACGAACACCGAGTACCGCCTGGTCGTGAACCTGCCGCTGCACGCGTTCTGATCGCAGGGGGCGCAGGCGCCCCCGCCTCGCACGGCCGGCCTTCGATCGACGCGATCAGGCCGGCTTGTGCAGCCCCGCGACCGGATCGTTCGCAGCGGGCATGTCTTCCACGAGCGACGTGAGCTGGCGGCCCGTATCGCGCCATGCATCGAGGCCGCCGCGCAGCGCGAGCGCATCGGTGAAGCCGGCGTCGAGCAGGCGCTTCGCCATCAACGCGGCCGTGAACTCGTTCGGGCACGAGCAGTACACGACGAACTTCTGCGAGAACGGATAACGCGCGACGATGTCGCCGATCTGGCGTTCGTCGGCGAACTGCGCGCCGGGAATCGTGAACGGATCGAGCTTGCGGTGCTCGGGCGAGCGCACGTCGAGGACCACCGGCGCGGACGTATCGCGCAGCATCGCGTCGAGCTCGTCGACGCCGACCCGCGCGCTCGCGAGCTGGCGGATCAGCGCGCGGCGGCGCATCCAGCGGATCGTCGCGTACACGGCCAGCACCGCGACGGCCCCCAGCAGCGCCGCGCGGCCGAGCTGGCCCGCACCGGCGAACAGCCAGTCGATCTGGCGCGCGAACATCAGCCCGACCATCAGCCCGACGATCGTCCACAGCGCGGCGCCGAGCGCGTCGTAGCCGAGGAACGTGCGATAGCGCGTGCCGAACGCGCCGGCCATCGGCACCGACACGAGCGACAGCCCCGGAATGAAGCGCGCGACGGCGAGCACGCGCACGCCGTAGCGGCCGAAGAAGCGTTCGGTTTTCTTCACGCAGCTGTCACGCGACAGCGACAGGCGGCAGATCGTCTTCAGCGTCGTGCCGCCGAAGCGCCGGCCGGCGAGGTACCACACGGTGTCGCCGATCAGTGCGCCGAGCACCGACAGCACGACCACCGTGACCAGTTGCGAGCCGATCATCGCCGGATGCATCGCGGACATCGCGCCGAACAGCACGAGCGTCGGCATCGCGGGCACCGGCAGCCCGATGGCCGCCGCGAGCACGTTGACGAAGACGAGAAGCGGCCCGTATTGGGCGACGAGGTCGCGGAGGAGCATGACGGCTGGCCGAAAAGGAAACGCGCGCGGAAAGCACGCAGATGGGCCGATTATCGGCCTTTTTCAAGTCAGCGGCGGGAATAACGCAACGTGCGTGACGGCGGCAGGGGGCGCGGTGAGCCGGCGCGTTGCGCGCGGCTCACCGTTCGAAATCAGGAGGAGGTGCGGGCGAGTGACGCGGCGCCGTGGTTTTCGCCGGGGAGCTCGGCGCCGTGCGAGCGGATCGCCGCGATCAGTTCGGCCGGCGTGATCTCGTAGCGGACTTCGCGGTGGATGCCGGGCTTGCGTTCGTCGATCTCGATCAGCAGCACGCTCTTGCCGTCGCCGGTTGCTTCGAGCCGGAGCGAGCGCAGTTCGCGACCGTCGGTCGGGTCGTGTTCGGTGAGCAGGGTCATTGCCCCGGATGAGCCGGAAGTGCGCATCGAACCTATCCTCGTATCGTGGATGCCGTAGTGGCGAAGATGTCTTGGTTGAATACAGCTTGGCGCAGTTTAACGCGAACGGGCCGCAATTCGGAGCAATTTCGTTGGGGGGAATTGAGGGCTGAACCATTGATCCTTCTGATGTTTGAGCCGCGCGGGGCGGGCGTTTGCGCCGGATCGGGCGCAGCCGCGGCCGGCGCCTGACCGCCGCTCGCGCCCGGGCCGGCCCGGGCGGCGACACGCGGCGCAGCGCGGGTCGCCGCGGCGGCATCAGAAGCGGTCGGCGAGCCCCATCGCCGGGTCGCTGACCGAGTGCCGGCCGGTTTCGACGCGGCCGGCGACGCGGCGCGAGAAACTCGCGTCGCTGTCGGCGGTGACGATGAAGTCGTACCAGTGGCCGGTCGAGTCGAGCTTCCAGTGCAGCTCGGCCTGGTCGCCGGCGCGTACCGTGACCGTCCACGTGGTACCGGTACCGTGGCCGTGACCCTGGCCGTTGCCGTCCTCGTTGCCGTGGCCATGACCGCGATCGTCGTGCGCGCCGCGTCCGGACAGCGGCCCGTAGACCTGGTTCGACCTCACGGTGAAGCGCACCGTCCCGCCGCCGTGGTTGCGCAGCTTCAGGTGGAGGTTGCCGCTCGCGCCCGCATAGCCGACGCGAACCTCCGGCTGCGGCGCACGTGCACCGGCCAGGCGGCTGAGGTCGCCGGTGAAGCGGCGGTGATAGCCGTTCGGGCCCAGCACCCACAGGTCATATTTACCGCCGTTGTCGGCGCGCGCGGCCCAGTCGCCGTGCAGCGTCTTGCCCGGTTCGACGACGTAGCGCCGCGGCAGGCGGTCGAGGTGCAGCTTGTCATAGACGTGAAACACGGCGGCGGCGCGGCCCGTGTTCGCGAACTTCAGCGTGACCGTGCCGGTGCCGGCATCGGTACGCGCGCTGGCATGCAGTTCGTAAGGCAGCGCGCGCGACGGGCGCACGCCGGTCGCCTGCGCGGGCAGCGACGGCGCGGCCGGCGGCACGATCTTCGGCGCGGCCTGTTGCGCGGCGCTCAGCGCGTCGACCTGGCTTTTCGTCGTATGGCCCGCGAGCGTCGGCAGCGGTTCGTTGTTCGGCGAGCGGAAGTTGAACGCGCTCGTCAGGTCGCCGCACACCGCGCGGCGGTACGCGCTGATCTGCGGCTCCGCGACGCCGAAGCGCTTTTCGAGGAAGAGCAGCGTCGACGTATGGTCGAACACCTGCGAGTTGACCCAGCCGCCACGGCTCCACGGCGACACGACCCACATCGGCACGCGCGGGCCCGGGCCGTACGGACGGCCGTCGATCGCCGGCTGGCTCGACGTGGCCGGCGTGAAGTCGTGGTACTCGGCGGCGACGTCGGCGTCCCGCAGCGTATGGCCGCCCGCGAGCGTGCCGTCGGCGTTGCGCGACGGCACGGCCGGCGACGGCATGTGGTCGAAGAAGCCGTCGTTTTCGTCGTAGTTCACCAGCAGCACGGTCTTGCTCCATACCTCCGGGTTCGCCGTCAGCGCATCGAGCACGGCCTGCACGTACCAGCCGCCCTGCGCGGGGCTCGACGGCCCCGGATGTTCGCTGTACACGGACGGCGGGATGATCCACGACACCTCGGGCAGCGTGCCGTTGCGGATGTCGTCGCGGAACGATTCGAGGAAGCCGTACGGCATCGTGTTGCCGAACCCCTTCGCGAGCGGGCTCAGCGGATCGTCGATCGCCGGATCGTAGAACGCGCCGGCCGCCGTCACGGGTTGCGTGATGTCGGTCGACGCGACGTACGCGGGCCGGCGCGCGGGCGGCATCTGCTCGATCGCCGCGCGCCAGTGGCGGAAGCTCATCATCTCGTTGCAGCCGAAGTTGTCGATCAGGCTCTGGTAGACCTTCCAGTGCACGCCGGCCTGCTGCAGCCGGTCGGCGTAGGTGGTCCAGGTCCAGCCCTGGCTCGACGGGCCGATGTCGTTGCCGCCGTTGAACTGGTTGTTCAGCGCGGCGATCTTCACGCGGCTGCCGTCGGCCGGGCTGATGCCGTTCGGGCCGTTGGTGCCGCTCCAGTAGAACAGGCGGTTCGCGATCGTGCCCGTGTGCATCCCGCAGTGATAGTGGTCGCACAGCGTGAACGCATCGGCGAGCGCGCGCTGGAACGGTACTTCCGCCGCGTCGTAGTAGCCCATCGACAGCGGCGTCTTCGCGTCGGGCCAGCGGTTCATCCGGCCATGGTCCCACGCGGCCTGCGCATCGGCCCACGTGTGCGGCGTGCCGCCGGCGCGCTGCGCGTTGCCCTGGCTCGCGTCGAGGTGATACGGCGTGACGGTGGTGGCCGGCGTCGGCTTCGTGTACGTCTGGTAGAACACGTTGCGGCCGTTCGGCGACGGCACCGCGAAGCGGTCGCCGTAACCGCGCACGCCCTTGAACGTGCCGAAGTAGCTGTCGAATGCGCGGTTCTCCATCATCAGCAGCACGACGTGCTTCACGTCCTGGATGGTCCCCGTTTCGTGAAACGCGGGAATCGCGAGCGCGCGGCGGATGCTCGGCGGAAACGCGGACAGCGCGGCGGCGGCGAGGCCGGAAGTGGCGGTTTGCTGAAGGAATTTGCGGCGTGACGTCATGGCGTTCGGGTCCTGTGATGATGGGAGCGTTCGTGACTTCGTCTGGCGGCGCCCGTGCATCGCCCCCTGGGACGATTCGCGCGGCGTGTGCGTTCGAGTGCATCGGCCGCGCGTGGCGGAGGTGCGCGCATCGCGCGCGATGCGTGGTGTCGCGCGGATGCGTTGGCCGTCGCCGCGATCCCGTGCAACGCGCGCTCGTGATGCGCGGCCGGGACGTCGGCACACGCCGGCCCGGCGCATGCCGGGTTGGGCGGCGCCCAGTCTAGGGACGCGGCGTGACGTCGACGTGATGAAGACATGACATCGCATGTCGCGCGCGTGACGTTGCGTGCGCAACGATTGATCGGGAAGCGATGCGTGACGGAATGGGTCAGGAATTACCGATCGCGGCGTGAGAAATCGGTCATATTTTTCCGGTTCGCGATGGAGGGGTGTGCTCGCGCATCGTTGCGGGTGCAACGGCATCGCATGACGCCCATGTTTCAAATGCGTGAAATCGGATAAGCTCGACACGTTGCTGCGCACGTGTCGCAGCCCGCGCGACTGGCGCGACTTTTCGGAACCGGCTCACCCATGACCGACATCACGATCCGGCACAGCGAGGCGCACGACGTCGACGCGATCCGGCAAATCGCCGCGCATCCCGCGGTGTACGCGAATACGTTGCAGCATCCGTTTCCGTCGCTCGAGAAATGGCAGAAGCGGCTCGACGGCGTGCGCGAGCACGGCGTGAGCCTCGTCGCCGAAATCGACGGCGTGGTGGTCGGCCATCTCGGCCTGCATCCCGAACAGAATCCGCGCCGTCGCCATGCGGCAGGGCTCGGCATGATGGTCGACGCGGCGCGCCACGGGCGCGGCGTCGGCAGCCGGTTGCTCGCGGCCGCGATCGATCTCGCGGAAAACTGGCTGAACATCACGCGTCTCGAGCTGACCGTGTTCACCGACAACCGCGCGGCCGTCGCGCTCTACGAGAAGCATGGCTTCCGGATCGAGGGTGAATCGCCGGGCTATGCATTGCGCGATGGCGTGCATGCGTCCGTGTATCACATGGCGCGGATCAAGGCGCGGCAGTGAAGGCTCGGCCGACGCGTATCTGACAGCACGTGCGGCCGCGATGCCGCGCGTCATATTCATTCGAGAATTCGTTCGTTTTCTGCCGGCTGTGCCCGTCGTATCGTCGAAGGATTTGCCGGTCGCCTCGGCCGGCGTGCGTTTTTCCGAAACGATCATGCGCGGCGTTGCACGTCGGCAAGCTTCATCGTCATCGCTTCATGGCTGTGACTTCCCAGCCATCGCTTCGCGCGCCGCACCTTCCCGCAACCGTCTCTTTCAACGGACCCGCTTCGATGAAAACTGCTCTCCGGAATCTGACTGCCGCCTGCCTGCTCGCCGCCGCGGGTGCGGCGCTTGCCGCTGCCACGCCCACGGGCGCCCCGGCGGCGAGCGCCGCGCCTGATGGCGCGCACCTGCCGCCCGGCATCGCGTGGCAGCACGGCGACGTCGACGCCGCCTTCGCGCTGGCGAAGCGCACCGGCAAGCCGCTGCTGCTCTACTGGGGCGCGGTGTGGTGCCCGTCGTGCAACCAGGTGAAGTCGACGATCTTCAGCCAGCAGGCATTCAAGACCCGCTCGTCGTTCTTCGTGCCCGTGTATCTCGACGGCGATACCGAAAGCGCGCAGAAGCTCGGCGAGCGTTTCAAGGTGCACGGCTACCCGACGATGATCCTGTTCCGTCCCGACGGCACCGAAGTGACGCGGCTGCCGGGCGAAGCCGATCTCGATCGCTACATGCAGGCGCTGTCGCTCGGGATGACGGCCGCGCATCCGGTGCGTCAGACGCTCGCGACCGCGCTGAAGAATGGTGCGTCGCTGACGCCGGACGAATGGCGCCTGCTGGCCGACTATTCGTGGGATACCGACGGCGCGCTGCCAGTGGCGGCCGATCGCGTCGCCGAGACGCTGCAGTCGCTCGCGCAACGCGCACGCGCGGCCGGCGCGAAGGCCGAATCGGCGCGCTTTGCGCTGAAGTCGGCCGTGGTCGCCGCGTCCGACGATCCGGCGCAGGCCGGCGCGCTCGACAAGGCGGTGCTTGCCGATTCGTTGCGCACGGTGCTGCAGGATCCTGTGTTGTCGCGCGCCGACTCGGACGTGCTGGTTGCGGCGCCCGCGCGCGTGGTCGCGTATCTCGGCGGCGACGACGCGCAGCGCGCGAAATTGCGCGGCGCGTATGACACGGCCCTCGCGCGCCTGTCGACCGATACCACGCTGTCGTCGATCGACCGGCTGATGGCGCTGCACGGCCGCGTGCTGCTCGCGCGCGGCGATGCACGCAAGGGGGCACCGCTGGCCGCGCCGGCGCTGGCCGACACGGCGCGCAAGCAGATCGCCGCGTCGGTGCAGGGCGCCGCGAATGCCTACGAGCGGCAGGCGCTCGTCAGCGAAGGGGCCGACACGCTGACCGACGCGGGGCTGTACGACGAGTCGGATGCCTTGCTGAAGACCGAGCTGACGCGTTCGTCCACGCCGTACTACTTCATGTCCGGGCTGGCTGCGAATGCGAAGGCGCGCGGCGACAAGGCCGCGGCGCTCGACTGGTACCGCAAGGCCTATGACGCGGCGAGCGGGCCGGCGACGAAGCTGCGCTGGGGCGCGACCTACTTTGCGAATGCGGTCCAACTGGCGCCGGACGATTCGGCGCGCATCGAAGGGATTGCCGCGAGCGTGCTCGCGCAGGCCGACAAGACGCGCGATGCGTTCTACGGCGCGAACCTGCGCGCGCTGACCAAGGTCGTCACGCAGTTGAACCAGTGGCGCGCCAGCGGTGCACACGATGCATCGGTCAAAGCGATCGCGAAGCAGTTCGACGGTATCTGTGGGAAACTGCCCGCCGGCGATCCGCAGGCAAGCGCCTGCGCGCGCCTGATCCAGCCGGTCAAGGCATAGATCCGGTGGCACTGCGTGGGCTGTCGGGATGCCTTGCGGCGCTTGTCCCGATACCCACGAGGCCACCGACACCATGCCCCACCTGACGCTCGAATATTCCGCGAACCTCGACGGGTTCGACGCCGGCGCGACCTTGCGCGCGCTCAATGCCGCGCTTGCCGCGTCCGGTCATTTCAACGAGCTCGACATCAAGAGCCGCGCGCTGCGGTTCGATACATTCGCGGTCGGCACGTCGCCGGCGCCGCGCGCGTTCGTCCACGCGAAGCTCGCGGTGCTGAGCGGCCGGACGACCGACGTCAAACGTGAATTTTCGGAGCAGGTGCTGGCGGAACTGAAGCGGCACGTCGTTGCGCCGCCCGGCACGCACCTGCAGCTGAGCGCGGAAATACTCGAACTGGAACGCGAGTCCTACGCGAAAGCGAGCATCGAGCCGCGCTGAGCGGACGGTGCGGTGCGTGCGGCGCGAGCCGCGAACGTGGCGGTGATGCGCGCACGGCCGGCGGATTCGAAACCGGACTATTGGCCCGTGGAGTACGTGCCGCGATTGCCGTAGCCGGCGCCCGCGGCCCGCGGCGCACCCTGCTGCCGCGCGATCTTCGCCTCGGCGGCCTGAATGCTGGCCGGGTAGAACCAGTCGCTCGGCTGGAAGCCGGCCTTTCTCAGTGCAACCACTTCGGCATGAACTTCGGCGCGCGTGAGCGGCTGGCTGGTTTGCGCCTGCGCGGCGAGCGGCGCGGCGAAGACGGCGGCGAGGGCGATGGTGCGGATGAGCGGGTTCATGAGCGGATACCTCCAGGTTTTCGACGGTGCCGATCGCATGCGGTCACCGTTGAAAGCAGTGTAGGCCTCGCCCGACGCGCGAAAAATGCCGCTGCGACCAACGTAGTGTTCTGCTGCGGATAACAATGCGTGAGCCGGCGAGCGCGCGTGGGCGGCGTGCGGCAAAAGGGGGAGGAGTGGAGGCGCGGCCGGCCGCATCGACGCGGCCGGCGGGCGGCGGCCCGGAGACGGGCCGCTGCGGGGTGTTACACGAGCCCTGTCGTGTAGTACACGGCGATCACGAAGAACACCGCGAGCGTCTTGATGATCGTGACCGCGAAGATGTCGCGATACGACTCGCGGTGCGTGAGGCCCGTGACCGCGAGCAGCGTGATCACCGCGCCGTTGTGCGGCAGCGTGTCCATGCCGCCGCTGGCCATCGCGACGACCCGGTGCAGCACGTCCAGCGGGATATTCGCGGCCTGCGCACCCTTGATGAACAGGTCCGACATCGCGGCGAGCGCGATGCTCATGCCGCCCGACGCCGAGCCCGTGATACCGGCGAGCGAGCTGACCGACACGGCCGCGTTGACGAGCGGGTTCGGAATGCTCTTCAGCGCATCGCTGACGACGAGGAAGCCCGGCAGCGCGGCGATCACGCCGCCGAAGCCGTATTCCGACGCGGTGTTCATCGCGGCGAGCAGCGCACCGGCGACGGCGGCCTTCGAACCGGCCGCGAAGCGCCCGCTCACGCGCTTGAATGCGGTCAGCACGACCAGCACGATGCCGAGCAGCAGCGCGGCCTCGACCGACCAGATCGCGACGACGGTCTTGATCGACGTCGTGACCGGCGCGTGCACGCCGGGCAGCACGTCCGGCGCGACCGTGTACGACGCGGCGCCGTACCACTGCGGAATCAGCTTCGTGAACGCGAAGTTCGACACGCCGACCAGGATCAGCGGCAGGATCGCGAGCGCGGGATGCGGCAGCGACGTGGTCTCGACACGCTCCGGCTCGTTGACGAGCGACGTGCCGTAGCCTTCGCCCTTCGCCATCGCTGAACGGCGGCGCCATTCGAGATACGTGAGGCCGACGACGATGATGAACAGCGAGCCGATCGTGCCGAGCACCGGCGCGGCCCAGGCGGTCGTCTTGAAGAACGTGGTCGGGATGATGTTCTGGATCTGCGGCGTGCCGGGCAGCGAATCCATCGTGAACGAGAACGCGCCGAGCGCGATCGCGCCGGGCATCAGCCGTTTCGGGATGTTGCTCTGGCGATAGAGTTCGGCCGCGAACGGATAGACCGCGAACACCACGACGAACAGCGATACGCCGCCATAGGTGAGCAGCGCGCACACCGCGACGATCACCGCATTCGCGCGTGAGCGGCCGATGTAGCGGATCGCCGCATGGACGATCGACTCGGAGAACCCGGAGAGTTCGATCACCTTGCCGAACACTGCGCCGAGCATGAACACCGGGAAATACAGTTTGACGAAGCCGACCATCTTCTCCATGAAGATGCCGGAGAAGACCGGCGCGACGGCGGCGGGTTCGGTCAGGAGCACCGCGCCGAGCGCGGCGATCGGCGCGAACAGGATCACGCTGTAGCCGCGATACGCGGCGAACATCAGGAACGCCAGCGCGGCGAGGACGATCACGAAAGACAAGGGAGTCTCCTAATGGCTTTGGTTGTTGTTCGATCGCGGGACGCGCCGCGGACCGGCTCAGGTTCGTGCAGGTTTCGTGCCATCGGCCGGATTGCGCCGCCGGACATGGGTCCGCCGGAGACTGGCGGGCCCGCGCCGGTCGTTGTCTGAGGATTCTACATAAAACGTCTCCATCCGGAGACGAAATGGCCGTCCGGCCAGCCCGTGGAATCGGGCAGGCTTTCCTGGGCAACGTGTTGCGGCGTGTCTCCAGAGTGAGATAATCCGTCTCGTTCCGGAGACAGCCGGCCCAAAATACACGGAGACGACGACACGATGATGAATGACTGGGCCCGCCTGCCCGTCAACTACGGCGACGTGCTGCGGCGCGCCGCCGAGTCGCTGTTCCGGACCTTCGAGGATTCGAGCGCGGGCACGGTGGTCGTCGACCGCGATGCGCGTGTGGTGTGGATGAACGAGCGGTACGCGGCGCGCTTCGGTTTCGCCGATCCGCAGCAGGCCGTCGGCCTCGACTGCGAGGCCGTGATCCCGAACAGCCTGATGCGCGAGGTCGTGTCGACCGGGCAGCCGATCCTGCTCGACATCATGGAGACGGGCCGCGAGCCGCTCGTCGTCACGCGCCTGCCGCTGAAGAACGAGGCCGGCGAGACGGTCGGCGCGATCGGCTTCGCGCTGTTCGACCAGTTGAAGACGCTCACGCCGATCTTTTCCCGCTACGCACAGCTGCAGCAGCAGCTGATCGCGACGCAGCGTTCGCTCGCGCAGGCGCGCCGCGCGAAATACACGTTCGCGAGCTTCGTCGGCACGAGCGCCGCGAGCCTCGAAACCAAGCGCCAGGCGCGCCGCGCCGCGCAGGTCGATTCGCCGGTGCTGCTGCTCGGCGAGACGGGCACCGGCAAGGAACTGCTTGCGCATGCGATTCACGCGGCGTCGGCGCGCGCGCTCCAGCCGCTCGTGACCGTCAACGTCGCCGCGATTCCCGACACGCTGCTCGAAACCGAGTTCTTCGGCGCGGCGCCCGGCGCATACACGGGCGCCGATCGCAAGGGGCGCATCGGCAAGTTCGAGCTGGCCGATCGCGGCACGCTGTTTCTCGACGAGATCGGCGACATGCCGCTGCCGCTGCAGGGCAAGCTGCTGCGCGTGCTGCAGGACAAGGAATTCGAGCCGGTCGGCTCGAACCGGATCGTGCGCGCCGACGTCCGGATCATCGCGGCGACGAGCGCCGACCTGCCGGCGCTGGTCGCGGCCGGGCGTTTTCGCGCGGATCTCTATTACCGGCTGAACGTGCTGACGATCCACGCGCCGCCGCTGCGCGAGCGCGCGTCCGACATCGCGGCGCTCGTCTACGCGACGCTCGAGGAGTTGGCCGCGCAGCACGGGCGCGCCGCCCATTGCGAGCTGACCGACGATGCGCTGCGGATGCTGTGTGCGTATCCGTGGCCGGGCAACGTGCGCGAGTTGCGCAACACGCTCGAACGCGCGTTGATGCTGTCGGACCGATCGGTGATCGATGCGCGCGCGCTCGCGCCGTTCCTTGGGCCGGTGCGCGTCTCGACGGACGGGGCCGCACCCGCGCAGCCGCTGGCCGTGGCACCGGTCGAACGGCGCGCGGGCGAGCAGCCTGCTGCGCCGGCCGCTTCGTATGCCGACGCATTGGCGGCGTGGGAGCGCCAGTTCCTGACCGATGCGCTGGCGGCCTGCGACGGGAAGGTGGTGGAAGCGGCCGCGCGCATCGGGATCGGCCGCGCGACGCTGTACAAGAAACTGGCGGCGCTGGGCATCGACCGGTAAGCCAGACGGCCAAACGTGCGCGCTCGGGCGTGAAGCATCGAACAGGAGATCACGATGAAACGGATCGGCATCGCAGGGTGGCTGACCATGTTGCTGGCGACCGCTGCGTTCGCGCAGTCCGGCGACACCGATGCGCCCGAGGCGCGGCGCAACTGGTACAACGATCCGTTCATCGCGCTGTCGCGGGACGTGGCCGAATGCCCGTTGCCGCTCGGCCCGTGGATGACCCGGGCCGAGATGACGGACGACGCGCATTACCGCGCCGAACGCGGCACCACCTGCTGGCTCGCGCATCGCTGCACGAAGCCGAATTCCTATATGTATGACGCACCGATCGCCGATGCCGTGAAGGCGCACTTCGCCGGCTCCGATCGGCTGCATGGCACGAGCCTGTGGATCACCGTGCAGCGACGTTTCATTTACGTCGAAGGATGTGCGGATACGGCGTTCGATCAGCCGGCGTTGCAGCGCGAACTCGAGGCGCTTCCGGACGTCGAGCAGGTGTTCGTTCGCATCACCGACGATCCACGCAAGCGCTTGCCGTACAAGGCGCGCGGGCAACCCGGCCGTACGCCGAACTGACGGCCGAAGGGCCGCGCATGGCATACTCGCGACATTCAAAAAAAGGTTGACGGGAACCACAATGAAACACATGCTTGCGTCGGTCTGTCGGCGGCCTCGGGCGGCCGTTGTCTTGGCTCTGGTTGCAGGGCTCGGCGGGTGTGGCGGCAGCGCACCGCTGTTCACTTCGGACGGGCGTCCGACTACCCAGGTGCAATGCACCGGTAGCGACTGGAGCAATTGCACCGACAACGCGCGGGCGATCTGCAACGGCGATTTCGAAGTGATTCAGCAATCGAGAGATGACGCCACGCGAAATCTTCTCTTCGCGTGCAAGAAAAAGAGCGGTTATTGATCCCGAGATAACCGGCTGAGGAGACCACGATCGGGCGAAGCGTTTTTCTGTTGGCTGAGCGTCATCTATTTTTCACGAATAACACTCACGGAGTCCCATCCATATGGCGACCTACAGGCAACTGAGCGCGCAGCTCGAACGGCTTCAGCAAAAGATCGACAAGGAACGTGAAAAGGCGATTGCCGATGCGATTGCCGATATCCGCGCGAAAATCGAGGAATACGACATTACGCCGGAAGAGCTCGGGTTTCGTCCGGTAGGCGCGGCCGCTGGCGCAACCAAGCCGAAGCGCGTGTCGCCGCCGAAATATTTGAACCCGAAGACGGGTGAAACCTGGAGTGGCCGCGGGCGCTCGCCGACCTGGCTCGGCAAGAATCGCGAGCGTTTCCTGATCAAGGACTGACTCCCGAAAAACCTCACCTTTCGCGTACTGACTGACGGTGCGAACGGCCATGCGGCCGCCGCACCGTTTTGTTTTTGTGCATTTCCGGCGCGATTCCCGATGGCGTATTGAACTGCGACGCCGCGCAATTAACGGATCCCGTTTTGCGAATTCGCTGCGATTCGCCGGGATATCGCGGCGAATTCCGGTAAACAGCCGCGCAATTGCGCAGCGCATGCGCATTGGCCTGCGCCATTCTCGTGGTGCACGCGTGCTGCGAATTCCGATCACCTTTCGCGTGTTGGCGCGTGGCGCCGTGCAATTCCCGAAGAGTCTCACCATGGCTCCTGTAAATCCTCACCTTTGACGAAGTGGACGCAGCGTCGCGCTGCACGCCTGCACCGTGTGCGCCGAGCGGATGTGCTCGGCCGGCGCGCGGCGATGGCTTCCGTACTGGTGTTGCAGGCCCATGATGCGAGCGTTGACGTGGGTCGAACAGTCGGCCGTTCGGCATATAGGCAGCCGCATGCGCTTCGCCTATGCTTGGGGTTCGCGTCGATCGGCGTATGGCCTGCCCGTGCCGCATGCCGATCGGGTCGTCTTTCGTTACCGCAGGGAGCCGATGTGACCGTTCGCCATCTCGATGCGTTGTTCCAGCCCAAGTCCGTTGCGGTCGTCGGCGCGTCGTCGCGCGCGGGCAGTATCGGCGCGATGGTGTGGTCGCGCGTGCTCGACGGTGGATTCGAGGGGCCCGTGTGGCCCGTCAATCCGAAGTATCGTGAGCTGCACGGGCATCCGGTCGTTGCCGATGTCGACCGGTTGCCCGCGCCGCCATCGGTGGCCGTGATCTGCACGCCGCCCGCGGCCTGGGCCGGCATCGTGCGCAAGCTCGGCGAGCTCGGCACGCGCGTTGCGGTGATCGTCGGCGAGGCGCGCACCGATGCGGATCGCACCGCGCTCGATCGCACGCTGAAGGCGGCGAAGCCGTTCGTGCTCCGTATCGTCGGGCCGGGCAGCCTCGGCGTGCTGTCGCCTGCACGGCACGCGCATTTCGGCGCGCCGGCCTACACGGCACGATCGGGCGGCGTCGCGTGGGTGTCGCAATCGAACGCGCTGACGAACGCGGTGCTCGGCTGGGCCGATGCACGGGGCCTCGGCTTTTCGCACGTCGTCGCGCTCGGCGGCGAGTCCGACGTCGATGCGGGCGACGTGCTCGATTATCTCGCGAGCGATCCCGGCACGCGCGCGATCCTGCTCGAACTCGATACCGTGCGCGCCGCGCGCAAGTTCATGTCGGCCGCGCGCGCGGCCGCACGCAACAAGCCGGTGCTCGCATTGCGCACCGGCCGCGCCGATCCCGGCGACGCGCTCTATACGGCGGCGTTCCAGCGCGCGGGGATGGTGCGGGTGGATGCGCTCGACGATCTGCTCGACGAGATCGAGACGCTCGGCGTCGGCCGCGTCACGGCGCGCGGCGCGGCCACGCTCGTGACGAGCGACGCGGGTGTCGCGAAACTCGCGGTCGATGCGGTGGCCGAGGTGCGCGATGTGCTGACCGACTGGTCGCCCGCGGCCACGTCGGCGGTGTCGGCGGCGCTGCCGCATCTTGCATCGCCCGGCAATCCGCTGACGCTGGGCGACGATGCGCGCCCCGAGCATTTCGCCGCGGCGGTCAAGGCGCTCGCACCGTTCCCGCAAACGGGCACGCTGTTCGTCGTCCATTCGACTTCCCACAGCGCGCCGGCCGATGCGGTTGCGCATACGCTGATCGAATCACGGCAGTACGCGCATCGCGGCATCCTCGCGTGTTTCTTCGGCGCGGTCGATGCGGCGACGCGCGATGCGCTGCACGCGAACGGCATTCCGGTGCACACCACGCCGCAGCGGCTCGCGCGCGCGTATGCGCGTCTCGTCGACTACAACCTCGGGCGGCAACTGCTGATGCAAACGCCCGAGGGTACGCCGCTGCAGCCGGCCGAGTGCGTGGCATCCGCGCAGGCCGACGCGCGCCGGATGGTCGAAGCCGGCCAGCATGAACTGACCGGCGAAGCCGCGCTGCGCTGGCTGTCTCATTTTGGCCTGCAGGGCGAGCCTGCCGTCGAGCCGGCTGGAAAGAAAGTCGTCGATGTCACCGTCGACATGTACGACGATTCGAACTTCGGCCCGGTGTTTCGCTATGCCGTGCCGCCCGCGGACGGCGTATCGGCGCCGTTCGTCGTCTATGGCCTGCCACCGCTGAACACCGTGCTTGCCCGCGCGGTGATGGAGCGCTCGCCGTATGCACGCAGCACACCCGTCGAGCCGACGCTCGACGCGTTGACGGCGCTGTCGCAGGTCGTCTGCGACGTGCGTGAAGTCGTTGCGATGTCGGTCACGCTGCGCGTGCTGTCCGACCGCGCGCACGTGATCGCGCCGCGCATCACGCTGGCCGCGGGGCGCAGCCGGCTCGCGATCATGCCGTATCCGCGCCACCTCGAGCAGACGCTTGAGTGGCGCGGCGAGACGGTGACGATCCGCCCGATCCGTCCGGAAGACGAGGCCGCGCACAACGAACTGCTCGGCGCGATGACGCCGGAGGATCTGCGGATGCGTTTCTTCGGCGCGGTGCGCAGCTTCGATCATTCGCAGGTCGCGCGCATGACGCAGATCGATTACGACCGTGAGATGGCCTTCATCGTATCGTTCACCGATGTGTCGGGGCGCGACCACACGCTCGCGGTGGCGCGCGCGGTGGCCGATCCCGACAACGAGACGGCGGAGTTCGCGATCGCGGTACGACCCGATCAGAAGGGCAAGGGGCTTGGCCGGCTGATGATGACGCGCATCATCGACTACGCGCGCTCGCGCGGAACCGCCTGGATGGTGGGCGAGGCACTGCGCGAGAACACGGCGATGATCTCGCTGGCGAAGGCGTGCGGGTTCGCGGTGTCGACGACGGAGGAGCCTGGCGTCGTGGGCTTCAGGATGAAGTTGCAGCCGTAGCGTCTGTCGGTGGCCCGACGCGCGGAGGCGTTGCATGCGGTGGATGTCTCCGGCCTCCCGGCATGTTCCGAATGTTCCCGGTCAGGAATGCAGAGCATTCGAGCCTGCGTCGCGAGCGAAGCAACCGCGAACGTGTCGGCGCCTGTTCGCACCGGAAATATCGACGCGCAAATGGCACCGATCCGGCACCGCGAGACGCGTACCGCTTGCCGCGATATCCGCCCCGCAGCGCTGTTTCAGGCAAGGTGTCCGCACGCATTTACCGTCGCATTCCACCTTCGAAAATTCGAACTTGCCCAAAAGGTGAGATTTTTCGGGAGCTGTCGGTGAGCTTCTCCGGGAAGGTTGGGGTGAGTCGATACGGGAGCGCTTGGTGAGCCGATACAGGAGCACTCGGTGAGCCTTCCCGGGAATGGCCGGTGAGCACCTGCGGGAGCCGCCGGTGAGCCTTTCCGGGGCGCATGGGTGAGGAACTGCGGGAAGTGTCGGTGAGGACATCCGGGACGCTTGGGTGAGGGTCTCCAGGAGCCTGGGTGAGCTTTTTCGGGAGGGTTGGGTGAGCGCTTGCGGGACGCAAAGGTGAGGCTTTTCGGGAGCGTCCGGATGCACGTCTCCCGCAAGCGCAACGCCGGCCTGGGCCGGTGTCATGCGGGGTGCGGGCACGCATGAACCGTGCCCGTGGCTACATTCAGGCAGCGAGTTTCGACGCCGCGTCGTTCACCTGGTCGCGCGAAATCGCGAGTTCCTCGAGGTGCGGATCGGCATAGACGGCGCCGGTTTCGCGCTCGAGGCGGGCGATCGTCAGCGCACAGCGCGCGGTGTCCTTCGGCATTGCGATGAAGCGCTTGACCGATTCGCCGGACGTGAATGCTTCGAACAGCGCGCCGCGCACGTCGTCCGGAAGCGTCTTGGTCCACTGGTACGGCTTGCCGTTGAACGTGATCGACGGCGGCAGCGTGCGTTCCTTCTTGGTCGCCGTGATGAGCCCGTAGGTGCGGGCCGCGTCGCCGATCTGCTCGGGCGAGAAGAGTTCGTCGGGCGTGATGTCGAACTGCTCGATGTAGCTCTCGATCGCCTGCATTGCAGCGGTACGATCGTCGCGCTTCTTCTGCGCGCGCGCGACGATATCGCGCAGCTCGTCCGCCTCTTCGGGCGTGATCGTGAAGCTTGCCTGCTTCTGCTGAAGTTCGGAGAAACGCTGGAATTCTTGATCGTTCAGAAGTTTGGCCATGACATCCATCGGACACGACGGCCGCGACAACCGGCCGCCGTAGTTTTTGAGAGGGCCGCTATTTTAGCGTAGCGCCGTGGGCGCACGATATGGCACCGTGCATCGCGCTCCGCAGAGGGGTTGCGCGCGACCGGGGGCAACGCGATAGCGCCGCCCCCGGTGCGCTCCGCCGGGCCTGCGCGTCAGCAGGTCTCGTCGCGGCACATCGACAGATGGGCGGCTGTCTCGCGCACCCCTTCGACGACCGTGTCGACGGACGGCGCCATATGCGCATCGATCCGGCGCATGTACGGGCAGGTGAGCACCGCGATCGCATGGCCGGACGGCCCGAGGATCGGTGCGCTCAGGTCGGTCACGCCGTACGCCTGGCGGCTGTCCTCGCGCAGGTAGCCGTCCTGCCGGATGGACTGGCACGCATACGCGAGTTCCTGCTCGTTCAATGGCGCTTCGCCCTTGACCTTGCGGTGCTCGGCGAGCATGTGCGCGCGCTGCTCGGCACCCTGGAACGCCAGCATCACGCGCCCCGATGCCGTATCGACGAGCCCGACACGCGAGCCGAGCCGGACCGACACGCCCCACGGGCCGGGCCCGTCGACCTGCGCGATCACGAGCAGGTTGCCGCGATCGTAGACGGACAGGTGACACGATTGCTCGGAGGCATCGGCGAAACGCTGCATCGGCGGCAACGCCTCGGCGATCAGCCGGCTCATCGGCGGATGGCGGTGCGCGAGCGAGAACAGCTTGAGGCTGAGCGTGTAGCGGTCGCCGCCGGTCGAGCGCATCACGTAGCGGCGCGCGACGAGGCGTTCGAGCATCCGGTAGATCTCGCTCGCGTTGCGGCCGAGTTCCTTCGTGATTTCGGTGCGGGTGAGGCCTTCTTTCTGCTCCGACAGGAGTTCGAGAATGTCGAGACCCTTGTCGAGCGCGGGTGCGCGATAGCGGTCGATTGCGCCCATCGATTCCCGTGCGTCGCAGCCGGGAAGCAGGTCGTTGGTTGTTTGCATTGTCGGTGTGAAGTTGGGGGATTACTTTCGATCGATTGGCGACGCACGCTGACCGATTCTGCAACACGCTTGTGTCGAGCCCGCGTGTGGCGACGAACGCCATCCGTTTGAGCTTAACAACAAACATTTAGTGTGCAATGCAGCGTCTTTTTACGGATCGTTACCGAACAAGAACGGATCGATTCCCGTTCGGGATGACAGGGAAGCCCCGAATACCCGGTATTCATGACAGGTGGCACCGGTTCAAGGTAATCGAAAGGAAATCGGGCGGGGGCGCTGCCCTCGATGCTGCGCCGCAGCGCCGGCGGGCGCACCAATAGTCGGTATCCGTCGCGCGTCATTTCACGGCGCGCGGCCGATGGTACAAAGGCTGGCGGGCCAGCGACGGTGCGGCCGCGCGTGAAGCCGGCCGGTATGGGCCGGACCATGTCGCGGGTGCCGGGCCGTCGTCGCCGATGCGCAGACCGGCGGCCGCCCGTTCGATGCGCGCCATACTTCCGTGCGGCGCCGCGATCGCTGCGCCCGCGCGAGCCTCGCGCGTCGACGGCATGCCGGATGCGGCGTCGACGCGCGCAATCGACGATCGACAATCAGTCCGGCGCGCGGCCGCGAATGGCCGCGTCGGCCGGAATCCTGTCCCATTCGACAACAGAGGTTGACCACGATGAAACTGCTTCGCTATGGCCCGTCCGGCCAGGAAAAGCCCGGGATGCTCGACGCGGACGGCCGGATTCGCGACCTGTCCGCGCAGGTGCCGGACCTGTCCGGCGATGTACTGTCCGACGCGGGTCTCGCGCGGCTGCGCGCGATCGATCCGGCCACGCTGCCGCTGGTGTCGGGCGAGCCGCGCATCGGCGCGTGCGTCGGGCAGGTCGGCAAGTTCATCGGCATCGGCCTGAACTACGCCGATCACGCGGCCGAAGCCGGCATGCCGGTGCCGAAGGAGCCGGTCGTGTTCGGCAAGTGGACGAGCTCGATCTGCGGCCCGAACGACGGCATCGATATCCCGAAGGGCTCGGTCAAGACCGACTGGGAAGTCGAGCTGGGCGTCGTGATCGGCGCGACCTGCAAGGACGTCGACGAAGCGCGCGCGCTCGATTACGTCGCGGGCTACTGCGTCGTCAACGACGTGTCCGAGCGCGAATGGCAGATCGAGCGCGGCGGCCAGTGGGACAAGGGCAAGGGTTTCGACACGTTCGGCCCGATCGGTCCGTGGCTCGTCACGCGCGACGAGGTGCCCGATCCGCAGCGTCTCGACCTGTGGCTCGAAATCGACGGCCACCGTTATCAGAACGGCAACACGCGCACGATGGTGTTCACCGTCGCGCAGCTGATTGCCTATCTGTCGAGCTGCATGACGCTGCAGCCGGGTGACGTGATCACGACCGGCACGCCGCCGGGCGTCGGCATGGGCATCAAGCCGTCGCCGGTGTTCCTGAAGGCCGGCCAGACGGTGCGCCTCGGTGTCGAAGGACTCGGCGAGCAACTGCAGCACACGCGCGACGCGCGATAGCCGCGCACCCGGCGATTCCGTCGAACGACCGCTACCGGCAGTTCAATAGCAAGGGCCCGATTCCGCATTGCGCGAAATCGGGCCCTTGTCTTCGGTGACGCGAGCGCGATTACACGATGTTGTCGAGTTCGCAATGCGCTTCCAGCCGATACCCGTCGGGATCGACGACGAACGCTGCGTAGTAGCCGGGGCCGTAGTGTTCGCGCTTGCCGGGCCCGCCGTTGTCCTGGCCGCCGTGCTCGAGTGCGGCACGGTAGAACGCGTCGACTTCGACGGGCGAAGCGGCCTTGAACGACAGGTGCATCCCCGAGTCGGGATCAGGGGCGACGGGGCGGGGTGCATATTGCAACCACAGCTGCGGCTCGGTTGCGCCGTACGCGATGGATTCGTCGTCGGTATGCAGCCGTTTGTAGCCGAGCGCGCCGAGCGTGCTGTCGTAGAAGGCTCGGCTGCGGCCGACGTGTGCAACGCCGAACGAAAGGTGATCGATCATGTGTGGCTCCTTGGACTGAAGCGGAACGGCAGTGCGGCAAGCCTGCTTATAACCACCATGCCAGCCGCTTGTAGCGGAGTGTGCCGAGTGTGCTGTCGTAGAACGCGCGGCTGCGGTTGTTGTGGATAACGCCGGACAAAAGACGATCGATCATCTGTGGCTCCTTGGACTGAGGCGGGTGTCAGTGCAGCAAACCTTTTATAACTACCATGCCGGTTATGTTAGGAAGCGCTCGCGGGCTTGTCAACCGGCATGGTGGTTAGATACGATCCGGGCATGAGCGATACGCAACCTTCCGTCACGATGGACTGCCTGATTCCGGCGCCGCCCGAAACCCTGAGCATCGATTTCGCGAACACGCTGTACTGGCGCGGCAGCGATCCGCCGACGGAAACCTTCGGCACGATGGACGACCTGCTGGCGTGGTGTCGCGACCAGGCTGGCGCGCCGGCCGGCCTGGCGGAAGCGTGTCGTGCGCACGGCGAAGAAGAAGGGGAGCCGGCGATGCTCGCGCACGCGCTCGCGTTGCGCGAGGCGCTGTATCGGCTCTTTCTTGCGCAGGCCGAACAGCGCGAGCCGCAGGCGGACGATCTCGCGCTGCTCGGCGGCTTCCTGGCGGAAGCGGCGCCGCGTGTTGCGCTGGCACGGATCGATGGCGGTTACACGTGGCGGATCGGGGAGGCGCGTGCGACGCTGGCCTGGCTGCTGAGCCCGGTATTGTGGTCGGCGATCGACCTGCTCGGCGGCGCGCGGCTCGCGAAGGTCAAGCGTTGCGCGAACGACGCCTGCCAGTGGCTGTTCATCGACGACAGCAAGAACGGCAGCCGCCGCTGGTGTTCGATGTCGTCGTGCGGCAATCGCGCGAAGGCGTACCGCCACTATCACAAGGCCGACTGACGGTCGGCCCGTTCACTGCGCGGCAACCGCCCTGGTTATTTCACCGACAGCTTCCGCCACAGTGTCGTCTTGCTGATGCCGAGCATCGCGCACGCGCGGTCGCGGTCGCCGCCGCATGCGTCGAGCACCGCGCGGATCTCGTCGGCCTCCGCGCGACGGCGGCGCGCGTGCAGTGTCTGCGCGTCGTCGCTGTCGGCCGTGTCGGCTGGTGCCGCGAACAGCTCGGGTGCGATCGCCTGCAGCGCGTCGGGATCGAGCGCGCCGCACGCGGCGGCCGGATCGCTTTCATCGACTTCCTCGGCCAGTTCCACCGCGATCCGCTCGATCACGTTCTGCAGTTCGCGCACGTTGCCGGGCCACCGGTAGCGTACGAGCGCAGCCTGCGTTACGCCGAGCACGCGTGTGGCATCGGCGGCGTCGCGCAGACGTTCGGCGAGGCGCGGTTCGCGTCGTGCAGCCTGCACGAGCAGCGTGGCCGCGAGTGCGGGGATGTCGGCGGCGCGCTCGCGCAGCGGCGGCAGGCCGACATTCAGGATGTTGAGCCGGTAATAGAGATCCGCGCGGAACGTGCCGGCCTCGACGGCCGCGAGCAGCGGCCGGTGCGTCGCGGCGATCACGCGCACGTCGATGCGGATCGGCTCGGTCGAGCCGAGGCGGATCACCTCGCGCTCCTGCAGCACGCGCAGCAGCCGGCTCTGCAGCGACGGCGGCATCTCGCCGATCTCGTCGAGAAACAGCGTGCCGCGGTGCGCGGCTTCGAACAGGCCGGTCTTGCCGCCGCGCCGCGCACCGGTGAACGCGCCTTCCTCATAGCCGAACAGCTCGCTTTCGAGCAGCGCTTCCGGAAACGCGCCGCAGTTGACCGCGACGAACGGGTAGCTGCGCCGCGCGGACAGCCCGTGCAGGCTTTGCGCGATCATCTCCTTGCCGGTGCCGCTTTCGCCGAGCACGAGCACGGTCGCGTCGGATTTCGCGTAGCGGCGCACGAGATCGCGCACGCGCGCCATCGGCGCCGATGCGCCGACCACGTCGTCGAGCGCATAGCGCGCGGCGAACTGCTGCATGGTGGGCTGCGAGCGCAGCGCGCGGTCGAGCCGTTCGACCGCGCGCGATTCCTGGAACGTCAGCACGCTGCCCGACGTGACGCCGCGATCGACGAGCGGCCCGCGATGCACGACGTAGCGCACGCCGCGCACGGTCGCGAGCGCGTCACCGTCCTCGCCGCGCAGCGTGCGCAGCTCGGGCCGCAGGTCGACGAGCGCGCGGCCGACGGCCGCCGCGGGTTCGACCCCGAGCGCCGACGCGAGCCGCTCGTTGATCGCTTCGACGCGGCCGTGTGCGTCGAGCGCGACCACGCCGTCGCGCAGGTGCTGGAGCAGGTTGTCGAGCCGCTGGCGGCGGAACGCCTCGGCGTGCGTCGCATACGCGACTTCGAGTGCCGTATCGACGGCCTTGCGTACCGATGCGTGCGAATACAGGAACACCGCGCCCATGCCGGCGCTGGCCGCGAGATCGGTGACGAGGCCGGGGCCGACGATCGTCTCGATGCCGCGGTCGTGCAGGTCGTGCACGCAGGCTTCCGCTTCCTGCGCGGACTGATATGACGCAAACTGCACGTCGAGGCCGTACGCGGCGACGAAGCGGCGCACTTCGGGCGGCGTTTCCCCGGCGCTGACGAGCGCGATCCGCGACGCGTCGCGCCGGGCGCGTGCCAGCGCCTGCATCACGTCGAAACCGGTCGGCGACACGACCACCACCGGCACCTGCGCACGCGTCTTCAGGAACCCGCCGTTCGAGCCGGCCGCGACGATCACGTCGGGCCGCGCGGTGCCGGCCTCGGCGATCGCGCTGAGCGCGTCCTCATAGGCGCGCGTCACGATGCGCACGTCGGCGCGTTCGTCGAATTCGCCGGCGATCTCGCGAAACAGATCGCGCAGGCGGCTGATGCCCATCGCCCAGATGCGCGGGCGCGTCGCGCGATCGGCCGGGCCGACGGGCTTGGTCGAGGAGAGGTCCATGGCGGTCGATTATGCGCGCGCGATTTCATTTTTGAAACATGAAATTGCTGAATTGAAATCGCCGGGCACTTCGACGCCCGTGCCGGTTGCTTAAGAATCAGTGGGTTAGCGACGTGGCGCGAGCTGGCCCGGTCCTTGCTGTTGATGGTCGTTCCTTCAGGAGGCCGTTCATGAGCAATACGCATCTTCAGAGCGCCGGCGCGAAATTCCGCGCGGCAGTCGCGGCGGAGCAGCCGCTGCAGGTGGTCGGCGCGATCACCGCCTACGCAGCCAAGATGGCGCAGGCCGTCGGCTTCAAGGCCGTGTACCTGTCGGGTGGCGGCGTCGCCGCGAACTCGCTCGGGATCCCCGACCTCGGCATCAGCACGATGGAAGACGTGCTGATCGACGCGAACCGGATCACCAACGCGACCGACCTGCCGCTGCTGGTCGACATCGATACCGGCTGGGGCGGCGCGTTCAACATCGCGCGCACCGTGCGCTCGTTCATCAAGGCCGGCGTCGCGGCCGTGCACCTGGAAGACCAGGTCGGCCAGAAGCGCTGCGGCCACCGTCCGGGCAAGGAAGTCGTGCCGATCGAGGAAATGGTCGATCGCGTCAAGGCGGCGGTCGATGCGCGCACCGACGACCAGTTCGTGATCATGGCGCGCACCGACGCCGCCGCCGCCGAAGGGATCGACTCGGCGATCGAGCGCGCGGTGGCCTATGTCGAAGCCGGCGCGGACATGATTTTCCCGGAAGCGATGAAGACGCTCGACGACTACCGCCGCTTCAAGGCCGCCGTGAAGGTGCCGATCCTCGCGAACCTGACCGAATTCGGCTCGACGCCGCTGTTCACGGTCGACGAGCTGCGCGAGGCGAACGTCGATATCGCGCTGTACTGCTGCGGCGCGTATCGCGCGATGAACAAGGCCGCGCTGAACTTCTACGAGACGGTGCGCCGCGACGGTACGCAGAAGGAAGCCGTGCAGACGATGCAGACGCGTGCCGAGCTGTACGACTTCCTCGGTTATCACGAATACGAGCGCAAGCTCGACGAGCTGTTCGCGCAGGGCAAGAAGTAACGCGCCCGCGCGCCGGGACGCGATTCCGGAGAGCGTTGCATGGGGCTGGATCAGGTGCTGAAGCGCCGAATCCGGCCGACAGCTTTGCATCGGTCGGGCCTTGTGCCGTGGCGCCGGTTCAACCGACAGCCTTGCATGGGGCCGCACTAAGCGCTAAAGCGCCAAGTCCGGCCGACAGCCAATATCCCGATACACATTGGAGAGCAGAAACATGAGCGAGACGAAAGACGCAGCAGCACCGGCCGCCGCAGGCGCATTCAAGCCGAAGAAGTCGGTGGCGCTGTCGGGCGTGACGGCCGGCAACACGGCGCTGTGCACGGTCGGCAAGACCGGCAACGACCTGCACTATCGCGGCTACGACATTCTCGACGTCGCCGAGTCGTGCGAATTCGAGGAAATCGCCCACCTGCTCGTGCACGGCACGCTGCCGAACCTGACCGAACTGGCTGCGTACAAGACCAAGCTGCGCGCGCTGCGCGGCCTGCCGAGCGCGCTGAAGGCCGCGCTCGAACAGATCCCGGCGTCCGCGCACCCGATGGACGTGATGCGCACGGGCGTGTCGGTGCTCGGCACCGTGCTGCCGGAGAAGGACGACCACAACCTGCCGGGCGCGCGCGACATCGCCGACCGCCTGATGGCATCGCTCGGCTCGATGCTGCTGTACTGGTATCACTTCTCGCACAACGGCAAGCGCATCGAGACGGAAACCGACGACGACTCGATCGGCGGCCACTTCCTGCACCTGCTGCACGGCAAGACGCCGTCGAAGTCGTGGGTCGAGGCGATGCACACGTCGCTGATCCTGTACGCGGAGCACGAATTCAACGCGTCGACGTTCACCGGCCGCGTGATCGCGGGCACGGGCTCGGACATCTATTCGGCGATCACCGGCGCGATCGGCGCGCTGCGCGGGCCGAAGCATGGCGGCGCGAACGAAGTCGCGTACGAGATCCAGAGCCGCTACAGCTCGCCGGACGATGCGGAAGCCGACATCCGTCGCCGCGTCGAGAACAAGGAAGTCGTGATCGGCTTCGGCCACCCGGTCTACACGATCTCCGATCCGCGCAACAAGGTGATCAAGGGCGTCGCGCACAAGCTGTCGAAGGAAGCGGGCGACCTGAAGCTGTACAACATCGCCGAGCGCCTCGAATCGGTGATGTGGGAAGCGAAGAAGATGTTCCCGAACCTCGACTGGTTCAGCGCGGTGTCGTATCACATGATGGGCGTGCCGACCGCGATGTTCACGCCGCTGTTCGTGATCTCGCGCACGTCCGGCTGGAGCGCGCACATCATCGAGCAGCGCATCGACAACAAGATCATCCGCCCGAGCGCGAACTACACCGGTCCGGAAGACCTGCAGTTCGTGCCGATCGAAAAGCGCTGACATGCCCACCGTGCACGCCGGCCGCCCGCGTGACGGGGGCGGGCGTGCGCCGGACGCCATACCCGAGTTCCCCACACCATGAATACCGCCAACCGCAAACCCCTGCCCGGCACGTCGCTGGACTATTTCGACGCGCGTGCCGCGGTCGAAGCGATCGCGCCCGGCGCCTACGACACGCTGCCGTACACGTCGCGCGTGCTCGCCGAAAACCTCGTGCGCCGCTGCGATCCGGCGATCCTTGCCGATTCGCTGAAGCAGATCATCGAGCGCAAGCGCGAACGTGATTTCCCGTGGTTCCCGGCGCGCGTCGTGTGCCACGACATCCTCGGGCAGACCGCGCTCGTCGATCTCGCCGGCCTGCGCGACGCGATCGCCGACGGCGGCGGCGACCCGGCCAAGGTGAACCCGGTCGTGCCCGTGCAGCTGATCGTCGACCACTCGCTCGCCGTCGAATGCGGCGGCTTCGATCCGGATGCGTTCGCGAAGAACCGCGCGATCGAGGATCGCCGCAACGAGGATCGCTTCCACTTCATCGAGTGGACCAAGAAGGCGTTCGAGAACGTCGACGTGATCCCGCCGGGCAACGGCATCATGCACCAGATCAACCTCGAGAAGATGTCGCCGGTGATCCAGGCGCAAGCCGGCGTCGCGTATCCGGACACCTGCGTCGGCACCGACAGCCACACGCCGCACGTCGACGCGCTCGGCGTGATCGCGATCGGCGTCGGCGGCCTCGAAGCGGAGAACGTGATGCTCGGCCGCGCATCGTGGATGCGCCTGCCGGACATCGTCGGCGTCGAGCTGACCGGCAAGCGCCAGCCCGGCATCACCGCGACCGACGTCGTGCTCGCGCTGACCGAGTTCCTGCGCAAGGAAAAGGTGGTCGGCGCGTACCTGGAGTTCCGCGGTGAAGGCGCGGCGAGCCTCACGCTCGGCGATCGCGCGACGATCTCGAACATGGCGCCCGAATACGGCGCGACGGCCGCGATGTTCTTCATCGACGGCCAGACGACCGACTACCTGCGCCTCACCGGCCGCAGCGACGAGCAGGTGAAGCTCGTCGAGACCTACGCGAAGGCGGCCGGCCTGTGGGCCGATACGCTGAACGATGCGCAATACGAGCGCACGCTGACGTTCGACCTGTCGAGCGTCGTGCGCAACATGGCCGGCCCGTCGAACCCGCACAAGCGGCTGCCGACGTCCGATCTCGCCGCGCGCGGGATCGCCGGCCAGTGGGAAGAGAAGGCGGGCGAGATGCCCGACGGCGCGGTGATCATCGCCGCGATCACGAGCTGCACGAACACCAGCAACCCGCGCAACGTGATCGCGGCGGCCTTGCTCGCACGCAACGCGAATGCGCGCGGCCTCACGCGCAAGCCGTGGGTGAAGAGCTCGCTCGCGCCCGGCTCGAAGGCGGTCGAGCTGTACCTGGAAGAAGCGAACCTGCTGCCCGAACTCGAGAAGCTCGGCTTCGGCATCGTCGCGTTCGCGTGCACGACCTGCAACGGGATGTCGGGCGCGCTCGACCCGAAGATCCAGCAGGAGATCGTCGATCGCGACCTGTACGCGACGGCCGTGCTGTCCGGCAACCGCAACTTCGACGGCCGCATCCATCCGTATGCGAAGCAGGCGTTCCTCGCATCGCCGCCGCTGGTCGTCGCGTATGCGATCGCCGGCACGATCCGCTTCGACATCGAGAAGGACGTGCTCGGCCACGACCAGGACGGCCAGCCCGTCACGCTGAAGGACATCTGGCCGACCGACGAGGAGATCGATGCGATCGTCGCGTCGAGCGTGAAGCCCGAGCAGTTCCGCAAGGTTTACGAACCGATGTTCGCGCGTAGCGCCGATGCGGGCGAGCGCGCGGCACCGCTGTACGAGTGGCGCGCGCAGAGCACGTACATCCGCCGTCCGCCGTACTGGGAAGGCGCGCTGGCCGGCGAGCGCACGCTGCAGGGGATGCGCCCGCTCGCGGTGCTCGGCGACAACATCACGACCGACCACCTGTCGCCGTCGAACGCGATCCTGCTGGACAGCGCGGCCGGCGAATACCTCGCGAAGATGGGCCTGCCGGAAGAAGACTTCAACTCGTACGCGACGCACCGGGGCGACCACCTGACCGCGCAGCGCGCGACCTTCGCGAACCCGACGCTGATCAACGAGATGGCGATCGTCGACGGCGCGGTGAAGAAGGGCTCGCTCGCGCGCGTCGAGCCGGACGGCAAGGTCATGCGGATGTGGGAGGCGATCGAGACGTACATGAATCGCAAGCAGCCGCTGATCGTGATCGCCGGCGCCGACTACGGCCAGGGCTCGTCGCGCGACTGGGCGGCGAAGGGCGTGCGGCTCGCGGGCGTCGAGGCGATCGCCGCCGAAGGCTTCGAGCGGATCCACCGCACGAACCTGATCGGCATGGGCGTGCTGCCGCTCGAGTTCAAGCCGGGCACGAACCGGACGACGCTCGGCATCGACGGCACCGAGACCTTCGACGTGATCGGCGAGCGCACGCCGCGCGCCGACCTGACGCTCGTGATTCATCGCAGGAACGGCGAGCGCGTCGAGGTGCCGATGACGTGCCGGCTCGATACGGCCGAGGAAGTGTCGATCTACGAAGCGGGCGGCGTGCTGCAGCGCTTCGCGCAGGACTTCCTCGAATCGTCGCAGGCGGCTTGATCGGGTCACACAGGGATAACGCACATATGGCTCACACTCTTCAAATCAGGATTCCCGCGACCTACATGCGCGGCGGCACCAGCAAGGGCGTGTTCTTCCGGCTGCAGGACCTGCCGGACGCCGCGCAGGCGCCGGGCGCCGCGCGCGACGCGCTGCTGCTGCGCGTGATCGGCAGCCCCGATCCGTACGGCAAGCAGATCGACGGGATGGGCGGCGCGACGTCGTCCACCAGCAAGACGGTGATCGTGTCGAAGAGCACGCGGCCCGGCCACGACGTCGACTACCTGTTCGGCCAGGTGTCGATCGACAAGGCATTCGTCGACTGGACCGGCAACTGCGGCAACCTGTCGGCGGCGGTCGGCCCGTTCGCGATCAGCGGCGGGCTCGTCGATCCGTCGCGCGTGCCGCGCGACGGCGTCGCGACCGTGCGGATCTGGCAGGCGAACATCGGCAAGACGATCGTCGCGCATGTGCCGGTGACGAACGGCGCGGTGCAGGAGACGGGCGATTTCGAGCTGGACGGCGTCACGTTCCCGGCGGCCGAAGTGCAGCTCGAATTCATGGACCCGGCCGCCGAGGAAGAAGGCGCGGGCGGGTCGATGTTCCCGACCGGCAACCTCGTCGACGATCTCGCGGTGCCGGGTGTCGGCACGCTGAAGGCGACGATGATCAACGCGGGCATTCCGACGATCTTCGTCGAAGCGGAAGCGATCGGCTATACGGGCACCGAGCTGCAGGACGCGATCAACGGCGATGCGAAGGCGCTCGAGAAGTTCGAGACGATTCGTGCGCACGGCGCGCTGCGCATGGGCCTGATCGACACGCTCGATGAAATCGCGACGCGGCAGCACACGCCGAAGATCGCGTTCGTCGCGAAGCCGGCCGATTACGTCGCCTCGAGCGGCAAGCGCGTGAACGCGGGCGACGTCGACCTGCTGGTGCGCGCGATGTCGATGGGCAAGCTGCACCACGCGATGATGGGCACGGCGGCGGTCGCGATCGGCACGGCCGCGGCGATCCCCGGCACGCTCGTCAACCTGGCGGCGGGCGGCGGCGAACGCAACGCGGTGCGCTTCGGGCATCCGTCGGGCACGCTGCGCGTCGGCGCGGAAGCGCAGCGCGAGAACGGCGAGTGGACCGTCACCAAGGCGATCATGAGCCGCAGTGCGCGCGTGTTGATGGAGGGCTGGGTGAGGGTGCCGGGCGACGCGTTCTGAGCGTGGCCGGTTGAGCGGTACGGATGCGGGCGGCTTCGGCCGCCCGCGTCGTTTTCATCATCCGTGCAGGAACCGGCGCAGTGCATCGTGGCTGAGGCGGCGCGCCGTTTCGGACACGCGCGCGCCGGGCACGATGTCGAAACCGTGCACGCCGCCGGGGAGCACGTGCAGTTCGGTCGGCACGCCCGCGCGAAGCAGGCGCTGCGCGTAGTCGAGATTTTCGTCGAGGAACAGGTCGAGCGAGCCGACCGACAGGAACGCGGGCGGCAGGCCGTCGAGCCGCGTGGCGCGTGCGGCGGCGGCGTACGGCGACACGCCGTCGACGCCCGGCGCGTGACCGAGCAACGCGCTCCAGCCGAACCGGTTGTTGGCCGCATGCCAGACGAACTCGCCGGCATGCGGATGCGACGCACGCGTGCAGGTGCGATCGTCGAGCATCGGATAGATCAGGTGCTGGAACGCGAGCCGGTATTCGCCGCGGTCGCGTGCCAGCAGCGCCAGCGCGGCGGCGAGCCCGCCGCCCGCGCTTTCGCCTGCCACGCCGATCCGCGCCGCGTCGATGCCGAGTGCATCGGCGTGGCGGAAGACCCACGCGAGCGCGGCGTAGCAGTCCTCGATCGCGCCGGGAAACACGGTTTCCGGCGCGAGGCGGTAGTCGATCGAGATCAGCGCGCAGCCGAGCTGCGTCACGAGCGACCGGTGCACCGCCTCGAGATCCTTCGCCGCGCCGCGCACGTAGCCGCCGCCGTGCATGTGGACGATCGCCGGGAGCGGGCGTGCGCCGGCCTCGGGCAGATAGACGAGGACCGGGACGTCCGGCGCGCCGGCGGGGCCGGGCACCGCGCGGTGTTCGAGCGTGCTGCCGGCGAGGTCGGGCGGTGGCAGCGGCAGCACGCGTTCGCGCGACTGTGCGAGGTTGTCGGCGCTGAGCGTGACGGTCGGCCAGGCCGCGAGCAGCGGGCGGATTTCAGGATCGACGAGATGCAGGGTATCCAACGCATGGCTCCATCGTGACGGTGGGTCGCGCGATCACAGCACGCTGCGCGCGACGACCCAACGGTGTACCTCGGTCGGGCCCTCGAAGATGCGCATCAACCGCGCTTCGCTGGCCATCTGCTGTAACGGCATTTCCTTCGTCATGCCCATCGCGCCGAGCGTCTGCATCGCGTGATCGATGACGCTCGATGCCATTTCGGTCGCGAACACCTTGACCATCGAGATCTGCGTGCGCGCGTCCTGCCCGGCATCCACGCGCGCGGCCGCTTCGTAGGTCATGAGGCGGCACGCGTGGATCTGCGTGAGTGCGTCGGCGACCCACCACTGGACAGCCTGGCGTTCCGCGAGCGGCACGCCGAAGGTCGTGCGCTGCTTCGCATGGTCGCACAGCATCGCCACCGCGCGCTCGGCGCGGCCGATGCACCAGGCGGCCATCTCCAGCCGCCGGTTCGCGAGCCGGGCCTGCATCGGCGCGAAACCGGCGCCTTCCCGGCCCAGCAGTTGCGCGGCGGGAAGGCGGCAGTTCTCCAGCACGATTTCATACGTGGACAGCCCGCCGATCATCGGGATCCGGCGTTCGATGACGAAGCCCGGCGTATCGCGGTCGACGATGAACGCCGACATGCCGCCGCGCTTGCCCTTGCTTCGATCGGTGAGCGCCATCACGATCGTCCAGTCGGCTTCGGTCGCATGGCTGATCCAGATCTTGCGGCCGTTCAGCACCCAGCTGTCGCCGTCGCGCACGGCCGTCGTGGACAACGCGCCCGGATCCGAGCCGGCGCCCGGCTCGGAGATCGCCATCGCGGCACGCGTGACGCCGCGTGCGTACGGATCGAGATAGCGCGCGCGCTGCGCGTCGTCGGCCACTTCGCACAGCATCCGCAGGTTCGGCGAGTCCGGCGGCAGGATGTACGGGGTCACGGTCGCGCCGATCGCTTCGTTCACGCCGACCATCGCGACGGCCGGCAGGTCGGCGCCGCCTGCCTCGAGCGGCGCGTCGAGCCCCCACAGGCCGAGCTGTCGCGAGCGCTCGTCGAGGTGCGCGCGCTCGTCGTCGAGCAGCCCGAAGCGCTGGCCGTCGGCCTCGCGCGCCATCACGGCCGCTTCGAGTGGAATCAGTTCGTCTTTCACGAAGCGTGCGACGAGGTCCCGGATCATCCGGTGGTCGAGTTCGAGGTCGAAATTCATGAGGGTCGATGAGAGTGAGGGAGGAACGGCCGACGCGGTCAGCTCGCGTCCGGACGAGACGATGCGCGGGTGCGCAGCGTGAACAGCAACGCGATGGCGCCGGCTGCGAGCAGCGCGGCGTTGAAATAGAGTCCGCCGCGCATCGACCCGGTGGCCGTGTTGAGCACGCCCATCAGGAACGGACTCGCGAATCCGCCGATCGCGCCGGACATCGTGATCGCCGCGATCGCGACCGCCATCGAGCGCTTCGGCAGCGCGAGCCCCGGCAGCACCCAGAACGCCGGTAACGCCGCGGCGTGCGTCGCGACCGCGACGCAGAGGGCGATCATCATGTGTGTCGTGCCGGTCACGCGCGCCAGCCCGGCGAGCGCCGCTGCGCACGCGATCATCGCGATCGCGCCATGCCCGCGCCATTCGCGCCGGCGTTCGGTGCGCCAGCCCATCCCGAGCATGCCGACGATGCCGCACAGGTAGGGCAGCGCGGACAGCAGCCCGATCTGCATCGCGCCATGCAGGCCGCCGCGATGCAGGATCACGGGCATCCAGAACACCAGCGCATAGCCGGCGGCCGCGATCGCGAAATTGGCCGCGCACAGCAGCCAGAAATCGCGCTGCGCGAGCAGCGGGCGGGCCATGTTCGCCTCCGGCGTGCCGGCTTCGGCCTGCGTATGCGCGGCGCGCAGCGCGGCCTTGTCGGCGTCCGACAGCCAGCGTGCGTCGTCCGGCCGGTCGTCGAGAAACCGCAGCGCGACGAAACCGAGCACGCTGCTCGGCAGCCCTTCCACGAGGAACAGCCATTGCCAGCCGCTCAGGCCCGCGGCGCCGTCGAAGTACGACAGGATCGCGCCCGACACGGGGCCGGCGATCATCCCCGCGAGGTACAGCGCGGTC
Organism: Burkholderia sp. AU45274; assembly: GCF_030482505.1. Lineage (NCBI taxonomy): Bacteria > Pseudomonadati > Pseudomonadota > Betaproteobacteria > Burkholderiales > Burkholderiaceae > Burkholderia > Burkholderia sp. AU45274. The sequence continues at coordinate 243,218 of NZ_JAUJQE010000007.1, read as the reverse complement.
ATGAAGAGCGCGAACGCCTTCGCGCGCTGCTGCGGCGGATACCATGCGCCGAGATAGAACAGGATGCCGGGGAAGAAGCCGGCCTCGAACACACCCAGCAGGAAGCGGCACGCGTAGAACTGCGCGGGCGTCGTGACGAACATCGTCGCGGCCGAGCCGAGCCCCCACAGCACCATGATCCGGGCGATCGTCCTGCGCGCGCCGATCCGCGCAAGCAGCGCGTTGCTCGGAATCTCGAACGCCATGTAGCCGATGAAGAAGATGCCCGCGCCGAGCCCGTAGACGGCGTCGGAGAAGTGCAGCTCGGCCGCCATCTGCGCGTGCGCGAAGCCGATGTTGATTCGGTCGATGAACGACAGCGTGTAGCAGAGGATCAGGAACGGCAGCAGCCGGCGCGAGATCCGGCGGTAGAGCGCCGGCGTCGCACCATCGTCGGCGGCGGCCGGGTGGGTCGAAAGGGTCGGGGTCATGAGCACTCCGTCAGAAGCGGTGAACGAGGCCGAGCGCGAACACCTGCTCGGTGCCGCCCGGTTGCGGCTGCAGGCCGACGACGACCGTGTTGCGGGCGTTGCCGGCGTTCTTCATGAAGAGATAGCGTGCGTAGAGCGACGTCCGCTTCGACAGCGGGTGGTCGTACCCGATGCCGAGCGCGGTCGCGTCGTTCGCCGAGCCTTTCACGTCGCGGCGCACGACCGAGACGAGCACGCGATCGAGCGCGCCGACGTCGATCGACGCACCGGCGCTCGCGGTCGAGAACGCAGGCAGGTTGCGCGCCGTGCTGACGCCATAGAGAAACGCGGCGTACAGCTTGACGTGCGCGAATGCGTAGTTGGCCGCGAACACGTAGTGGCGGGTCGTCGACGGGGAGACGACGGGCGCCAGGTTGCCGGCCGACGTGTCGCCCTGGAAGCCGGCGCCGACGTAGAGCCCGCCGATCCGGTACTGGAGTCCCGCGCCGTAGTTGCGGCCGGCCTGCGTGGACAGCGCGTTCGGCGTCGGGAAGCCGTACGTGGCCATCACGCGCAGGCCGTTCCAGTCGGGGCTCAGGTACGACACCGCCTGGTTGAAGCGCGGAATCGGCGGCGTCGTGTTGGCGGTGATCGTGTCCGTCGACGTCGCGAGCAGCGCGAGCGGCGACAGCCGTTCGTTGAGCCCGAACGGATCGCCGTCATAGACGACGTAGAACGATGGCGTGTATTGCCGGCCGAGCCGGAGGTCGCCGTAGCGCGTGTTCTGCAGCGCGACATAGGCCTGCCGGTAGAACAGCGTGCCGCCCTGGAACGACCCGTCGGCCGGCGAGAAGCCGCTTTCCAGCACGAACTTCGTCGACGTGCCGCCGCCGAGATCCTCGACGCCCGTCAGCCCGAACCGGCTCGTCGACGAGCCGCCGCCGCTTTGCCGCACGCTCGACAGGCTGCCGACGCGATCGAATTCGACGTAGCTGTCGACGATCCCGTACAGCGTGACCGACGACGCGTGCGCCGATGTGGCGCATAGCACGCACACGCCGACCAGGAATGCTTTCCGTTGCATGAAGGTGTCTCCGTTCCATGTTTTTTGCGCGCCCGCGTTCTGGGAGCGGTTGCGTGCGCTTTGTCGCCGTGCTGCGTCGGGCTCAGCGTCCCTTGAACACCGGCTTGCGTTTCTCGAGGAACGCGCGGGCGCCCTCGAGCCGGTCTTCGCTCGCATAGACGTCGGGGCCGACGTCGAGCCGCAGCGCGGCGGCCACCGGCAGCCCCTGGCTGCGGGTCGCGGTTTCCTTGATGCGGCGGATCGTGAGCGGCGCGTTCGCGGCGATCGTCTGCGCGAGTTCGCGCACGGTGTCGTCGAGTGCGGCGCCGGGGACGACGCGGTTCAGCAACCCGGCGCGCTGTGCCTCGTCCACGTCGAAGCGGCGGCCCGTGAACAGCAGCTCCATCGCGATCGCGCGCGGCAGCAAGCGCGGCAGCAGCACGCTCGCGAAGTTCGCGCCCATGCCGACGCGCGCTTCGGGCAATGCGAAGTACACGTGGTCGGCGGCGATCCGCAGGTCGCACGCGAGCGCGATCTCGAAGCCGCCGCCGATCGCGTAGCCGTTGATCGCCGCGATGGTCGGCTTGCGCAGCTCGAGGATCAGCTCGTGCACGTTGCGTGCGAGCCCGCGCATCGGCTGCATGCCGCGTATCTCGGGGTCGCCGAGATCGACGCCCGCGCTGTACGCGCGTTCGCCCGCGCCGCGGATCACGATGACGCGGATCGACGGGTTGTCGTCGAGCGTGACGAGTTCGTCGCACAGCCGCCGGATCGCTTCGGCGGACAGTGCATTGGCGACGTGCGGACGATGGATCGTCAGCCACGCGATGCCGCTGTCGTCGTTGCGCAGGATCGACGGGGCGTCGTCGCCCGTCAGCGAAGAGAGCGAGCCGGATGGGGTCATGACGCGCTTCCGGTGGCGTCCGCACGCGTGTCGTGGAGCACACCCGCCTGCCGCAGCGCGTCCCGGTGCGCCGCGTCGATGCCGAGCGCGTCGAGCACGGCGTCGGTGTCGGCGGCGAACGGCTGGGGCGGCCGGCGTATCGATCCGGGCGTGCGGGAAAGTTTGGCGGGGACGCCCGCGCCGGTGTACGTGTCGGTCTTGACGAACATCGCGTTGTGCGTGGCTTGCGGGTGGCCGAACGCATCGGCGACGGTGTTCACCGGGCCCGTCGCGACGCCGGCGTTCAGCAGCCGCTCGACGATGTCGTCGGCATGCAGTTCGGCGGTCAGCTGGCCGAGCAGCGTATCGAGCGCATCGCGATGCGCGACGCGCTTCGCGTTGGTCGCGAACCGGGGATCGCGCGCCAGCTCGGGCACGCCGAGCGTTTCGACGAGCCGCGCGAACGTGCGGTTGTTGCCGGCGCCGGTCGAGATCGGCTTGTCCTTGCACGGATAGACGCCGTACGGCGCGATCGCGGCATACACGTTGCCGGTCGCGACGGGCACGTCGCCGGTCGCCATCCAGGTCGTGCTGACCGGATGCAGCATCGACAGCGCGGTGCTGAACAGGTCGATGTCGACGTGCTGGCCGAGTCCGGAGCGGGTCCGTTCGACCAGCGCGAGCAGGACGCTCGACACGGCGCTCAGGCCCGCCGCGTAGTCGACGACCGGGAACGGCACCTTCAGCGGCATGCCGCCCGGCTCGCCGTTGATCGACATGAAGCCGGCGAGACCCTGCGCGACGGCGTCGTAGCCCGGAAACCGCGCCAGCGGGCCGTCGGTGCCGTATCCGGAGATCGAGCAGTGGACGAGGCGCGGGAAGCGCTCGCGCAGGCAGTCTTCGTAGCCGATGCCCCAGCGTTCGAGCGTGCCCTGCTTGAAGTTGTCGATCAGCACGTCGGCCGTGTCGAGCAGGCGGAACAGCACGTCGCGCCCGTCCGGATGCGACAGGTCGAGCGCGAGATTGCGCTTGTTGCGGTTGAGCCCCCAGTAGTAGCTGGAGATGCCGCTCGGCATCGCGGGCCCCCAGTCGCGCGTTTCGTCGCCTTGCGGCGGTTCGATCTTGACGACGTCCGCGCCGTGGTCGGCGAGCGTCTGCGCGCAGAACGGCCCCGCATAGACGCGGCTCAGGTCGACCACGCGCACGCCAGCGAGTGCGCCTTCGTGACTGCTTGTCATGACGATGTTTCCTTCGATGTGGGATTCGGCTGGCCGGCACGCCGGCATGCGATGCGTCGCGGATTCAACCGCGCGCGGCGAACAGGGCGTTCACGGCTTCGCGGTGTTCGGGGGTGGCGTGCGCGAACGCCTGGTACGACGCCGACAGGTCGAGCAGCGTGTCGAGGCTCGCGTGGCGGCCTTCGCGCAGCAGCCGCTTGGTCAGGCGCAACGCGGTGCCCGAATGCCGGGCGATGCGGCCGGCCAGTTCAAGCGCGTGCGCAAGGAGGTCGCCATCGGGAACGACACGCGATACGAGCCCGCAGCGCAGTGCCGCCTGTGCGTCCAGCGCATCGCCCGTGAACGACATTTCCGCGGCGACGGCGGCGCCGACGATCTGCGGCAGGAACCACGCGCCGCCGTCGCCGGGCACGAGGCCGAGGGCGATGAAGCTTTCGGCGAAGCGGGCGCGTTCGGCGGCGATGCGGATGTCGCACATGCACGCGAGATCGGTGCCGGCGCCGATGGCCGGGCCGTTGATCGCCGCGATGGCCGGCACTTCGAGGTGCTGGAACGCGTGTGCAATGCGCTGGATGCCGCGGCGATAGCTGGTCCGGATCGCGGCGAGGTCGTGCTGGTCCGATTCCATGAACGCACGCATCGCCTTCACGTTGCCGCCCGACGAGAACGTCGTGCCGGCACCGGTCAGCACCAGCACGCGGATCGATTCGTCGCGGTTCGCGTCGTCGCAGCATTCGGTCAGTGCGTCGATCGCATCGTTGTCCGAAATGGCGTTGCGTGTTTCCGGACGGTTCATCGTGACGGTCAGGATCGGTCCCTGCCGTTCACGGATCAGAAAGGCTGTCATGGTGTCTCCGTATGTTCCGTGCCGCGCGACTTCACGCCGCGGGCCGAAGCCTAGTATCGTCACGACGGTTGGCGGCGGGAAATTCCGTTCCACGTATGTGGAAGGCTCGCCCGGTGGCGTGAGGAGACGGCGGGATGAGCGGAAACGTGGTCAAGAGCGCGGCGCGCGTGTTTGAAGTGCTGGAGCTGTTCAGTGCATTGCAGCGGCCGCTGAGCGTGCGGGAGATCTCCACGCGCTGCGGCTATCCGGGGTCGAGCGCGGCGGCGCTGCTGACCAGCATGAAGGCGCTCGGCTATCTCGCGTACGACGATGCCACCCATACGTATGCGCCGACTGCGCGGCTCGTCAATCTCGGCGAAGCGCTCGTCGATTCGACGGCGGGCAGCCGGCGGTACTGGCATGCCGTCGCAAAGCGGCTGGCGGTCCGCACGCGCGAGGCCGTCGTAATCGCGGTGCAGAGCGACCTGTACGTGCAGTACATCGATGCGGTCGAGGGCGCGCATACGCTTCCGATCCACTTCTACGCGCCGATCGGCACGCGTCGCGAGATCTGCATGTCGAGCCTCGGCTGGGCGTTGCTGAGCCTCCAGCCGGACAGCGCGATCCGCCGGCTCGTGTCGCGCAGCATCCGCCGGCTCGGCAAGTCGGGCCGGACGATCGACGAGGATGTCGTGCTCGACAAGGTCGAACAGACGCGCCGGTTCGGCTATTCCTATTCGGCGCACACGGTCACGCAGGGCGCCGCGATGATCTCGATGGTGATCGCGGACGGCTGGAACGGCCTGCCGCTGGCCATGGGGGTGGCCGGGCCGGTCGAGCGGATCGACGCGCAGCGCGACGCGATCGTGCGGGCGATGCGGGAGGTGCTGGCCGGGCAGGGGCCGGATGCCGCGGCGGGCTAGCCGGCCGCGGCTGGCGCGCGCAGGCATTCGCATAGAATCGGGAGGTTTCGTTGCTCCTGTCCCGGCTGCATTTCAGCGAGGTCGCCATGCCATTGAACACGCCGCTTGCCGGCATCCACATCGTCGAATTCGAAGGGCTCGGCCCCGGCCCGCTGGCGGGCTGGATCCTCGCCGGGATGGGCGCGCGGATCACGCTGATCGCGCGCCCGGCCGGCCGCACGAGCGCGCCGGACGCGTTGAAGGCCGGCGATGGCGACCTGTTGCGCGAAGGCAAGACGATCGTCGAACTCGACCTGAAGTCGCCGGCCGGCCGCGACGCTGCGCTCGACCTGGTCGCGCAGGCCGATGCGCTGATCGAGGGCCTGCGGCCCGGCGTGATGGAGCGGCTCGGCCTGGGGCCCGACGATTGCGCACGCCGCCATCCGACGCTCGTGTACGGGCGGATGACTGGCTGGGGCCAGCACGGCCCGCTCGCGGCTGCGGCCGGGCACGACCTGAACTACGTCGCGTTGACGGGGCTGCTGTCGCTATCGGCACCGCGCGACGGCCGGCCGGGGGTGCCGCCGACCGTCGTCGGCGATGCGGGCGGCGCGCTCGGGCTCGCGTTCGGAATCGTCTGCGCGTTGCTCGACGTGCGCGGCGGTGGCCCCGGGCGCGTGGTCGACGGCGCGATCGTCGACATCGTGTCGATGCTCGGCTCGCTCGCGCTGTGGGCGCGCGCGAACGGGCAGCTCGACGGCGCGCAGCCGAGCCTCTTTCACGATGCGCCGTTCTACGACGTGTATCGCTGCGCGGATGGCGAATGCGTGACGATCGGCGCGCTCGAGCCGCCGTTCTATGCGCTGCTGGTCGAACGGCTCGGGCTGACCGACGTCGATCCGGCGTCGCAGTACGACCGCGCGCGCTGGCCCGCGCTGAAGGCGCGTTTCGCAGAGATATTTGCGCAGCAACCGTCCGCGCACTGGCGCGCGCTGCTCGAAGGCACCGACGCGTGTTTCGCGCCGCTGCTGAGCGTGGCCGATGCGGCCGTGCATCCGCACAACACGGCGCGCGCGATCTATCGGACGGATGAGAACGGTAACGTGCGGGCGCGCGTGGCGCCGCGGTTTTTGCCGCTGGCGGGGGACGCGGCGGAGTAGACGGACTGGCATGTCGAGGTCGTTGAGCCAGCCGCGAAACGCACATTATCGAAAGACTTCGCGAGTCGTGGGTGCCAATTATGGTGCTAAATTTGGCGTCAAAAAGAGTACAATCGATCTCTTGTTGAAAAAGGAGTCGACATGCCTCATACCATCCTGGCCAGCGTTACGGCGAGCGTTTCGGAACTGAAGCGGAACCCAATGGGCACGGTCGCGGCAGGAGAGGGTTTCCCGGTCGCGATCCTGAATCACAACGAACCCGCGTTCTATTGCATCCCGGCGAAGACCTGGGAGGCGATGGTCGAACGCCTTGAAGATATCGAAGACAACGCGCTGGCCGACAAGCGCGCCAAGGAGAAGGTCGTCAAGGTCAAGCTGAATGACCTTTGAGCTTGCCTTTCTCGAACCTGCTCTGAAAGAGTGGAAGAAGCTCGACCGCACCGTTCGCGACCAGTTCAAATCCCGGCTCGCCGAGCGGCTCGAGAATCCTCGAATACCGTCCGCAAAGCTGCAGGGTCATCCGGACCGCTACAAGATCAAGCTGCGCAGCGTCGGCTATCGGCTCGTCTACGAAGTGCGCGATTCGGAAGTGCTCGTACTGGTCGTGGCGGTCGGTCGACGCGAGCGCGATGCGGTCTATCTTGCCGCGATGAAGCGTTAGATCCCGATGCGCCGCACGGGGAGCGGCAAGCTTGTCCGCATGTCTGACCGCTTGGCTCGGCTACGCGCTCGTCGTCTTCTGGAAAGACGGGCGATCCATCAAGTGCGGAGAACCGCTCACGCCGTTTCCTCCGGCGCATCCGGCATCTTGCCGTCGCCGACGCGGTTGATCGTGCCCTGCGCGATCGCGACGAGCCGCTCGTGATCGCCGTCGATGACGAACACATGACACTGGCAGGTCGCCTGGTGCCGCCCCGCGTAGACGAGCTTCGCGCGGGCGACGAGCGTGCCGTTCACGGCCGGCCGCAGGTAATTGATCTTGTATTCCGCGGTGATCACGCGCGGGCCGAGCACGAGCGCGCCGGCAAACGTCAGCGCGTTGTCCGCGAGGTAGCTGATGACGCCGCCGTGCACGAAACCGTGCTGCTGCCGCAGTTCCTCGCGCACGGGCAGGCACAGCGACACTTCGTTGTCGCCGATATGCATCAGCTCCGTGCCCAGCAGCATGCTGAACGGTTGCGCGCGCAATGCGCCGCGCGCGTGATCCGTGATGTCGGTCATCGACTTTCCTCGAAATGAGTGCCCGCTTGCGCTGAACTCTAGGAAGGGGGATGCCGATAAGCAAGGAAATTCGTCCGCATTTCGCGCAATTTCCAGCGCGATGCGACGCGATTATTGCGTCGAATGCCGTAGATTTCCCTGTTTGCGGGGGATTCCGCTGGAATGCGCGGACAACGTGAATTTCGTTGCCGTCCGTACCTAAAGTCGGACGAAGAAATGCCGCTAATGCCGGGGCATTGCCTCATCGTCCGCTTTCCAGGAATCTCCCCCATGTTCGGAAAAATCAAGCTCGCGTCGGGTCTGCTCGGCGTGTTGACCGTGTTTTGCGTCTTCCTGTTTGCGATCGAGGCGCTCGGCTTCTGGGCGCTCAAGTCGACGCGCAGCGGCGTCGACGATCTGTCGAACGTCGCGATCACGCAGGTCGAGGCGGCCAGCCAGGCGACCCAGCAGCTGCTCGACGCGCGCATCAACCTGTCACGTGCCGGCACGCGGATGGTGCGCGGCGGCCCGAAACCCGAGGACATCATCCGCCATGCCGGCGCGTCGCTCGCGGAAGCGGACAAGGCGTTCGCCGCGCTGACGGCCGCGCAGCCGGTCGACGATGCCAACCGCGCGCGGGTCGCGGCGCTCACCGAGCGCTATCGCGCGCTGCGCGGCGCGCTCGGCGAACTCGTGCAGTTCCTCGACGCCGACAACATCCAGGCCTTCCTCGACCAGCCGACGCAGAGCATCCAGGACGCCTATATCGCCGAGTTGCGCCGCTTCACCGACTACGGCGGCGCATCGAGCCGCACGGCGCTCGACACGATCGACGGCGGCATGCTCTGGTTCAAGTCGGTCGGCATCGTGCTGCTGGTGGCGATGCTCGTGGCGAGCGCGGCGATCTACGCGGCCGCTCGGCGCGCGGTCGTCGCGCCGCTGGAAGAAGCCGGCCGCCATTTCGAGCGGATCGCGCAGGGCCGGCTCGATGAGGTCGTGCGGGCAGGCGGCGTGTTCGAGATCGACCGGATGCTGCGCGGCCTCGCCACGATGCAGACGAGCATCGCGGGCACCGTGCGCACGGTGCGCCAGGCGTCCGACGCGATCCACCTCGGCGCGGGCGAGATCGCGGGCGGCAACGCCGACCTGTCGGCGCGCACCGGCACGCAGGCCGCGTCGCTCGAGGAAACGGCCGCGAGCATGGAGGAACTGACGGCGACCGTCCGGCAGAACACCGACAGCGCGCGTGCGGCGAGCGCGCTGGCCGACGCGGCGCTCGAGGCGACGAGCCACGGCGGCGGCGTGGTCGACAGCGTGATCGACCGGATGCGCGGCATCGCGCAGAGCTCGGGGCGGATCGCGGAGATCATCTCGGTGATCGACGGCATCGCGTTCCAGACCAACATCCTCGCGCTGAACGCGGCCGTGGAAGCCGCCCGCGCAGGCGAACAGGGGCGCGGCTTCGCGGTCGTCGCGGGTGAGGTGCGCTCGCTCGCGCAGCGCAGCGCGCAATCGGCGAAGGAGATCAAGGCGCTGATCGAGGATTCGGTCGCGCAGATCAACGGCGGCGCGGAGCTCGTCGAGCGCGCCGGTGATGCGATGCGGACGGTGTCGGCGTCGATCACGCGCGTCGTGCAGACGATGTCCGAGATCACGGCGGCGTCGGTCGAGCAGAGCGTCGGGATCGAGCAGGTGAATCAGGCCGTCACGCAGATGGATCAGCTCACGCAGCAGAACGCGGCACTAGTGGAGGAGGTCGCGGCGGCGGCCGCGTCGCTGAACGACCAGACCGCGCACCTGATGCAGGCAGTGTCGGTGTTCGAACTGGGCGACGGCCGCGCCGCACGCGGCGAGCGCGCGGCGCCGTCGTTCGACGACGCGGGTTACGCGCCGGCCGGCAGCGCCGCGTAGGCGGTCTCGAGGTGGTAGGGCGTCGTCGACGGCATGTCGGCGCGCGCCACCTGCCCATCCGCCGTCTTGCACTCGAACCAGCCGCGCGGGTGCAGGAAGCGCGCGGCGAAGCGTTCGATCTGCCGCGCGAGCGGCGCGGAGGCCGGCGTGCCGCCGTGCGTCGCGAGCGCGCGCAGATACTCGGTCTGCGCCCAGATCCGCTGCGTGCCGTCGATGCACGCGCCTTGCGCGTCGAGCGCCGCGCAGACGCCGCCCGTCTGCGGATCGACGCCGTATTGCTCCGCGAACACGAATGCGCGCGCCAGCGCGCCGGGGAGCCCGGTCTGCGCGAGCCGCGCGCCGGCCGCATCGACCAGATAGAACCATTCGAACTGATGGCCGGGCTCGAACCGGTTGTCGGCTGCGCCGAGCGGCAGTTCGGCCACGCAGCCGGTTGCCGCGTCGACGAACGTGCGCTCGACGGCCTGCGCGGTGCGTGCGAGCGCGTCGTCGAACGCGGTGTCGCCGAATGCGGCCGCCGCCGCGAGCCACGCTTCGGTCAGGTGCATCAGCGGATTCTGCAGCGCCCCGCTGCCGGATGACGAGAAATCGGCGTGGCGCGCCGCGTCGAGCAGCGCGTCGCCGCGGTGCGGCGCGAAGCGGTCCTGAATCAGCGCGGCGGTCTCTTCGGCTGTCTTGCGCGCGGCGGCGTCGCCCGACGCCGCATACCACGCGGCGCACGCGAACACGATGAAGGCGTGCGTGTAGAGATCCTTGGTCGTGTCGAGCGGGGCGCCCTGCGCGTCCACGCTGTAGTGCCAGCCGCCGTGGCGCGGGTCGCGAAAGTGGCGGCCCAGCGCGTCGAACAGCGTGGCCGCGTGCGTGGTGTCGCCGGCCTGCGCGAACACGAACAGTTGCCGTGCGCAGGCCATCGCGCGATAACGGGTCACGGGCAGCGGCGCGTGGGTGGCCGGATCGACGGCTTCGAACGGCAACTGTAATGTCTGGTCGAACCCTGAACCCCGCCAGATCGGCAAGACGACGTGCGCGAAATGGTGGCGCAGCTGGGCGGCCTGGGCGGAAGCGGAGTCGGAAACGGACATGACGGGGTTGAGCGCTGGGTTCGAAACGTGTCGGCGCGGCCCGGAGGATCGGCGCGGCCGGGGCCAAGGATAAAACATTCCGCACGGCCGGCACCAGAAAAGGAGATAAATCGCATGCTGAGCAACCTGGAACTCGTGATGCGGCTCGTCCTCGCGGCGGCACTGGGCAGCGTCATCGGCTTCGAGCGCGAGCGTCTGTCGTGGGCGGCCGGCCTGCGGACGCACATGCTCGTCTGTGTCGGTTCGACGCTGATCATGATCGTGTCGGCGTTCGGGTTCGCCGACGTGCTCGGCAGCAGCGAGCACATCGTGCTCGACCCGTCGCGGATCGCCGCGCAGGTCGTATCGGGCATCGGCTTCCTGGGGGCGGGCTCGATCCTGCTGCGCGGCGAGATCGTGCGCGGGCTGACGACCGCCGCGAGCCTGTGGTCGGTTGCCGCGATCGGCCTCGCGGTGGGCGGCGGGCTCTACGTCGCGTCGATTTCGGCGACGATCATCATCCTGATCATCCTGGCCGGCATCAAGCCGCTGGAGCGGCGCTACTTCACGGTGCGCCAGCGGCGCCAGCTCGCGCTGACGGTCGTGGGCGGCACGCTGAACTTCGATTCGCTGCACGCGGCGCTCGGCCCGGACAGTGCGCGGGTGAAGCAGTTCATCGTGCAGCGCGCCGACGACACGGGCGAGCACGACGAGGTGCGCATCGCGCTCGCGCGGGTGTCGGAACTCGAATACCAGGCGATCTGCGACAAGCTGCGCGCGCTGAAGGGCGTCACGCGTTTCGAAGAGGGCAACGGGTTGTCGGGCGACGAATAGGCGGAATCGGCGACGGGGCGTACGACAATGGCCGACCGCCGATTCCGTTCGACATCCGGTTCCGCGCTTGCGGGCCCCGCCATCCGATTTTCTTGATCTCCGCCAAATACGAGTCGAAATTGTCGTGATTTTCAAGGGTTTGCGGAGAATTGCTTTTCGACCCTTCAATCGCGAGAGGCTTTGCTTCAAGTCAGTCGATCCATCTGGGGATGGCGGGAACGAGGGGAGGGTGGGGCACCGATACGATTCGTCGGGCGTGGGCGACCTTGCGCCAGTCGGGCGCTGTTTGTGGGGCGCTATCATCTCGCCACTTCAAAGACTGGGGTTCGTCCGCATCCAGGTTGCAAGCAATCGCGGGAGATGGGGCGGCGCCGGCACTTTGTCGGCACCTTTCACAAGATCATTCATTCTCAGCCCGATTGTCGTGGCTGGCGTGGCCGCTGCTTCAATCGCTTTGAGGGTTTCATGTCGATCGAGTGCGACTTCCCATTTTGTCGTCGCAAGCATGCACTTGGGAAGTTGTGCGGTCATTTTTTCTTTGGTAATGCGTATCTATTGCTGAATTCGGCGACGTCTTTATATCCATGCCTGGATGCAAGAAAATGCTTAATTCTTGCCTCGGCATCTCGATGTTTGATCGTCCGAAATGAGTGGTTTTTGACGGCGCAACCATAAAAAAACGACATTCAATGGAATCATCGTCTGTCATTTTCGAGTAGAGCGCTTTACTTCGACGTGAGTGGGTTGCCCGCCCGCTTGCGGCGAACTTAAGGTAAGCTGGCGGAGCATGATCGCGCTTGCCGAAAGGCACAGCATGACTGTCGATGTGCTGGATGACGGGCGCCGCCCCAAAGTGGGGCGATTATTCCGAACAGCGCGTGCGGTATGCCGCTTTAAGAGGGAAAGCCGTTCTTCCGCGCCACATTCACAACCCACTGTTGCGACACATGTCTTGTCCTTACTCGATTACGGTTCGCGGCGCGTTGAATTCGGCAGGAGCCGAAGTCGTTCGATCCATGCAATTGCCGTCGGGCATAACCCTGTCAGAATGGACAGGTCGCAATACGTTGACCGAATATAAAAGCTCGGCGGAGAACGTGCTGAGTATCTATTTGTCGGGCGGCGAAAATTGTGCACAGGTCGACGGAAGGCAGGTCGTTCGCCGGGGATTCAAAAGTGCAGTCTGTCTGTTTCCGGTTGGCGAAGGCGAATCGCAGTGGCAAATCACCGAGCGCCTCAATTTTCTGCATATCTACTTCGACATGCGCAACTTCGAGCCCAGCCTGCTTCGGGCCTTGCGCCAGCCACCGGAGGCCTACCGGTTCCGCGAGGTCTTCCAGGAAGCCTCCCCGGTCATCAGTGCGGCGGCGCACAGCATTGCGCAGTCCGACTGGAACGACGAGACGCTGTCGCTCGGTATCGATAGCCTGATGAGCTGGATTCTGCTCAACGCGATCCGCGGTTACGCCGAGGCCGATCTGGAGCCCGTGGATACGCGGGGCTGCCTGTCGACGAAGCAGGCCGACATGATCCGCGAGTATTGCAACGCCAATCTCGGCGAGATGGTGCGGCTCGAACATCTGGCGGATCTCGTGAGTCTCAGCCGCTACCACTTTCTGCGTAAATTCAAGAACACGTTCGAACAGTCTCCGCACGCGTTCTTGACCGGATTGAGGATGGCCCGGGCACACGACCTGCTGAGACACACCGACCAGAAGATCATGAGCATCGCACTCGAGTGTGGCTATGCGCAGCACAGCCGGTTCTCGACCGCATTCAAGCGACATTACGGCTATTCTCCCGGCGCGGTGCGCGGAAAGTGATATCGCTCAAGTCAGGGACCGTTTTGCGCGTCGCGGATCAAGCCGGCCAGGTCGGCTGATCTCAACTTGCGATGCGAGAGGGCGGGGACGCGAAGTTCCTGTGCGAGATTGCGCACCTGCTGCTTGTGGGCAGCCTTGAGGTTGTCGTGAAACGCGATCGCATCGACACCGCCCTTGATCGACCGGGCGCATGCGATCAGGTCCTTCAATCGTTCCGGCGAGTCGTAGTCGTGCGCGACCAGCCAGTGATTGGGAAGCACGTGCGACAGCGCGAGTCCTTGCGTGTCGCCGTAATCGCGCAGCAACTGCGTGAATCCGGGCTCGAAATGGGTTCCGCCGATACAGAGCAGCGAGATCGCCGGTTGAGCCGCGTGTTCCCCCGCCGTCAGCAGTGCACGCACAAGCACGTCGGCGGCATCCGGGTTTGCCCACGCGTCCGCCGTGCTGCCGATTTCCAGATCGATGACCGATGGCGTCACCGCGGAGACGAGGCTGCCGGGCTGGGCGCCGTAGAGCGGGCCGGACCAGTGCGTGGCTTCCATCCACGTCGAATACGAATCCAGGCCCGCTTTCCGACGCTCGTGTTCGACCGCCAGAAACAGGCTGCGCGTGATGGCGGGATCGACTGGACTGAACGTGCCGCTTTCCATGTCGCCGGTTGTCTGGACCGTGAAAATGCGGTCGGGCGCATTTTTCCCTTCATGCCAGTTGACGATAACGATCGCGTCGGCGTCGCCGAAGGCCTCGTTCACCCGTGGCGCGTAGCGTCGGTAGTCGTGGCTGAGCACCTGGTCGAGCTGCAGCAGGTCGTAGCGCACGCCGCCGGATTGCGCGCGCAGTACCGGATGTCCGTCCAGGGTGCCTTCGGCTTGCCAGTCGATGCCGGAGCCGAGGAGCCGGGCCAGCACGTGCGCCGACACCGGATCCTTGTCGAGATCGGTGCAGAAAGCCAGAACGATGTGCTTCACGGGTGAGTTTTCCTGAAGTGGATCATGGCGAACGTTCAGAACAGCAGAAACGCGATCGAAGAGGCGGACAGCAGGGCCAGTGTTCGTTGGAGTGCCCTGCCGCGCAGGACTTGCGACATCACGAGGCCGAATACGGCCCAGATCGAGTTGCACGGGAAGAAAATGATCCCGAGCGTGAGCGACAGGAGCGTTGCGTCGACGTACAGGTTGCTGGTCAAGGGCACGAACGTTGACGTCGCGCTGGCGCCGAGCAGCCAGATTTTCGGATTCAGAATCTGGAGCAGCGCGGCCTCACCGAACGTGATGGGATGCTCGATCGAGAGATTCCCGGCATGCGTCGGCTGCGACGTGTACAGCTTGTAGGCCAGGTACAGGATGTACGCGGTGCCCACCACCTTCAGCGCCGGGTGCAGCAACGGGTATCGGCTCAGCACGCTGGACAGCCCGAGCGCGATGACCATGAACAGGACGAATACGCCAACCGAAATGCCGGTCAACGACGGCAGCGTGCGTCGATACCCGAACTGCGCGCAGTTGGCGGTCGTCATCAGGTTGTTCGGCCCCGGAGAGATGATCAGCGGGATCGAGAACAGTCCGATCTGGAGCAACTTGGCGACAAGCGCGGCGTCGACGTTCATCTAGCCTCTCACCTTGTCGCGATTCGCGCCTGCCGCTGTGCGCCGTCGGCGAATTGCGCCGAGGTGATGGGCAAGCTCGACGAGCGGGCCGCGGTCGCGCATGCGGTAGGTCGAGCCGACGTCCGGTTGCGGTTCGCTGTGCCACGTCGCGAGATCGGCGTTCTGCTTCAAGCGGGCGACGAGACTGTCCACTGCGGCTCGTTCGGCGCGCGAATAGAGCGTTTCCGAATTGTCGCCGTCGGAGAACCGGACTGAATGACGGCTGATGATGGCGCCCGTATCGAGGCCGGCGGACACGCGATGAATCGTCGTGCTCAGCTTGTCGAATTCGCCGTGATGCAGTGCGAAGAAGAAGCAGTGATTGCCCCGGTAGTACGGCAGGTGACCGCCGTGGATGTTGATGATGCGCCCGGGCGGTACGAGCGACAGCAACGCCTCGCCGATCTTCTTGGTGCCCATCACGATATAGACGTCGGACATGTCCTCGCGCAGTGCGTCGAGCACGCTCGTGTCGTTGATCCACGACGTTTCCAGATATCGAACACCGGCGTGACGTCGAAGTGCGTCCCAGGTTCGCAGTTCGTCGTCGCGAAGAAAATAGCGGCGGCGGTACGCGTCGTATCCTGATAGTCTGCGTCGCCATTCGTGATAGCGAGTCCACAGATACGCACGATAGTTGCCGTTGCGAAACAGGCGAGATGCCTGTTCGCGCCCGGGCTCGACGATGACGCGAACGCGTCCGAACGCGGTAACAAGCTCCGCGGCGAGATAGAGATGATGCGGACCGTCCGAACAGAGCAACGTGACGTTGGTCATGCGAGCACACTCATGAAGCGGCGATCGAGCGCCTGTTGTGTCGCAGCGGTGCGGGACTCGCAGGATCGCTGGCGCCGGCGCTGATCCAGCAGGCGCGTGGCGAGTACTGCTACCGCCGCGTGCGTGTTCCGCGTCGATGGCCCACCGCCGCCGTCGAGCGCGTCGAACACGTTTGCACTTTCCAGCCGGGCATGAACGCGGTCGAGCATCGCTGCCGCCGTGGCGTCGAGCGAATCCGACGTGGCGCCGGGCACGCCGGACAGTGCGCGTCCGACCGCCGCATGGGCATCCCTGAATGATGCCGCGCGTTGCTGCACGAGCGATTCCGCGACGAGCGTCGCGCCTGCATTCCCGATTTCGATCGCGCGGCGTGCGGCGTCGGCGTCGAATCGGATCTCGTTCATCGCATAGACGAGCACCCTCAGCATGTCGATGACGAGTCCGCTCATCTCGGCGACCGTTTCGACCGCGGTGCGGCTGGCCTGATACGAGTTGCCGGTCGGCAGATGCGATAGCGACGACAGTGCCGCGGCGCAATGTCCGACGATGCGGTCGTGACCGAGACGCAGCCATTCGAGCAAGTACGGGTTGCGTTTCTGCGGCATGTTGGACGAGCCGCCGTACATGCCGTCCGGCAATGTGACGAGCCCGATTTCGCGCATCGACCAGAGCTGCAGGTCGGTCGCGATACGGTTCAGATTGCCGCTCAGCTCCGCCAGCAGGCACACGCAGCGCAGTGCCGGATTCTTGTCGGTGATCGCGCTCAGCGAATTGAGCGGGCCTGCCGAGAAACCCAGCAGGGTCGCCGTGCATTGCGGGTCGGTGGCGAACGTCGTGCCCGCGCCGGCGCATGCGCCGAGCGGGGAAACCGTGAGGCCGTCGCGCAGCGAAGAGAGCGCGTCAAGCGTGCCGAGCAGTATTTCGCACTGCGCGACGAGGTAATGCCCGGCCGATCCGGGCATCGCGGTCTGGTACTGGCTATAGATCGGCAGCAGGATGTCGGCCGAATCGGCGGCGCGTCGCATGAGCGCCGTGCCGAGATCGACGGCCTGGCCCGTGACGTGCGATAGCGCCTGGCGAATGGTCAGCAGAAGGTGCGTGCCGTTGATGTCGTTGCGTGAGCGCGCCGCCTGAATCATGCCTCCGGTGTCCCGTCCGCAGCGGCTGATCACATACTGTTCGTAATCGAAGTAGTCGCCGCGTCCGGAAACGTGTTCGAGCAACAGCGCCGGATTCGCTTCGAGTGCCATGACCGCATCGCGCAGCGAGTCGAACTGCTCGGCGTTCAGGATCGATCGTTCTCGCAACATGATCAGATGGGCTTTTTCGATCGCGAGAAGATGGGTCTTGAGCTTGCCGAAGCACGCGGGCGTACGTTCGTAGACGATGTCGTGAATCGTGTCGCGGTTCGGCACCGCCCGATCCGGTTCGTCGTAAAGCACGCGTGAACGCCTCCGGAGCGACAGCGCCTGCCGGAGCACCGAAGCAGCGCTTCGGCCGAACGAAATGACGTAACCGGCGCGATCGGAGAAGTCGAACTTGCCGGCGTTGACGCCTGCTTCGCGAAACAGGCCGGCGTCGGCGCAGTCGTCCGGAAAATCGATGCCGACATAGCGGCGCCCGACTTCCGGCACGACGAACGCGACCGCGCTATGCAACGCGGGCGTCGGCACGACGAACTGGCTGCGGCGCGCAAGATGGCTGCGCACGTATAGATCCGCGATCGACCATCCGTATGCACGCTCCATCAAGCGGGGAATCATCCCGCCGGCAAGGCGCGCGTTGATTTCGATGACGGTGATCGTGCCGTCGTGAACTTTCAGTTCCGTGTGCGCGGGACCGAATGCATAGCCGACCGCATCGAGTGCGCGACGTACCGTATCGACGATGCGGGCATGGGTGGCTGCATCGAGGTCCGCCGGCAGGACGTGCGCGAGTTCGAGAAAATGCGGCGGCTTGGTCACGAACTTGCGCGTGACCGCAAGCACATGATGGCCGTCGGCATCGCTGAACGATTCGACCGAGAACTCCGTTCCCGGAATGAAGCGCTGGCAGATGAGCGCGCCATCGGACGCATCCGGAAAATCCGGCTCGTGTTCGACGAGGCGCACGCCGATGCTGCCCGTGCCTTGCCTCGGCTTCACGATGACCGGATAGGTCAGATTGTGCGCCGCCTCCGCGGAATCGATCGCAGCGGTATACGGGTACGGGACGCCGTGGTCGCGCAACACATCCTGCAGTCGCAGCTTGTCTCGACACAGCGCGACCGTGGCGCCCGGATTGCCGGGCAAGCCGAGCCGCTCGGACAATCGTGCCGCGTTCTCGATGAATGCATCGCTCGTCGATACGACGTAACGCACGTTGGCGATTTCACCGACGACACGCTCGAGTGCATCGACCGATTGCGTGTCGCAATCGATCACGCGAACGCCGGGCGGCAACCGATCGATAAACGCGTAGCGCGCACGGTCGCGCACGAGGAAGCAGGTTTCATCGTAGTGCAACGACGCGTCGAGCAGCATCTGCCCGAACCCCGTGGTGTTTGATTCGATGTAGATGATCGCCATGATTCACTGAAACCTGTGGATGTCCGAGCGATTCCAGTTCATCCACGCCCATTCCGTCTCCGCATCGTAAGCCGTCGGGTGCCCGATCTCGATCGGACGAAGTCGATCGTATGCGGGACTGTCGGGATGCGCGGTGAAGGTCGAGCCGACGTAGCGGGAACCGTCGTCGGGGCTCAGGAAGACGATCGGCGTATCCGGACATCTGTCGCGCACGGATCGGACGACCGCGTAGGCGGCGCCGGTGGTCGGCCCGCGGAAATGTCCGGTGGACGCATAGAGCTTGCGCGTGAAATGATCGGCAAGCTCCGCGCTGACCCAATGTACTTCGTCGAACAACGCATGCTTCAGGTTTCCGGGCATGATCGTGTTGCCGAGACCACGCAGTTTGCGCGGGCCGTCGACCTGGCCGAACAGGACGCTGTTGAAGGTGTCGACGCCGACGAGCGTGCAGTCGGCGCCTGCCGCGCGCAGCGACGTCGCCATGCCGCAGCTCGAGCCGCCGGAGCCGACCGGCGCGACGAGAGTCAGGCGGGGGCCGATCCGGTCCAGCAGCTCGTGGGCGATGTTGGCGTAAGCGAGCGCGTTGTTCTCGTTGTCGTACTGGCGGCACCAGAACGCCCCTTTCTCGGCATCGAGAATTTCGTGCAGTCGATCGAGTCGCGCCTTCTGGTACCCCTGGCTGCCCTTTTTGTCCGTGACGATTTCCACTCTACCGCCCAGCATTTCGAGCTGGCGCTTGAATGTCGGATCGATCACGGGATCGCCGATCGCCACGAAGGGGTGGTTCAAGCGGTTGCACACGATGGCCATCCCGAGCGCGAAGTTGCCGCTCGATGTTTCCACGACCGTTCCGCCCGGCTGCAGTTCGCCGCGGGCGCGTGCCGTGCTGATGATGTAGTTGGCAGGCACGATTTTCATCGCCTTGAACGACACCATGTGCAGCGAACGCTCGATTGGAAACAGCACTGCGTCCTGCATCGCGTCGAGCGACGATTCGTATTGAAGCATGTACGTTTCCTATACCGTTGTGTATTGAGTGGATTCGATTCGAAGTGCGTGCAGTCGCTTCCGTGCATAAGCGGCCGCGTCGGCCGTATCGGCTGCGTTTGCGTCGTAGAGCAAGCCGACACACGTTCCCGAATGCGTCGCGGCGAGGCCGAGCGCGCCGGTCTCGGCGCTCAGCTTGCGCAGGACAGGGAGGTGCGGGTGAGGGTTGAATGCCTGCGACAGCTCGCAGCTTCGCGTCGCGATCTCGCCGAGCGCGTGCAGATCCGAGGTGCGGATCGCTGTTTTCATGCGCGCCAGCATGCTGCGGTATTCGTCACGCACTTCCGCGGGCGGATCGCGTTTCTTCCGGTTGAATTCGATCGTGTCGCATTCTCCGCCGCGATCCGCGCTGACGATCATGAGGGCAGGCGTCTTGCCAAGCTGCTCGTCGAGTTTTACCTCGCGGTGGTAGAACGAGACGATGCCGTCATACATCACGCCGTCCGTCGGTTCGATGAAACGGAGGATCGATTCGATCGTCTCGGGCGTCGGCGTCCGGCCGTATGCCGACGCGGCGGCACGGATCGACGCGACCATATCCGCCGACGAGCTCGCCAGTCCCTTGCCGACGGCGAACATCGACTTGAAATGCAGCATGCCGCCCGGCGGCAAGTCGTGAAGGCGCAGATAGTCCTGAACCGCGCGACACGCCTTGGTCTTGAACCCGACATCGACCGCGACATGATCCGAATGCGTGATCTCGAATTCGACGATGCTCTTCAGGTTGACCGGCAACGTGACCAGGAAGTGCCGGTCGTCCGGCAGCACGCCTTGCATCAGCTCGCCGAAGGTCCCGTGGCATTCGCCTTTGGGAAACGGCGACAGGTGTCCGTCGCTTCGTAGCGCGTCAGCTTGCTCTGAGAGAACGGCCATTTCTCCCCCTCGAAATGAAAAAATTTTGAGTGTCGAGCTGGAAGCATAGCGACGGCAGCTCTCCATCTTCTTTGCAAAAATTGCTCACTAGTATCGAAATATTGCTCCGGAACCGGGGCGCGGGGAGGGTGCCGGCGGCTTGGAAAGTAGCCTGGATTCGATCGGCCGGCCCCGCTCGCAACGCGGTGAAAAAGGCCGCCGGATTGTTGTCGCGAAAGGGTTTGCGGCCGCGTGAACGGCGCGGCATTCGGGCTCGCCGATCGGCGTGCCATTGCGTGGCGATGCGTGTCGAGTCGCGCGATCGCGCGATGGCCCGGCACTTTACGTGCGCGGTGGGGCCGGGATAGAGTATTTCCACGACGATGAGGATGTGTCGGGCAGGGAAACGCGGACCAACAGAATTGGAACCGACGTTCCCTCCTGGAGCCTGTTCCGCAGAACACGGCATCACGTGCCGCCGAAAAATCAATCGCGGCTTCTCCGAATTAAATGGAATCGATGGAATTCGAACGCTCGGTTCGAAAGCCGTTCTGTTGATTTGTCATCCTTATCAAGTTTGAAAAATCAATCAAACTATCCGGGAAACGTGAAATGGAAACGATGTTCGCTGGCCGGTTCATGACGTTCGACGGGCGGGACGTGAGCAGGAACATGACGCTGCGCGACGCCGTCGAATGCGTGCGCGATCGGGAAGTCGCCGCGGCACTGCTGGACGTGGTTGCGCCCGCCGACATCGATACGTGGTGGAACGATCGCGGCTTTCCCGATATGCGCGGCCACCAGTACCATCGCGCCCTGAATGCGACGGGCATCACGCTCGGCCAGTTGCAACGTTCAGGATCCGAAGCGCTGGTCAGCAATATTGCCGAGTATTTCGGGCACGCCGGCGTGGCGAATCTTCACATGCGCGAGACGCATTTCATTCAGCTGTTCATCAAGGAGTTGGGTGCGGAAACCCTGCGATTCGGCAACTGGAGTCAGTTCATGCTGGCCACGAAGCGTGAATATCCTCCCTTCGAAGGGGATCCGTTCAGCTTTGCGCCGCATTGCGATTGCATCGACTTCGGGCGCGAGGTGGAGCGTTGGCCATTTCGACTCAATCTCGAGCAGCTGGGTGCGTTCATCACGATCCAGAAGGCCGAGAACGAAGCGGGCTTCGTTCTGTGGAACATCCGCCCGGAATCGCGCCGTCAGCTGGACCAGTGGGCCGAGGAGTATGCGCAGCACAAGACGCTGGGCGTGCTCGAGGGCGTCGATGCGCTGACCGTGCGGCCGAAGAGTGGCCAGCTCTGCGTCTTCAACAGCCGCAATCTGCATGCGGTCGAGCGATGCTCGTCGCTGCGTCGCACGATCGGTACGTTCCTGGTGTATCACGAGGCGGGCTGGAAACTGCTGCACTAGTCAGGCCGACGTGCATCGTGTTCAGCCGATGGTCGTACGAGGCATCCCATTTCATTCGCAAACCCAGCATATGTACGAATCGTTCGTGACGGCGTCTGACGGAGAGCGGCTGCGAGTATTTCGCGGGGATTGGCGCGAAGCGAAACCGTTCTTGACGCTGATACTACCGTTCGGGCTTCGCCTCGATGCGGCCGGAACACTGTGCGCGATGCTGTCGGGCGAATTCAACGTGGTGACCTGGCAAGGTCGCTCGCTGTGCGATCAGCCGCCCGCCGAGCACGAAAGCGGGATGACGCCCGAAGTCCATGTTCAGGACATGTGCTCGGTGCTGGACGCGTTGGGCGTATGCAAGACGGATGTGGTCGGATTCTGTTCGGGTGCCGGCATCGCACTCGTCGCCGCGCGCATCGAAGGGCATCGAATCGATCGTCTC
Organism: Burkholderia sp. AU45274; assembly: GCF_030482505.1. Taxonomy (NCBI): domain Bacteria; kingdom Pseudomonadati; phylum Pseudomonadota; class Betaproteobacteria; order Burkholderiales; family Burkholderiaceae; genus Burkholderia; species Burkholderia sp. AU45274. The sequence continues at coordinate 221,125 of NZ_JAUJQE010000007.1, read as the reverse complement.
GCGCTGGTTTGCGGAGAGTACATGCTGAGTCCCGCGGTCTGCCCTCAATCGAATTTCCAGCGGGAAGTGGACAGTCTGCTGCCGTTGGCGGCGGAAAGCCTGAACTATGCGGCCGCGTTGTGCGAGAAGCTCACGGCGAGCCGGGTAGGGGTTCCCGCCAAGACCGAGTTCGACGAAGAAGTTCTCGTGCCGTTTTCATCGGCCGCTCGCCTGCATCGTCACGGGCTGAACTACCTGTCGTATCGCGGCACCGACTTCATGGCGCTCGCCGGCGAAGTCCCGCACCGCACGCGCGTGATTTCGACCGATGGCGACGAGCAGGTCTGCCCTGCCAGCTCGCGGGTCATTGCCGCGCTGTTGCGCAATGCCGAGCGACATGTCGTGGTGCCGGGAGACCACTACGAAATTCTGCGCGAAAAGAACGCCGTCAACGATTCGATCATCGAGTTCCTCGGTCGGCGGGAGGCCGTATGACGGCGTGCACCGTGGTTCGCGTCGGGCCGTCTTGCCGCCCGGAGACGAGCGTCTGCCTTGTGTCGACCTGGAGCCGGAGATGAGCATACTCGAGCGATTCGGACAGGTGGTCCGGCTTCATGCGACGCACACGGCGCTTGCCGCGCGAAGCGCGCGTTACACCTACGATCAGCTTGACGCGCTGTCCGATCGGTTGGCGGCCTGTCTCGACGGATTCGACGTGGCCGCCGGTTCGCCGGTTGTGCTGCTTCTGCCGCGCTCGCCCGGTGCGGTGATCGCGATGATCGGGGTGTTGAAGATCGGCGCCTATTACGTTCCGGTCGATCCGGCCGGTCCGACCGCGATAGTGAACGAGCATCTGCGGGAGCTCGGCGCGCGCGTCGTACTGACCTTGCCCGAATACGCCGCGCATCTGCAGCTCGATCCGGATCTCGAAGGCATCGTGCTCGTCGAGGTCGGTCGGGACGGGGTGTTGTGGACCCGGCATGACGTTCTCGACAGGCCTGCATGTTCGCGGGCGGTGGCGCCGGATTCGCCCGCCTACGCAATGTTTACCTCCGGCAGCACGGGCAGGCCGAAGGGCGTGCTCGTGCCGCATCAGGCGATCCGGCGGCTGGTCGTCGAGACGAACTACATCGAGCTGAATGCGCAAGATCGTGTGCTGCAAATGGCGCCGATTACGTTCGATGCGTCGACTTTCGAAATATGGGGCGCGTTGCTCAACGGTGCGACCTTGGTGGTCGAGGAATCGCCGGTGCTGGATCTGAATGCCATGGGCTGTCTCGTACGCGATGAACAGGTCACGGTCATGTGGTTGACGGCTGCACTTTTTCATCTCGTGGTTCGCAACCGCCTCCCGTTGATGGCGGGGCTTCGCGTGCTGCTGGCGGGCGGCGACGTGCTTCAGCCGGAGTCAGTCAGAACCGTGCTGTCCGCGTTCCCGTCGCTCACCGTGATCAATGGGTACGGGCCGACCGAAAACACGACCTTTACCTGCTGTCATGCGATGACGGCGGCTACGCCACCGGGCGCAACGGTACCCATCGGCAAGCCGATCACGGGTACCACCGTACGCGTACTCGACGAGAACGGGCGGCCGGTACGCCGAGGCGAGGCGGGCGTGCTGTATGCGGGCGGGATCGGCCTCGCGCTCGGCTATCTGAACGATCCGGAACGAACCCGTGCCGCTTTCGTCGACGATCCTGACGGTCAGGATCGGAAGCTGTATCGGACGGGTGATCTCGTTCGCGAACGTGACGACGGTACCTACGAATTCATCGGTCGTCTCGACAGGCAGGTGAAGATCCGCGGGTATCGCGTCTCGGTGGAACAGGTGCAGCAGGTGCTCGCGATGGCCGACGGTGTCGAGGACGCGATCGTCGAGGTCGGCCAGGACGAGCTGGGGGAGAAGCGGCTCGTCGCATTCGTACAGTCGCCCGGGGATCCTGCCAAGGTCAGGGCGGCGGTCCGACAGTATCTTCGGCAGCGTCTGGCGGGTTACATGATCCCCGACGTGATTGAAGTGCAAGCGGCGCTGCCGTTGACTGCCAACGGCAAGGTCAACAGGAAGCGTCTGATGAGTTCGCGGGAGACCCGCAACACTGGAGAGGAGCATGAGCGAATCGCTGCAGTTCAAGGAGCCCATTCGGAAACGGCTGGCGGGGTTGTTGAAGGATCGTGAGGTCGGCGACGACGACGATTTTTTTGATCTCGGCGCAAGTTCGCTGTCGATCGTCGAACTGCAAGTCAAGATCGAAGCGGATCTGGGGGTGACCGTACCCACGGCCAAGCTGATGCTGACGCCGACGCTGGCCGGCTGGGCCGAGCTTTATCGCGCGGCGGCCGTTGCTGCGACGGCCGTCGAGAAATAGCACGAAGTGACTCAATCAAGAGGACCGACATGACGCAGTTTTCATTGACTCCGGACGAACTCGCTCAATTCCGCGCACAGGGCTTCTTCGGGCCGTTTCGCGTGTACTCGCCCGAGGAGGCGCGCAAACGCTACAGGGCAATCCGGGCCGAGCTGTTCGACAGGGAATACGCGATCTACGACCTGCCGGCAACCAGCCCCATCGCCAATTACGATCGTCACCTGGACGTGAACCTGCTCAGCGAGCATATCGGCAAGCGTGAGATCGTCGATCGCGTGGCGGGCATGCTGGGCCCGGACCTGCTGTGCTGGCGATCGGAGATGTTTCCGAAGTATCCGGGCGACGAGGGTACGGACTGGCATCAGGCCGACACGTTCGCGCATGCGTCGGGCGAACCTCAGATCGTCTGGCCCGGGGACAGCCGGTTCGGCGGTGCCATCACCGCATGGACGGCATTTACCGACGCGACCGAGGAGAACGGTTGCCTTCGCTTCATCCCCGGCACGCACGAGGAGATGTTCTACGACGAGTCGAAGAAGATGGCCTACGACTCGTCGAAGATCAATAACCAGGAAAAGGACGGGATCAAGCGCGGCTTTTTCGGTTACGACTACCGCACCCTTCAGAAGGATCCGTCGTGGAAGCCGGACGAATCGCAGGCGGTGTCGATCAAGATGCAGGCAGGCGAGTGCGTGATCTTCTGGTCTACGCTGATGCATTCGTCGTTTCCGAATTCGACGACCGACACGACGCGACTTGGATACGCGAGCCGTTACGTTCCGACCGGTGTGAAGGTGTATCCGAATACGGATGTCGTTGAGGAGTACGGCAGTTCCATCTCGCTCGACAAATACGGCGTGGTCCTGGTGTCGGGAGAGGATCACTACGGGCATAACAAGCGTGTCCATAACAATGCGAGAGGGCAGGTGTTCGCCTTCGAGGGTCGCGGCTGACGGCCCGGCACGGGAAATATCCGGAGCGCCGCATCCTGCGGGATGGCAAGGACGGCGGCGTTCCGATCAATGCGACGGAGTGGACATGCAGACAACCAGGGCACTCGTGAAGCGCCTTTTTTCCGAATCGCTCGGTATCGAGCACATCGCTTCCGATGCGGATTTCTTTGTGCTCGGAGGTGGATCGCTGGCAGCGGCGGTGCTGGTGACGAAGGTCGAGCAGGCATGCGGCATCGAAGTATCGCTGCTGGACTTCATGAACCATTCGACGATCGATGGCTTCGCCGGTATCGTCGAACAGCGCCTGAGCAGCGTCGCATGAGCCACGCTACCTGCTCGCCGGCCCTCGCGGACGGAATGCGCGGCGCGGTCGATGCGGACGACGTCGAGATACATTACCTGAAGCGAGGCAGCGGCCCGTTGGTCATATGCTCGCATGGCTTTCCCGACAATGCCTTCACATTCCTGCCGCTGGTCGACGCACTGGCGGAAGCCGGCTTTACCGCGGTCGCTCCGTACCTGCGCGGGTATGCGCCGTCGGGCGCAGCGCCGGTGGATCAGTACCACACCTGCTATATGGCTCGCGACCTGATCGCGCTGATCGACGGGCTTGGCTTCGAGCACGCGATTCTGGTCGGACACGACTGGGGCGCGCAGGCGTCCATCGCGGCCTCGATCCTGTTTCCGGAGCGCGTGACGAAGCTCGTCGCACTGGGTTGGAGTCGTCCCGATGCCGCGCAGCGATTGCACTACGAATACCTGAAGGGAATCTGGCATACGTTCTTCTTCCAGTCGCCGTCGGCCGAGCAGGTACTGGCCCATGACGATTTCGCCTTCATCGAAGCGTGGTGGCGCGATGCTTCCCGAAACTGGGACGTGCCGCGAGACACGATCGAATCGGTGAAGCGCACGTTTCGCCAGCCGGGCGTGCTCGAGGCTGCGCTCGCGCAATATCGTTGCCGCCACGTCCCGTTGCGTGATCCGCAGCGTCATGCGGAGCAGGCACGCATCGTCGCCGGGCCGGTACCGGTGCCGACGCTTCTGATGCATGGCACGCACGATCGGGAAGGGCGCCTCGACGCCTTCGTCGGCGACGGCGTGCCGGGGTATTTCTCGGCGGCGCTGACACGCAAGGTCGTCGAGGGGGCAGGGCATTTCCTTCACCTTGAAAAGGCAGCCGAGGTGAATCGCTCGATCATCGACTTCATTCTGGCGCAATCATGAACCGGATTCATCTGTCGGATATCCACGTGGACGACTTCGCCGAGCAGGACATCGCCCCCTGTCTCGACTACTGGTATCGCTCGCCTTCGACCCTGATGGAGTCGATGAATGTCGATGTCGACAAGCTGCCGAGCGAGCGCCGGATGCGGGAGCTGCTGACGATTCTGGTGCGATGGAACCGCAGCGGTGCCGCACCTGCGCCGATCCTGGCGATCCGGCACATGGGCCGCGCAATCGGCGTACATGAACTGACGCATCTCAGCCCGGGATGCAGCGCCGTCATGCATGCTCATATCTGGCAGTCCCGGTATCGCGGCATCGGCATCGGGTCGGTTTCGTATCCGGCGGCCATGCGCATTTTCTTCGACCGATTCGCGCTGAAATGCATCCGCTTCGAAACACCGATCGACAATCTCTCGGCGCAAAGCGTCAAGCGCAAGCTCGGGATCGAGCCGCAGGGTGAGGGCACCATCGATATGCCGATGCTTCGGACTCCGGTAAAAACGATCAGCTATCGCGTGCTGCGCAACGAACTGGAAGATATCGAGAAATTCGTCAACCCGATCGCAGGTTGACCGCGAATCACGATCAACGCCCGCTGCCTCCCGGCAGCCATTGCAATCCTATCCGTCACGAGGCACTTCATGTCGTTTGCTCTTTCATCAGGAATCGACCAATTCAAACCACTGGCGGTCGCTGCGTATATTCTCGCGTTGTCGATTACGCCGGGCCCGAACAACGTCATGCTTGCTGCTTCGGGGGCGAACTTCGGATTCGTGCGCACGTTGCCCCATCTGCTGGGCATTACGGTGGGCGCGACCGTTCTGGTGATGCTGAGCGCAACGGGGCTCGGGGTCGTCTTCATCGAGTATCCGGCGGCGAGACTGACGTTGTTCGTGATTGGCGCGCTCTATCTGGCGTACCTCGCCTACAAGATTGCGAACGCCGGGCGGCCCGCCGCGAAAGAGGCGGAAACGAAGCCGTTTTCGTTCGTTCAGGCCGCCATGTTCCAGTTCGTCAATCCCAAGACCTGGCTCATGGCCGCGAACCTGATCGTTCTGTTCTCGGTCGATGGCCAGGGATTCGTTTCATCCGTGATCGGCATCTGCATCCTGATGATCGTGATCAATTTCCCGGCGGTGTCGGTGTGGGCGGCGCTGGGCGTCGGCATGCAGACCCTGTTGCAGACCGAGCGCGCGCGCGTGATCTACAACCGCACGATGGCGCTGCTGCTGCTGGCGTGCGTGCCGTTGCTGTTCTGGAAATAAGCTCGATCGAGCGCATTCGCCATGCCGGAAATCGTCAAGTCGAGCCGCGGTCTCGTGTCTTTTTCCGCGCACGGGAAACCTGACGCGCGGATTTATTGCCTGCCCTACGCGGGCGGCAGTGCCTCTATTTTTGCCGGTTGGCGGCAGGCGCTGCCGGCGAACCTCGAGGTGTGCGCGATCGAGTTGCCCGGGCGGGGGGGCCGGTTTTCTGAACCCGCGCTGACGCACATGGATGCCGTCGTCGATGAGCTGGTTCGTGTCGTCGGCGACCGCGCGGACATTCCTTTCGCGCTGTTCGGCCACAGCATGGGGGCCGTCATCGCGGTCGAGCTGGCACGTCGGCTCGTCGACTTGGGACGTCGTCCGACCGCACTCGTCGCGTCCGCATGTGCCGCGCCGCACCTGCCGCTGCGCCGCGAGCACGTGCTGCACATCCTTCCGCGCGATGCGTTGATCGACGCGTTGATACGCCTCAACGGGTTGCCGGCCGTCGCGCTCGAGCGCAGAGACTTCATCGACACCTTCATGCCGACCATCCGTGCCGATCTGCAGTGCCGGGAAACGTGGCGCAGTACGCCGCGCGACCTGGGCATACCGATCCACGTGCTCGCCGGGAAGGACGACGAACTGGTGTCGGAAGCGGATGCGCTGGCGTGGCAGGTATTCACGTCGGCGCAATTTTCGATCACGCGCTTCGACGGTGGGCATTTTTTCATTCAATCGGCAATGCGGGCCGTACTGGATCACCTGGCCACGATCGTCCTGCGGTCGCTGCAGCCTTGTCACGGCAGCCCGGCTTCGCCCGCACGCGTCACGTGCGCCCTCAATCACGACAGAGGCATGAAGTGACTCATTTTGAAAACTGGCAGATCAGGAAACCCGTGGTTTCGGCTTCCGGCGGCATCGTTGTCAGTCAGCACTACAAGGCATCACGCATCGGGGCAGCGGTGCTGGAGGAGGGCGGTAACGCCATCGACGCGGCGATCGCCGCGAGCTTTGCAATCGGTGTGCTTGAACCCTGGCAAAGCGGCTTGGGCGGCGTGGGGCATATGGTCGTCGCGCCGGCCGACGGAACCGCATTCAACATCGACTTCGCGGCGAAGGCCCCGTTGGCGCTCGAGCCCGACGACTATCGCCTGACCGGAGAATCCGCACGGGGCATGTTCGGGTGGCCCGCGGTCGTCGACGATCGAAATCTCGAAGGCCCGTTTTCAATCGGTGTGCCGGGGCAGGTCGCCGGCATGACGCTGGCCCACCGTGAGTTCGGTTCGCTCCCGTGGCGGCGGCTCGTGGAGCCGGCGGTTCGCTGTGCCCGCGAGGGGCTCGAAGTCGATTGGTATCTGACCTTGAAGGTGGCGTCGGCTGCCCCGGGGCTCGCACGTTATCCGGCGAGCGCGGCATGCTATCTGCCCGGTGGGCACGTGCCCGCGTCGGACTGGTCCGGCGCCGCCCCGCCCATCATGCTCGAGCATCAGGCCGCCACGCTGGAGGCGCTTGCCGAACGGGGCGGCGAGGATTTTTACCGCGGCGCGCTTGCCCGCCGGATCGCTGCCGATTTCGCGGCGGTGGGATCGCGCCTGTGCATCGACGATCTGGCCGCCTATGGCGCGGAGATCAAGCAGATCGAAGCACTGTGCTACCGGGATGCGACCATCCTGACCTCATCGGAACTGACCGCGGGGCCGGCGCTGGCCTGCGCGCTATCGCTGTTCGCACGGCAACCGGCCGGCGACGACATGGCGGTTCCGGACGCGCGATTCTTTTCGCGCATTGCCGACGCGCTGGCGCAGACCTATGCCGAGCGTATCGGCGCCGGGGCGCCCACGGACGACGCACGACGCGGTACGTGCACGACGCATATCAGTGTCGTCGACCGACATGGCAACGCGGTCGCGTTGACACAGACGTTATTGTCGATGTTTGGCTCGAAAGTGACGTTGCCGCAAACCGGCATCGTCACGAACAATGCCGTCATGTGGTTCGATCCCCGGCCGGGGAACGCCAACTCGATCAAGCCCGGTGCGGTGCCGCTGTCGAACATGTGCCCGACGGTGATCCGGCGAGCGAGTGGCGACGTGCTTGCGCTGGGCGCGTCGGGTGGTCGACGGATCATGCCGGCCGTCATGCAGCTCATTGCGTATCTGGTCGATTGCGGCATGTCGGTCGAGGACGCGATTCACTTCCCGCGCCTGGACGTGAGCGGCGACCCGTGGGTCACGGTCGACGAGCGTATCGAAGCATCGGTCGTGAATGCGATCGGCGCGACGCACGAGGTTCGGCGCGCGGCCAACCTGATCGCGCCGAATCTGTTCGGTTGCCCTAACGTCGTACTGCGCCATGCGGAAACCCGACAGCTGACGGGCGGTGCGTTCGTCTCGTCGCCATGGTCGGCGGCAGCGGCGGAGCGCGACACACGTCGGGACCGCCACGATCCAGTTCATGATTGATCACGCCATGCATGCAGAATTCAACTATCTGACCGGTATTTTGAACGCACCCGTCTACGACGTCGCGGTCAAGACGCCGCTCGAATGCCTGTCCCGGCTTTCCGAGCGTTTCGGCAGTCGTGTGTTGCTCAAGCGCGAGGACATGCAGCCGAGTTTCAGCTTCAAGGTGCGGGGTGCCTACACGCTGATGGCACGGCTGTCGAGCGACGCGCTCGCGCGCGGGGTGGTGACCGCTTCGGCCGGCAATCACGCGCAAGGCGTGGCGCTCGCGGCGCACACGCTGGGCTGCAAGGCCAGCGTGTTCATGCCTCACACGACGCCTGCGATCAAGGTGCAGGCCGTGAAGCGCTACGGTGCCGAGGTGGTGCTGTGCGGTGACAATTTCGACGACGCGTGCGATGCCGCGCTGTCCTGCGCGAACGATCGAAAGCGTACTTTCGTGCCACCGTTCGACCATCCTCATGTGATTGCGGGTCAGGGCACCGTCGGGATGGAGATTCTGCAGCAGACGACCCAGCTCGATGCGATTTTCGTGCCGATCGGCGGCGGAGGGCTGGCCGCCGGCATTTGCGCGTACGTCAAGCGCGTGAAGCCGCAGATCAGGATTTTCGGCGTGGAGCCGAACGATGCCGACAGCATGAGTCAGGCGCTCGCCGGCGGCGCGCCGGTGCGGCTCGCACACGTCGGTCGCTTTTGCGACGGTGTGGCGGTACGCCAGGTCGGGGCGCACAGTTTCGCGTTGTGCAAGCAGTATCTGGACGGCATCGTGCTGGTGAACAACGACGAAGTCTGCGCGGCGATCAAGGACGTCTTCGTCGATACCCGCTCGATTCTCGAACCGTCGGGCGCACTGGCGCTCGCCGGATTGAAGGCCTGGCAGCAGCGCGAACAGCTGCAGGGGGCGACGCTGGTTGCGATTGCGTCCGGGGCCAACATGAATTTCGATCAGCTGCGCTATATCGCCGAGCGCTCGACGATCGGTGAACACCGGGAGGTGCGTCTTGCCGTATCGATCGCCGAGCGTCCCGGGAGTTTTCGCGCACTCATCGAGCAGCTCGGCGAGCGTGTCGTGACGGCATTCGACTACCGCCGCACGACCGGACGCGAAGCGCAGGTTTTTGTGGGGGTGCAGACGCCGGGTGCCGAGGAGGCGCAAAGCATCATTCACGACCTGGAAACGGCTGGCTACCGGGCCACGGATCTTGGCGGCAGTACGTTGTGGAAGACGTATGGCCATCAGCTCGTCGGCGCGGACGCATGGCATCTCGAGCAGGAAAAGCTCTTTCAGGTGATGTTTCCGGAGCGCCGCGGCGCGTTGCTGGAGTTCCTGCTGACACTCGACGATGCGTGGGATATCAGCCTGTTCCACTATCGTAACGAAGGGTTCGACTACGGGCGGGTGCTGATCGGGATTCGATGCGATCGCGCCGATTCGTCCCGGCTGACCCGTGCGCTGGAAGCGACGAATTTCGAGTTCAGCGAACAGACCGATGCGCGGCCGTATCTGGCATCGCTTCATCATCCGGAATACTGATAAAAAGCGGCTAACACGTCGTTCGAGGCTACGTTGAATACTCACCAATTGATCACGATGTGTTTTTACGCGGTTCTGGTGCTGGTTGTCCCGGGGCCGACCAACACGTTGCTGTTTTCATCGGGCATCAGTGTCGGCCTGGCGCGAACGCTGCCGCTCGTGCTGGCCGAGGCGGCAGGCTATGTCATCGCCATCTCCGTGTGGGGATTTTCGCTACTGACGTTCGCCGCGGCGCATCCTCACGTCCTGACCGTGATCAAGGTCGCATGTTCGTCGTACCTGCTGTTGCTGGCGGTCAACATGTGGACGCAGGGCCGGATGGAAGAGGACAAACTCGCGAAGGTCGTGACGTGGCGGAACCTGTTCGTCGCCACGCTGTTGAATCCGAAGGCCTTTCTGCTGGCCAGCACGGCGTTTCCATTGCAGGCGTTTCATGATGCCGGCAACGGGGTCGTGGCATTCGGTGCGTTTCTGCTGGTGCTCGTGCCCATCGGGACGGGCTGGGCCAGCCTGGGGCGCGTGACGAGCGTCCTGGCATCCGGGCCGCGGCATATTACGACGCTGCTTCGTTCTGCGTCGATGCTGCTGGTGTTGTTTTCCGGAACCCTGCTGTATTCACTCGTCAAATGAGCGTCCGGTGACCGTGCCGCTCGCCATTGAGGGGGCGGCCTTTGCGGGTGCAGATGTCCCGGATACGCTCCCGCAATCCGCGAGCGCTCGCGTCAAGGCTTTCGACTGATGCACTGCCTGACGTCGGTATCGACGGAGCGCTGCGCCGGCGTTAGCGTGCGCGTTGTCCCCCCGCCGGCTGGATCAGCCAGGCCCTCGGTCGACATCGGGTTGGTGACATCGTCGACCTTGCCATCGAGCGCCGCACCCATTCCAGCATTGACCTCACACCGGAAGCAATTTTCTTTTTGATGGTGCCGGCACGCGGCAGGACGTCGAGTCCTGTGGCATGTCGCAGTTGGGTAAAACAGTGCACCTGGATCCGGGCCTTTCGCTCGACCCGGTGTGTGCTGGGCAAGGTGAGTCGCGACGAATTGCGGCACCAGGGGCCACGGCATTGCCGGTTGGTGTGTCGCTTGGGTCGACTGTTTTGGAGGGGTGTAGTCGACTGCCATGACAGGATTCGCCGCGATGTGACCGTGTGCCCGCATCCACTGCATGACGGCTGCATGCGTTGACGAGTACGGCAGGCTGTAACAGTCTTCGTCAGCCAGATCGGGCGTAGGGCGTCTGCACAAGTCGCCCGGGCCAATCGCGTCGAGCTTCCGATTGCCGAGCCTGGGAAAGACATCGCCTTCCAGGCCGCTGATCCAGTGAATTGCATGCTTTTTACTCGTTCACCCGGGCTCACGTTCGTCGTGGACTTGGCGGGCGGCTTGCTCGAACGCAAGGGCCGCCGCAACACTGGCGCCTCTTGATCCCGATTGCGCGGGTCGATGCGGTCTGCGCCGCTCAGTAGTCCGGTCACTTTTCCGTCGAAGCAGGGTTTGTCGGGTGGTTTGAGCGTTTTGGCTTGTTTGTCGGTTAGCATCGGTTTCAGGCCCATCACATCGCCCATCGGAAATCACTGGATAGGGTGGAATTCTGTCAGCGTAAAATGGACAGGTTGATGATGCAAATTATTGATTTGTTTAGAGATAGTTGGAATTCGATAGATGTTCTTGGACAGTAATTTGGCAGAAGTGACCGAATCCGTTTCCTCGCCTCGCTCCCGTTCCAATCGTTCGTCGGCCCGTTCGCGCCCGCGCTCGGCTGCTGCCGCGGGCAGTACGTCCGCGAGGGCGACGGTGCGGTCCGGCAATGCGCCGGCCGGCGACGCGTCGCGAGACGAACGGACGCTCGACCTGTTCGGCGATCCGGTGCTCGAGCCGGGCGAGCGCGTGCCGGCTGCGGCGCGTGACGAAGCGGGCGCGCAAGCCGAGGCGGCAGTCGATGTCGCGGACGATGTGGCGTCCGGGCGGCAGGCTGCGCTGGACGGGTTCAGTGCGCCGGATGGGCTGGCCGCGGCAGGACATGTGGAAGCAGCGGAAGGTGCAGTGACGCCTGAAGTCGCGACGGTAACGCATGGCGTTTCGTCGCCTGAAGGTGGTGGTGACGCAAACGTTGACGTCGTGCCGGCTTCTGGCGCGGCTGCGATGACGGCGGTCGATATTCCCCTGGCCGATGGCGTTGCAACGAAAGCCGCCGACATGCCTGCGGGCGATGGCGCCGCAACGGTGGCGACCAAGCTGCAAGCAACCGATGGTGTTGAGGCGAAGTCGACCGGATCTCAAGCGGCTGATGGTGAAGTCGAGAAGGCTGTTGTTGTTGCTGCTGCCGCCGCCGTTAAATCCCGCGAAGGGCGATCCTCCGGTGACGCCGCGAAGGAACGCCGTGCGTCGTCGGGCGGCAAACGCCGGACGGCTGCCGGTGCAAGCGAAGCGACAACGGAGCAATCCGCGCCGGTCGTGTCGAGCGTTGGCACGGTGCCGGAGGCGGCCGGGGCGAGCCCGGTGACGACGGTCGAGCCGCAGACGTCGGCGCAGCCGGCCAAGCCGGTGATTGCCGCCAACACGGCCAACACGGCCAACACGGCCAACACCGCGAAGGCCCATGACGCCGTGTCGCGGGTCGACGCCACCGTATCCCCCGTTACGCAGCCGCTGGCTTCCGCTGCCTCCTTTGTCACGAAGCCGTCGGCGGAGCGCACGCAACCGGCCGCGCCGGCCTTCGATCCGGATACGCACCTGCGCCCGCTGACCGACCGACTGGCCGCACTGCAGGCCGATGTGGACGGCTTGACGCGTACGGCCGATCGCGAGATGCGCCGCGTCAATCGCCTGCTGCTGGCGTTGGCCGTCGTCGTGCTGGCCGGACTCGTCGCGCTGGTGATGCAGACGCGGCAGATCGCGCACCTGAAGCAGGACGTCGCCACGAAGCAGCAGCGGATCGATCGCCTTGCGGCCGATCTGTCGACGCAGCAGGCAACGCTGATGACGCTCGAGGAGCATCACGAAGCGCTTCTGTCGCAGGTCGACCGGCTTCAGCGCAACGCGAACCGCGAAGCGGCCGTCGCGAAGCGCGCTCGCCGCACGCGTTAATTGTTTCGACCCTATCCTGGGAGCCAGATGAAGCAAGGATCGTCGTGATGTATCGGCGATCGGCCGTCATGCGCATGCGGCAAACTGATGCTGTGCGCTGGCAGAGTTCAGGGAAAACCCTTAGAATGGAGTCCATCTAAGGGAAAACCCTAGCCACATCTGTCAGGAGTCTCACATGAGCTTCATCCTCGCCCTGCTGCAAAAGATCGACGACCTTTTCGTGTCCCCGCACCTGCCGCTCGACGCCGAATACTCGTACGCTGCGCGTCGTGCCGAGGCCGAGCGCGTGCGCCGTGCGCACCTCGTGCCTATCGTCCTGTACCGTCGCTGATTCGCTGATTCGCTGATTCGCTGATTCGCTGATTCGCTGATTCGCTGATTCGCTGATTCGCTGATTCGCTGATTCGCTGATTCGCTGTCAGCGCGGCGCACCAGCCTGTCCGCTTTCCGCCGCCGCATCGCGCGCCGGCGCGACCGTCCCGCTACACTGGAAGTCCGATTCCGTACACGGTGACCGGGCCATGCTGCAGATGCGGCCGATGACGGCCAGCGAATTCCACGCGTACCGCACGCGAGCCATCGACGGCTACGCGAGCGATCTCGTTTCATCCGGACAAAATGCTGTCGAAGACGCGGCCAGCCGGGCGCGCGCCTGTTTCGACACGCTGCTGCCGGACGGCCTGCGTACCTCCGGCCAGACCCTCGTCGTGCTCATCGACGGCGCCAGCGGCGACGCGGTGGGCGACCTCTGGTATGCGATCGTGCCTGAAGGGCCGAACCGCACGCTGTTCATCTACGACCTCGACATCGCCCCGTCCCGGCGCCGCCAGGGTTGGGCCACGCGTACGCTCGAGGCGCTCGATGCCGAGGCACGCCGGTACGGCGTCACCGAGATCGGGCTGTCGGTGTTCAATCACAACGCGGCGGCCCGTGCGCTGTATCGTGCGTGCGGCTTCGCGCCGATCACGACGACCTTGATCAAGCCAGTCATTTCGGACTGAAGCCACCGGCCGGCGCCGCGTCGTCGTGCGCTGGCGGTTCGACCCGCCGCGATCGGCCAATGCCGGCCGACCTCACGATCCTTCCTGTTCGCCAAGCGCCAAGCGCCGAACGGCCATTTGGCCGTTCGGCACACGTCACCGGCACACGTCACCGCGCGCGCCCCTTCCATCTCCGCAACAGCAACGCGTTGGTCACGACGCTGACGCTCGAAAACGCCATCGCCGCGCCTGCGATCACCGGGTTCAGCAAGCCGAGCGCCGCGAGCGGCACGCCGACCAGGTTGTAGACGAACGCCCAGAACAGGTTCTGCTGGATCTTCCGGTACGTGCGTCGGGAGATGTCGATCGCGTCGGCGACGAGCGCCGGGTCGCCGCGCATCAGCGTGATGCCGGCCGTATGCATCGCGACGTCGGTGCCGGTCGCCATCGCGATACCGACGTCGGCCGCTGCGAGCGCGGGGGCATCGTTGATCCCGTCGCCGACCATCGCGACGATCCCGCCGTGCGTGCGCTTCAGCTCGGCGACGACACGCGCCTTGTCGTCGGGCAGCACCTGCGCATGCACCTCGCCGATCCCGAGCGACGCCGCGACGGCGGCCGCGCTGCCGCGGTTGTCGCCCGTCACGAGTACGCTCGCGACGCCGCGCGCCGACAGCGCCGCGATCGCGTCGCGGGCGCCCGGCTTCACGGTGTCGCCGAAAGCGATCAGCGCGAGCAATGCGCGCGGCGCGTCGGCGCGCATCAGCCACGAGATCGTGTTGCCCGCGCGCTCGAGCTCCGCCGCGCGTGCGTCGAGCGCGGGCGCCGCCGCGATGCCGAGCTCGTCGCGCCAGCGCGTGCTGCCGAGCGCGAGCAACTGCCCGCCGACACGTGCTTCCACGCCGCGTCCGGCCACCGCACGGGCATCGGCGACGACGGGCGACGGTACCGCACCGCCGCGTGCGGCCAGATCGGCATCGTGCGCGGCGACCACGGCGCGCGCGAGCGGATGGTCGCTCTGGCGCTGCACCGCCGCCGCGAGCGCGAGCGCGTCGTCATGCGGCACGTCGACCGCTTCGAACGCGGTCACGGATGGCTTGCCTTCGGTCAGCGTGCCGGTCTTGTCGAACGCGATCACGGTCGTGCGCTGCGCGAGTTCGAGCGCCTGCGCATCCTTGATCAGCACGCCGTGCCGGGCCGCGACGCCCGTGCCGGCCATGATCGCGGCGGGCGTCGCGAGGCCGAGCGCGCACGGGCACGCGATGACGAGCACCGCGACCGCGTTGAGGATCGCGGTTTCGGTGCCGGCGCCGGCGATCAGCCAGCCGACCAGCGTCAGCAAGGCAATGCCGAGGATCGCCGGCACGAACACCTCGCTCACGCGATCGACGAGCCGCTGGATCGGCGCCTTCTCGGCCTGCGCGGATTCGACGAGGCGGATGATGCGTGCGAGCGTCGTCTCCGCGCCGATCGCGGTGGTTTCGACGACGAGCGCGCCTTCGCCGTTGATCGAGCCGGCCGTGACGGCGTCGCCGTCGTCCTTCGGCACGGGCAGGCTTTCGCCGGTGATCAGCGATTCGTCGATGTGCGAGCGGCCCGACACGATCCGGCCGTCGACCGGCACGCGCTCGCCGGGACGGATGCTGACGTGGGTGCCGACGCGTACCTGCGCCAGCGGCACGTCGCGCTCGACGCCGTACTCGACGACGCGCGCGCGGTCGGGACGCAGCGCGTTCAGCGCGCGGATCGCGTCGGTGGTCTGGCGCTTCGCGCGCGACTCGAGCCACTTGCCGAAGCGCACCAGCGTGACGATGACGGCCGACGCCTCGAAATACAGGTGGCCGGGATGCAGGGGGGCGCGCAGCAGCATCCACAGGCTCAGCCCGTACGCGGCCGACGTGCCGAGCGCGACGAGCAGGTCCATGTTGCCGGTGCGCGCCTTCACCGCATGCCAGGCCGCACGATAGAAGCGCGCGCCGTAGCCGAACTGGACGATCGACGCGAGCATGAGCTGGAGCCAGCCGGGCAGCATCAGGTCGATGCCGAACGGCGCGACGAGCATCGGTGCGACAAGGGGCGCGCTCAGCACGGCGGACCAGATCACGAGATCGCGTTCGCGAATCGCTTCGAGGTGCTTGCGGGTGTCCGGGTCTTGCGCGGGGCCGGCCGGTTGCGCGTCAGCCCCGGCGGTGGCGCCGGCTGATGATGCGGCGGAGAGCGACGCGCGGTAGCCGGCCGTGGTGACGGCCGCGATCAGCGTGGCGGCGTCGAGCGCGCCGGCGCCGTGCACCGACGCACGCTCGGTTGCGAGGTTGACGGAAGCGCGCGCGACGCCCGGCACGGCGGCCAGCGCCTTTTCGACGCGGCCGGCGCAGGATGCGCAGGTCATTCCGCCGATGTCGAGTTCGAGATCGGCGGAGGCGGTGGAGGCTGCCGGCGGGATCGCGGCGCCGGCCACCGGCGTCGCGCCATAGCCGGCTTGTTTCACGGCTTCGGCGAGTTGTACGGCGGTCACATCGGGCGCGGCGTCGACGGTAGCCCGTTCGGTCGCGAGATTGACCGACGCGCGCGTGACGCCCGGCACCTTCGCCAGCGCCTTTTCGACACGCGATACGCAGGACGCGCACGTCATCCCGTCGATCTCGAGTTCGATGCTGGCGGGCGCGGCAGGCGACGAAGGCGCGAACGCGGCGACGCCGGCCTCCGTTACCGTCGGCGTCGCGCCGTAGCCGGCCTGCCTCACGGTGTCCACCAGCTGCGCGGCGGAAACGTTCGCCGCGGCATCGACGGTGGCGCGCTCGGTCGCGAGATTGACCGACGCGCGCGTGACACCCGGCACCTTCGCCAGCGCTTTTTCGACGCGCGACACGCACGATGCACAGGTCATCCCGTCGATCTCGAGTTCGATGGTGGTGCTGTCGGCCGGAAGCGGGTGGCGGGTCGTGGAAGCGGCTGCGGCCAGCGGTGCGGGCGATGCTTCGACAGGATGGGCATGCGGCGTCGTGGCGTCTTCGAGCAGCGGGTCGCGCACGGCGGCGCGGTAGCCGGCTGCGTCGACCGCCTCGACGAGTTGTGTGGCTCCTACCGTTTCCTGCGCAGTCACCGTCGCCGTGTGCGTGTCGAGGTCAACTGCCGCGTCGACGACGCCCGGCACCGCGGCCAGCGCCTGTTGCACGCGGCCCGTACAGCCGCCGCAATGCATGCCGTCAATGCTCAGCTCGGTCGTATGCAGCGCTGCGGAGGCAAGTGATTCAGTCATGTCGGATTCCCTGAATGCGCGGCTCATGCCGCCAATGATCCCAGTATCAACATTCCCATGATGGTAAGGTCAAGCGGTGCGTGATGCATGCGATGCAAGGCGGGCGGATCGGCTCAAGGCCATCCTTGTTCACAGGGTGCCACGGCCCGGAAAAAGCGAACGCCCGGCTTCCGCGAGAAAAGCCGGGCGTCACGGGCTTGCACGCGATCGCGTGGCTACGCGCAGAGCTTGGCGCTGGCGAGACGGTTCAGGCTGACGCCTTGTTCGGCGGCCTGGATCACCAGCGCGCGGTGAGCCTGCGGCGGGATGCGGACCTTGAATTCACCGCTATAGGTTCGGTCGGCGATCGGTTCGGGCACCTTTTCGCCGTTCGCGGTCATGTCGCGCACGACATCGGCAACGAGCCGGCGGATGCCGGCGAGCGCGCCTTCCGGCGTCGCGGCGAGCCACGAAAGTGACGGGAACTCCGCGCACAGGCCGACGTGCTCCCCGTCCTCCGGGGACCACGTTACGCGGTACGTAAAGTGGTCTTGAGTCATGATTTCTGTTCCTTCAGTCGGTCGATCGCGTCGAGAACCTGCCGCACCTGATAGGCCTTGGCTTTCCCGCGATCGTTCTGGATATTCACTCGAGGATCGCCTTGCCACGGTGTCTTGAAAATGGCGTGGCTCGAACCGGATTGGCGGGCCTGGCCGAAGTGTGCCTCGCAGACCTTGAACAGATCGCCGAATCGCACATTCGCGGGCTCGCGCCTCATTTGTTCGAGGATCTTCCAATCGCTTGCCATGCTGAATGGTGTCAATAGTGACACCATCTGTCAATCCAGATGGCAACTCAATCGCTACTGAGACCGATCCGAAGTCGGCCGACATCGCTTCGATGTCGCCCCAATTTATCTGAAGATCCGGCGAAACATTTGGGACCGGTCAGCCCGCGAATACGCGCCACCCGCTAATCGGCATATTGGGGGATGCCCTGAGGCGCTATGATACCGGCCTGACATCAGCGCCCACCGTTATGAACCGTAGCGAGACGGTTGTCCGGGCAGGCTGGGGTGCCTTGCTTTCGCCATTCGCAAGTCGAACAAGGCGTTGACTGAAAAGAACGATATTCGGCCAGTAATCGATGATTGAAAACCAGCAGGAATCAGTTTCTCTGCGGCGCGCGTGCGCGTCGCTCGCCATCATGGCGTTGCTAGCGGGGTGCGCGTCGCAACCGGACGCAATCCAGCGGAAAACCGGCTGGATGCGCGCGGAAGTCGCCGACTCCTATGTCTACGCGTATCCGCTCGTGCTGATGGACGTCGCGAAGGAAGCGGCGACGGGCGGCGACGGCGCGCAACCGGGGCAGGCGCCGCTCAACACGCTGCGCCATGCGCAGGCGCTGCCGCCCGTCGGCGCGGTCAATCCGCCGCTGCCGGGCGTCGACACGCTCGACTCGACCGGCTGGCTCGACGTCGCGACCGAACCCGTGATCGTCACGTTGCCCGACACGCGCGGCCGCTACTGGGATGCGCGCGCACTCGACATGTGGACGAACGTGCTGTGGTCGTCGTCGAGCGTGGCCGCACGCGGGGCACGCGGCGGCGCGCGATCGCAAACGATTGCCTTCGCCGCGAAGGACTGGCAGGGCACGCTGCCGAAGGGCGCGGTCCGGATCGACGTGCCGTCGGCCAATGCGTGGCTCGAAGTCCGGCTGCAGACGAGCGGCGGGCGCGACCTGACGAACGTGAAGAAACTGCAGCGCGCGATCCGCGTGGTGCCGCTGTCCGTCTACACGGGCGCGGCGCGCGGCGCGTCGGTCGCGGTGCATGCGGGCAGCGCGCCGTCCGAAGCGGTGGGCGGCGGCACGCCGGCCGAGCAGGTGGCCGCACTCGATCCGAAGGCGTTCTTCACGCGCTTCGCGCAGGCGCTGCAGGACAACCCGGCGCCGGCCGACGATGCGCACGCACAGGAACTGCTCGGCGACATCGGCGTGTCGGCCGGCTACCCGGTGCTGTGGACCGGCGACCGCCTCGCGGCCGCGACGGCCGGCGTCGCCGAGGCGCGCGCGCGGCTCTCGACCCCGCCGTCGAACCTGCTGAACGCGAACGGCTGGAGCTGGATCGGCGATACGGCCGGCAAGTACGGCCAGGACTACACGCTGCGCGCGTACGCGGCCTACACGCAGTTCGGCACCGCGACGCGCGACGACGAAACGCTCGCGGTCGTCCGCGTCGACAGCGACGGCCATCCGCTGAACGGCGCGAACCGCTACGTGCTGCATTTCGCGCCGGGCGCGCTGCCGCCGGTGCGCGCGTTCTGGACGCTCACACCCTATTCGACCAACGGCGCGCTGCCCGACGTCGGGTCGGCACGTCGCTCGCTCGGCGATCGCGACCGGTTGCGCCGCAACCACGACGGCTCGATCGACATCGTCGTGTCGGCGTCGCCGGGCGGCACGCATGCGGCCAACTGGCTGCCGGCGCCGCGCGCCGATTTCGCGCTCGCATTGCGCCTGTACGCGCCGAAGCCGCAGGCGAGCGACGGGTCGTGGATGCCGCCCGTCATCGTCCGGAAATGAACGGATGACCGGCGGCGCTGTCCGACCGGCGGGCGCGACGGCGCCCGAACCCCGTACCGTCACCTCCTGAGCCTATACTTTCGGGATAGCGTGCGCGGCCGCCCGGTTCTCCGGCGCGGCCCGGCATTCCATCCCGAGGCATTCAAGCATGGCAAGCGCAGACAAAGAAACCGTACCCTCGACCCTCCATGCCCTCGGTGGCGTTACACGCTCGCGCCGGGCCCGGCGCATCGGCATCGGCCTGCTGATCTTCATCGTTTTATTCGGACTGCTCGGGTTCTTCGCGGCGCCGCCGCTGATCCGCCATATCGCCGAACAGCAGTTGAGCAAGCAGCTCGACCGGCCCGCCACGATCCAGCGCATCGCGCTGAACCCCTACACGCTGAACCTCGAAGCCGACGGCATCCATCTCGGCGACAAAGGCGGCCAGGGCGACTTCATCGACATCGCGAAGCTCGTCGTGCGGCCGTCGTGGTCGTCGCTGTTTCGCGGCGCGCCGATCGTCAATGAAGTGCGCCTCGACTCGCCGCGTTTTCATATCGTCCGCTACGACGCGCAGCGCTTCAACTTCACCGACCTGATCGAGAAGTTCTCGACGCCGTCGCCGAAAACCGAAAGCAAGCCGACACAGTTCTCGGTGTCGAACATTCAGGTCAACAACGGCCGGATCGATTTCGACGACCGCCTGCTGAACGAAAAGCACGTCGTCGACAACTGGACGCTCGGCATTCCGTACATCGCGACGCTGGCCTCGAAGACCGACATCTTCGTCGAGCCGAAGCTGCGCGCGCGCTTCGACGGCAGCCCGATCGCAATCGACGGCAAGACCAAGCCGTTCGCGCAGTCGCGCGAATCGGAGATCGCGCTGAAATTCGACGGCCTCGACGTGCCGAAGCTGATCTCGTACGTGCCGGCGAAGCTGCCGGTGGCCGTGACGAGCGGCCTCTTGAGCAGCGACCTCGCGGTCAATTTCGTGATGAGCGGCGAGACGCCCGCGCTGCGCGTGTCGGGCACCGTTGACCTGAAGGACGCGAAGGTGACGGACCATGCGTCCGCGCCGCTGTTCGCCGCGCGCGGCGTGCACGTCGCGGCGGCCAGCCTCGAGCCGCTGCGCAATGCGATGCATTTCGACGAGATCCGGATCGACCAGCCGGTGGTCGACCTGGCGCGCGACAAGCAGGGCGTGCTGAACGTCGAGAAGCTCGCCGCGCAGCCGGCAGCCGCCTCGAAGGCCGCCGAGGGCAAGCCGGCGGCGTCGGGGGCAACCGGGGCTTCCACCGCGGTCGCAGCCACCGCCAGCGGCGCGAAGGTCGAAGCCGCAACGAAGGAAGCGCCGCCGCTCGACCTGACGATCCGCCATTTCGCGATCGACGGCGGCACGGTCAACGTCGACGACCGCGTGCCGGCGACGCCGACCGCGCTGTCGCTCACGAAGCTCGCCGCGACGCTCGACGGCTTCACGATGCAGGGCAAGACGCCCGCGAAATACACGCTGTCGACGTCGCTGTCGCGCGGCGGCGACGTGACGGCCGCAGGCTCGTTCAATCTCGCGGAGAAGCAGGTCGAGAGCAAGCTGACGGTCGCCGCGCTCGCGCTGCCGGCGCTGCAGCCGTACCTCGGCGAGGCGACGCGGGCGCGCGTGCTCGACGGCACGCTCGGCGCGACCGTCAACGCGAAGGCCGACTGGGGCAAGACGCCGCTCGCCGCACAGGTTGCCGACAGCACGGTCAGCCTGAAGTCGCTGAAGATCGCGACGCCCGATGCGAAGGCGCCCGCGATCGTGCTGCCCGACGCGAGCGCGAAGATCGCGAAGGTCGACGTGGCCACGCGCATCGCGGAGATCGCCAGCGTCGACGTCAGCGGGCTCGCGCTCGACGTGCAGCGCCTGAAGGACGGCAAGATCGACCTCGCGGCGCTGGCCGAACCCGCGCAGGCTGCGGTGCCGAAGCGCACGGTCGCGCGCAAGGCCGAGGCCGCCGCGCCGTCGTGGCATTACCGGATCGACGCGCTGAACGTGAAGGATTCTGCCGCGAACTTCACCGACCTGTCGACGCCGCGCCCGGTGAAGCTGGCGATCAAGCCGCTGGACCTGTCGGTGCAGAAGATCAGCGACGACCTGACCAAGCCGCTGCCCGTGCAACTGAAGGCGACGCTGAACCGCAAGGGTTCGTTGAACGTGACGGGCGACGTGACCGCGCAGCCGCTGAAGCTCGGCCTGAAGGTCAACGGCAACCGTCTCGACGCGGCCGCGTTCGAGCCGTATTTCGGCAGCGCGCTGAACGCGACGATCGCCAGTGCGCTGCTCAACGCGCAGGGCAACCTGACGTTCGCGCAGGTGAAGGGCGCGCCGCGCGCGACCTATCGCGGCGATGTCGCGCTGGTCGACGTGCGGATGCTCGACAAGGCGACCTCCGACCCGTTCGCGGGCTGGCGCTCGCTCGCACTGACGAACCTGAAGGCGAACTACGACGAGAAGGGCACCGACGTCGATGCCGCGCGCGTGACGTTCTCGAACTTCTACGGCCGCGTGCTGCTCGACGCGCAGGGGCGTTTGAACCTGAAGGACGTGGTCGCGAAGGAAACGGGCCCCGCGCAGTCGCTCACGCGTGACGCGAGCAAGGGCGAGCCGGTGCCGCTGTCGCCGGGCATGACGCCGCCGGCCGCCGCGCAGGCCGCGTCGGCTGCGGCCGCGCAGCAGGCGTCCGTGCCGGCCGCCGCCTCGGCGACGGTGGTCGTGAAGGCCGCGCCGCCGCCGCAGAACCCGGTGCGCATGCATTTCGGCGAGTTGCTGCTGCAGAACGGCCGCGTGACGTACACCGACAACTTCATCAAGCCGAACTACACGGCGAACCTCGTCGCGATCAAGGGCACGGTCGGCGCGTTCGGCACGGATTCGACGACGTCCGCGCCGGTCGACGTCGCCGCGAACCTCGCGGGCAACGGGCCGATCTCGATCAAGGGTTCGGTGAACCCGCTGATCGAGAAGCCGGCGCTCGACCTCACCGCGACCGCGCACGACATCGAGCTGACCAACCTGACGCCGTACTCGGCGAAGTACGCGGGCTACCCGATCACGAAGGGCAAGCTCAACGTCGACCTGCATTACGAACTGGCGAACGACCAGCTGAAGGCGAACAACCACATCTTCATCGATCAGCTCACGTTCGGCGACCATGTGGAGAACGACACGGCGACCCGGCTGCCGGTGAAGCTCGCGATCTCGCTGCTGAAGAACACGCGCGGCCAGATCGACGTGAACCTGCCGGTGTCGGGCTCGCTGTCGAATCCGGAGTTCAGCGTCGGCGGGCTGATCTGGCGCGCGGTGCTGAACCTGATCGCGAAGGCCGTCACGTCGCCGTTCTCGCTGCTCGCGCATGCGTTCGGCGGCGGCGGCGAGGATCTCGGCTACGTCGAATTCGCGCCGGGCTCGTATCAGCTCGACGACGCGCAGCAGAAGAAGCTCGACACCGTCGTGAAGATGCTGACCGAGAAGCCGTCGATCCGCCTCGACCTGATCGGCCGCGTCGATCCGGCGAAGGACACGTCGGGGCTCGGCGACGCGTACGTCGATCGGCTCGTGCGCCAGCAGAAGCTGAGAGACGTGGTCGGGCAGGGCGAGAGCATCGACCCGATGTCGGTGAAGGTCGAGCCGGCCGAGTACAGCAAGTACCTGACGCGCGCGTACAAGGCCGCCGACTTCAAGAAGCCGCGCAACGTGATCGGCCTGCAGAAGACGCTGCCCGACGCCGACATGAAGAAGGCGCTCGCCGACCATGCGCCGGCCGACGACAACGCGCTGCGTGCGCTCGCGCAGCAGCGCGCGCAGGCCGTGCGTCAATACCTCGACGGGAAGATCGATTCGAGCCGCGTGTTCGTCGTCGCGCCGAAGCTCGATGCGAAGGGCATCGAGGACAAGGGCG
This sequence comes from Burkholderia sp. AU45274, assembly GCF_030482505.1. Lineage (NCBI taxonomy): Bacteria > Pseudomonadati > Pseudomonadota > Betaproteobacteria > Burkholderiales > Burkholderiaceae > Burkholderia > Burkholderia sp. AU45274. The sequence continues at coordinate 197,544 of NZ_JAUJQE010000007.1, read as the reverse complement.
CCACCACCCGCGTCGACTTCGGCCTGCAGTAAGCGAGCCATCCGCCGCCGCGTCCGTTCATCCGTTCGGGCGCGGCGGCGCGTTTTTTTTCAGCGCGCGGCGATCGCCGGTTCCTCGCGCTTGCCCAACTCCTTCTTGGCAGCCAGCGGCAGGCGCGCGTCGTCCCACTGCGCCAGCCATTCGACTTCCTTCGCGGTGAACACCTGTCCGTAGTTGCGCAACGCGTACTGCAACGCGTCGACGACGTGGTGGCGAATGATTTCGGGGGTGCGTGCATCGTCCAGCACGAACCGGAGGGCTTCCAGGGTCGACATACTCGTGCTCCGGGTCAGGGAAAACCCTTTATCACACACCAATAGTCGTGCGCCAAGCCGGAAAAAAATCGTGCGGCCGATGACGTTGCCGGCGGTTTGACCGATGCACCGGTGTAGTGCCGGCCGGTGAGCGCGCCCCGTCGCAATGTGCGCCAGGCCACCTTGCTTTGCGACCGATTCGTGTCACTTGCGATTGGTTACGTTTGATAGAAAACAGAAAGCCCCGCTTCATGCGAGCGACCCACGACGCGCCCATATTCTTGCGCGCCTGATGGCAAGTCACGCAGTTCAACGTCAATCGAAGAGGTGGGGTGATCATGTCTTTCCTTGGTAAGCAGCGGAAGGTGGTGGCGATGGTGGCGGGCGCGCTGGCGCTCGCCGGTGCGGGTGCGCACGCCGCGCAGCAGGACGGCGACAGTCAGGGCGAGGATCGCGGCCACGCGAGCCGCGTCGTGAAGCACGTGCTGCTGATCAGCGTCGACGGCCTGCACGAGCAGGATCTCGCGCGCTGCATCGGCGCGAACACGTGCCCGAACATCGCGGTGCTCGCGAAAAGCGGCGTGACGTACACGAATGCCTATACGCCGGGCCTGTCGGATTCGTTCCCGGGCCTCGCCGCGCTCGTGACGGGCGGCTCGCCGAAGACGGCCGGCCTGTTCTACGACGTGTCGTACGACCGCAACCTGTACGCGCCGGGCGACACGAGCTGCTCGGGCAAGCAGGGCTGGAACGTCGTGTTCGACGAGACGACCGGCATCGATGCCCAGAACGGCGGCGCCCTCGTCCACCTCGACGGCGGCGGCGCGTTCAACCCGCAGGCGATCCCGAACGCGAAGGTCAACGGCAAGTGCGTGCCGGTCTATCCGCACAACTACGTGAAGACCAACACCGTGTTCGAGGCCGTGAAGGCCGGCATCCCGAACGCGACCACCGCATGGGCCGACAAGCACGCGTGGGGCTACGACTGGCTGAACGGGCCGTCGGGCACCGGCGTCGACGACCTGATGCGCACCGAGATCAACTCGATCGACCCGGTGACGAAGACGGACTACACCGACGTCTATTCGCATACCGCGCAGTTCGACAACCTGCACGTGCAGGCGCTGATCAACCAGATCAACGGCCGTGACTCGACGGGCACGAAGAGCGCGCCGGTGCCGACGCTGTTCGGCGGCAACTTCCAGACGCTCAGCGTCGCGCAGAAGGCGCCGGTCGCGAAGGGCGGCGGCTATCTCGATGCGAACTTCACGCCGAACGGCCAGGTCGCGAACGCGATCACGTACGTCGACAACTCGATCGGCCATATCGTCGCGGCGCTGACGCAGGCGAACCTGTATGCGTCGACGGCCGTGATCGTCACGGCGAAGCATGGCCAGTCGCCGACCGATCGCACGAAGCTCGTGAAGAACGGCGACACGCTGACGAAGCTGCTCGAAGCGAACAACTACGTCGACCCGAACGGCAACTTCGGCCAGAACAACACGAAGACGGGCAACCTGAACGACGGCTCCGGCCTGGTCGACACGGGTTTCGTGCAGACCGACGACGTCGGCCTGATCTGGCTGCGCGACCGCAACCAGCGCACGGCCGTGGTGCAGACGCTGAAGGCGAACCTGGGCTGCAACGCGCCGGGGATCTGCGCGGACGGCCCGCAGGCGTACGTGCTGTACGGCGCGGCGCTTGCTGACCGCTTCGGCGATCCGGCCAACGGCCGCACGCCGGACATCATCGTCCAGCCGAATCCGGGTGTGATCTACACGTCGAGCACGAAGAAGGACGAGGAGCACGGCGGCAACGCGCCGGACGACAGCCACCTCGGCCTGCTCGTGTCGTACCCGGGCCTGCATCGCGCACGCACGGTGACCGACACGGTCGGCACGAAACAGGTCGCGCCGACGATCCTCGGGCTGCTCGGCGCGAACCCGCGCCTGCTGCATGCGGTGGTGGCCGAGAATACCGGCGTGCTGCCGGGGCTGGGCATCGATCGGCACTGACGACGGTTTCCGGACACCGCTGCCCGGCGGTGTCCGGTACGGCGGGGCGCGCGGTCGAGCGCGTCTCGCCGCATGACGCATGCGGGCCGGCTTACGCCGGCGCGCATTCGTCCAGCATCCATGCCCTGAAGTGCCGCAACGCTTCGCTCGTCTCGAGGCGCTCCGGCGCGTAGCACAGGTAGTGCCCCTGCGCGTCGACCTCGACGGGCGCGTCGAACGGTTCGACGAGCGTGCCGGCCGCGAGATTGTCCGCGATCAGGAAACGCGGCACGAGCGCGAGCCCGAGGCCCGCCTGCGCGCCCTGGATCAGCACCGAATACTGTTCGAAGCGCGGCCCGGCGAGCGCGTTCATCTGCGTGGCGCGATGGCGTTCCGCCCACGCGGACCACGCGATTTCGGCCTGCTCGTGCACGAGGCGCGGCGCCGTGACGGCGTCGGCGGGCGTGCGCAACGCGTGCCGCTCGCCGAATTCGCGCGTACAGACCGGCACGAAGGTTCGCCCGTCCAGGTAATCGCTTCGCACGCCTTCCCATGCTCCGTCGCCGTAGCGGATCGCCGCGTCGAGCCCGAACGGAAAGATGTCGCCGTGCGCGAGATGGCGGCGAAAGCTCAGCGTGACGCCCGGCGCGACGGCCAGGAAACGCGAGAGCCGCGGCACGAGCCACTTGGTCGTAAACGTCGGCACGCTGGCGATCGTCAGCAGGTCGCCGTTTTCGCGCGCGCTCAGCAGTTCGATCGACGCGTTGCCGATCTCGCGCAGCGGGCCGGCGACGCGGGCGTGGTACACCTGCCCGGCACGCGTGAGCACGAGGCTGCGCCCCTCGCGCACGAACAGCTTCACACCGAACAGCGCCTCGAGATTCGCGATCTGCCGGCTGACCGCGCTGGGCGTCAGGCCCAGTTCGCGGGCCGCGTACGAGAAGTTCAGATACTTCGCAGAACAGGTGAATGCATTCAGTTCCGAGACGTTCGGATACAGGTGCTTCATCGCGACTATTCCTTCGGCGCACAGATCGATGCGGGCTTTGTACGTTTTTTTCATGACGATGCCATGTCGGATCCGCACACTTCGGCCATCCAGAAAACGCGTGACAGCCCCGCCCGGCGGGCGTTGCGTGGTGTCTTCGTCTCTTGTCCGCGAGTGTTTTCATGCCTGCGTCTACCGCCCCGGCCCTGGCCGATGGTGTTCCGATTTCGCGTAACAGGCCGGTGCGCCCGAGTGCCGGACGCTTCTTGCTGCACGCGCTCGTCGCGGTGTTCGGGCTCTACCTGTTGCTGCCGATCGCGCTGCTGCTGATCGGCTCGGTCGGCCAGTCGTGGACGAATACGCTGCTGCCGACCGGCTTCACCTGGCACTGGTTCGCCGATCTCGCCGGAAATCGCAGTTTCACCCGCGCATTCGGCGTGAGCCTGACGGTGGCGCTGGCGTGTTGCGCGCTCAACGCGGTGCTCGGCCTGCCGCTCGCATATGCGCTGCATCACCGTGCGCAGGCCGGGCGCGGCATGGCGACGCGCGTCGTGATGCTGATGCCGGTGGCCGTGCCCGCGCTGACGCTCGGCTTCGGCTATATCGCGATCTTCAGCGGCGACACGCTGCCCTGGCTCGGCACGCTGCCGCTGATGATCGGGGCCCACGCGGTGCTGACGCTGCCGTACCTGCTGCAGACGCTGCTCAGCGATCTGCGCCACCTCGGGCTCGCGCGCCTCGAGGCTTGCGCGGCGACGCTCGGTGCGACGCCGCTGCGCCAGTTCGTCACGATCGTGCTGCCGAACCTGCGGCACAGCCTGTTCTCGGGGCTCGTGATGGTGGCCGCGCTGTCGATCGGCGAATTCCAGATCTCGAACCTGATCGCCGGCTTTCGCTACCGCAACTATCCGATCGTGCTGCTGCAGGCGTTCTACGGCGCGTCGGGGATGGCATGCGCGGCGACCGTCGTGCTGCTCGTCCTCGCCGTGCTCGCGACGCTCGTATCGGTCGGCACCGTGCAACGTATGAAGTGAGTCCGTCATGAGTCTCGAGTTCGAACACGTCAGTTTCCAGTATCCCGGCGCGCGACACGGCGTCGACGACGTCACGCTGTCCGCCGCGCAAGGCGAGCTGCTCGCGGTGATGGGGCGCAGCGGCTCCGGCAAGTCCACGCTGCTGCGGCTCGCGGCCGGCCTGCTCGACGGCGGCAGCGGCCGCATCGTGATCGGCGGCGCCGACATGGCCGGCGTGCCGGTATGGCGGCGCGAGGTCGGCATGGTGTTCCAGCACTACGCGCTGTTTCCGAACCTGTCGGTGGCCGACAACGTCGCGTACGGGCTGAAAATGCGCGGCGTCTCGGCGCATGCGCGGCGGCAGCGTGCGCGCGACATGCTCGAGCGCGTCGGCCTGGCGGCGCATGCGGAACGCGGCATCGCGATGCTGTCCGGCGGCCAGCAGCAGCGCGTCGCGCTGGCGCGTGCGCTCGTGATCGAGCCGAAGCTGCTGCTGCTCGACGAGCCGCTGGCCGCGCTCGACGCCGGCATCCGCCATCAGCTGCGCGACGAGATTCGCGCGCTGCAGCGCGCGTGCGGCGCGACGACGCTGCTCGTCACGCACGACCAGGACGAGGCGCTGAGCATGGCCGACCGCGTCGCGATCGTCGACGGCGGGCGCGTGCTGCAGGTGGGCACGCCGCGCGACCTGTACGAGCGGCCCGCGTCCGCGCAGGTCGCGCGCTTCGTCGGCCATTCGACGCTGCTGCGCGGCCGCGTGACCGCGCACGATACGGTCGACGTGCGGTTCGCGACGCTGCGCGTCGAGACCGGCGGGCACCGGCCGGGCGCCGAGGTCGAGGTGCTGGTGCGGCCCGAGCACGTGGAGGCCGATCCGCCGGCGCACGGCGTGAACGGCATCGACGGCGCGCCGGGCGACGTGCGCTACTTCGGCGCGACGCAACGCTACGACTTCATTCCCGCCGGCTCGGCCGACCCGCTGCTGTGCGAAGGCCGCGTGCCGGCCACCCGGCGAATCGCGATCGACCCGCGCCATCTGCTCGTGCTGCCGGCCGCGCCGGACGCGCAATGACCCCTTTCATTCAACGGAGATCCCCGATGCCTGCAGGCCACCCTCTTGTGAAGACCCTACGCGCCGGCGTGCTGGCGCTCTGCGCGTTCGCGGCGCTGGCCGCCGCGCCGGCGCACGCCGCGCCGCTGTATCCGGGCGAGGACGCGCTGTATGCGAAGGCCGCCGACGAAGGGCTCGTCGTGTCGTTCGACACGGGCCCCGAATGGGCGAACTGGAAGGCGCTGTTTGCCGAGTTTCGCAAGCGCTATCCGAAGGTCGAGATCACCTACAACGACATCGGCTCGGCCGCGACCGTGGTGTCGCTCGACAAGTCGCGCCGCCGTCCGCAGGCCGATACCGCGTACTACTTCGCCGCGTCGGCGCTCGACGCCGAAAGCAAGGATGTCGTCGCGCCGTTCAAGCCGGTCAATTTCGACAAGCTGCCGGACGTGTTTCGCTCGGCGGACGGCCGCTGGTTCGCGGTGCACTCGCTGAACATCGCGTTCCTCGTCAACCGCAAGCTCGTGAAGAACGTGCCGCAGCGCTGGTCCGACCTGCTGAAGCCGGAGTATCGCAACGCGGTCGTCTATCTCGACCCGCGTTCGACCGGGCAAGGGCAGGTCGCCGTGTTCGCGGCAGCCTATGCGAACGGCGGCAGCGTCGAGAACCCGAAGCCCGGCGCGGAATTCCTCGGCAAGCTGAAGCGCGCGGGCAATGTGCTGCGTGTCGAAGGCACGACGCCTTATGCGAAGTTCGTGAAGGGCGAGATTCCGATCCTGATCGGCTACGAGAACGACGGCCTGAAGGCGAAGTACGTCGACGGCATGGGTGACGCGGCCGACGTGGTGATTCCGCAGGACGGCAGCGTATCGGCGCCGTATGCGATGAGCCTCGTGAAGAACGGCCCGAACCCGTCCGCCGCGCAGCTCTGGCTCAACCTGGTGATGAGCGACGTCGGGCAGGGGCTGTTCGCGCAGGGCTTCGTGCGGCCGGCCGTGCCCGGCACGCCGGTCGCGCCGGATGTCGCGGCGAAGCTGCCGAAGGCGCCGCAGGTGCGTCCGCTCGACGTGGCGAAGGCGGCCGCACGCAAGGCCGAGATCGACCAGCTCTGGTCGCAGGCGACGCTCGGCCAGTAAGGGGCACACGATGCAGACCTCCCTGGCGGAACGCGGCGCGCTGCGCCGCTTCGGCGCGGTGCCGGCGGCGGTATTGCTGGCGGTGTGCTTCGCGCTGCCGCTCGCCGCGCTCGTCGGCTCGGCCTTCACGGACGGCGGCCGCGCGTTCGGCGCGGTGCTGCGCGATCCGCTCGTCGCCGATGCGATCGCACGATCGCTGGCGCTGGCGGTGGGCGCCGGCACGCTGTCGGTCGGCGTCGGCGTGCCGGTCGCATTCGCGCTGGCGGGGCAGTCGCCCGCCCGCCGCCATTGGACGCTCGCGCTGCTCGGCGTGCCGCTCGCGTTCTCCGGGCTCGTGATCGCGTACGGCTTCATCCTCGCGTTCGGCCGTGCCGGCTTCGTCACCACGCTCGCGGCGTCGCTGGGCGCGGACCCGACCGTGCTCGGCGGCGCGATCTACACGATGCCGGGGCTGGCGGTCGCGTATGCGTATTACCTGATCCCGCGGGTCGCGCTGATGATCTACCCGGCGCTCGCGAATCTCGACCGGCGGCCGCTCGAGGCGGCACTGACGCTCGGCGCGCGGCCGTGGCGTGCGTGGCTCGACGTCGCGTGGCGCGAACTGTGGCCGTCGGTCGCGTCCGCGTGGTGCCTCGTCACGGCGATCGCGCTCGGCACCTACGGCACGGCGCTCGCGCTGGCCGGCACGCAGATCAACATCCTGCCGCTGCTGATGTATCTGAAGCTGTCGGACGGGCAAACCGATTTCTCGCAGGCGGCCGTGCTGTCGATCGTGCTGACGGCGATCTGCACCTGCGTTCTTGCATTGGGGGAAGGCCTTGTACGGCAACGACGTCATGGATGAGTGGTCGGAAGCGGCGTGCGACGCGCTGGCGCAACTCGCGCAGCGGCAGCGCGGCGCGCGGGGGCACCGCATGCCGGTCGGCGTGATCGGTCCGCGCGAGGCGACCGACGAGCAGATGCGGGTCGCGCAGCGGATCGCGCATGCGCTCGCGGCGGCGGGTGTCGCCATCGTCGGCGGCGGCAAGCAGGGCGTGATGGAGGCGGCCGCGCGCGGCGTGCATGCGGCCGGCGGGTGCGCGATCGGGCTGCTGCCGGAAGACGATGCGACGCTCGCGAATCCCTACCTGAGCGTCGCGCTGCCGACCGGGCTCGGCATCACGCGCAACGCACTGGTCGCGCGTGCGTCGCTGTGCCTGATCGCAGTCGGCGGCGGGCTCGGCACGCTGTCCGAGATCGCGCTCGGGTTGCAGTGGGGCAAGCCGGTGTTCGCGATTTGCGACGCGCCGCGCGTGGCGGGCGCCGAATGCTTCGACGAAGCGGATCCGCTCGTGGCGCGGGTCGCGCGGTGGCTGGCTGATTCGGCGTAGGTCGTGTGGCGCGCGTGCCGATCGCCGGCTGCGCCGGCGGGGCGAATGCCGGTTCGAACTTGAAATGAGGCGCGCGGCCCGTCATATTGTCTGCGCCTGAACTTTCAACGACGCCCCCGGAGGATTCCCGATGCGCCTTTTGCTTGCCCTGCTGTTGCCGTGGTTCCAGTTCTTCACGATCGGCCGCCCGATCGCCGGGATCATCTGCCTGATCCTGCAAATTACGATCATCGGCTGGCTGCCCGCCGCGATCTGGTCGGTGTATGCATTGAGCCAGTACAAGACCGACCGCAAGATCGAAGCGGCGTTGGGCGAGCGGCGGTAGGCTGCCGTCGAGCGCGCGAAGTAGCTGTTTCGGCAGGGATCTACATGGATTGCCGGCCTCCATGGACGCGATTCGTATGGATTTCTGCCGAAATGACACTGTTCCTGGTGAACAGGCAGACGCCACACCATGGATCAACTTCGCCATGCCGGAATGGACGCTCGGCGTCGTGCGGCGCGCGCCGCGACAGCGATTCCCGGCGTCGTGGCAACGGCGCATCCGTCGATCGACAGAGGCGCGAGGCGTCAGGAGGGAAGGAATGCCGGTCGGTCGACCGGCTTATTTCACCGCAAACAGCGTCAGGTTCATGAAGATCTTGAACGCATAGCCGAGCGTGACGGCGCCGATCACGCCGCCCGCCCACAGGACGACGAACCACATCCAGCCGCGCATGCGCGGCTTCGGCGCAGCGGGCTGGCGATCGGCGGAATCAGTGGTGGTAGTAATGCTGGTCTTCATGGCGCACCTTGCCTCGGAATACCCAGTAACCCATCGTCGTGTAGGCGATGATGATCGGGAGGATAACCGCTGCGCCGACCAGCGTGAAGGTCTGGCTCGAACGCGGCGCCGCGGCTTCCCAGATCGTCATCGTCTGGGGAATCGCATACGGGAACAGCGTGACGAGCAGGCCGACGTAGCCGAGCAGCACGAGCGCCAGCGCGAGCACGAACGGGGTCATGTCGTGCCGGGCGCGCACCGCGCGGCGCATCCATACCGCGCAGCCGGCGACCAGGAACGGCACCGGCAGCAGGCGCCAGAACAGCCCCGAGTCGAACCAGCGCTGCGCGATGGCCGGATCCTGCAGCGGCGTCCACAGGCTGACGACCGCGATGAAGCCGAGCAGCACGACCGTCAGCGGCCACACGACGCGATGCAGGCGCCGCTGCAGGTCGCCTTCCGTCTTCGCGACGAGCCAGCAGCAGCCGAGCAGCGCATAGGTCACGATCAGGCCGAGGCCGGTCAGCAGGCTGAACGGCGTGAGCCAGTCGAACGCATCGCCCGCGAATACGCCATCCTTCACGTTGATGCCTTGCAGGAACGCGCCGAGCGCGATCCCCTGGAAGAACGTCGCGCCGGCCGAGCCGCCGATGAACGCGAGATCCCACAGCTGCTTCGTGCGCCGCGCCTTCGCGCGGATCTCGAACGACACGCCGCGGAAGATCAGGCACACCAGCATGAAGATCAGCGGCAGGTACAGCGCCGACAGCACGGTCGAATAGACGACCGGAAACACCGCGAACAGCCCGGCGCCGCCGAGCACGAGCCACGTCTCGTTGCCGTCCCACACGGGTGCGACGGTGTTCATCATCAGGTCGCGTTCCTTCTCGTCCGGGAAGAACGGGAAGACGATGCCGATGCCGAGGTCGAAGCCGTCGAGCACGACGTACATGAAGAGCCCCAATGCGATGATCGCGGCCCAGATTACGGTGACGTCCATAGGTTTTCTCGTATGCGAAAAAGGGTGGGCTCAGACGGTCTCGAGCGGCTCGTCGACGGCCGACATCGGGCGGCGCGCGGTGTGGTCGGGGCGCGTGTCCGGGGTGTCGTCGTGCTTCACGTCGGGCAGCGCGGGGCCGGCCTTCATCAGCTTCAGCATGTAGTACACGCCGGTGCCGAACACGAGGAAGTACACGATCACGAACGTCATCATCGACAGGCTGACCTGCTGCACCGACAGCGGCGATACCGCATGCGCGGTGCGCATCACGCCATACACGACCCACGGCTGGCGGCCTGCTTCGGTCGTCACCCAGCCCGCGAGCAGCGACACGAAGCCGGTCGGGCCCATCACGAGCGCGAAGCGCTGGAACCACTTCGATTCATACAGGCGGCCGCGGCGGCGCAGGAACCACGCGAGCGCGGCGAGGCCGATCATCGCGAAGCCGAGGCCGACCATGATCCGGAAGCTCCAGAACACGACCGTCGAATTCGGGCGGTCTTCCGGCGGGAATTCCTTCAGGCCGCGGATCTCGCCGTCCCAGCTGTGCGTGAGGATCAGGCTGCCGAGGTGCGGCACCTTCACCGCGTAGCGGGTCGTTTCCGCCTGCATGTCAGGGATGCCGAACAGGTTGAGCGGCGTGCCGCCCTTCTCGGTTTCCCACAGCCCTTCGATCGCGGCGATCTTCGCCGGCTGGTGCTTCAGCGTGTTGATGCCGTGCTGGTCGCCGATCACGGCCTGCAGCGGCGCGAGCACCAGCAGCAGCCACAGCGCCATCGAGAACATCTTCTTCACGCCCTTGTCGCGGCGGCCCTTCAGCAGGTGCCACGCGCCGGTCGCGGCCACCACGAGCGCGGCGACGATGAATGCGGCGATCGCCATGTGGAACAGGCGGTACGGGAACGACGGGTTGAAGATGATCGCGAACCAGTCGGTCGGCACGACGCGGCCGTCGACGATCTCGAAGCCCTGCGGCGTCTGCATCCAGCTGTTCGACGCGAGAATCCAGAACGTCGAGATCAGCGTGCCGATCGCGACCATCAGCGTCGCGCCGAAGTGCGCGCGCGGGCTCACGCGATTCCAGCCGAACAGCATGATGCCGAGGAAGCCGGCCTCGAGGAAGAACGCGGTCATGACCTCGTACATCAGCAGCGGGCCGGTGACGGCGCCGGCGAAGCTCGAGAAGCCCGACCAGTTCGTGCCGAACTGGTAGCTCATCACGACGCCGGAGACGACGCCCATCCCGAACGCGACCGCGAAGATCTTCGACCAGAACAGGCAGAGGGTTTTGTAGTACTGCTTGCCGGTTTTCAGCCAGCGATATTCGAGCACGGCGATGAAGCTGGCGAGGCCGATGCTCAGCGCCGGAAAGACGATGTGAAAGGAGACGGTGAACGCGAATTGCAGGCGGGCCAGATCGAGGGCCGAAAGAGCGGTGTCCATACCAGTTGACCGAGGCTGACGATACCCGCCGGCGGGTGCCGGCGGACCCCGGCGGACGGGCGTCGGGGTTGGCTGGAGTATGGGCCGCGATGTTGCACCGCGAAATGCGCCAACTCGTCGCAGATGTCCAGCCCGTCGCGCGCATTTCCAGGGTAAATCGTTGATTCGTATCAAGAAGGCTGCTTGCGACGCGCGCGGCCGCGGCGTGGCGGTCTGACGCACGTGCGGCAATATGGCGCGTCGCGTCATCGGAACGGTTCGGCGCGGACGCAAACGCCGCGTGACACCGCGCGTCACGGCGCCCGCGCGGCCGAACCGTTTCAGTGCGTTATCGCGTAACGCAAGCGGTCGTGCCGGCGGGCCGCGGCCGTTGGGGTCTGTCACATGGGTAACGCCGCGCAACCTTCGATACGCACACGCTGCATGAATTGCGTACACTCTGAGTCTCGTTTCGGCAGGGCCGGGCGCATCGGTTCCGGTCCGCGTTTACCCAGGACTCAGCGATGATCGATTTACGCAGCGATACCGTGACACGTCCGAGCCAGGCAATGCTGGCCGCGATGACTGCCGCCGAAACCGGCGACGACGTATGGGGTGACGACCCGACCGTGCTGCGCCTGCAGGCGGTGACGGCAGAGCGGGCCGGCAAGGAAGCCGGCCTGTTCTTCCCGAGCGGCACGCAGAGCAACCTGGCCGCGCTGATGGCCCATTGCGAGCGCGGCGACGAGTACATCGTCGGCCAGCTCGCGCACACCTACAAGTACGAAGGCGGCGGCGCGGCCGTGCTCGGCAGCATCCAGCCGCAGCCGATCGAGAACGCACCGGACGGCACGCTGCCGCTCGCGAAGATCGCCGCGGCGATCAAGCCGCTCGACAACCACTTCGCCCGCACACGCCTGCTCGCGCTCGAAAACACGATCGGCGGCCAGGTGCTGCCGGAAGGCTATGTGCAGGAAGCCACCACGTTCGCGCGCAGCCGCGGGTTGTCGCTGCACCTCGACGGCGCACGCGTGTGCAACGCGGCCGTTGCGTCGGGGCGTTCGATCGCCGAGCTTTCCGCGCCGTTCGACAGCGTGTCGATCTGCTTCTCGAAAGGGCTCGGCGCACCGGTCGGCTCGGTGCTGGTCGGCAACCGTGCGCTGATCGAGCGCGCGCAGCGCTGGCGCAAGGTGCTCGGCGGCGGGATGCGGCAGTCGGGCATTCTCGCGGCCGCCTGCCTGTATGCGCTCGACCACAATGTCGAGCGGCTCGCGGACGATCACGCGAATGCCGCGCATCTCGCCGAAGGCCTCGCACGCATCGACACCGTGAAGGTGCTGTCGCACGCGACGAACATGGTGTTCGCGCAATTCCCCGAAGCCGATTGCGCGCCGCTCGAGGCGTGGCTCAAGGAACGCGGGATCCTCACGCAGATGCTGTACGCGTCGCGTTTCGTCACGCACTGCGACGTGTCGCGTGCGGACATCGATACGTTCATCGATGCGGTCGGTGCGTATTTCGCGCAACGCCGCGCGTAAGGTGGAATGCGCCGGCCGGCGGGGACGCCGGCCCGATGTGGCGCGAAGCAGGGGGCGGAGAGGCGACGGGGGCGACGTGGCAACCCGTCTGTCGATATCGGGCGAGCCGGCGGATCATGCTTGCCGGGGTGCATCGGCGGGCGGTGTGCCGTCGTGGAACAGCGCTTGCAGTTGCGTGCGCAGTTCGGCGCTGTCGGTGTGCTGGTGAACCTGGACCGCATGCTGCACGGCGGCTTCCAGCAGTTCGTTGTCGGAGTCGGCAGAAATCGCGACCGAGCAATTCATCGCGCTGGGAAACTCGCGGCAATCGATGTAGCGGCGAGACATGATGTTCTCCTTGCGGGAAAGGGCGCGGCCGGATAGGCGTGATCGGCCGCGCGGCGCGTTCGCGAGGCCGATGGAAAAAGTATAGGCGGCGCGGCGGGGATTCTCGCCTTCAGGTATACCGCACCCCGCGCACGGTGGCGATGGCGGTGCTTACGGCAGCGGCGCGAGCAGCCGCCGCGCCGCTTCGACGACCCGCTCGGACAACGACGCCATCGTCGGCGACTGCACGGTCCACGCGTGCCAGTACAGCGTGACGTCGGTCGGATGCGCGGGCGCGAGATCGACGAGCCCCTGCGTGTCGAGCGGTTCGCTGCCGATCAGCGGCTCCGGCACCATCGCGTAGCCGAGCCCGTGCCGCACCGCCGCGAAATGCGAATGGGTGCCCGGCACGTAGTGGCACGGGTACGCGCCGTCGGGCAACCCGAACTTCTCCTTCAGGAACGACGACTGCAGCGTATCGCGCCGCGAATACGCGACGACGGGCGCCTTGCGCGCGCTCGTGCGGTTCAGCCCGCGCGGAAACCAGCGCACCGCGAACGCGGCGGCCGCGAGCAGCCGGTAGCGCATCGTGCCGAGCGGCGTCGCGAGGCAGCCGCGCATCGGTTTCGGCTCGGTCGTCACGCAGCCCACCGCCATCCCGCTTTCGAGCAACGCGAACGTGTGGTCCTGATCTTCGACGATCAGCTCGAACAGGATGCGTTCGCCGGCGAGCACGGACGTCAGCGCCGGCAGAAACCACGTGCCGAGGCTGTCGGAATTGAGCGCGATCGTGACGGAGATCGGCGATTCGCGCTCGGTCGCGAGCGTGCTCTGCAGGTCGGCCTGCAGCAGCGCGACGCGGCGCAGGTGCTGCAGCACGCGCTGCCCGGCCACCGTCGGGCGGCACGGCCGCGTGCGCAGCACCAGCGGCGTGCCGAGGCTCGCTTCCAGCGCGCGGACCCGCTGCGTGACGGCGGACGCGGTCACGTGCAGGCGCACGGCGGCCTGCTCGAAGCTGCCCGTGTCGGCGACGGCCAGCAGCGCGGCGGCCTGCTTCGGATCGATCGTCATCGACATGTCGGTGGGATTCCTGTGAACGTAAGACGAGAACAGCCGGTAGTGTAAGTCAGTGCGTATCGGCGGCCGGGTGCGGCGCGAGGTTCTGCAGCCCCGCATTCATCGTCGGAATCGGCCACGATACGCAAGCACGCCGCGTGCTCGATACCGGTGGCGCGCGCATTTTGAACTAGGCTATATGAACGCGCGGACCCCGGCATGTGCCATGCCGGCCCTTCGCGCGCGGACGATCGCGCGTCGCGCGCAAGCCGCGGCGCGGGCGTCGTGACGATTCCCCTTTCACGGAGACGAACATGTCGATTCGACTAGGCGAGGACGCGCCCGATTTCACCGCGGAGACCACTGAGGGAACGATCCGCTTTCATGAATGGATCGGCGACCATTGGGCGATCCTGTTTTCCCATCCGAAGGATTTCACGCCGGTGTGCACGACCGAACTCGGCTACATGGCCGGACTCAAGCCGGAATTCGACAAGCGCAACACGAAGATCATCGGGCTGTCGATCGATCCGGTCAGCGATCACCGGAAGTGGGTGGCGGATATCGCCGAAACGCAGGGGCATGCAGTCAACTATCCGCTGATCGGCGATGACGAGCTGAAGGTCGCGAAGCTGTACGACATGATTCATCCGAATGCGAGCGGCGGCCCGCGCACGGCGGTCGACAACGCGACGGTGCGCTCGGTCTTCATCATCGGGCCGGACAAGAAGGTCAAGGCGATGCTCGTCTATCCGATGAGCGCGGGGCGCAACTTCGACGAGGTGCTGCGCCTGCTCGACGCGCTGCAGCTCAACGCAAAGCATACGGTGGCAACACCGGTGAACTGGAAGCCCGGCGACGATGTCATCATTCCGACGTCGGTATCGGACGATGCGGCGAAGCAGAAGTATCCGGATGGCTTCCGGACGCTGAAGCCGTACCTGCGCTACGTGACGCAGCCGCGTTGACGCACCGTGCCGGCCGGATGCCGGCGATGCCGGACCACGACGGGGCGGCCCGCGCGACAGCGACAGTCGCGGCGCGGGCCGGACGACAGCGTCACGTACGCATAAAACAAGCGTCAACCAGCGACGGAGCGACTTCGCGATGATCTTCCGGCAACTCTTCGACCCGCAATCGTCAACGTACACGTACCTGCTTGCCGACAGCGCGTCGCGCGAAGCGGTGCTGATCGATCCCGTGTTCGAGCAGGTGCGCCGCGACGCGGCGCTGCTCGACGAGCTCGGGCTGCGGCTCGTCGCGACCGTCGACACGCACGTGCATGCCGATCATGTGACGGGCGCGTGGCTGCTGAAGCAGCGCACGGGCAGCACGATCGCGATATCGGCCGCGAGCGGCGCGCAGGGCGCCGACCGCTACCTGAACGACGGCGACCGCTGCGCGTTCGGCGCGCGCTACCTGACCGTGCGCGCGACGCCCGGCCACACGAGCGGCTGCATCAGCCTCGTGCTCGACGACGAATCGATGGCGTTCACCGGCGATTGCCTGCTGATCCGCGGCACGGGCCGCACCGACTTCCAGCAGGGCGACCCGCGCGCGCTGTATCGCGCGGTGCACGGCCGGCTCTTCACGCTGCCGGCCGCGTGCCTGCTGTATCCGGCGCACGACTATCGCGGGCTCACGGTGACGAGCGTCGGCGAGGAGCGGCGCTTCAACCCGCGTCTCGGCGGCGACCTGAGCGAAGACGATTTCGCGGGCTACATGCGCAACCTCGGGCTCGCGCATCCGCGCCAGATCGACGTCGCGGTGCCGGCGAACCTGCAATGCGGCGTCGCCGCGAACGCGCCCGATGTACAGGCCGCGCCCGACTGGGCGCCGCTCGTCTATACGTTCGCCGGCTTCTGGGAAATCGATCCGCAATGGCTCGAGGATCATCTGCCGGCGGTGCAGGTCGTCGACGTGCGCGAGCCGGACGAATTCACCGGCCCGCTCGGCCACCTGCCCGGCGCGACGCCGATTCCGCTCGGCGAACTGGCCGCGCGCGCCGGCGAGATCGCGCGCGACCGGCCGGTCGTGACCGTGTGCCGCGCCGGGGGGCGATCCGCGCAGGCGACCGTCATTCTGCTGAAGGCCGGCTTCGACACGGTGGCGAATCTCGGTGGCGGGATGCTGCGCTGGCGTGCCGAAGGGCGCGTCGTGATGGACGGCCGGTCGTAACGCCCCGAGTCGCACGACAAAATAAATGCCGACTCGCTGTCGAAACGGGCGCGTGCCGTTCGTCGTCAAGGTATCCGATCATGTGGCGCCGCATCACGCGGCGCCGAAACCCTGAGAGACCGCACGATGATGCCGACGCTCTACGCCCATCCCTTTTCGTCCTACTGCCAGAAGGTGCTGACCGCGCTGTACGAGAACGGCACGCCGTTCGCGTATCGCGTGCTCGCGCACGACGATCCGAAGCCGATGCAGGAGCTGGCCGCGCTGTGGCCGCTGAAGCGCTTTCCGGTGCTCGTCGATGCCGGCCGCACGGTGATCGAGGCGTCGATCATCATCGAGTATCTCGGCCTGAACCATCCTGGCCCCGTGCGCCTGCTGCCCGACGATCCGCACGCGGCGCTCGAGGTGCGGACGATGGATCGCTTCTTCGACAACTACGTGTCGACGCCGCAGCAGAAGGTCGTGTTCGACGCGCTGCGGCCGGAGGCCGAGCGCGACGCGCGGGGTGGCCGATGCGCGCGCGATGCTGGAGACGTCGTACGCGTGGCTGGACAAGAAGATGGCCGATCGCGAATGGGCGGCCGGCGACCGCTTCAGCCTCGCCGACTGCGGCGCGGCGCCGTTCCTGTTCTACGCGGACTGGACGCATCGGATCGATCCGTCGTTCGCGAACGTGCTGGCGTATCGCCGGCGTCTGCTGGCGCGGCCGTCGTTCGCGCGCGCGGTCGACGAGGCGCGGCCGTTTCGCCCGTTCTTTCCGCTGGGTGCGCCTGATCGCGACTGATCGGCGCGGGCGATGCGCGGCGCGCCGCCACTGCGCATGGCCGGCAGCGCGTGCCGGGGCGGCGGAACGTAAGCAGCGGCAGCATCGCGGCGTCTCTCCGTCACATCGTGTGGGTGGCTGACTGCGCGAGCGTCAGCAGTTCGTCGAACTGCGTGATCAGCTCGAAGCACAGCAGGAACGCGAGCGTGTAGGCCGGCGCGGGGAAGCGCTTGATCATCGCGAGCACCTGCGGCGCGAAGCGCGAGCGGATTGCATCGCGCGTCAGCAGCCACGCGAGCGCGATGCCGATCGCGGCGCCCGCGATCAGGTCGGTCGGATAGTGAAAGCCGAGATACGCGCGCGGCACGCAGATGAACACGACCGCATACACCAGTGCCAATACGCCGACGCGGCGCGCGATGATGAAGATGCCGGTGGCGATCGCCATCCACAGCATCGCGTGATCGCTCGGAAACGAACTCCATGCCTGCAGCGTGGCCGCGCGGAGTCCCGCCGACGGAAAGTGCAGGTGCAGGTCGGCGTTGTAGATCGGCCGCACGCGGAACGGCAACACCTGCGCGAGCAGCCGGCCGAACGCGAGCGCGATGAGCCCGCTCGCGATCGTCGCGACGACCAGCTCGCGCTGCCGCTCGCGGTTCGGGCCGGGCTGGAACCACAGCCAGCACAGCACGGGAATGAGCACGAAGCCCTTGAACGTGTACAGGCCCGCGATCACGCGGATCGCGTGATTCATCAGCGGGCCGAACGTGATGTGGGTGAGGAAGGTCTGGATCGTGGTGTCGAAATCGTTCATGTTCTGTGCGACCCGGGCGGACGCTCAGCGCATGACATGCGGCCGGCAGGATCGAAAAGCGCGCTCGTACCGGAGCGCAACGGGGGGCAAGTATGTCACCCGATATTTCGAAGAAAATGCGAAAAAATACCGGGAATCCCCTGATAAAACGGGGCTGTGCGGTGGGGCCGGATGGGCGGGCGCCACGTGGCGGGGCGCATCGAATCGTCCGACGTTTTCGCATTGATGCACACGGCCATCGGAAAAATAATCGGTTGAACTGGACATTCGTTCGAGCGGGTGCGGACCTTGCGCCGCATGGGGGCTTTTCGTGCCGAATGCGCACGAATCGGCTGGACTGCGCAGCGTCATGCGTGCGCCGATCGAAAATAAAAGAAAAGGCGGACAAGCCCTGTGGGCCTGCCCGCGTTGTGCGTGCGATGCGGAATTTCAGTGGCGCCAGATCCGCACGGCGAGCGCGGCGAGTGACGTCACGACGGCCAGCCCGGTCACCGCATTCCAGCCCAGTTGCGCGAGCAACAAACTGCCGATCGCGGCGCCGGCTGCCATCCCGATGAACATGCCGACGAACAGCACCGCGTTGAGGCGGCTGCGCGACGCGGGGTCGATCCGGTAGACGATTGCCTGGTGCGCGATCAGCGTGGCCTGCACGCCGAGATCGAAGCCGATCGTCGCGACCGCGAGCAGCACGAGCTGGGCATGCGCCGACATCAACGGTGCGGCGGCCATCGACGCGAACGACACCGTCGCGATGCCGATGCCGATGCGCGTGACGCGCTCGGGGCCGTGATGGTCGGCCAGGCGCCCGGCAATCGGCGCGGCCAGCGCACCGGCCGCACCTGCGAGCCCGAACGCGCCCGCGGCCGCGCTGCCGAGGTGGAACGGCGCGCCGTGCAGCATCACCGCGAGCGTCGACCAGAACGCGCTGAACCCGATGGCCAGCAGCCCCTGCGCGAGCGCGGCGCGGCGCAGCGCCGGATGCTGGCGCCACAACTGGCCGAGCGACCCGATCAGTGCGCGATACGGCAGGCGCGTGGTCGGCTCGAAGTGCGGCAGCCCGCGCGCGGCCACGACGCCGATCACGGCGACGCTGACGGCCGCAAGCGCGAACATCGCGCGCCAGCCGGCCGTTTCGGCGACGAATCCGGCCACGACCCGCGACAGCAGGATGCCGAGCAGCAGCCCCGTCATCACCGTGCCGACGATGCGGCCGCGATGCGTGTCGTGCGCGAGCGTCGCGGCGGCCGGCACGACGTCCTGCGCCATCGTCGCCGCGAGGCCGATCGCGAAGCTCGCCGCGAGCAGCAGCCCGAGCGACGGCGCGATGGCGGCGAGCAGCAGCGCGACGACCAGCGTCGCGGCCTTGGTCACGATCACGCGGCGGCGGTCGAAACGGTCGCCGAGCGGCGCGAGCAGCAGGATGCCGAGCGCATAGCCGAGCTGCGTGAGCGTCGGCACGAAGCCGATCGCGCGTGCCGACGCGCCGAGATCGGGCCCGAGCGCGCCGAGCATCGGCTGCGCGTAGTAGAGCGGCGCGACCGCGAGGCCGGCGGCGGCCGCGAGCAGCAGCACGAGCCGGCGATCGGGCATCGAATGGGCGGCCGGCTGGGCCGGGGCGTGAGCGGCGCGGGGCGCGGCATCGAGACGGGACGGGGTGGACATGGCGTGCATCCTGGTTGCGATGAAGGAATGGACGCGAGTGTGGCGGCATGCGGCCGGCCACGGTAGTGCCGCCCTGCGCAGATTTGTTATACGCTCCACGAATGACCGAAAAATCCCCCTTCTCTCCCGCTGCTGGCGGGTCTCCGCGCATTCAGGCGGTGCCGGTGGACGGCGCCGGCTATCGTTTCGAGCTGATGGAAACCTTCGTGCGCATAGTCGAAGCCGGCAGCCTGTCGGCCGCGGCCGCGCAACTGCATACGACGCAGCCGACCATCAGCCGGCGGCTGCAGGCGCTCGAGCGCTCGCTCGGCATGCGGCTGCTGCAGCGGACCACGCACACGATGCGGCTGACCGTCGACGGCGAGCGCTGCTTCAAGCGCGCGAAGGAACTGCTGGCGAACTGGGCGGCGTTCGAGGCCGATCTGCGCGGTGCGCAAGAGGAGCCGGACGGGCTGTTGCGGGTCGCGGTGCCGCACGCGTTCGGCCAGGAGCGCTTCGTCGAGCCGCTCGCGCGGTTCCTGCGCGACTATCCGCGCGTGTCGGTCGAGTGGCTGCTGCAGGACGAGGTGCGGGATTTCGTCGGCAGCGGCATCGATTGCGCGATCCAGGTGGGCGAGCCGACCGATCCGGCCGTGGTCGCGATCCGGCTGTCGAAGGTGCCGCGCTTCGTGGTCGCCGCGCCGTCCGTGCTGAACGGCGCCGACGTGCCGGCCGACCCCGATGCGCTCGCCGAGTTGCCGTGGCTCGCGCTGCGCACGTACTACCGCACGGAGCTGGCGCTCACGCATTCGGTCACGGGCGAGACGCGACGCATTGCGATGCGCCCGCGCATCACGACCGCGAACCTGTACGCGCTGCGCAGTGCGGCGCTGCTGGGGGTGGGGGCGTGCGTCGGCTCGTCATGGATGCTGGCCGATCACCTCGCGCGCGGCGAGCTCGTGCACCTCGCGCCGGAGTGGCAGGCCGCGCCGCTGCCCGTCTACCTGACCTACCCGCATGCGCAGTTCTATCCGTCGCGGCTCGTGCGGTTCGCCGCGATGATGCGCGAGGCCGTGCCGGGGCTCGTCGAAGGGCGCGACAGCTGACCTCCGACGCGGGATGTGCCGCAAGCGGAGGGCGGCGGGCGGCCGCAGCGGCTTCAGCCGCGCCGGATCCCTTCGGGCAGCGCGCTGATGCGGCGCACCTCGGGCGAATCGAGCCACGCGCGCGACGTCGCGCAGTCGGCGAACATGTCGGTCGCATCCTCGCCCCAGAACAGGTCGCCGTCGAGTGCGAAGGTCGGCACGCCGAATACGCCGTGCGCGATCGCGTCGTCGGTGTTTGCGCGCAGTGCGTCCTTCACCGGCTGGGCGTCGACGGCCGTCACGCCTTCCGGAAAATCGACCGCTTCGCACAGCGCGGCGAAGCCCTCCGGCGTCGACACGTCCTGGCCGTCGCGCCAGATATGCCGGAAGATCCGCCGGATCGCGTCGGGAGAATTGCCCATCGCGATCGCGAGGCGCAGCGGCTTGATCGGATTGAACGGGTGCGCGGGCGGCATCCGGAACGCAATGCCGAGCTTGTCCGCGCGATATTGCGCGTGGCGATAGGTGAAGACGCGTTTCGCCGCGATCTCGGCCGGCGCTTTCTGGCCCCAGTGGGCGAGCAGTGCGCCGAGCACGATGGGCTTCGGCTCGAACGCGGCGGCGGCCGGCAACCGGTCGAATTGTTCCTGCTGCAGATAGGCGAACGGCGAAACGAAATCGAAATACCAGGTAGCGGTGCGCGCGGTGTTCATGGTGGCGACCCTCAAGCGTGTCCGGTTGGCGGTGGCTCGCGCGGCATGCCCGCAGGCGGCGCGCGATGCATGCATCGGCGGCCAGTGTCGCACGCGGCCGCCTTTTGCGCTGTTGCGTGGCCAGGCGCGCGCCGCCGCCGGTTACGACGCCGCGTCGCCGTGGTCCGCTGGCGATGCGAGCCGCGCGAGGCTGTCGCGCACGGCCGCTGCGTCGTAGCGTGCACCTGAGCCGCCGAGCGCGACGGTCGCCTTCTGCGCGAACGGCAACAGCATCGCGAGCGCCGCCGCCATGGCCGGTGCGTCGGCGAGCCGCGATTTCGGGCCCGATACGGTCAGCGCGCCGACGCACTCGCCGGCGGCGCCGAACACGGGCACGGATGCCGACGCCGTCTCCGGGTCGCGCTCGCCGTACGACGCGGCCCACAGCTGTTCGCGCACGTCGTGCCATTGCGCATCCTGCATGTCGGTGAACGCCAGCAGCACCTTCCCGGACGCACCCTGGCGCACCGGAAACTCCTCGCCGACCCGAATCGACACGCGCACCGCACGGGCGGGCTCGACCCGGTACAGCACCGAGCGCATGTCGCCCTGGCGCACGTAGAACGACGCCGTTTCGCCGAGTTCGCGGCTCAGCGTCTCGAGCAGCGGCTCGACCACCGGGCCGACCCGGAACGAACGCTGATACAGCGCGGCGAGCCGCAGCGGCTCGTGTCCGATCGCGTACTGGCCGTCGTCGAGCTTGCGCATGAAGCCGCCATGTTCGAGCGCCGTGAGCAGGCGCAGGATCGTGCTCTTGTACAGCCCGGTGCGACGCGACAGCTCCGCGAGCGACAGCCGGTCGTCGGTCTGCCCGAACGCACGGAGGATCGCGAACGCGCGATCGAGCACGGCGACGCCGCTGGACGCTTCTTCGGCCGACGAATCGGGCTCGCTGCCGGCGTGATCGGTTTGAGTCTTGGGCACTGCGTGCTTCCTTCTGAGGATGATCGATCGACTATATCGTTCTGTCTGACAGAACTCAAGTTCCAAAAAATCGCAATTTCACGGGTATACCCCGCTTACAGCCCATTCGACGCACGCATAGAGTTCTATCAAACAGAACGATGTTCTTTCAGACAGAACGATGGAGTGTCAAATGAGCGTTTCCGAATATCCGAAGGTGCTGGTCAGCGAGGTCGGGCCGCGCGACGGCCTGCAGAGCATCCAGGCCGTGATGCCGACGGCCGGCAAGCTGCGCTGGATCACCGCGCTGGCCGCGGCCGGCCTGCGCGAGATCGAGGTCGGGTCGTTCGTGCCGGCGAAGCTGTTGCCGCAGATGGCCGATGTGCGCGAAGTCGTCGCGCACGCGCTGGCGATTCCCGGGTTGCACGTCGCCGCGCTCGCGCCGAACCTGCGCGGCGCCGAGGGCGCATTCGAGGCCGGTGTGCACAAGCTGACGCTGCCGGTCTCGGTGACGGAAGCGCATTCGCTGGCGAACATCCGCAAGACGCCCGCGCAGATGATCGACGAGGTGCGTGCGATCGTCGCGCTGCGCAATGAGCGGTTTCCATCGGTGCAGATCGAGGCGGGCGTGTCGGTCGCGTTCGGCTGCACGATCGCGGGCGCGGTGAGCGACGACGAGACGATCGCGATGGCGGTGGCGATGGCCGAATGCGGCGTCGACGAGATCGGGCTGTCCGACACGAGCGGCTATGCGAATCCGGCGCAGGTGCGCCGGCTGTTCCTGCGCCTGCAGCGCGAAGTCGGCGACAAGGCCGGCGGCGCGCATTTCCACAACACGCGCGGGCAGGGGCTCGCGAACGTCGTCGCGGCGCTCGACGCGGGCGTGACGACGATCGACGCGAGCCAGGGCGGCCTCGGCGGCTGCCCGTATGCGCCGGGTGCGACCGGCAACATCGTCACCGAGGATCTCGTGTTCCTGCTCGAGGCGATGGGATTCGACACGGGTATCGACGTCGACGCGCTGCTCGCCGCGCGCGCGATCCTGCACGCGGCGCTGCCGGCCGAGGCGTTGTACGGCCATGTGCCGGACGCCGGGTTGCCGAAAGGCTTCCGTTACGCGGACGGCCGCGCTCCGAGCGCGGTGCAACCGGAAGGATGCCTGACGGGAGTCGTGCAATGAACGACCACCAACCGGCTTCGACGCTGCCGTACGCAGGCACGCGCGTGATCGAGATGACGCACATGGTGATGGGTCCGACCTGCGGGATGTTGCTCGCGGATCTCGGCGCGGAGGTCATCAAGATCGAACCGATCGCGGGCGACAGCACGCGCGCGCTGCGCGGTTCCGGCGCGGGCTTCTTCGGGATGTTCAACCGCAACAAGAAGAGCCTCGCCGTCGACGTGAAGGATCCGCGCGGGCTGGAGATCGTGCTGCGGCTCGTGGCGACCGCGGACGTGTTCAGCGAGAACTTCAAGAGCGGCACGATGGACCGGCTAGGCCTCGGCTATCCGGCGCTGCATTCGCTGAATCCGCGCCTCGTGTACGTGTCGCACAAGGGCTTCCTGCCGGGGCCGTACGAGCATCGCACCGCGCTCGACGAAGTGGTGCAGATGATGGGCGGCCTCGCATACATGACGGGCCCGGAAGGGCGGCCGCTGCGCGCGGGGGCGAGCGTGAACGACATCATGGGCGGCATGTTCGGCGCGATCGGCGCGATGGCCGCGCTCGCGCAGCGCGAACGCACCGGCCGCGGCCAGCAGGTGCAGAGTTCGCTGTTCGAGAACAACGTGTTCCTCGTCGCGCAGCACATGATGCAGTTCGCGGTGACCGGGCAGGCCGCCTCGCCGATGCCGAGCCGGATTTCCGCGTGGGCCGTCTACGACGTGTTTTCAGTTAAGGATGACGAACAGATCTTTCTCGCGGTCGTGTCGGACACGCAGTGGGCGCTGTTCTGCGATGCGTTCGGCCTGGCCGCGCTGAAGGACGATCCGCGCGTCGCGACCAACAACCTGCGCGTGCAGGCGCGCGAGTGGCTGCTGCCCGAGTTGCGTGCGCGGCTCGCGCCGCATTCGGCCGCGGAGATCGGCGCGATCTTCGAATCGAACGGCCTGCCGTACGCGCCGATCACGAAACCGCAGGACCTGTTCGACGATCCGCACCTGCTCGCCACGGGCGGCCTCGAGGCCGTGACGCTGCCGGCCGACGCGAGCAGCGCCGGGCGGCCGGTCGACACGCGCACCGCGCTGCTGCCGCTGACGCTTGGCGGCGAACGCCTGCGGCTGCGCGCGGCACCGCCCGCACTCGGCCAGGACACGCGCGCGCTGCTCGGCGAGCTCGGCTACACGCCGGACGAGGCGCGTGCGCTGATCGAAGCCGGCGTCGTCGCGGGGCAGCATGGCGCGGACGATGCGGCGCCGGGCGGCGCGCCGTCACCGAACGAACTGGCGAGCGCGTAGCGCGGCCGCGATTCACCGAACGAACAAAGGCGTCCCGGCCGTGCCACGCACGGGCGCGGCCGCCCCATCCACGGAGACAACCATGACATCCGCTTCCCCGGCACTGGCCGACGATCGCGAGACCGACGCGTCGCTCGAGCAACGGGCCGTGCGCAAGGCCGCGTGGCGCTTCATTCCGCTGCTCGCGCTCGCGTACTTCTTCAACTACCTGGACCGCACGAGCGTCGGCTTCGCGGCGCTCACGATGAACCGCGATCTCGGCCTGACCGCGACGCAGTTCGGCTGGGGCGCGGGGATCATGTTCGCCGGCTACTGCTTGTTCGAGGTGCCGAGCAATCTCGCGCTGTACCGCTTCGGCGCGCGGCGCTGGCTTGCCCGCATCATGATCACGTGGGGGCTGATGGCGGCCGCGACCGCGCTTGCAACCGGGCCGACGAGTTTCTACGCGATCCGGCTGCTGCTCGGCATCGGCGAAGCCGGATTCTTTCCGGGCGTGATCTTCTTCCTCGCCGTGTGGTTTCCGGCGAGCTACCGCACGCGCGTGCTCGCGTGGTTCACCGTGTCGACGCCGCTGTCGTCGCTGATCGGCGGTCCGTTGTCGACGTGGCTGCTGCAACTCGACGGCGTGTTTGGGCTCGCCGGCTGGAAATGGATGTTCATCGTCGAAGGGCTGCCGGCGTGCGCGCTCGGTTTTCTCGTGCTGAAGCTGCTGTCCGACTCGCCGGCGCATGCCGCGTGGCTGTCCGACGACGAGCGGGCGGCGCTGCAGCGTGCGTTCGAGCGCGACGGCGCGGCCGCCGGCCGCAAGAAGCGCTTCGGCATCGCGCTGCGCGACGTGCGCGTGTACCTGCTCGCGCTGATTTCGTTCGGCTTCACGATGGGGTCCTACGGGATCGGCATCTGGCTGCCGCAGATGCTGAAGGCGCACGGCATGTCGACGATGCAGACGGGCTGGCTGTCCGCGGTGCCGTACTTCTTCGCGACCGTCGCACTGCTGTGGTGGGCGAAGCGCGTGGACCGGCGCGGCGGCCCGGTTGCGAACCTGGCGATCGGGTTGTTCATCGGCGCGGTGGCGCTTGGCGTGTCGACGCACTTCCAGACGCTCGGGCCGGCACTCGTCGGCATCACGCTCGCGCTGATCGGCACGATCGCCGGCCGCACGATCTTCTACACGCTGCCGTCGCGCTTCCTGTCCGGCCAGGCCGCGGCCGGCGGGCTCGCGCTGATCAACTCGATCGGCGCGCTCGGCGGCTTCGCGGGCCCTTATCTCGTCGGCTACCTGAAGGACAGCTTCGGCACCTTCACCGCCGGCATGCTGGGCCTCGCGATCGTGCTGGCGATCACGACGCTGCTCACGCTGTCGCTGGTTGCATTCGACCGGAGCGAATGACATGGACACGACGATGTCGATCAAGCGACGCCGGCTGCTCGGCGCGGCCGCCGCCTCGCTCGCGCTGCCCGCGTTCACCAAGGCGCGCGCGGCCACCCAGGAAGGAGTTTCACGCATGACGACGCAAAGCAACTATCTCGCGGTCCGCCCCGACTGGCTCGCGTCGGCGCTCGAACCCGCGCTCGAGCCCGACCTGCCGATCGTCGACGCGCATCATCACTTCTACGAACGGCCGGGCTGGATCTATATGCTCGACGACTATCTGCAGGATGCGCGCTCGGGCCACAACATCCAGGCGTCCGTCTACATGCAGGCGCAGACGCGCTATCGCGACTCGGGCCCGGCCGAACTGAAACCGGTGGGCGAGACGGCCTACGTCGCGGGCGTGACCGAGCCGCTGCAGCACGGCCCGGTGGCGGTCGCGAAAGGCATCGTCGGCCACGCGGACCTGCGCCTCGGCGAACGCGTGCGCGAGGTGCTCGAAGCGCATCTCGAAGCCGGTCGCGGGCGCTTCCGCGGGGTGCGTCACCTGACGACCTGGGACGCCGATCCGACGCTCGCCAATCCGCTGTCGGCGGTGCCGCGCGGGCTGCTGCTCGATCCCGCGTACCGCGCGGGCGTCGCCCAGCTCGCGCCGCTCGGGCTGTCGTATGACGCGTGGCTGTTCTTTCCGCAACTGCCCGAACTGTTCGAGCTGGCGAAGGCGAACCCCGATACGCGCGTCATCGTCAATCACTGCGGCGGTGTCGTGCGGATCGCCAGTTATGCCGACAAGCGGCCGGAGGTGTTCGAGCGCTGGTCGGCGTCGATGCGTACGCTCGCGCAACTGCCGAACGTGTACGTGAAGGTCGGCGGGCTCGGGATGCGCATCAACGGTTTCGATTTCGAGAAGGGCGAACGGCCGCCGTCTTCCGTGCAGCTCGCCGACACGTGGAAGCCGTGGATGATGACCTGCATCGACGCGTTCGGCCCCGGGCGCTGCATGTTCGAGAGCAATTTCCCGGTCGACAAGGGCTCGTATTCGTTCGTGAACGGCTGGAATGCGTTCAAGCGGCTGACCGCGCAGGCGAGCCCGGACGAGCGCGACGCGCTGTTCCGCGGCACGGTCACGCGCGCTTACCGGCTCGGCTGACGCGCGCGGCGGCGGGCCCGGCGCGGCAGGGGCTTACTCGGCTTCCACCAGCGCCGCGAGCCGCGCCAGCGCCATTTGCCAGCCGGTCTCGTTGTCCGCGGCCGGCACGCCCGGCGGCACCCCGTCGTGCACGGCGTCCACACGCGTGCCGCCCGCTTCGTCGGACAGCGTGATCGTGATCGTCATGGCGCCGCGCAGCATCGGGTCGTCGGTCTCGAACACGTCGATCTCGACGATCTGCTCGTCTGGCACGAGCGTGACGAAGCGGCCGTGATAGGTATCGGTGCGCGCGGTGGTCTTGCCGGTGCCGGCCGAAGGCGCTTCATAGCTCAGCGATACCCGCAGCGCACCGCCTTCGCGCGCGTCGTACGCATGCACGCGGCAGGTCATGCCGTCGGGCACTTTCCATTGCTCGACCGCGTGCGGATCGAGGAGCGCGCGGTAGACGCGGCCGCGCGGGGCGTTCAGGTGCCGGCTGACCCGGGTCGAATGCGTGTGCGTGTGCAACATGTGGCCTCCCGCGGAGTGCGCACGACGGTGCACGCCGGCGGCCGGCGTGTCGTCATGCTTCCTTCAGGAATCCTAGGCGCGCGAGCGGCGGCATGCAATGACCGCACACGCGGCCGCGGCCGGCTCAGCGCAATGCGGCCGCGAATTCGTCGAGCTGCGTGATGCAGGTGTTCCAGCCCTCGAAGAAGCCGAGCGCTTCGTGGCGCTCGCGCGTGGCGGCGTCCGGATGCATCACGCGCGCTTCGTAGCGGCTGCCCGCGTCGTCGTCGGCCATCGTGATGATCGCGGTGAAGCCCATCCACGGCGCCTGCGGCCGCCAGCCGCCCGTGAGCATCGACGTGAACGCGATGCGCGATTCGGGCACGATCTCGAGGAAGCAGCCGGGATTGTCGCTGGTGCCGCCATCGGGGCCGCGCATGTAGGTGTGGAAGGCGCCGCCCGGCCGCAGGTCGAACGCGCGCACTTCGGTGGTCCACGGTTTCGGGCACCACCATTGCTTCAGCAGTTCGGGCTCGGTCCAGGCACGCCACAGCGCGTGGCGCGGCGCACGCAGCGTGCGCGTGATGACGAGGTCGTGGGCTTCAACGGGGTCGACGGGGCTGGCTGACATCTTGCTCCTCCTGGTGACGGCGTTCGACGAATTCGACGAGACGATCGGATCGGGCTTCCCACAGTGCGCGCTGCTCGGCGAGCCATGCCTCGGCTTCGGTCAGCCGGCTGCCGACCAGCGTGCAGGTGCGCGAGCGGCCGGCCTTGCGGGTCTGGACGAGACCGCTGCGCTCGAGCACGGCGACGTGCTTCATGAACGACGGCAGCGCCATGTCGAACGGTTCGGCCAGCGCGGAGACGGTCCGTTCTCCGTGGCCGAGCATGCTGACGATCGCGCAGCGCGTCGGATCGGCGAGGGCGTGGAAAACGTCGCTGATGCCGGGTTGAAAGTTAGCCATGTGGCTAAGTATAGGGGGGGCGAACGGCGATGCAACGGAAATTTTCGTCGCGTAGGATGATGGGGCGGTAACACGCGCCGGCCGGGTGCGGCGTTGCCGAGCGCCTGCCGCCGTTGCGCGAGCCGCGACGGCAGGCCGGTGTTTCCTTCCCATCCGGCCGCACGCCGAGCCCGCGTGTGCGACCCAACTGACTACCGGAGTTGGCATGACCGAATCCGTTACCGTCCGCCGCGTCGGCGCGGACGAAGCGAAGCGCTGTGTCGAAGCACTGGCCGACGTGCTGATCGATTGCGTCGAGGGCGGCGCGTCCGTCAGCTTCATGTTGCCGATCGAGCGGGCGACCGCCGTCGCGTTCTGGACGAATGTCGCCGACGGCGTCGCGAACGGCGAGCGCATCCTGCTCGTTGCCGAGGACGCGGCCGGCCGGATCGTCGGCACCGTGCAGGTCGTGACCGCGCAGCCGGAGAACCAGCCGCATCGCGCCGATATCTCGAAGATGCTCGTGGCGCGGCACGCGCGCCGGCAGGGCATCGCCGCGCGGCTGATGGCGGCGGCCGATGCGGCCGCGCGCGACGCGGGCAAGACCGTGCTCGTGCTCGACACCGTGACGGGCGGCGACGCCGAGCGGCTGTACGAGCGGGCCGGCTGGCAGCGTGTCGGTGTCGTGCCGAACTACGCGCTGATGCCTGACGGCACGCTCTGCGCGACGACGTATTTCCACAAGCAGCTCGCGTAACGGCATTCGTCATGCATCCCGTCGCCCCGTTGCTCCTGTTCGTCACGCTCGCGGCGGGTGTCGTGGCGCTGACCGCGCCGGTGTTGCTCGCGGTCGCATGGCGGCGCCGCGCGCAGGTGCCGTTGCGGGTGTTTTTCTACGGGATGCTGACCTTTTTCGTGTTCCAGCCGGTGCTGCGCCTGTCGTGGCAGGTGCCGTTGTTCCGCTGGCTCGCGCACGATCCCGGCTGGCACCTGCCGATGCTCGTGTTCGCCGCGCTGACGGCCGGGCTCTTCGAGGAGTGCGGGCGCTGGGTCGCTTTCCGGTATCTGCTGCCGAAGCGACATGACGCGCCGACGGCCGTGATGCTCGGGCTCGGGCACGGCGGGCTGGAAGCGATGCTGCTGGTCGGCGTCGGATTCATCGCGCTCGCTGCCGCGTACCTGCTCGCGCGAGCAGGCGTCGTGGTGCCTGAAGGTGCGCAGTCACTGATCGGGTCGCAGTTCTCCGGCATGACATTCGCGTCGCCGTTACTCGCGCTGTTCGAGCGCGTGAGCGCCATGGCCGCGCACGTGGGGCTGTCGCTGATCGTGCTGCAGGCATTCGTCCGCGGCACGAAGCGCTGGCTCGCGTATGCGATCGCGCTTCATCTCCTGTTCGACCTCGCCGCCGTGCTGCTGACGCGGTACTGGCATGTCGATACCGTGCTGGTCGAGGTGCTCCTGTTCGTGTGCGGTGTCGCGCTTCTGTGGCTGGGTGTTCGCTGGAGCCGCCGGATGCCGGGTGCCGGCGAGGCCAGCACGGAGCCTGTTGCCTGATTGGCAACGCGCCGTCGCGGAATCAAGCCGGGCCGCGGACATCGCCGGTCCGATATATTCACGCAGGAAGACTTCAGCAGAACGAGAACGCCCCGGAACCACCGCCCCGATGAAACGCTCCCATGTCGCTTTTGCCCTCACGGGCCTGCTCGTCGCGCTGCCGATTGCCGCGTATGCGCTCGTCAAGCCGTTGCGCGTCGTCGCGCCCGCGCTGGTCCCCGGTGTGTCGTGCCCGAGCGCCGATATCTGCACGGACGATGCCGCGAAGCTCGGCGACGCGCGGCAGCTCTATCGCGACGGCTATGCGCGCGCGGCGGCGGCCGTCGGTGCATTCCAGGCGGCGCCGCGCGTCGTGTTCTGCTCGACGCGGGCGTGCGCCGATGCGTTCGGCTTGGGCCAACGCGCGGCGCTGACGCTCGGGAATTTCGGCGTGGTGATCGCACCGCGCGGCTGGCAGACCTACTTTCTCGCGCACGAGCTGATCCATCACCGGCAGGCCGAAGTGCTCGGCAACCTGGCCGTCGCGACCCGGCCGCGCTGGCTGATCGAAGGGATGGCGTATTCGCTCAGCGACGATCCGCGCCACCCGCTGGCGGAGCCGTTCGAAGCGTGGCGCACGCATTTTGCCGCCTGGAATGCGGCGCGCGGTGCGCAGCCGCTGTGGGATGCCGCCCGGGCGGTCGAATAGCGCGGCGAGACGTTGAATCATCACCGCGCACGCCGACACGCCGCACCGGCCGACGCACCACGACGTTTTGGCGCGGCTACACCCGCGCGCCCGGATCGTCGCGCCCGGCGGTGAGCGTTTCCCGCGCGGCGGCGAGGATCTCGTCGGCCAGCGCCGGATCGGTGCCGGCGATCGCGCGCGACAGCACGAGCGCGCCGACCATCTGGCTGAAGACCGCGACCGCATCGCGACGTGTCTGCGCGGGCGTCGCGCCTTCCGTGGCCACCATCCGTTCCAGCCGATCGAGGTACGTGGCGAGGCCGTGCGCGTAGCACGCGCGCGCCGCGTCGGTCAGCCGCGGCGCATCGCCGGCGAAACCGGACAGCGGGCATCCGGCCTCGACGTTGTCGCGATGCGCGGCCGACAGATACAACGCCACCTGCGCGTCGAGACTGCCGGCGTTCGGCGAATCCGCCCGGTCCTGCATCGCCTTTTCCATCACCTCGGCAACCAGCGCGTCCTTCGACTTGAAGTGGTTGTAGAAGCCGCCCTGCGTGAAGCCGGCTTCCTTCATCAGCTCCGTGAGCCCGACCGCGTCGACGCCGCGCGCGCGGAACAGCCGCTCGGCGGCCGCGACGATCGCGCTCCGGTTCTCGGCAGCCTGCTGTCTTGACACGCCCATAGATCCCTCCCTGATTTTGTCGATCGCGTCGATTGGAAAACACAATGGCGATCACCATTGACATGCCCGAAGGGCGAGAACACAATGCATCGCAAAGACGATGGTGATCGACATTGACATCGAGTGTAGCCGACTTGGCGGCGGGCGCAAAGCCGCGACCGGAACACCGGATGGCAAGCGGTCGGGGTCTTGGGCGCCGCCGGGTCACGGGCAGCGGGCGGCTCGCCGTCTGCCGGCGGCGGCGCCACGATTCGGCAAGCAAAGGGCAGGCTGGTTTTCCACCGGATCTCACGCGCGCGGCGAGCCGGCGCGCATGCGATTCATCATGCGAAAGGAACGAACATGAAGATCGAAGGTGCAGTGGTGTTCATCACGGGCGCAAACCGCGGGCTCGGGCTCGAGTTTGCGAAGCAGGCGCTCGCGAGAGGGGCGCGCAAGGTCTATGCGGCGGCGCGCGATCCGGCCACCGTGACGCTGCCGGGCGTCGTGCCGGTGAAGCTCGACGTGACCGATCCGGCGGCCGTCGCCGCGGCGGCCGATGCCGCACGCGACGTCACGCTGCTGATCAACAACGCGGGCATCGCGCGGCTCGGCAGCCTGACCGACGATGGCGCGCCCGACGCGTTGCGCGATCACTTCGAAACCAACGTGTTCGGGATGCTGGCGATGTCGCGCGCGTTCGCGGGCAGCCTCGCCGGGAATGGCGGCGGCGCGATCCTGAACATCCTGTCGGTCGCGAGCTGGGTGAACCGGCCGATCCTGGCGGGCTACGGCGTGTCGAAATCGGCTGCGTGGGCGCTGACCAACGGGCTGCGCCATTCGCTGCGCGAGCAGCACACGCAGGTCGTCGGGCTGCATGCCGGTTTCATCGATACCGACCTGACGGCCGGCCTCGACGTGCCGAAGGCCACGCCGGCCGACGTCGTGCGCCAGGCGTACGAAGCGATCGAAGCGGGAGAGGAGGAAGTGTCGACCGACGAGTTCACGCGGCAGGTGAAGGCCACGCTGTCGTCGGGCGTTTATCTGGAAGAACCGGCGCCGCGTTGAAGCCGCCGGTATCCCGAGCCCGCCGCCCCTGCTGCGCGTGCAGCGGGGCGGCGGGCCGTAACGTCAGGCGGTGGTGTCGATGATGCCCGGGATCTTCACGTCCGGGTTCACGTCCGCGTCGTAGTCGACGCCGGCGATCTCGAAGCCGAACAGCCGCAGGAACTCGGTCTTGTAGCCGGTGAAGTCGGTCAGCTCGTACAGGTTCTCGTTCGTCACGTGGTTCCACTGCGCGACGACCTTCGCCTGCACCTGCGGATCGAGCTCCTTGTAGTCCGCGCGCAGGCGGCCTTCTTCGTCGACGTGCGGGGTCGTGCCGTACAGGCTGTCCTTGAACAGGCCGTACACCTGCTCGATGCAGCCTTCGTGCGTGCCGGCTTCCTTCATCGTCTTGAACAGCAGCGACAGGTACAGCGGCATCATCGGGATCGCCGAGCTGGCCTGCGTGACGACCGCCTTCAGCACCGACACGCGCGCGTCGCCGCCGTGCGCGGCGAGCTTGTCGCGGATCGACAGCACTTTCTTGTCGAGATCCTTCTTCGCTTCGCCGATCGAGCCGTTCCAGTAGATGTCGTGCGTGATCTGCTCGCCGAGATACGTGAACGCGGTGGTCTTCGCGCCGTCGGCCAGCACGCCGGCTTCATCGAGCGCGTCGATCCACATCTGCCAGTCCTCGCCGCCCATCACGGCGACGGTGCCGTCGATCTCTTCCTGCGTCGCCGGTTCCAGCGTGACGTCGCGGATCACTTCCTTGTCGGTGTCGAGGCCGCGGAACGTGACCGTCTTGCCGATCGGCTTGAGCGTCGAGCTGATGGTTTCGCCCGTCTTCGGATGCGTGCGGCGCGGTGCCGCGAGGCTGTAGACGACGAGATCGACCTTGCCGAGATCCTGCTTGATGGTGTCGATCGTGACCTGCTTGACCTTGTCGGAGAATGCGTCGCCGTTGATGCTGCGCGCATAGCGCCCCTTTTCGGCGGCGAATTTCTCGAACGCGGCGGTGTTGTACCAGCCGGCCGTGCCCGGCTTCGTCTCGCTGCCGGCACGCTCGAAGAACACGCCGAGCGTGTCCGCGTCGGCGCCGAAGGCGGCCGAGATCCGGGCGGCGAGGCCGTAGCCGGTCGACGCGCCGATCACGAGCACCTTTTTCGGGCCGTTGGCGATCGGGCCGTGCGAAGTCACGTAGTCGATCTGTTCCTTGACGTTGGCTTCGCAGCCGACCGGATGAGTCGTCACGCAGATGAAGCCACGCACGCGCGGTTTGATGATCATGGAAACCTCTACTCTAGTCAGAAAGGCTGGGACGGCCTGAATTCGGAAAATCCCGCGCATTGTAAAGGAAGCGGCCGATCGCGGGCGGGCGCCGCCGGAACCGGTCGGATCGCTCAGTTATTTCTCTCTTGACAGAAATAACTGAAATGCCTAAATTTCACGTCATGGAACTCACACCGATTGCCGAACGATTCATTCTCCACTGGGGCGAAATGGGCTCGCGGTGGGGCGTCAACCGCACCGTCTCGCAGATCCACGCGCTGCTCTATCTGGCCGGCCGGCCGGTCGCGGCCGACGAGATCGCCGAGACGCTCAATGTGGCGCGCTCCAACGTCAGCACGAGCCTGAAGGAGCTTCAGGCGTGGCGGCTGGCGAAGGTCGTGCACGTGCTGGGCGACCGCCGTGACCACTTCGAGACGTCGACCGACATCTGGGAGCTGTTCAAGCTGATCGTCGAAGGGCGGCGGCAGCGCGAGATCGAGCCGACGCTGACGGTGCTGCGCGATTGCCTGACGAATCCCGAGATCGCGAACGAGAGCCGTGAGACCGAGCAGCGCATCCGCGACACGCTGCAGTTCGTCGAGACGCTCACGACCTGGTCGGACGAGATGCTGCGGCTCAAGCCCGATACGCTGATGAAGGCGCTCGGCATCGGCGCGAAGATCAGCCAGACGGTCAGGCGCAAGCCGTCGAAGTAGGCAGGACACGCAGTGCGGGCAGCCAGCCCGCTTTTTTTGGGATCGTTATTTCTGTCTGTACAGAAATAACTGTAAATAGAGGATGAAAATGGACACCGTCTTGCCGTCGACCCGCCCGCCCGGCCGCACCGCGGCGCGCAGCATGACCGTTCTCGTGTGCGGGGCGAACGGCTTCATCGGGCGGGCACTGTGCGCGCAGCTCGAAGCCGGCGGCCATCGTGTGCTGCGCGGCGTGCGTCAGGCGGCCGGCCCGTCCGACGTCGCGATCGACTTCGCGAAGGACGTCGACCCGGACGCGTGGCTCGCGCGGCTGGAAGGCGTCGACGTGGTGATCAATGCGGTCGGCATCCTTGCCGATCAGCGCGGCGCGACGCTCGACGCCGTGCATCGCGCCGCGCCGTGCGCGCTCTTCACCGCGTGCTGCCGCGCAGGCGTGCGGCGCGTGATCCAGATCTCGGCGCTCGGCGTCGAGCGTGGCGATACGCGCTACTTCGCCAGCAAGGCCGCGGCCGACCGCTTCCTGCAGACGCTGCCGATCGACTTCCGGATCGTGCGTCCCGCGCTCGTCTACGGCACGGACGGCGCGTCGGCGCGGTTTTTCCGGATGCTCGCGAGCCTGCCGGTGCAGGTCCTGCCGGCGGGCGGCCGTCAGCGGCTGCGCCCCGTGCACGTCGACGATCTCGCCGAAGTCGTCGCGCGATGCGTCGATGCGCCGGCGGCCGGCCGCCCGGTGATCGACGTCGTCGGCACCGACGAAGTCGAATACCGCGAGATGCTGGCCCGCTACCGCGCGGCGCTGGGGTTTCCGCCGGCCGCTCGCATCGGATTGCCGGGCCCGCTGGCCGGTGTGGCGGCCGTGCTGCTCGGCACGCTGCCGGGCGCGATCTTCACGCGCGATACGTGGACGATGCTGCGTGGCGGGAATACCGGCGATCCGGCCGCCGCCACGGCGATGCTCGGCCGGCCGCCGCGCGGGATCGACGGCTTCATCGGCGCGGAAGCCGCCGCGCTGCGTCGCGATGCGCTCGCGATGTGGCGTCGCCTGCTGTTGCGCGGCGCGCTGGCGATCGTGTGGATCTGGACGGCCATCGCCAGCGCGTTCATCCATCCGCTGCACGCGAGCCTCGCGCTGCTTGCACCCGCGCACCTGACGGAGTTGCCCGCGCTGATCGCGCTCTACGCGGCCAGCGCGCTGGACTTCGCGTTCGGCGTCGCAACCGTCGTCGCGCCGTCGCGCCGCCTGTGGGTCGCGCAAGCCGCGCTGATCGTCGCGTATTCGGCGGTCATCGCGGCCACGATGCCGGGCCTGCTCGCCGAACCGTTCGGCCCCGTGCTCAAGAACGTGCCGATTCTCGCCATCCTGTTGATCCTTTTTTCAGAAGAAGAACAAGCATGAATACCTATCTCGTCATCAAGGCGCTTCACATCCTGTCTTCGGTGCTGATGGTCGGCACCGGGTTCGGCACCGCGTTCTACCTGTTCTTCGCGAACCGCACGCGCTCGGTGCCCGCGATCGCGGCCGTGTCGCGGCTCGTGGTGCGCGCGGACTGGTGGTTCACGACGCCCGCCGTGATCTTCCAGCCGGCATCGGGGCTGTGGCTCGCGCACACGGCCGGCTGGCCGTGGGATACGCCGTGGCTCATGGCGTCGATCGTGCTGTATGCAATTGCCGGTGCGTGCTGGCTGCCGGTCGTGTGGCTGCAGGTCGAACTGGCCGCGATGGCGAAGCTCGCTCATGCGAACGGCGATGCCGCGCTGCCGGAGCGGTACTGGCTTTACGCGAAGCGCTGGGAACTGCTCGGCTATCCGGCGTTCTTCGCGATGCTGACCGTCTACTTCCTGATGGTGCTCAAGCCGATGTAAGTGCGTTGCCGCCGCTGCGCAGAAGCGGCGTTGTGGCACAGCGGAGAGCCGTCGATCGATTCATGAAGCTGCGAAGGGTAATAAGAAGGAATGCGAATCATGGAATCAAGTGAACTGGTGCTGTACTTCGACGGACGATGTCCGTTGTGCGTGGCGGAGATCAAGCGTCTCAGGGCTCGCGACGCGCGACACCGGCTGGCCTTCGTCGATATCGCCGCGCCGGGTTTCGATCCCGTGCCGCTGGGCGTCGACCTGCCGGCGCTGAATCGCGAGCTGCACGCGCGCCTGCCCGACGGACGCATGCTGACCGGCGTGGACAGCATCCTGGCCGCCCAGGCGCTGACCGGGCGTCGCCGGCTCGTCCGGCTGCTTCGTGTGCCGGTCGTGCGCGGTGCGCTGGCGCCGCTGTATCGCCGCTTCGCGCGCAACCGGCATGCGGTATCACGCTGGCTCGGCTATCGCACCGAAGCGCGTTGCGATGGGGCGGCGTGCCGTGGCGGTAGCGAACGTGCCGCTGAACACCCGACGGATCGTCCGGCGCGAGACAACGTTCGCCGCATCGTCGTGACCTGGATGTATGGCGCCGCGATCGCACATCTGCTCGTCGGCATTGCCGTTCCCTGGGTTGCAAGCGCGCCGTGGCTCGATGCGTATCACCGCGTCATCGAGCTGCATTTCTGGGCGGAAGCGGCACCCGACGCGGCGCGTGCGCAGCAGATCTGGTGGATGTCGCTGATGGGCGCGACGGTGCAATGCGCGTCGGTCTGGATGCTGGCGCTCGTGCATCTCGGCAACAGGTTGCAGAAACGGGAAGTGTGGGGATGGCTGCTGGCCGGCCTGCTGATCTGGGCGCCGCAGGACATGCTGTTTTCATTGCAGGCCCAGGTATCGGGCCACGTGGCGATCGACGCGGCGGCACTCGTCGCGATGGTGCCGCCGCTTGTCTGGCTTTGGAGGAGGGACGCGGTATGAACACCTTGCCTGCTTACGACTGGGCGCTCAACCTGCTGATCGTGCAGGGTGCGATGGGCGCATTCGATACGCTTTATCACCACGAACTCACGCAGGATCTGCCGCACAGCCCGCGCGCGCGGCTCGAGCTGGGAATTCATGCGGTGCGTTCCGTGCTTTACGGCCTCGTGTTCGCATCGATCGCGAACGTCGCCTTTCACGGCGCGTGGGTCGCGGCCCTCGCGGCGGTGGTCGTCGTCGAGATAGTGCTGACGCTGTGGGATTTCGTCGTCGAGGACCAGAGCCGCAAGCTGCCGGCGACCGAGCGCGTGCTGCACACGCTGCTGGCCGTCAACGGCGGCGCGCTGTTCGGAATGATCGCGATGCAGCTGGCCACGTGGGCGCACGAGCCGACCGCGCTGCAGGCGCTCGATCTCGGCTGGCGCGGCTGGGTGCTGAGCCTCTTTGCCGTCGGTGTGACGATTTCGGGAATCCGCGACGGAATCGCGGCCTGCCGGATCGCGCGACGCGAGCCGGTCGTCAATCCGTTCGCGGGGCAGCCGCCGGGAAACGTGCTCGTCACTGGCGGCACCGGCTTCATCGGCGAAACCCTCGTGAACCATCTGCTCGATGCAGGGCATGCGGTCACGTTGCTGGCGCGCGATCCGCTGCGCGCGGCCTACCAGTTTCACGGCCGCGTGCGCAGCGTCACGTCCGTCGAGCAGCTGCAGCCGCACGAGCGTTTCGACACGGTCATCAATCTCGCGGGGGCGCCGGTGCTCGGTGCACGCTGGAGCAAGCGCCGGCAGGCGGTGCTGCTGGCCAGCCGCGTCGGCGTGACGGAATCGCTGATGCGCTGGGTCGAGACCGCCGAGGTCAAGCCGCGCATGTGGATCCAGGCATCGGCGATCGGTTACTACGGCGTGCGCGCTGCCGACGAGCGGCTCGACGAAGGCAGCAGCGCCGGCAGCGGCTTCATGTCGGAGCTGTGCCGGCAATGGGAGCAGTCTGCACGACAGCTCGAGCGTCATGGCGTTCGTTCGGTGGTGCTGCGGCTGGGCGTCGTGTTCGGCCCGGGCGGCGCGCTGCGCCCGATGCTGTTGCCGCACTACTTCGGGATGGGCGGGCGCTTCGGCGACGGCGCGCAGGTGATGAGCTGGATCCACCGGGACGACGTGCTGCGGATCATCGCGCGTGCGATGGCGAACCCGGGCATGCACGGCGTCTACAACGCGGTCGCGCCTGCGCCGCTGACCCAGCGCGAGTTCGTGCAGGTCGTGTCGAAGGTGCTGCAGTGCCCGGCCTGG
Source organism: Burkholderia sp. AU45274 (assembly GCF_030482505.1). Classification (NCBI taxonomy): domain Bacteria; kingdom Pseudomonadati; phylum Pseudomonadota; class Betaproteobacteria; order Burkholderiales; family Burkholderiaceae; genus Burkholderia; species Burkholderia sp. AU45274. The sequence continues at coordinate 159,028 of NZ_JAUJQE010000007.1, read as the reverse complement.
CTGCACGTGCCGGCCGCGCCGCTGCGTATCGCGATGGGCGAGATGGCCGAGCTGCTGCTGGACGGCCAGCGCGTGATGCCGGCGCGGCTGCATCAGGACGGATTCATGTTCCGCTTCCCGACGGCCGAGCACGCGCTGCGCGACCTGACGAATCGTCCGCACGCGGATTTTCCGCGTACGGCCTGTCGTTTGCCCCGCGGTCGCGTTTGACTGCTCTCCTCCCTGAGAGAAGGATATTCCCACTTCATTGAATGCAACCCGACATCGCCTCAAAGAGACATGGGACTTACGCTTTCTCCATGGGCTGACACCGCCAGTCCGGCGGCCAAAACGTTACGCGCTGCATTGACGTCGCGGTCGTGGGGCGCCCCGCATTCTGGACAAACCCACGCCCGCATTTTCAACGGCAGCTTGGCTACGATATGCCCGCAGCCGGAGCATCGCTTGCTGGACGGATGCCACCGATCGATGCCGATCAGTATGCGGCCGTGCCATTTGGCTTTGTACGTCAGTTGCCGCACGAATTCCGACCAGCCTGCATCGCTGATCGATTTTGCGAGTCTTCGATTCTTCAGCATGTGGCTGACGGAAAGGCTTTCGATGGCGATCACTTGGTTTTCGTTGATGAGCCGGGTCGAAAGCTTGTGCAGGAAATCCCTGCGGCGGTCCGCTATTCGAGCATGCATGCGAGCGACTTTGAGCCTGGCCTTCCTGCGATTGGCGGAACCTATTTGTTTCTTCGCCAACCGCCGTTGCAACTTGGCGAGCTTTGCTTCGGTCTTGCGAAACTCGTTCGGTGCAGCGATCTTCTCGCCCGTCGAAAGAACGACAAAATCTGTCAACCCTAAGTCGATTCCGACCTTGTTTTTCGATTCCGATTTTGCGGAAACCACGTCGTCGCAAAGCATTGAAACGTGGTATCGGCCCACAGCGTCCTTCGACACTGTGACGGTCGTCACTGTCGTGCCTTTGGGAATCGTACGCGACCAGCGGATCGCGAGCGGCGTGTCCATCTTCGCCAGCTTCAGCGAAGTGCCGTCCCACCTGAAGGCGCTTGCCGTGTACGTGGCCGACTGCGTACCGTCCTTGCGTCGGAAGTTAGGATACTTCGCCCGCTTGGCGAAAAAGTTCGCGAATGCTGTCTGCAAATGGCGCAGCGCCTGCTGAAGCGGGACCGAACTTACTTCGTTCAGCCACGAATGCTCAGGGGTTTTCTTCAGCGCGGTGAGCGCGGCGGAAGTCTCGTGATACCCGACACGCACCTGATGCTGTTGCCATGCATCGGTGCGCATTTTCAGCATGTGGTTATACATAAAGCGCGCGCACCCAAATGTCCGGGCAAGAATCGCTTTTTGCTCGAGTGTCGGGTAGAACCGGAATCGGTAGGCACGCTTGATGTCCATGCCTTGAACATGTCATAGGTTTGCGTTTGCCTCAAGCGTTGGGAGAAGCGGCAGTTCCGCCGCGCTCCTTTCATCCCCGCACCGCACCCCGAAGGAAGTCCCCTTGGGGAAAGGACGAGGGTTCTCGGAGCAAACCTGATAAATTCGGCGTGTACGCGTTCGGGAACTGTCGTGCGTCCCGGGCGCCCCGCATCCGACCTCACAAGGAGACTGCATGCTGCACATCCTCGGCAAGATCCCGTCCATCAACGTTCGCAAGGTGCTGTGGCTGTGCACCGAGCTGAACCTGCCGTTCGAACAGGAAGACTGGGGCGCGGGCTTCCGCACGACCCACGATCCGGCCTATCTCGCGCTGAATCCGAACGGTCTCGTGCCCGTCATCAAGGACGACGATTTCGTGCTCTGGGAATCGAACACGATCATCCGCTACCTCGCGAACCGCTACGGCGGCGACGCGCTGTATCCGGCCGAGCCGCAGGCGCGCGCGCGGGTCGATCAATGGATCGACTGGCAGGGCGCGGACCTGAACCGCTCGTGGGTCGGCGCGTTCCTCGGCCTCGTGCGCAAATCGCCCGATCACCAGGACCCGGCCGGCATCGCGCAGTCGATCGCGGGCTGGACGAAGCACATGCAGGTGCTGAACGCGCAGCTCGAAGCGACCGGTGCGTACGTGGCCGGCAACGGCTTCACGCTCGCGGACATTCCGATCGGCCTGTCGGTGAACCGCTGGTTCGGCACGCCATTCGAGCATCCGGATTTCCCGGCGGTGTCGCGCTATATCGAACGTCTCGCGACGCGCGAAGGCTTCCAGAAATACGCGGGCAGCGCGAACCCGTGATGCGTCGCGGGTAGTGTGCGAGGCGGCGCCGTGGCAAGCGCCATCGCGTTTGCGTCACGACCGATATGCACGGGCCCTCGGGCCCGTTGTCACGCGCCGGGCACCGGCACCGCGTCGAGCACGCGCGCGAGAAACGCCTCGTGATTCCACGCGGATTCCGGCCGCGACAGCCCGAGCCGCACGACCACCAGCTGCCGGCTCGGCACCACGCTCACGAACTGGCCTTCATGGCCGACCGCATGAAACGCGTCGGCCGGCATCGCGACCGCATGCGGATCGCGATCGTTGAACGGCTCCGGCACCTTGACCCACAGCTGCGCGCCATACTCCTGTCGCGCCGACTGCGGCGTCGTGCGCGTCAGGTAGCGCACCCAGCCGTCCGGCAGCAGCCGCTGCCCGTCCCACACGCCATCCTGCAGCAGCAGTTGCCCAAAGCGCGCCCAGTCGCGTGCGCTCGCATACATGTACGACGGGCTGACGAGCGTGCCGGACGCATCGGGTTCGAACACCGCGCTGCGCATCCCGAGCGGCGCGAACAGCGCGCGGTGCGGTAACGCGAGGTAGTCGGCGTTGCTGCCGCCCAGTGCCTCGCGCATCACGCGCGCGAGGATCGCGCTCGTGCCGCTCGAGTAGGACCACTGCGCGCCGGGTGTCGCGGCGAGCGGCTTCGCCGACGCGAACCGCGCGGTATCGGGTTGCGCGTACAGCATCAATGCGACGTCGGACAGCGGGTCGTCGTAGTCCTCGTTGAATTGCAGGCCGCTCGTCATCCGCAGCAACTCGTCGAGCGTGATGGCCGCGCGCGGATCGCCGCCGCCGCGCCATTCGGGCAGCAGCGCCGACGCATCGGGCGACAGCTTGTGCTGCGCGACGAGCGTGCCGACCAGTGCGGCCGTGACGGTCTTCGTCATCGACCAGCCGGGCAGCGGCGTGTCGGCGGTGAAGCCGGGCGCATAGCGTTCGGCGATCACGTGGCCGCGCCACATCACGACGACCGCGCGCGTGCGCCGCGGCCGCGCCGGATCGGGCTCGTCGAACGCGCGGTCGAGCGCGGCCTGCAGCTTCTGCGCGTCGATGCCGGCCGGCAGCGTGGCCGGGGTCGGCTGTGTGGACGGCGGATCGGGGAGAGGCGGCAGCGCGGCCGGCAACGCACCGGGCGACGGCCCGAGCGCGAGCGTGCAGCCGAGCCCGGGCCGGAAGTCGGCTTCGCGTTCGGCGAAGCCGGCGAAGGTCGCCGTCGCGCGATGATGGTCGGGGTCGATCGACGGGTGTACCAGTTTCAGCAGCGGATGCACACCGGCCATGATGTCGACGTCGATCACGGACGCGGCCGGGCGGCCCGACACGTACACGCCGGAACACAGCGCCTTCGCCGCATAGCCGGTCGCGATCGGCGCGAGCCGGGACAACATATGGCCCGTGTAGCCGACCGCGGCGACGACGGCGAGCGCGACGCCGCGCAGGATCAGCTTCTTGAAGGGGATCGTCATGCGCGAGCGTCCTCGATTGTCGGCAGGCGGAACCTGAACCGGCAGTGTCGCAGGTTCGGGCCGGCGGTGGCAATCGCGGGTGGGTGCGACGCCGGGCGGCACTGACAGCGCGCAAGGTGCCCGGCGTGTGTGACGCGCATGTGTCGATCGTCTGGGGCGAACGGGCCGCATGCGGCCCGTCCAGGCGGCGCGTTACTGCGCGTTGTTGTTGTCGGAGCGCAGGGTCCAGACCGTCGCGGTATTCGTGTTGTCGTCGACGGCTGCGAATTCCAGCTGGCCTTTGCTGCCGTGCCCGAACGCGAGGCCGAACGCGGCTCCCGGCACGGTGTCGATCTGCATTTGCGCGATGAAGCGACCGTCCACCGTGAATTCGACGATCTCGCTCGGCTGCTGCGGGTCGGCGTTGACCGCGTCGCCGTTCGCGGTCACGAGATGGCCGTTCGGTGCGAGCGCCAGCGCAAGCGGGCCGTGCAGGTGTGCCGCGTCGAAGTAGATCATCCGTCCGACGCCGCCGTTGCGATTCGTCGACGCCGCGTTCTGGATCGCGAACACGGCGTTGTCGCCGGTGGAGGCGACATACAGCACGTCGCTGTTCGGGTCGTAAGCGAGGCCGGTCGGGCCGACGACGAGTGCACTGGGATCGGTTCGATTCACGTAGCCCGACGCGATGACACGCGAGCCCGGCAGCATCGTGGCGCCGTTGTCGCCGATCGCGAGTTCGATGCGGGAGACCGTCCCGTTCAGCACGTTCGACACGAATGCGGTCACGCGCTGGCCGCGATCGATCACGGTCATGTCCCACGGCCCGTCGAGCAGCGCCGCGCTGCTGAGTTGCGTGACGAGATTGCCTTGCGGACCGATGACGAGCAGCGACCCCGGCGGCACGACGGTCTTGCCGTCCGGTGCCGGGACGTTGCCGACCAGCACGAAGCCGCTGCGCAGCACCGCGAGCGCGGTCGTCAGGCCGAGATTGCTGCCCTGGAAGAAGGCCGCCGGCGTCTTGCCGGGCGACAGCTTCACGATCGTCGTGCCGGTGCCTTGCGTGTTCGACGCCGCGTTGAAGTTGGACACGACGACGTCGCCGGGTTTCAGCGTGCTCCAGCTCGGCACGCCGCGCGGCACGAACGCGATGCCGTACGGATTGACATCGCCGTTGGCGGGCACGGTCGACGCGGTAAACGATGGAATCGGCAAGATGATGTCGCTGCCGCCGGCCCATGCGAACGCCGACGACAACGCGACCAGCCCGGCGCCGCATGCCGCGCGGCATAGCGAATGCGCAAGCGTGCGCCGGACGCGCGCGACGACCGGCGGATCAACCGCAAGGACGGGCGTGGCCGGGGAACGACAGGAGGGGAGAGGGTCCATGGCATGACTCCGGTTGATGATCGCGAGCAGTCATCCCGGCTGCCGGCCTGCGCAGCCGACGGGTGTCCGGCGCGGGTTCGCGATCGTGCTGTTGCCGCGTGAACCCACGCTCGAAATAAACGGATGGCGACGGCCGGATATTCCATTCCGTTACCGATGTTGCAGGCGAGCCGGCGGCCATTGTTCGCCGCAAGGGCGATGCGGCCCGACAAGTTGAAATCCGACCCGCCGTCGGCCGATAATCGTCCGGCATCGCTTTCCCCCTCTCCCAGTCCAACCGTAATCGGAAAACGCCATGTCCTACGACAACAACAACCCGTTCGCCAAGATCCTGCGCGGCGAACTGCCGTGCGTGAAAGTCGCGGAAGACGACGCGACCCTCGCGATCATGGATCTGATGCCGCAGGCCGACGGCCACGTGCTCGTGATCCCGAAGGAGCCGGCCGCGCAGATCTTCGAGTTGTCCGGCGATGCAGCCGCGGCCGGCATCCGCATGACGCAGCGCGTCGCGGCGGCGGTGCGCGCGGCGCTCGAGCCGGACGGCGTGTTCATCGGCCAGTTCAACGGCGCGGCCGCCGGCCAGACGGTGCCGCATGTGCACTTCCACGTGATTCCGCGCTGGGAAGGCGCCGAGCTGCGAATGCATGCGCGCGAGATCGCCGACGCGGCGACGCTCGAAGCGCTCGCCCAGCGCATTCGCGCGCGTTTCGTGTAACGCGTCGATTGCATTCGGCGACGGCACGGCATGGCGTACCGGCCCGCCGCCGTGCCAACGCCTGTTTCAGCGGTCATGCGAGGTAACACGTGTAACCGCCGACGAAACTCGTCTCGGCCCACCCGGCGCTAGACTCCGCGCATTGCTTCACCGAGCGACAGGAAGGGCGGATCGCCTCTTCGTGCCGGCCGGCCGCCTTTCATGGCGACAAGGCTTTCGCGAGGTGCCATTCGTCTTTCGCGCCGGGAATCGAGCCATGACCAGACTTCTCATCACGCTTGCCCTGATCGGCGGCCTGTCCGGCTGCTACGTCGCGCCGCCGTACGGCTACGCGCCCGCGCCGGCCTACTACGGCTATGCGCCGGCGTATTACGCGCCGCCCGTCAGCGTCGGGATCGGCGGCAACTTCCGCATCCGCTGATCGGGCACTGGGCGTAGCTGCTGGCCGCATCGGTCAGCGCCGACGCGTTGCGCCGGAGACGTGCGCGGATTCGCGTATCGCATGACGGCGGTGCGCAGCGCGGCGTGCGCGCGCTTCCTATACTTCACAGGAAAGCGCATTCCGCGTTCCGGTGAGGCAGCCATGGCAGTCACCCGCAAGGTCGCAGTCGCGTCGGCCATCTCCACGCTCGTCTATCTCGGGCTCGCGGTGCTCGGCAGCGGCGGGTTCGCGGCCTTCTTCTCGCATCCACCGCTGACCGTCGTCGTCGTCGCGACGCTCGCGATGGCCGTCGCCGCGCTGTTCACCGAAGGCAACCTGAGCAGCGGCGAGCGCGAGAACCGCGACAACCGCTGGGTGCTCGCGGCGTTCGGGGTGAGCGGATTCCTGCTCGCATACCTGCCCGCGCTGACCGACCGGCTCGACTTCTGGACTTTCGGCGGCGAGGCGGTGCGCTGGATCGGCGTCGTGTTGTACATCGTGGGCGGCGTGCTGCGCATCTGGCCCGTATTCGTGCTCGGCAAGCGCTTCAGCGGGCTCGTCGCGATCCAGCCGGGCCATACGCTCGTGACCGACGGCATCTACCGCCGCATCCGCAATCCGAGCTATCTCGGCCTGGTCGTCAATTCGGTCGGGTGGGCGCTGGCATTCCGCTCGGGTGTCGGCGTGCTGTTGGTCGCATTGATGATGGTGCCGCTCGTCGCGCGCATTCGCTCCGAGGAGGCGCTGCTGCGTGCTCAATTCGGCGCCGAATACGACGCGTATTGCGCGCGGACCTGGCGTCTGCTGCCGGGCGTGTACTGACCCTCTTCATTTCTTTCCCACCGCCGTTTCGGGCGCTGCCCACGATCCGTTCCCGATGTGTTGCCACGTGTGTCGCAAACGTGCGACGCCGTGGATGGGCGGCCTGTCGTTCCACAGGGCCGGACCCTCGGCGAAGCCAATGCTGGCGTGGGTTTGCGGGCATTTCGGTGCGGCTGTTCGAACGCGTTGATTCGTAAACAACTTGTTACCAGAATGTCCACGGCAAGGATGGGGGACCGGTGCTATTCTTCGCCGCAAGCTCATTGAAATGAATTGGTCCGCGGTTCGGCACAATGCCTGACACGACGTCGATCGATTCAGATCGTCGTACCGAGCGGACCTTCAATAACCAGATTGCGAACAAGGAAGAATACGGGAATGTGGAAGAAAATCGCCCCCGCTCTCGTCGTCGCCGCTTTGACCGGCGCGACTGCACTGCCGGCCATGGCAGGTGACATGAACAACGCGCTTGGCGGCGCGCTCGGCGGGGTAGCCGGCGCAGCGGTCGGCGGTGCGCTCGGCGGCAGCACGGGCTCGGTGATCGGCGGCGCCATCGGCGGCGGCGCGGGTGGCGCGGTGACGTCGAACCGTCGCGAGCGCACCGGCGCGATCATCGGCGGCGCCCTCGGCGGCGGCGCAGGTACCGCGGCAGGCAACGCGATGGGCGGCCGCACGGGCGGCCTGCTGGGTGCGGCGGTCGGCGGCGGTGCCGGCGCGGCCCTCGGCGGCAACATGTCGCGCAGCTCGTACGAGCGCGATTACGGCGGTCGCGGCGATCGTGGCTACCGCCACCGCAAGCATCACCATCACCGCGACTGGGACTGATCGCCGCTGGCGCGGCTCGGTGCGCGAACCGCGCACCGGCGCGCCGACGGCGTCGGCACCCGACGCGAGATTCGGCCCGGCGGCCTGCCGGGCCGTCATCGCCGGCCAGACCGGCGAATACCCTTCCGGCTTCCTCAGCCGCGGCCAGATGCCCGATCGACGGGCCGGCAAGTTTCCCGCCTCGCTGTATTTCCCCGTTTTCCGACTCCATCGACTCTCGTGACTGAATGCGTCCGAGGAGCACCGAGACCATTCGCGTTCCATTCGATTTCCGTTGCCCCCGTTCTGCGGCCTGACGGCGGCTCATGACTGGCGCGGTGCGGCTTGCTGCCGTGCGCACGTCGGCGCGATCCAGTCTGCGTAACCGGATGTATCGCGCACCGCGTGTGTCGCTGCAGCGGCTGCGGCTTTTCATCTGTCCGGTAGCGTCCGGGCAAACATGCGCGTTGCCCCGTCCGTCAGGATTTCCCTGATAGCCAGAGCGTCGTTTCGCACGTCCTCACCGCGTATCGCGGCTGCCGGGTGGTAGTGGGAAATCGAATGGAATCCATCGCAACATTTAATTGGTCGATTGCGAATGAGTTCGCTATCGTCGGCGATGCTCGCGTACGGCATCGCACCGTGCCGCTGGCCGCGTCTCCCGCATGATCGCGAGCGCCACGGCCCGGTTGCCGGCCCCACAAGCACGGGCCGCTACGTCCGAAGAACCGGACGAACCCGTCGCGAAGCCTGGCCGACCGAACGAAGGCGCATGCGCCTTCAAGCCACCCCGGCAACGATGTCCCGCCGCCGCATGCGTGCCCCACGCGCGTACGTGCCGCCCGATGCCGTTGGCACCCGGGGCCGGACCAACCCATTGCCTGGATGCACTATGTCTAAGACAACGTATTACGCGCCGCACGGCGGCCACCCGCCGCAGACCGATCTGCTGACCGATCGCGCGATGTTCACCGAGGCGTACGCGGTGATCCCGAAGGGTGTGATGCGCGACATCGTCACGAGCTGGCTGCCGTTCTGGACGAACACGCGCCTGTGGGTGATCGCCCGCCCGCTGTCGGGGTTCGCGGAAACCTTCTCGCAGTACATCGTCGAAGTGAGCCCGGGCGGCGGCAGCGACAAGCCCGAGCAGGACAAGAACGCCGAAGCGGTGCTGTTCGTCGTCGAAGGCGAAGCCGAGCTGACGCTGCAAGGCACGAAGCACGTGCTGAAGCCGGGCGGCTACGCGTTCATTCCGCCGGGCGCGGACTGGACGCTGCACAACGTCAGCGATGCCGCGGTGCGTTTCCACTGGGTGCGCAAGCACTACCAGGCCGTCGACGGCATTCCGCTGCCGGAAGCCTTCGTGACCAACGAGCAGGACGTCGAGCCGATCCCGATGCCGGGCACCAACGGCGCATGGGTGACGACGCGCTTCGTCGACATGAGCGACATGCGCCACGACATGCACGTGAACATCGTGACGTTCGAGCCGGGCGGCGTGATTCCGTTCGCTGAAACGCACGTGATGGAGCACGGGTTGTATGTGCTCGAAGGGAAGGCTGTTTATCGGCTGAACCAGGATTGGGTCGAGGTCGAAGCCGGTGACTTCATGTGGTTGCGTGCTTTCTGCCCGCAGGCGTGCTACTCGGGTGGGCCTGGGCGCTTCCGTTACCTGCTGTACAAAGATGTGAACCGTCACATGAACCTGTTGCTGAATCCGGCGCGTTAAGCGTCGTTCAGGCAGTTGGATGTGAAAGCCCGCCGGTGAATGCCGGCGGGTTTTTTTTCGGGTTCTTCGCGGGTTTCCAGGCGGGCCGTTTGACGCCCCGTTTCCGGCGGTCGGGTGGCCGCGGTTCCAACGGCAGGTATCACCTGCGGATTCAACCCGGCATCGACGGAATCCAGCCAGTGCGTGTTGCGAACCCACCGACCGTCAGTCGGATGCCGCCGGCGACTCATTGCCCTGCGTCGCGCCACATTGATGGCAATGCGGGAAGAAGAAGAAATTCCGGCCACCGCATCCGCATACGTTGAAGAGCCGCAATCCGCAATGCACGCAGAACGTGGAGTCGTCGCCGCCGAGATTCCATTGTTTGTCGCAGGACGGGCAGCGCTTTTTCTCGAGTGAGCGAACGGCCTTTTCGTATCCGATCGTGCGCGCACGTTCTCCCTGGTCCTGCTGCAATTCGAGCCGCTTGCGTTCGGCATAGCGCTGAAAGGCCTTCATCATGTAAAGGCCGGCGAACACCGTGAGCGCAATGCCGACCAGGACCCGGACATAGCCGCCGAAATTCGGCAAGTACGGGACCAGTTCGATGAAAAACGCGCTCAGTGAAAACAGGCCGAAGCCATACACGAAAGGCCAGTAGCGCATCTTGCGATAGCGCACGAACAGCCAGATCGCCATCAGCAGAATCGGCAGTGTGAGCGCAAGCCGCAGTCCGAACACCTGCAACTCGTAATGCCGGTTCGCCTTTTCGAAGCGCTGTTGGGCTGCCGCGTCCGCGTCGGCGATTTGCGTGTCGACTTGAGTCTGCTGCGACGCCAGGGCCCGTTGCTGGTCGCCGATCGCATCGATCTGATGCTGCCAGTTGACGACCACGGCCTGGAGCGTATCCAGCTTGCGAGTTCGCGCCAGAATGTCCGGGTCCCTCGCACTGTCTCCCGTCACCGAGCGGGTTGCCAGCCAGTTGCGGAAACTTTCTTTCTCGGCCGCGTACTCCTTCGCGGCGCGTCCGCGAGCCACCTCCATTGCGTCGGCCTTCTCGGCAAGCGCGTCGTGCCGTGCCTGCAGATCGCGCCGGGCTGCATCCAGCCGCGCCTTCAATGGCGCATCCGCGAATTGCTCGACGACGGGCGGCCCGCCCCTCGGAGCGAAGGCCATGTCGCGAATCACGAGACTGCCGAGCATGTTCAGAAAGACAGCGAAGATGATCGCAATTACCCACGAGGCTATCCGCAGGAGACGTGCCGGACTGGTCAGGCCGTCGCTGGAAGTCATCATTGTTTTGCCTTTGTTGGAATGGTTATATAAGCGGGCTTGATTGTCGACGATTCCCGCACCCTTGTCGAACGTCCCCGGCTGGCCGAGAGCCGCTGGTCTTCCCCGCGTTTCCCGGAAATTCGCGACGAACCTGTTTTCACGGGCGATGCGTGTGGCTACAGGCCGAGCGCAGCCGCCGCGAGCGTCGCGACCTGCAGCCGTGTATCGGGCGACAGGCCGTCTTCGATCAGCCACACGGCCGACAAACCCGACCACGCGAGAATCCACTGCAGCAGCCGGCGCCTGTCGAGCCGCGCAGCGTCGGCCACGACTATGACACGCTGTTCGAAGCGCACCGGATCGACCGCAACATCGTGCGAAGGATTGCAGAACAGGTTCGCGTAGTCGAACGCGCGATCGCCGCGCAGGCCTTTCGGGTCGATCGCACGCCAGCCGCGATCGCCGAAATGGAGAATGTTGCCGTGATGGATGTCGCCGTGCAGGACGACTTCGTCGACGAGCGGCCCGTCCAGCAGCTGCCGCGCGACCGTTGCCGAGCGACGCAGCACGTCATTGGCTGACGCGTCGGACAGCAGCGCCTGAAACCAGTCATGCAGCGGCACGACCCAAGGCGGCTCCGAAGCACGATGCGCATGCAGCCGCGCGACGACATCGCACGCGATGCGCATCGCATCGTCGTCATGCCCCGATGCCGAAAAACCGGCCAGCGTCGGTTCCGGCTGCGCCCGTTCGAGCAGAACCGCATCGCTGTCGTGCTCCCACACCTGCGCGGCGCCTTGCCCGTTCCACCAGGTCATCAGCGCATTACCGCGACGTTCTTCGTCGCAGGTAGCGACTTTCAACATCGCCGGCCGCGATTGCCAGACGACGGGCAACAGGCCGCCGCTCGCGGTCAGGATCGGGCCGCCGTCAGGAACGAGGCCCCACAGGCCGAGGTATCGATCGAACATCACCCGATGCTACCGCCGAACCGGATCGCGCGCAGCACGGTTCGTCCAACGGTGCGTCACGCGGTCGCAGATGCGACGTGAACGGCCAAGGCACACTTTCCTAAATAAAATTTAGCCAGCCAAACTTTGGCTAAAGAATGTTCCGGTTTCGTGCCATCCCTTCGACAATGCGCGCCTTTCGTGACCGTCGGTGCCTCTCGCGCACCGGCCGTCACAGCATCGAAGAAGGAGCCCGACATGACCGACCACACCGCATCCCTGCCGCCGCCATCCGCGCCACCGCCACGCCGTCGCCGTGTGTGGCGCACGCTTGCGGGCGCGCTGCTCGGCCTGACGGTCGCCTGCGCGGGCATCGGCGCATGGACGATCCAGCGGATCTGGACGCAGTTGCCGTCCGTCGAGCACCTCGCCGTGTATCGTCCCGCGCTGCCGCTGCGGATCTTCTCGCGCGATGGCGACCTGCTGGCCGAATACGGTGTCGAGCGGCGCGAGTTCGTGCCGCTCGAACGCATCCCGCCGCTGATGCGGCAGGCGCTGCTCGCGGCCGAGGACGCGAAGTTCTACCAGCACGGCGCGGTCGATTTCAACGGCCTCGCGCGCGCGACGTTCGCGAACGTCGTGACGGGGCAGCCTGGGCAGGGCGGCAGCACGATCACGATGCAGGTCGCGCGCAACTTCTACCTGACGCGCGACAAGGTGCTGAGCCGTAAGCTCGCCGAGATCCTGATGGCGACCAAGCTCGAACGCGAATACAGCAAGGACAAGCTGCTCGAGCTGTACATGAACGAGATCTATCTCGGCGAGCGCGCGTACGGTTTCGCGGCGGCCGCGAACGTGTATTTCGGCAAGCCGCTCGACGCGCTGAGCGTGGGCGAGGCGGCGGTGCTCGCGGGGCTGCCGAAGGCGCCGTCCGCGTTCAACCCGGTCGTCAATCCGGCACGCGCAACCGCGCGGCGCAACTACGTGCTCGGCCGCATGCATGCGCTCGGCCAGCTCGACGACGCGACGTATCACGCGGCCGTCGACGCGCCGATCGTGCTGGCAACCACGCCGCCGCCGGGGATCATCGCGGCGCCGTACGTCGCCGAGCGCGCGCGCCGGATGATGGTCGAGCGTTTCCATGACGATGCCTATACGCTCGGCCTCGACGTGACGACGACGATCTCGATGCGCGACCAGCGCGCGGCCGAATCGTCGCTCGCCCGCACGCTGAGCCGCCAGCCGCGCGCGCAGCGCGATGCGCGCAACGGGCTCGAAGGCGCACTGGTATCGCTCGACGCGGCAACCGGCGACATGCTCGCGCTCGTCGGCGGCGCGGATTTCAACCGCAACGTATTCGACCATGCGCTGCAGGCGTATCGCCAGCCGGGTTCGAGCTTCAAGCCGTTCGTCTATTCGGCGGCGCTGGAAAAGGGCTACTTCCCGGGCGTGCTCGTCGACGATACGCAGCGCACGCTCACGCATGAGGAAACCGGCGCGCGTCCATGGCGCCCGCGCAATTTCGCCAACAACTACGAGGGATTCATTCCGGTGCGGCGCGGGCTCATGCGCTCGAAGAACCTGGTGGCGGTCAGCCTGATGCAGGCCACTGACGCGCGCTACGTGCAGCAGCACGCGGTGCACTTCGGCTTCGACGCGCAGCGCAATCCGGCGTCGCTGCCGCTCGCGCTCGGCGCGGGCGCCGTGACGCCGCTCGAACTGGCGAGCGCGTACAGCGTGTTCGCGAACGGCGGCACGCGGATGGAGCCGCGCCTGATCCTGTCGGTGAAGCAGCGTCACGGCGGCGCGATATACGAGGCGACGGCGCCGTCGGGCGAGCGCGTCGTGTCGGCGCGCAACGCGTTCGTGATGGACAGCATGCTGCGCGACGTCGTGAAGTCCGGCACCGCGCGCGGCGCGCTCGCGCTGCGCCGCGACGACGCGGCCGGCAAGACGGGCACGTCGAACGGCTCGAAGGATGTCTGGTTCGCCGGCTACTCGTCGGGCATCGTCGCGGTCGCGTGGCTCGGCTACGACACGCCGCGCCCGATGGGGCGCGCGACCGGTGCGTCGCTGGCGCTGCCGGTCTGGCTCGACTACATGAAGACGGCCGTCGACGGGCGTACGCCCATCGAGGCAACGCCGCCGCAGGACGTCGCACTCGTCGACGGCGACTTCGTCTACGCCGAATACACGCGCGGCACGTGCACGGCCGACGTGCCGTCGTACATCCGCAGCCGCTTCGCGTGCGGCGGGGCGGCGGCGGTGGGCGGCGCGTCCGACGCGCCGGGCAACAACGGCAAGCCTGCCGAGCCGATGCCTGCCGCGGTCGATGCGGCCGAGCGCGAACGTGTGCTCGACCTGTTCCGGACGGATGACTGACGCGCACCATGCATACGCTTTATCTGATTGCGATCGTCGCGGAAGCGATGTCGGGGGCGCTGATGGGCATGCGCCGCGGGATGGACCGCTTCGGGCTCGCGCTCGTCGGCGCGGTGACGGCGCTCGGCGGCGGCACCGTGCGCGACGTGCTGCTCGGCCACTATCCGCTCGGCTGGATCGCGCATCCCGAGTACCTGGTGATCACGCTCGTCGCGGCGACCGTCGCGTCGTGGGTCGCACGGCATGTCACGCGAATGAAGACGCTGTTCGTCACGGTCGACGCGATCGGCCTCGCGGCGTTTACGATCATCGGCTGCGATATCGGCGCGTCGACGGGCACCGCGCCGATCATCGTCGTGCTGGCCGGCGCGATCACGGGTGTCTGCGGCGGGATGCTGCGCGACCTGCTGTGCAACGAGATGCCGCTGATCCTGCGCGAGGAGCTGTATGCGAGCGTCGCGTTCGTCACGGGCGGGCTCTATGTCGGGATGCAGCATCTCGGCGTCGAGGCGGGCTTCGCGACGGTCGTCGCGCTGGCGGCCGGGTTCTCGATGCGAATGCTCGCCGTGCGGCTCGGGTGGAAGATGCGGACGTTCGGCGCGGCGGATCTCGAGCATTGAGCGGGGAGGCGCGCCGTCCGTGCGGCGCTGGGTGAGGGCGATGTCGGCCGGGGCGTTTGAGTGAGCGCCCAGGCCGAACGGAACGTCAGTCGGCCTGCATCACCTGGAAGACGTTGCCTTCCGGATCGACGCCGTCGTACATCGTGTACGCGAACCCTTCATAGCGCTTGAGGTCGCGTACCGTCACGCCGCTGCCGGCCAATCGGTTGCGATGTACGGCGATGTCACGGTCGATCGAGAACACGAACTTCACGTGGCTGGTTTCCGCGCGCGGTTCCGTGTGACCCGACATCGCGTGGCGGAACGCCGGGCCGGCGAGATGCAGCGCGAGTTCGATGGCGCTTGCGCCGAGCACGACCCACTCGTTTTCGATTTCCTCGATGACGGGTAGATCAAAATACCGTTGGTAGAACGCCTTCAGCAACGCGACGTCCTGGACGTACAGGATGATGCGGGTCATCGGAAGCGGCACGTGGGTCTCCTTGAAGGGGATTCGCGAAGCGCGAATGATGCGTCGTGACAGTCGTTGCCATCGATCAAGCAGGACATCGCGCGACGCAACGCTCATGCGACCTGCGGCACACGCCCGCGCTACGCCGGCACCATCACCGGCGGTGCACCGTCGCCGGTTTCCACCATCTTCACCGCGAATCCGTAGCACTGCGCGATGTGCGCCGGCGTCATCACGTCGCGCGGCGTGCCGTGCGCGACGATCGTGCCGTCGGCGAGCATCGCGATCGTATCCGCATGCCGTGCGGCGAGATTCGGATCGTGCACGATCGCGAGCACGCCGAGCTGCCATTCGCGTGCAACGGCGCGCACGGTTTCGAGCAGGCGGTGCTGATGTGCGAGATCGAGCGCGGCGGTCGGCTCGTCGAGCAGCAGGTAGCGCGGGCCGCTTTCCGTCGCATCGTCGTCCGGCCACAGCTGCGCGAGCACACGGGCGAACTGCACGCGCGCGAGTTCGCCGCCGGACAGCGTCGTGACGTCGCGGCCGACGAGTGCATCGGCGCCCGCGCGTTCGAGCGCGCACCACGCGATCTCGCGATCGCGAAGCGACGTCGCACCGCTGCGCCGCGCATGCGGATAGCGGCCGAGCAGCACGATCTCGTCGACGCTGAACGGGAACGCCGGCTGCGCGGCCTGCGGCAGCACCGCGCGCAGGCACGCGAGCCGCGGTGCGTCGATGCGTGCGAGCGGTTCGCCGTTCAGCGTGATGTCGCCGGTCACGCGCACGCCGTTCGGCGCGACGGCGCCGGTGAGTTCGCCGGCGAAGGTTTTCAGCAGCGTGCTTTTGCCCGCGCCGTTGCGGCCGAGCAGCGCGGTCACGCGGCCGGGTTCGATCGACAGCGACAGGTCGCGCAGGATCGCGTTGTGTCGACGGGCGACGTCGAGGTGATGGGCGGTCAGCATGATCGTCGTGAAAGAAGGGTTAGCCGCCGAGCGCGCCGCGGCTCTTCCACAGCAGCGCGAGAAAGAACGGTGCGCCGAGCAGCGCGGTCAGCACGCCGAGCGGAATTTCGGCGGGCGCGGCAATGGTGCGCGCGGCGAGATCGGCGGCGAGCGTCAGCAGCGCGCCGAGCAGCGCGGCGCCCGGCAGCACGACGCGCTGGTCGGGGCCGCACGCGAGCCGCACGCAATGCGGCGCGACGAGCCCGATGAAGCCGATGATGCCCGCGCACGACACCAGCGCGCCGACCGCGAGCGCGACCGCGACGAGCACGCGCCGCTTCAGCCGCTGCACGGGCACGCCGAGGTGCAGCGCCTCGGTTTCGCCGAGCTGCAACGCATTCAGCGCGTCGCGTTCACGCGCGAGCAGCACGCAGCCGATCGCGACGCACGGCGCGACGGCCGCCAGCGCGGACCATTGCGCGCCGCCGAGGCTGCCGAGGCTCCAGAAGGTCAGCGAGCGCAATTGCGCGTCGTCGGCGACGAACGTGAGGAGCCCGATCGCCGCGCCGACCAGCGCGTTGATCGCGATGCCGGCGAGCAGCAGCAGCGGCAGCGCGAGCCGGCCGCGCGACGCGGCGAGCCGATAGACGAGCGCCGCGACCGCGAGCGCGCCTGCGAACGCGGCGATGGGCAACGCGGCCGCGCTCACGTGTGCGGCAAAGAGCGCGGGGCCGAGCACGATCATCGTCGTCGCGCCGAGCGCGGCGCCGCTCGACACGCCGACGAGCCCCGGATCGGCGAGCGGGTTGCGGAACAGCGCCTGCATCGCGGCGCCGGTCGCGCCGAAGCCGCCGCCGACCAGCAACGCGAGCGCGACGCGCGGTGCGCGGATGTCGAACAGCACCGCGCGCGCTTGCTGTGCGGCCGCATCGCCGGTCAGCGCGGCCCAGGCTTCCGCGAGCGGAATGCGATAGGCGCCGACGCACAGCGCGACGACGGACATCGCGCATACGAGGCAGGCGAGCGCGGCCAGCGCGAACGGGGCGAAACGGCGCGACGCGCCGATGCGCGCGGCACCGGCGCTTGACGCGGGCGACGATGCGGGGAAAGGCGAAGCGTGAGCGGGCATCGGGTCGATCCGGAATCAGGCGAGCGCATCCGACAGGCGTCGGTGCAGGGTCGTGACGGCGAGCGGCAGGCGCGGGCCGAAGCCGAGCAGGAACAGCGCGTCGAGCGCGACCACGCGCTGCGCGCGGCCGGCCGGCGTCGCGACGAAGCCGGGCGTCGCGAGCAGCGCGGCGCGGCCGCCGACGGCCGCGAGCCCTTCGTCGGAGATCAGCACGATGTCGGGCGCGGCGGCGGCCAGCGCCTCGGTCGTCAGCGGCTTGTAGTGATCGAAGCCCTGCATCGCATTGCGCGCGCCCGCGTAGCGGATCATCGCGTCGGCGGCCGTGCGCTGGCCGGCGACGAGCGCCTGGTTGCCGGTATGGTTCAGCACGAACAGCACGCGCGGCGGCTGCGCGCCGCCGGGCGCACGGGCGGCGACCGCGTCGCGCGCGGCCTGCCAGTCGCGGTCGAAACGTTGCAGCAGCGCGGTGCCCGCGTCGCGCACGTCGAGCGCCTGCGCGACGCCGGTGATCTTCGCGCGCACCGATTCGACGTCGTGGCGTTCATCGAACGTCGTTACCGCAACGCCGGCGTTCTTGACTTGCGCGATCGCGGTGGGCGGGCCGGCTTCGGCCGACGCGAGCACGAGATCGGGCCGCAGCGACAGCAGCCCCTCGGCCGACAGCGCGCGCTGATAGCCGACCTTCGGCAGCCGCTTCGCGGCGTCGGGGTACGTGCAGGTCGTGTCGGCGCCGACGAGCCGGTAGCGCGGCGTTTCCGCGCCGCCGAGCGCGAACGCGGTTTCCGCGAGTGCGCCGCCGATCACGACCACGCGTTTCGGTGCGGCCTGCGCACCCTGGGCGAGCACGCTGCCGGGCAGCGCGCCCGCGAGCGCGCCGGCCGCCGCGCTCGCCAGCACCGCGCGGCGGCGCGGATCGAACGGTCGCCCGCTCACCGCGCGCCTCCGCGAGCCGCGGCCGGCAGCGTCGCGACGAGCGCACGCCAGTCGTCGCGTTCGACCTTGCCGGGCTTGCGCTCGCCGAACAGCAGCGCGACGTGGTCGCCCTGCCGGTCGAACAGCTCGAGCGACGTGACGATGCCGTCGCTCGTCGGCTTCTTCACGACCCACGCGGCGGCGATCAGGTCTTCGCGCACGTGCAGGTTGAAGCCCGGGTCGAGCACGTTGATCCACGCGCCAACCTCGCGCACGTTCGCGACGGGGCCGGTATGGATCTGGATCATCCCTGCGTTGCCGACGAACACCATGATCGGCTGGCCGCTCCGAGCGGCCTGCTGGAGTACGTGGCGCAGCGCATGTGTGGTTTCGACCGGATACGCGTATTGCGGATCGGCGAGCCGCAGTGCCTGCATGCGGCTCACGCCGAAGCGCTGCGTGATGCCGAAGAACTGGTGCGTGTCGGTCATCGTGTCCCACGCGGCGCGGAAGCCCGCGACGTCGATCTCGGTATCGGCGCGCTCGGGCGTTTTCGGCGCGGCGGGCGCGACCTCGAGGCCCGGCTCCTGCGACGGCGCACGCCAGCGCTCGACGAACGCGTCGTACGCGGCGTGGTCGCTGTGCGCGCGCAGGTAGACCTTGTGGATCGCATGGCCCTGCGCGTCGAAGAACTGCAGGCTCTTCAGCGGGCCGTGCGCGGTCTCGTCGCGCACCGCGAATGCCGATACCCAGTGACGATAGAAGATGCGCAAGTCGATATCGCCGAGCGCGAGGCCGACGGGGCCGTCGTGGCTCATCTGCGCGTATTCGCCGTCCTTTTCGTGGACAGCCGTGTCGTTGCGCGTGAGCGCCATCACGCGACCGAGGCGCGGCATTTCCTCGAACATCGCCGGAAAGCGCGCGTCGAGCCGCACGACGTGCTCGCCGACGAACGCGGCGAGCGCCTCGCCTTCGCTGACGCCGAGCGCCTGTGCGACGTCGCGGTTGCGCAGCTGGCGCTCGGTCTTGAGCTGGATGAACGCGTCGCGCAGCGCGGCGGCTGCGCGGGCCGGCGTGGTGGGTTGACCGGGAAGGGCGGATTGCATCATGTCGGACTCCTTCAAGTAACGGTTGGGGTGGCAGCGCGGGCGGCGCGCATCAGAAATCCACTTTCATGCTGACGGCGACCGTGCGACCGGACGACGTATACGCGTCGAGCACCTGCGAATCGGCTGCGATGCCGCGCACGTCCGACCAGTTCCAGTACTTGCGGTCGAACAGGTTGCGGATGCCGATCGTCGCGCTCACATGCTTGTTGAAGCGGTAGCCGCCGCGCAGGTCGACGACGAACGACGACGGCGGCGAGAAGCACGCCTTGTTCGAGCAGTCGGACTTGTCGATGTCCTTGTCGCGTTTCGCGGCCTGGAACAGCAGGTCGGTCTGCACATACCAGCGCTCGGTCGGCTCGTAGCGCACGCCGAACACGGCCGAGAACGGATTGACGGTGTTCAGCGGCTGGCTGGCCGCGCCGTCGTTCTGCGTCGAGCCCTTGGTGAAAGCCATCGCCGTCTTCAGCGTGATGCCGTTCGGCATCACCCATTCGGCGCGGCCTTCGAGGCCGTGAATGCGCGCGTCGGCGAAGTTCACGTACTGGAACACGAACGGGTCGGTGGGCCGGCCGCTGCCGGCGATCGTCGTGCGCGAGATGAAGTTGCGGTAGCGGCCCGTGAACGCGGCGGCGCTGTAGCGCACGACGCCGTAGCCGGTGCCCGCCTTGCCGCGCAGGCCGGCTTCGAACGTGTCGCTCGTCTCGGGCTTCAGGTTCGGATTGCCGATCGACGTGTAGCCGTACACCGGGTTCGAGAAGCTGCTGTTCACCTGGTCGGGCGTCGGCGCGCGAAAGCCGTGTGCGTACTGTACGTACGGAATGACCGCGGGCGTGATCTCGTAGAGCACGGCGACGCGCGGCGACAGTTCGTTCGCGCTCGTCGATACCGCCTTGCCGGTGAACAGCGGATCGTTGGCGGTCGGGTTCAGCCGGTACGTGTCGAAGCGCAGGCCCGGCGTGACGAGCAGGCGCCCGTAGCCGATCTGGTCCTGCACGAACGCGCCGAACAGCGTGTAGTCGGTGTCGGGGAACGCCTTGTTCGGGAACGCCTCGCCGACGCCCGGCACCGTGCCGTCGCGCAGGTTCGTCACGCGCGACACGCTGCCGTCGACGCCGTAAAGCAGCTTGTGCGCGAACGGGCCTGTCGCGAAGCCGCTTTCGGCGAACGCGGAGCCGCCGAACGTGCGCTCCTTGTACTGGTTGTCGCGCGAACGCGAAGCCGCCCGGCCGCGCGTCTCGAACGCGTATTGGTCCTGCTTCGCGTCCTGGTAGTAGAACTGCACGTGCGCGGTCTGGAACCCGCGGAACGCGTCGTCGCGGAAATCGTAGTCGACGCTGAAGCGGTTGCGTTCGAGCCGGTCGTAGGTCGTGAGGCCGAGCGTGGTCGGCGGGCTGATCGCCGACAGCACGTCGGTGCTCACGCGGCGCTGCACCGTTTCGGCGGTGAACCTGATCGTGTCGCGCGTGGTCGGCGTCAGCACGAGCTTGCCGAGCAGCGATTCCGAATAGACGTCCTGCGGGTTCGACGTGGTGCGCAGCGTGCTTGCCGAGTTGTTGCTGCCGCGCGTGTCGACCTCGTGGCCGCGCCGGCCGTCGGCGATGATCATCCCCTGCACGCGATCGTTGCCGCCCGCGGCCGACACGGTCGCGCCGACGCTGCGGTCGGCCGAGTCGTAGCTCGGCCGGAACGAGAAGTAATAGGGTTTGTTGTAGATCGACAGCAGGTCGCGCGGATCCTTCGTGATGAAGTTCGCCGCGCCGGTCAGGCCGTCGCTGCCGTACAGCGCCGAGGCCGGCCCGCGCAGGATCTCGATGCGCTTGAGCGTGTCGAGATCGGCGTAGTCGCCGCGCCCCGCTTCGAGCGGGCCGAATGAAAACGCGTTCGGCAGGCGGATGCCGTCTTCCATCAGCAGCACGCGATTGCCTTCGAGGCCGCGGATGTTGATGCTCGAATCGCCGTCGCGGCCGCCGCCGAGCGCGGCGTTGCCGGGCCGGTACGCGGTGCGGCGCACCGTGACGCCCGGCTCGTAGCGCAGCGCGTCCTTGATGTTGGTGGCCTGCTGTTCTTCCAGATCCTCGTCGGTGATTACCGACACGGACGCCGCCGTGCGGCTCGCGGCCGTGGCGGTGCGGTTGGCCGTGACGGTGACGGGATCGAGCAGCGCCGCATCGCCGCGCGTGGACGCGGCGACGAGGAGGGCGGCAGGCGGGTTGGCGCCTTGCGGCGTCGAATCGGCGTGAGCCGTGGCGGCGGACAGGCCGAACGCGCCGAACAGCGCGGCACAGATCGGCCGCCGCGCCAGCGTATAGCAATGCACAGGTGGTCTCCCATTGATGATGACAAGCCCGAAGGCTGGCTGGGTGACGCGTTCACCTGGCTGGCCCGCCCGCGCACGGAAGGCGGCGAGCGGCGAATTGAAAGGCAACTGATAACTTTACCAGTGTAAATGAGAATTATTATCAATACAAGAACGGAAAGCGGCTCGCGTGGGTGAGCGCTTACCTGCGCGGCTCGGGCGAGCCGCGGCGGGAAATTCGGGAAAAACGCGGGCGTGAACAGGCCCTAGGCCAGCGCTTCGATGCGGATCAGCAGGTTGCGCGCATGCGTGATGAACGCATCGTGCGTCGCGCGATCGCCGTGGCTTTCGAGGCCGGCCTGCTCGGCGAATGCGATCTGTTCGGTGTAGAGGTCGACGAGCGCTCGGCGTGTGTCAGGGGGAAGCGCGCGGATCATCGACACGATCAGCAGTTCCTGCGCGCGAAGCGTGCCGGACAGCGTCTGGACGTTCATGCTGGCCTCCATCGGACGATGCGGCGGCGAGCCGCTCTTTCCATACTAGGCGGTCGGCGGTCGCAGCGCAGGCGCGGTGTTGGCGACGAGGAGACGGAATGCGATTCGACGCGGTAATCGACGCTGCCGTTGCGCGGCGCGAAACGCGCCACGCGTGGCCGGCGCACCGTGAATTGACGCGTGCAGGGAAGCGAACGGAATCAGCCGGCCGCTTTCGCCGCCTGCGCATCGCGCACGACCTGCGCGACGCGTTCGACGAACTCGACGTCGACGCTCGACAGTGCTTCGCGCTTGCCGTCGGGCATCTCGACCATCAGGCGATACGTGACGTCCTGCGTGGCCCATGAGAGATAGCCGACGACGGCGAGCATCACGCCGACGACGAGCGCGGCGCTCGATCCGGCGATGCCGCCTGCGACGGCGACGGCCGCGCCGATCAGCGAGATCAGCGACGGCACGAGGCGGTTCTTCGGAATCTTGACGACGTCGACCTGGCGGATGTCACGGAGTGCGAATACCTGCCCGGCGGCCGACAGGCCGTTGCGCGTGATCATCACGCCACGTTCGTTGAATGCGTTTTCCATCGTGTGTTGCGTGGACGAAAACGCGCAGCGTAGCAGGTTTCGTTGCGGCATCAAACGAGACCGACTGCCGCACGATGGGTGCGGCGCGGGTGAAACCAGGCAAGCGGATGGAGCGGGAAGTCGTTCAGAACTGCAGGCGGCCGTCGCCGTAAAGCCGGCCCGGCACGTGCGAGGCGACGACCTCGGCGATTTCTTCGTCGGTCGATTCGGCCGGCACGATCTGGCGCCGCGCGGGCGCGTCGAGATGCATCGTCCATTCGACGAGGCGATACGGCCGGCCCCACGGGCGCTGCATTTCGACCGATACGCGGCAGCTCTGGACCGGCATCGAGTGTTGGCACGTCAGAATCGCGTGCAGATGGCTGAAAACGGTATCTTCGATCATCATGGCCTCCGATCCTGTCTTGTCTTGTGGGCAATCGATGGCGGCGCCGTCGGCGGTTCAAAAAAAAGCCGCCGATGTTCAGGCGGCCAACAGGGGGGGTGAGAGCATCCTCTCAGCCCAGAATTAAGCGAAACTTAAAAGCCCATAAAAAAGCGCCCCGCGTGGAGCGGGGCGCTTCTTGTCGTCGTGATCCGCGTGTTAAGCGGATGCTTTAGAACTTGTGACGGATACCGATACGTGCGGCGATCTGGTTCTTCGAACCCGTGCCCGACGTATTGAAGTAGCTCGTGCTCGAGCCGATCTGCGCTTGCACGCCCTTGCCCGATGCCTGCTGGTACACGACCAGGCCGTACACGTCCGTACGCTTGCTGAGTGCGTAGTCGGCGATACCGTTGACCTGGTTCCAGTGCCACGAGTTGCCGCTTTGCGTGGCGTTCGTGTACGTGTAGCCGAGGCCGCCCGACAGAGCCGGCGTGAAGGCGTACTTCGCACCTGCTTCATACGCGTTGTAGAACGTGCCGCCCGCGCCCGACACGGTCGAGAACTGCGTACGCGTCCACAGCAGCCATGCCGTTGCCGGGCCCCAGACGTAGCGGCCACCGACGCCGTACGTGCGCAGGTCGCGGACGTTGCCCGTTGCGATATTCGCGATCGTCGTCGAGAAAGCCGGCGTCGACTGGCTCGGGAAGCGGATGTCCGTGTACGCTGCGCCCAGCGAGAACGGGCCGTTCGCGTAGTTCAGGCCGAAGCTGTATGCGCGCGACGAGCCTGCCGTCGTCGTCGTGCCCGTCGTCGTCGCCGGTGCGCCGGCGAAGTCCGTCGAGTTCGAGAAGCCGTACAACGCGCCGAACGTGAAGCCCGAGTAGTTCGCGCTCTGGAACTTCACGGCGTTGTTGATGCGGCTCGACGTGAGCTGGTCGAGGTCGTTCACGTGGTACGCGTAGTTACCCGCGACCGTGTTGCCGCCCGTCGAGTAGTTCGAGCCGAGGATGTCGGTCGAGAACGAGTACTGGCGGCCGAACGTGACCGTGCCGTATTGCGACTGGCTCAGGCCGACGTAAGCCTGGCGGCCGAAGATCGCGCCACCCTGGCCGATCGTGCCGTTACCGCTGTTGAAGCCGTTTTCGAGCACGAAGATCGCCTTCAGGCCGCCACCGAGGTCTTCGGTGCCGCGCAGGCCCCAACGGCTGCCCTGGGCAACGCCGTCGTCGTACTTGAACAGCTTGCCCGTACCGCCGTTGGCGGTCTTGCTGTGGTTCACGTAGCTGATACCGGCATCGATGACGCCGTACAGGGTCACGCTGCTTTGTGCGTGCGCCGTGCCGGCCGTTGCTGCCAGAGCGGCGATGGTCAACAGTTTCTTGTTCAAAGGGTTCTCCGAGCGAATAAATGGCGTGTCCAGTTGCGGTTCCGGCGCTCTCTATGGGCGCTTTCACGTACCGGCGGCAACTTTATCGAGGGGCCACGTAATGAATATGACAGCGACTGTCATATGAAGAATCTGTGGCGTCGATGCGACACCGAATTCTGCCCGGTTGTATAGCCGGTGGTTATACCGATTCAGACTGAGATTCGACCGGAATCAGGAATATGCACATGAAATAAGCTTGGTTGGCGGCGTTCCGGCCCCATGCCACGATCCGTGTTCCAACAAACGACACGGGACAGAGGACACCATGCGACGTTCATTCCTGACCGGCCTCGGCGCACTCGCCGCCGCGCTGGCATTCGCGGCGCCCGGCGCGCACGCCGACCCGCAAACGCTGAAAATCGGCACGATGAGCGGCCCCGACGCACAGATCTGGACCGAGGTGACGAAGGTCGCCGCGCGCGAAGGTCTCGCGATCAAGGTCATCGAATTCAACGACTACGTGCAGCCGAACGCGGCGCTCGATTCCGGCGATCTGGACGCGAACGGCTTCCAGCACCAGCCGTTCCTCGACAGCCAGATCAAGCAGCGCGGCTACAAGATCGTCAACGTCGGGCTCACGTACACGGCGCCGATGGGTTTCTACTCGAAGAAACTCAAGTCGCTGAAGGACTTGCCGGTAGGCGCGAAGGTCGGGATCCAGAACGATCCGTCGAACGGCAACCGCGCGCTGCTGCTGCTGCAGAAATACGGGGTGATCAAGCTGAAGCCGGGCGTCGGCGCGAACGGCGTGAATGCCACGCCGCTCGACATCGCCGAGAACCCGAAGAAGATCAAGATCGTCGAGCTTGATTCCGCGCAACTGCCGCGCGCGCTGCCCGACGTCGATGCCGCGTCGATCAACACCGACTACGCGGTGAAGGCCGGGCTCACGCCGGTGAAGGATGCGATCGCGATCGAGGATCTGCGCGGCCCGTACGCGAACCTGATCGCGGTGCGCGCGCAGGACAAGGACAAGCCGTGGGTGAAGAAGCTCGTCGCGGCCTATGAATCGGACGACGTGCGCAAGTTCATCGACCAGAAGTTCGGCGGCGCGATCATCCCGGCGTTCTGAACGTTTTCACCTACCGGATGGCCGGATATCGACGATCCGGAAAGCAAATCGCCCGCGCAAGCGGGCGATTTCGTTGGTGCGGGCGGGTATCGCGATACGCGCGCGCCATGCTCCGGCGCGCAAACCGGCCGCTCAGGCCGACAGCAGCGAACCCGTGCGGATCGCGGTCGCGCCGGCAATCCGCGCGACTTCCATGCCGGCTGTGGCGAAGCGCACGATCTGGCGCGCGTACAGCACGCCCGACACGCTGCTCTTCAGCGTGACGACGCGATCGGTCAGCGGATCGACGATGTCGGCCACGGCCTGCCCGGCCTCGATCATCACGCCGACCGGCGTGCGGAACACGATCACGCCCGACACCGGCGCGACGAGCGGATCGGTGCCCGCGAGCGGCGTGGCCGGATGCGCGAGCGGCGGCAGCGGCGCCGGCGTGCCGTCGACGACCCCACGCTCGGTCAGGTATTCGACGATCGCCTGTGCGTCCTTTTCGGCGAACTCGTACGACACGTCGCGCTCGCTGCGCAGCTCGATCGTGACGGAAATCGCACCGTTCGGGATCGGGAAGCGGTCGCCGAAGCGGTTGCGCAGGTCCGACCAGCAGAAGCTGTGAATCTCGTCGAACGGGTTGCCGACCGAATTCAGCGCGAGCAGCGACGCCTGCGCGTCGAGGTAGCGCGACAGCGGCTCGACGTCCGGCCACAGATCGGGATTCGTGTAGAGGTGCATCACCGCATCGCTGTCGCAGTGCAGGTCGAGCACGATATCGGCGTCGAACGACAGCTTCTGCAGCGCGAGGCGCTGCGAGTCGAGCTCGGTGCGCGGCTTCTGCTCGTCGAGCGCTTCGCGCATCGCGGCGCGCACGGCGACGAGGTTGTGCTGCGCGTCGTGAGTCAGGCGGTGTTCGACGCGCGGCAGCACGAGCGCCGCGAGATCGTAGAAATTGCGGTTGAAGTTCTGCATCGAGCCGAGCTCGAAGCGGCCGAGGTGATCGCCGAACACGTGTTGCGACAGGCCGATCGGGTTCGGCACCGGCACGATGACGACTTCGCCACGCAGCTTGCCGGCCGTCTCGAGCGCGGCGATCTTGCGGCGCAGCAGGGTGGCGACCAGCATGCCGGGCAGTTCGTCCGCGTGCAGCGACGACTGGATATAGACCTTCTTGCCGCCGCGCGGGCCGTAGTGAAAGCTCGTGATCTGGCGTTCGGTACCGACGGCGGGGGAAATCAGCGGATGGGTCTGCGTTTGCATGATGGGGGAGTGCGGCGCAGCCGCGAATGATCCGGTGTGCGTGGAAGATCGATTGTACGTTGCCTTCCTCGCCGCCATCAAACCGGCGCCAGAACACGCCGTTTCTCGTTGAGAATCATCAGGTTGGGGCGGAAAAAATAACGCTGCCGGCACGGCCCGCGCAAAAAAACGGGCTCCTTGCGGAGCCCGTTCGTGCCGAGGCGAAGCGTGCGCTTGCCGGGCGGATTACTTGCCGTAGACGTCGAAATCGAAGTACTTCTTCGCGATCTTGTCGTACGTGCCGTCCTTGCGCATGCCGGCGATCGCGCCGTCGATCTTCGCCTTCAGGTCGGTGTCTTCCTTGCGCAGGCCGATGCCGGCGCCGTTGCCGAGCGTCTTCGGATCGTCGATGTCCTTGCCGGCGAAATCGAAGTTCGCGCCGCGCGGCGTCTTCAGGAAGCCGATTTCAGCTTGCACCGCGTCCTGCAGCGCGCCGTCCAGACGGCCCGAGATCAGGTCGGCGTAGACCTGGTCCTGGTTCTGGTAAGGCACGACGTTCACGCCCTTCGAGGCCCAGTACGTCTTCGCATAGGTTTCCTGGATCGTGCCCTGCTCGACGCCGACCGACTTGCCCTTCAGCGATTCGGCCGTCGGCATCAGGCCGGTGCCCTTCTTCGTGACGAGGCGCGTCGGCGTGTTGAACAGCTTCGCCGAGAAGGCGATCTGTTCCTGACGCGCCGGCGTCATCGACATCGACGACAGCACGCCGTCGAACTTGCGGGCCTTCAGCGCCGGAATCATCCCGTCGAAGTCGTTTTCGATCCATACGCACTTCGCGTTCATGCGGCGGCAGATTTCGTTGCCGAGGTCGACGTCGAAACCCACAACCTTGCCGTCAGCGCCTTTCGATTCGAAAGGCGGGTAGCTTGCGTCGACGCCGAACCGCACGGTCGTCCAGTCCTTCGCATACGCGGTGCCTGCCGATACGGCGAGCAGGGCTACGGTCACAGCCGCAAGAATCTTTTTCACTCGGTGACTCCTCGTTTTGTTCGATGGGTGCGCGGTTGTGCCGCGCCGTAAGCCTTCGGCCCGGCGCGGCTTCGCGACAGGCTGTCCGTTTCGCCCACCCGATGCGGGCGCGCGACGTGCGGAAGATTATCAAGACAAAATACCGGCAGGGCGCCTAGGACAAGCCCCGATACCGGGCCCGGCGGCGGCGCATGAGGGGCGCCGCCGTTTCAGACACAGGAACGATTCAGCCGAGCGTTTCGTTGACCGCGCGCTGCAGGCACGTGACGAATTGCGTGACGGCCGGCGTGGGCAGCAGGTCGCGCCGCGCGATGATCGACAGGTCGAAGCGCGGCATGGCTTCGTCGAGTTCGGCCGTGCGAATGCCCAGCGGCGCGACCATCGCGGCGAGCGGGCGCGTGAAGCAGCCGATCACGTCCGAGCGCGCGACGAGCCCGAGCGTCACCGCGAACGACATCGGCGAGCGCAGCAAACGTTTGGGCAGCGGCAGCCCGTGCGCCTCGAACATCCCGACCATCACACTGTGCGGAAACTGCTCGGCGCCGACGGTGACGATCCACTCGGCATCGAGCAATGCCTCTAACCGGCGCGCATGCGCAAGCGGGTGGCCTTCGCGCATCACGACGGTGAATTCGGTCGACAGCAGCGGCGATTGCGTGAAATCGCGGTCGAGCGCGGGCACATGGTGCATCGCAGCGATGTCGAGCGTGCCGTTGCGCAACTGCGCGAGCGCGTCGGGCACCGTCACTTCCTCGAGATGCAGGCTCACGTTCGGCATCGACTGGCGAAACGCCGTCACCGCGTGCGGCAGCGCGGTCAGCGCGATCGACGGCATCGTGCCGACCGCCACGCGCCCCGACATCTCGCCTTTCACCTGCTCGACGGCCTCGACCGTGCGGCGGATATCGCCGAGCAGCTGCTCGGCGCGCGGCAGCAGCGCATGGCCGCACGCGGTCAGCTCGACGCCGCGCACGCTGCGCGCGAGCAGTTCCGCGTTGAGCGCCGTTTCGAGCTCGCGGATCGTATGCGTGACCGCGGGCTGCGTGACGCCAAGTTCGCGCGCGGCGGCGCGCAGGCTCTTGTGATGCGCGGCGGAGACGAACGCCTGGAGCTGCGCGAGGTTCAGGGGGTTGCGGATGCGGGTCATCGATCGGGTCCGGTTGGCGCGATGCTGTGGCGGAATTTGATTGCAATCCTGACGGTTGCGTGCGCATGGGTTTATGTCACCTTGGCTCGGGCATGCGGCAGGTGCGGTCGTGGCCGCGACGGCGATCGTCGTCGGGCTGGTCGTGATCAAGCCGTTTCGATGCGGGTAGTCCGCGCGTGCCGCAATGGCAGGTGCGGCGAGGCCCTACGCCAGCGCCATTTCGACAGCCGTCAGCGTGCGGCGCCGGATCCAGCCGCTCGCCATCCGGATCGCGAGCCAGTACGGCATGAACAGCAGCCGCGTGCGGGCGGTCGGGCAATGCACGAAGGTTTCGGTGCGCAGCAGGTGCACACCCGACGCGAGTCCGACGACTTCGAAGCGGAGCACCAGCTTCGCATCGCGCGGATCGTCGTGCCGCACGAACGCCGCCGCGTCGGCGATCTTCAGCACGCCGAGATCCGGGCGCCAGAAGCGGCCGATCAGGCCGAGCGACAGCGTCGTTTCGTCACGATGCAGCGGCGTGAACGCATGGAGGCCGAAGCGTTCGCGTTCGACGCGTGTGGTGCCGGGGCGCAGCGACGCGGCAACGGCTGCCGGGAATTCGCGGACGTTGAGCAGCGCGTCGACGATCGGATCCGTGCGCATGTCGAGCGTGGCGACCGTGTCGATGATGCGCGCCGGCGCGGCATCGATCGGCTTCGATTCGTGCACTTCGTGGAAGCCGAACGACGGGATGAACGGCGGCTTGTGCGCCGACGTCCGGGTGCTCGATTCGGAGACGATGCCGAGCGCGTTCATGGGGGCTCCCGAAGGCAAAGCCCGATCGTAGCACCGGGGGCGGATTCGCGTCGCACTGCGCCCCATCAACAAAAAAAGCCTGGAAACTTGCGTTCCCAGGCCTGGAGACCATCAACGATGATGGTGGAGGAGACGATGTCGTCCCGATGCGCGCCGTCCTTCTGCCGGCGACGTCGCGCACGATTCGCGGTCAGATCGCCCAGCCGCCGAGATAGAACGTGACGAGCACGGCCGCGATGAGCACGGTGCCGACGTTGAGCTTGCGGAATTCGCCGCTGGCGATGCGGCCGATCACGAGCGTCGAGAAGCCGAGCATGATGCCCGTCACGATGTTCGCGGTCAGCACGATGAACACCGCGCACACGAGGCCCGACATCGCGTCGACCATGTCGTCCATGTGCAGCTTGCTCACGCTGCCGAGCATCAGCAGGCCGACGTACATCAGCGCCGGTGCGGTGGCGTACGACGGCACGAGGCCCGCGAGCGGCGAGAAAAACATCACGACGAGGAACAGCAGGCCAACCACGGCGGCCGCGAGGCCCGTCTTCGCGCCGGCGGCCACGCCGACGCTCGACTCGATGTAGGCTGCCGCCGGCGCACCGCCGAGGAAGCCGGAGAAGATCGAGCTGAGCGAGTCGGCGGTCAGCGCACGGCCGCCGTTGATGATGCGGCCGTTCTCGTCGAGCTGGCCGGCCTGGCCCGCGACCGCGCGGATCGTGCCGGTCGCGTCGAACACGGCGGTCATCACCAGCGCCAGCACGCTCGGCAGCACGGCCATCGACAGCGCGCCCTTGATGTCCATCGCGCCGATCAGCGACGCATGGCCCGGTGCGCTCAGCGACGGCAGCGCGAAGATGCCGTGGTACTTCACGCTCGGATCGAAGACCAGCCCGAAGATCGAGATCGCGATCACGACGAGCAGGATGCCGCCCGGCACGCGACGCCTCTCGAGGCCGAAGATCGCGGCGAGGCCGATGATCGACATGATGACCGGGAACGCGGTGATCTGGCCAAGCGAGACCGGCAGGCCGGCGCCCGGGTTCTTGATCACGAGGCCGACGTCGTTCGACGCGATCAGCAGCAGGAACAGGCCGATGCCGATCCCGGTGCCGTGCGCGACGCCCGCGGGCAGGTTGCGCAGGATCCACGAACGCACGCCGGTGACGGAAATGCCGGTGAACACGAGGCCCATCAGGAACACGGCGCCGAGCGCGACCGTCGGCGACAGCCCCTTGCCGAGCACGAGGCCGAACGCGGTGAACGCGGTCAGCGAGATCGCGCAGCCGATCGCGATCGGCAGCTTCGCCCACAGGCCCATCAGCAGCGAACCGAACGCGGTCGTGAGGCAGACCGCGACGAACACGGCGCTCGTGTCGAAGCCGGCCTTGCCGAACATGCCGGGGACGACGAACACGGAATAGACCATCGCGAGGAAGGTCGTGACGCCGGCAATGATCTCGCGGCGCTGCGTGCTGCCGCGCGACGAAATGTCGAAGTACCGGTCGATGACTCCCTTGGTGCCAAAGTCAGTTTCTTCCGCGCCGACGCCGACCGTCGGCTGCACCGGGGTATCACTCATGAGCTTGCTCCTTTATCAGCATGCTGAAACGGCCCGTAGCGAACCGTCGTCAGGGTGTCTCGTATCTAGTTGGGATTGTCGGCAACGTCGTGGGGACGAATGACGCGTGATCCGTGTCGTTCCGTGCGAATCGAGACGATCGCGTGGGTGTCGCGTCGTGCGACGCGTTGTGGTGTCGACCCCGTCACGTGTGCTTTGCCGTAGCGAAGGTTAGGCGAACCGCCAATCACGTCCCATTGGGGGAAGAGCATGCAGCGCATGTCTCAGCGCTTATATCGGCGTGCAACGGGGCTCTGTCGCGTCGACACGCGTGTATACGCCTAGTTCGAATCCGTTAAGGCGATTATTTGAATGCAGGGTCGACGGGCAAGGGGGAAGCGAGGGATGCATCGAAAATTACAAATTTCTTTCATGGTGGCCGGGCAGGCCGGTGGAATCAGGGGCCGGTGACGGGATCCGCCGCCGCGCGCAACCTGCATTCGGACGAGGGCGCCATCGCGCCGAGGCGGTTTTCGTCGCCGCCCCGGCCTCAATTGTGCGCGAGATGGTCGAGGTAGGCGCGGAACATGTCGGCCATCGCGTTCGCATACGCGTCGATTTCATCGGGCGAGCGCTCGCTTTCCGAAAACGCCTTGCCGGCCGCGGTGAGCGTGGTGATGATCAGGTCGCAGGCCAGTTCGCGCGTGGCGTCCGGTGCATCGGGCAGCGCCTCGCGCATGAACGCCTGGAAGATGCGGTTGCCGGCCGCCTTCGCTTCGTGTGCCTCGGGCGCGTCGCGATAGAGCGGCGCGGCGTCGTCGAGCGCGATGCGCATCCGCGCCTCGTCGCATTCCGAACGGATGAACGCGTGAACGGCCGTGCGCAGCCGCTCGGGCGGTGTCCGGTTCACGTCCTCCAGCATCCCGCGCAGCATCTCGGCCGTCTGCCGCCACTCGTCATGCTGCAGCCGGAACAGCACGGCCGCCTTGTTCGGGAAGTACTGGTACAGCGAGCCGACGCTCACGCCGGCGCGCTCGGCGACGCGCGCCATCGTGAAGCGCTGCGCGCCTTCGCTCGCCAAAACCTGAACAGCAGCCTGGAGGACGGCCTCGACGAGCTGGGTCGAGCGAGCCTGCCGAGGCAGCTTGCGCGTGGCAATCCGGGCGTTCGGGCGGTCGGTCATGCGTGGCTGGCCAATGCGAATAGTAAAACCTGAATAGTTCGTCATATTCTAACCAGGTGCACCGACGCACTCAACCTGAACCCGGAGATTCGCATGACCACCCTGACGCTCGACCCGCTGGCCTCGCTGCTCGCACGCCTGTTCGACGAAGCCGACGCCTCGTCGCCCGCGACGAGCCCGGATTTCGCCAGCCTGTCGCGCGACGAGCAAGCGCGGCTGATGCGGAGCAAGACCGACTACACCGACTTGTATGCGCGCCTGAAGGACTATCCGCTCGCCGTGTCGCGCGAGACCGGCACGCTGCTGTACATGCTCGCGCGCAGCGGTGGCGCGCGGTCGATCGTCGAATTCGGCACGTCGTTCGGCATTTCGACGCTGCATCTCGCGGCTGCGCTGCGCGACAACGGCGGCGGCCGGCTGGTCACGAGCGAGTTCGAGCCGTCGAAGGTCGTGCGGGCGCGGGCGAACCTGGCGGCGGCCGGGCTGGCCGATCTCGTCGAGATTCGCGAGGGCGATGCGCTGCGTACGCTGGCCGCCGATCTGCCGGATTCGGTCGACCTGCTGCTGCTCGACGGTGCGAAGGCGCTGTATCCGGAGGTGCTTGCACTCGTCGAGCAACGGTTGCGGCCCGGCGCGTTCGTCGTTGCCGACAATGCCGAGTTCAGCCCCGACTATCTCGCCTACGTGCGCTCGCCGGAGAACGGCTATCTGTCGGTGCCCTTCGGCGGCGATGTCGAGTTGTCGATGCGGATCGGCTGAGTTTTGCGGTACGTGATGACGGCATGCATCCATTCATCAAGAATAGGATGACTGATCAATATGATGCGAGAGACGGACGACACCGCAGTGACGCCCGTCGCTTCGTGCGCCGCGCCGTCGTGTGTTATTTCAGGAACACGTAGCGCGCGAAATACGGGAAGCGGCCGACCGCATGCTCGGTCGAACACGCTGCATCCGGCGGCATGCCGCCCGCGGTATCGAGCCGCTGCACGAAGCGCACGCCGGCGAGCGTGCCGGCCGCGGCTTTCGCGTCCGTTGCGGCCGGCGTCGCGGCGAGCAGGAGTTGCGGAATGCTGCCCGGGCTTGCGCTTGGCGCTTCCGCGAGTTTCTTGCCGGTAATGCGGCTGCCGTCGAGCGCCTCCCATGACGGCCCCGTGCCGTGCCGGACGACGAGCGTGCCGCTCGCGTCGAACAGCATCGCTTCCGGGTGCTGGAACACCCACGCGAGCTTGTGTCCGGCATCGTAGTCGCACGTGTAGACCTGTAGGCCAGCCGCGGTCGTCGACAGCACGGGCGTGGCCGGCTGCGGCGGCGCGAGGCCGGCGGAGTCGTCGGCGCGGGCGGACGACGCGCAGAAGGCGAGTGCAACGCAGGCCACGGCGGCCGGTAGCATGGGGCGTTTCGGGAAGCGGCTTCGCATGGCGAGGCATCCTTTCGGGTCGGGTGACGGGTATTCGTCGACGAACCCGTAAACGCTAGACGCCAATTGCACCGGCTGCAATGCGCAAATGGCAATCTTGGCGATAGCCGTTGCGATTGCGCGCGGCCCGGGATGCTCGGCCGTGGGTTGACGCGGCCGCGCCTGCCCGATTCAACCTCAAACCGGGCCAACCGGCGTCGGTGCCTGCGCGGCAATCAGGCGTTCGGCCTTCAGCACATCCCACAGCTCGGCCGGGATCGACATCGCCGCGAGACGCAGGTTGTCGTCGATGCGATCGGGCCGGCTCGCGCCGGGGATCGCGGCCGCGACGGCCGGGTGCGCGAGCGAGAATTGCAGCGCCACCGCGCGGACATCGACGCCGAATCGTTCGCAGATCCGGCGGATGCGCGCGACGCGGTCGAGCATGGCCTGCGTGGCCGGCTGATACTCGTAGTGAGTGCCGCCCGCGAGCACGCCCGAGTTGTACGGGCCGCCGACGATGATCCCGAGCCCGCGCGCGGCGCTTTCCGGCATCAGCCGTTCGAGCGCGCCGGCATGGTCGAGCAGCGTGTAGCGCCCGGCGAGCAGGAAACCGTCGGGGTCCGCACGTTCGAGCGCGCGTTCGCACGGCTCGACGCGGTTCACGCCGAGGCCCCATCCCTGGATCACCTTCTCGTCGCGCAGCCGCGTGAGCGCCTTGGCCGCGCCCGACATCGCGACGTCGAACACGTCGCGCCATGCGTCGCCGTGAAAGTCGACGGCCGGGTCGTGAATCCACACGGTGTCGAGCCGGTCGGTGCGCAGCCGCGCGAGGCTCGCGTCGATCGAGCGCAGCGTGCCGTCTTCGGTGTAGTCGTAGACGATCCGGTTCGGCAGCCCGTGGCGGAACAGGCCGCCTTTTTCGCCGAGATCGCGTTGCGATGCGTCCTCGTGTTCGTCGAGGACGAGCCGGCCGACCTTGGTGCCGAGCGAATACGCGTCGCGTGGGCGGCCCGCGAGCGCTTCGCCGAGGCGCAGCTCGGCGAGGCCGGCGCCATACAGCGGCGCGGCGTCGAAGTAGCGGATACCGCTTTCCCACGCTGTGTCGACCGTGGCCAGCGCTTCTTCGTGCGGGATGTCCCGGTACATGTTGCCCAGCGGCGCGGTGCCGAAACCCAGGCGGGAAGGGAGCGTGATTCTCATGAGCAGTCTCGGGTATGCCGATTCAGGCCGCGGCCTGGGCCAGCGTCGGATAGTCGGTCAGCCCGCGCTCGCCGCCGCCGAACAGCGTGTTGCGGTCGTGCGGTGTGAGCGCGGCACCGGTGCGCAGCCGCTCGGGCAGGTCGGGGTTCGCGACGAACGGGCGGCCGAACGCGACGAGGTCGGCCCAGCCGGCGGCGATCGCTTCGCGTGCGCGCTCGGCGGTGTACGCGCCGGCATAGATCAGCACGCCCGGGAACGCGGCGCGCAGTTGCCGCTTGAATTCGACCGGCATCAACGGCGCGTCGTCCCAGTCGGCTTCCGCGATGTGCAGGTAGCCGACGCCGAGTTCGCCGAGCAGCGTTGCAGCGGCGAGGTAGGTCGTTTCCGGATCGGCGTCGACGCAGCCGTTCAGCGTCGTCAGCGGCGCGAGGCGGATGCCGACGCGCGACGCGTCGCCCGTGCCGTCGATCAGCGCCTGCGTGACTTCGCGCAGGAAGCGCAGCCGGTTTTCGAGCGAACCGCCGTACGCATCGGTGCGCGTGTTCGCATTCGAGTCGATGAACTGGTTCACGAGATAGCCGTTCGCGCCGTGCAGCTCGACACCGTCGAAGCCGGCCTCGATCGCGTGGCGCGCGGCGGCGCGGTATTGATCGACGATCTCGCCGATTTCGTCGATCGTCAGCGCGCGCGGCTCGGACGCCTGCACGAAGCCCGGCGTGCTGCCGTCTTCACCGGCGATGAACACGTTCACGCCTTTCGCCTGGAGCGGCGACGACGACACCGGCTGCCGGCCACCCAGCAGGCTCGTGTGGCTCAGCCGGCCGACGTGCCACAGCTGCGCGAAGATCCGGCCGTGCGCGGCATGCACGGCGTCCGTCACCTTGCGCCAGCCGGCGACCTGCGACGGCGTGTGAATGCCGGGCGTCCATGCGTAGCCCTTGCCGAGCGGCGCGATATAAGTGCCTTCGCTGACGATCAGGCCCGCGCTCGCGCGCTGCGCGTAATACGCGGCCATCAGTTCGTTGGCTTCGTCGCCGGGCTGGCTGGCGCGCGAGCGCGTCATCGGCGGCATCACGATGCGGTTCGGCAGCGTCAGCGCGCCGAGTCGCAGCGGTTGGAAAAGCGGGTCCTGGGTCATGGTGCTGATGTCCTGTCGGTGCCGCGGCCTTCGGGCCGCGGTGAATCCAATGTGAGTGGCGGGTGGTGCGGTCAGTCCCACTTCGGCGCGAGGCCGGCCGGGTCGACTTCGCGGCCGTTGCGTTCGAGCGCGGCGATCTGCGCCATGTCTTCGTCGGTCAGGCGCAGCGTCTGCGCGAGCAGGTTGCTCGCGAGGTTCTCGCGCTTCGTCGACGACGGGATCACCGAGTAGCCGAGCTGCAGCGCCCACGCGAGCGCGACCTGGGCGGGCGTCGCATCGTGACGCTGCGCGATCGCGCCGATCACCGGATCGCCGAGCACCTTGCCGTATGCGAGCGTCATGTACGACGTGACGTGGATGCCTTCGGCGTTCAGGAATTCGACGAGCTTGCGGTTCTGCAGGTACGGGCTCAGCTCGATCTGGTTCGTCGCGATCGCGTCCTTGCCGACCGCCGCGATCGCTTCCTTCGTCAGGGCGATGTTGAAGTTCGAGATGCCGATCCGGCGCGTGAGGCCCTGCGCCTTCGCATCGGCGAGCGCGGTCATGAACGTGTCGAGTGCGACGCCGTTGTCGGGGGCCGGCCAGTGGATCAGCGTCAGGTCGACATGGTCGGTGCGCAGCTTGCGCAGGCTTTCCTCGAGGCTCGGCACGAGCTTGTCCGGTGCATAGTGGTCGACCCAGATCTTGGTCGTGAGGAACAGCTCGTCGCGGCGCACGCCCGATGCGGCGATCGCTTCGCCGACTTCGGCTTCGTTGCCGTAGATCTGCGCGGTGTCGATCGCGCGGTAGCCGACTTCGAGGCCGTTGCGGACCGAGTCGATGACCGTCTGGCCTTGCAGGCGGAACGTACCGAGGCCGAATGCGGGAATCTTGCTCATCAGGTGCTCCTGGGAGAGTGGAACGGGTTCGCTATGGAAGTCATTCTGGCGTTTTGGATTGGTGAGATAAACGCCGTTGCAGGTCAAAAATATTTGATCTGGAATCAAGTATCGCGAGTGGGTTCGGGCGGTTTCATGCAACGCGCTTCCGTACGTTTTCATCCGCGTGGAACACCGGCAGCACCTCTGCCGCGATCTCGGCCATCGTCTCGTCGAGCGGACGCAGGTTGCGGCGGAAATGCAGGCCGATGTGCCGCACACCCGCGTCGCGCATGGCCGCCAGCTCCCCGATGAGCGCGAGACGCCCCGCGCGGGCGCCGAAGCGGTGACGCTGCAGCGGCGCGTGCGGGTCGTCCGCGAGGTCGAGGTGGAGGAAGCTCACGTACGGCTTGTCGCCGGCCACCGCGCGCCAGTTCGCGGCGCGCTGCCGGTGGTCGTCCGGCGTGCCGGGATACGCGAGGCAGCCGTCCATGTGTTCGCCGATCCACGCGGGCGTTTGCTGCGCGAGACCGGCGACGAGCAGCGGCAGCGGCGCACGGGCGGCGGGCAGCACGTCGAGGCCGGGCGGCAGATGCCCGCGCGCGCCGTCGCGCAGCAGCGCGATCTGGTCGCGGAAATTCGCGCCGCGTGATGCGAAGTCGCGGCCGAACAGCGGATATTCGACCGGCCGGTCGCCGCTGGCGACGCCGAGCAGCAGGCGGCCGCCGCTCAGTTCCTGGATCGACGCGGCCGATTTCAGCGTGAGCAGCGGCTCGCGCAGCGGCAGCACGACGGCCGCCGTGCCGAGCAGGATGTCGTTCGTGATGCCGGCGAGGTAGCCGAGATACGAGAAGGTTTCGAACACCTGCGCGGCGTCGCCGAACGCCGGGTCGTACACCGGTACGTCGCGCACCCAGAGCGCACGGAAGCCGAGCGTGTCGGCCCGTTGCGCGAGGGTTGCGTGGCGCGCGAGGTCGGGTACGCCGGGGTAGCGACGGTCGTGCTGGCGCTTCGCGTTGCCGGCCGGCGACCAGTCGTTGTCGAGCGGCAGTTCGATGCCGATGCTGAAGCCGCCGTCGGCCAGTTTGTCGAGTGCGGTGAATGAAGTGGACATGGTCGGGCTCCGTTCAGATCGCGCGCAGGCTGCCTTCGAGCCGATAGAAATCGAGCGACGACGCGGTGAAGAACGACCGCGACGTGCCGGCGGCGAAATCGTCGATATGCACGACCGTCGCGCGGTCGGCTTCCTGCCACGAGATCGCGTAGGTATCGCCGGCGATGGGCTGCCACGTGTAGGCGACTTCGCCCTTCGCGCCCGCGTACGGGCCTTCGGTGATTTCGTAGCGCATGTGGCGGCCGTCGTCGTCGTACGCGTTGAGCGCGGTGAGGCCGTCGTAGCGCACTTCGAACGTCTTGCCGGCGAATGGCGGGCGTGGGGTCGATGCGTTCATGTGTGCAAACTCCTGCAAGAAAGTGACGTTCAGTGCGCGAGCTGGACGGGTTCCGCCGTGCGTTCCGGCAGGCCTGCGCTGCGATCGAGGCGACCGCTCAGGGCGGTGAGCGCGAATGCGCCGAGCGTGACGGCTGCCGCGATCCACGGCGTATGGCCGAGGCCGACGTGCGCGACGATCACGCCACCGAGTGCCGAGCCGCCCGC
This sequence comes from Burkholderia sp. AU45274, assembly GCF_030482505.1. NCBI lineage: Bacteria > Pseudomonadati > Pseudomonadota > Betaproteobacteria > Burkholderiales > Burkholderiaceae > Burkholderia > Burkholderia sp. AU45274. The sequence continues at coordinate 120,252 of NZ_JAUJQE010000007.1, read as the reverse complement.
GACGCCGAGGTTGAACGCGGCGATGTTGAAGCCGGATGCGACATCGGTGGCGTCAGGCGCGAAGTGCCGTGCCTGCTTCACGACGTACACCTGCAGGCCCGGCACGTTGCCGAACGCCACCGCGCCCCACGCGAGCATCGTCAGCACGGCGAGCCATTTGACGTGGATCGTGAAGGTGAGCGCGAGCAGCACGATCGCGAGCAGCAGGAAGATCCGCTTGAGCGCCTTCACGGGGCCGACGGCGTCCGCGAGCTTGCCGCCCCACACGTTGCCGAACGCGACCGACACGCCGTAGCCGACGAGCACGAGGCTGACCTGCGACGGCGTGAAGCCGGCGATCTGCTCGAGCAGCGGGGCCATGTACGTGAACGCGATCAGCGAGCCGCCGTAGCCGACGGCCGTCATCGCATAGACCAGCAGCAGGCGCGGTTGCGCGAGCACGCGGAACTGGCGGGCGAGCGGCGCGGGCGCCGTTTGCGGCAAGCCGCGCGGCACGAAGGCCACCGCGCCGACGAACGCGACGAGGCCGAACAGCGCGACGACCAGGAAGGTTGCGCGCCAGCCGAAGTGCTGGCCGATGAAGGTGCCGAGCGGAATGCCGGCGACGAACGCGACGGTCATCCCGCTGAACATCGTCGCGATCGCGCTGGCGGCCTTCTCCTTCGGCACGAGCGTGGTCGCGATGATCGAGCCGACCGAGAAGAACACGCCGTGCGCGAGGCCGGTGAGAATGCGCGCGACGATCAGCGATTCGTAGCCGGGCGCCTGCCACGCGACGAGGTTGCCGACGGTGAACAGCGCCATCAGCGCGGCGAGCAGGGTCTTGCGCGGCACGCGGCCGGTGAGCGCGGTGAGGAGCGGCGCGCCGATCGCGACGCTCAGTGCGTAAAGGCTGACGAGCAGGCCGGCGGACGGCAGGCTGACGCCGAGGTCGGCGCCGATCGTCGGGATCAGCCCGACGATCACGAATTCGGTGGTACCGATGGCAAATGCGCTGATGGTCAGCGCAAGCAGGGCGAGTGGCATGACGGGTGCTCCAGGGTCCGGTGAGGATGGAGCGCAGTGTGCCGACTTTACTTTTGCCGAAAAACAGGTCTATAAACCAAATTGTTTTGATTTGAAATCAAGAATGCAGCGATGAAGATTACGCTCGACGAACTCCAGGCCTTTGCCGCCGTGGTCGACTCCGGTTCGATCACGGCGGCCGCGCAGCAGCTCGACCTCACGGTGTCGGCGACGAGCCGCACGCTCGGGCGGCTCGAGGAGAAGCTGAAGACCACGCTGCTGCGCCGGACCACGCGCCGGCTCGAGCTGACCGAGGAAGGGCGCGCGTTCCTGCAGGATGCGCGCGCGATCATCGAATCGGTCGAGACGGCGGAAGAGCAGATGCTCGCGCGGCGCGAGATGCCGTCCGGGCGGCTGCGCGTGGATGCGGCGACGCCGTTCATGCTGCACGTGATCGTGCCGCTCGTGCGCGGCTACCGCGAACGCTTCCCGAAAGTCGAGCTGGAACTGAACAGCAACGAGGGCATCATCGACCTGCTGGAGCGGCGCACCGACGTCGCGTTCCGGATCGGCCGGCTGAAGGATTCGACGCTCCACAGCCGCCGCATCGGCGCCAGCCGGATCCGCATGCTCGCGAGCCCAGAGTACGTGGCGGCGCACGGCCAGCCGCGCAAGGTGGAGGATCTCGACAAGCACACGCTGCTCGGCTTCACGCAGCCCGAATCGCTGAACGTGTGGCCGATCCTCGGCACCGACGGCGAGCCGTGCCGCATCGAGCCGGGCATCCGCTCGTCGAGCGGCGAGACGCTGCGGCAGCTCGCGCTCGATGGCGCGGGCGTCGTCTGCCTGTCGGATTTCATGACCGCGCAGGATCGCGACGCGGGCCGGCTCGTGCAGGTGCTCGCGCGCCAGACGCTGGAGGTCGAGCAGCCGATCCACGCGGTGTACTACCGCAATACCGCGATCTCGTCGCGGATCGCGTCGTTCGTCGATTACCTGATCGAAGCGCTGGGCGGCAGCGGCAGCGATGCGCCGGGGCGGCGCAAGGCGGCGTCGTGGATGGAGCCGCGGTAACGGCGGCCGGGACGACGGGGCGGGTTACGCCCCGTGCGGTTTGACGTGCGATCCGGCGTACCCCACTGGGGCACGCCGTCGCGTGGCGGTTACGCCTCTTCGGACCACGACATCCCGTCGCGCGCGAGCAGCGCCGACGAAGCCGCGGGCCCGAACGTGCCGGCCGTGTACAGGCGCGGCCGGTCGCCGAGCTGCTTCCAGCCGTCGAGGATCGGCTCGACCCACGACCATGCGGCTTCGAGCTCGTCGCGGCGCATGAAGTGCGTGAGGCGGCCGCGGATCACGTCGATCAGCAGACGCTCGTACGCTTCCGCGCGCCGCTCCGGAATCGCCTGCTGCAGGTCGAGGTTCAGGCTCACGGGCACCATGTTCATCCCGCTGCCTGGTTCCTTCGCGAGCATCTGCAGCTGGATCGACTCTTCCGGCTGGAGCTGGATCACGAGACGGTTGCTGTAGTGGCGCGGGCCGGTCGGGATGATCGAGAACGGCATGTCCGCGAACTCGATCACGATTTCCGACTGGCGGCGCTGCAGCCGCTTGCCGGTGCGCAGGAAGAACGGCACGTTCGCCCAGCGCCAGTTGTTGATGTGCGCGCGCAGCGCGACGAAGGTTTCCGCGCGGCTGTCCGCCGGCACGTTGTCTTCCTCGAGATAGCCCTTCACCGGCTGGCCGTCGACCGCACCGGCCGTGTACTGGCCGCGCACCGTGTCGCGCGCGACGTCGGCCACCGCCATCGGCCGCAGCGAGCGCAGCACCTTCAGCTTCTCGTCGCGCACCGCGTCCGGGTCGAGCGACACCGGCGGCTCCATCGCGACGATGCACAGCAGCTGCAGCAGGTGGTTCTGCACCATGTCGCGCAGCGCGCCGGTATGGTCGTAGAAGCCCGCGCGGCTGCCGACCCCGACCGTCTCCGCCACCGTGATCTGCACGCTGCGGATGCTCGGCGCCTGCCACAGCGGCCCGAAGATCGGGTTGCCGAAGCGCAGCACCATCAGGTTCTGCACGGTTTCCTTGCCGAGATAGTGGTCGATCCGATAGATCTGCGATTCCTCGAAGTGCTTGCCGACCGCATCGTTGATCGCCTTCGCGGACGCGAGATCGTGGCCGAGCGGCTTTTCGAGGACGACGCGCGAGTGCTTGTCGACGAGATGCGCGGCCGACAGGTTGTCGCAGATGGTGGTGAACAGCTCCGGCGACGTCGACAGGTAGAACACGCGGATCGCATCGCCGCGCGCCGCTTCCGCGAGCCGCAGGTAGTCGTCCGGCGCGTTCACGTCGATCAGCACGTACTTGAACAGGTCGAGGAAGCGGCTCCAGGCCGCTTGATCGAACGCCTTTTCGTCGATGAACGGACGCGACTGCTCGTCCATGAACTTGCGATAGCCGTCGATGCCCCAGTCGCGGCGGCCGACCGCGATGATGCGCGTCTCGGGCGGAAGGTTGCAGTGCAGATGCGCCATGTACAGCGCGGGCAACAGCTTGCGGGCGGCCAGGTCGCCGCCGCCGCCGAAGATGATCATGTCGACGGGCCGGTCGGCTCCGGTCTGGGTAGGCTGATTCGTCATGGGAGGTTCGCGGTGTGAAACGGGGAACGTGAAACGAACGTCGGAGGCGTCGGGCGCCGGTACGGCAAAACCCTAATAGTGCACGCTTTTGATGGATTGCGTGCGTGTCCGTTTACTGTTGCGAAGCGGCCGGGCGGCGTATTGCCGTCGAAGGGACAGGAGTGAGCGCTGACATCGGGTTGGCTCGCCGGGAGCGGCGAGCGGCCGTTCGGCCCCAGCGCGTGAGGGCGGGCGTCGGCTGGCGCCGCCCGCGTGCGGCGATCGACGGGCGCGGCGGTTGTTTCAACCCGCCTGTTCCACCAGCGCCTGCACGTCATGCCCGGCCTTCGCGATGGCCGCTTGCACCGCCTCGGCGCCCAATACGGTGCCTTCCATGCGCACTTCGCGGATGTCGCTCAACCCGATGAACCCGAGCAGATGCTTCAGATAGCCGGACTGGTAGTCGAACGGTGCATACGGGCCTTCCGAAAAGACGCCGCCGCTGGCGGTGACCAGATAGACCTGCTTGCCTTCCACCGTGCCGGCGACGCCGCTTTCGCCATAGCGAAACGTGACCTGCGGCCAGATCACGCGGTCGAACCACGCGCGCAGCTGCGTGGACGGGCCGAAGTTGGTCATCGCGGAGCCGATCACGACGATGTCGGCGGCGCGCAATTCGTCGACCAGCGCTTGCGCCAGCTCGACGGCCTGCGCTTGCTCCGCGTTGCGCGCGTCCGGCGGCAGCATGCGGCCGACGATGTAAGCATCGTCGATATGCGGCAGCGGATCGGTGGAGAGATCGCGCAACGTCACGGTGCTGTTTGCGTCGCGCGCCGCGAGTTGCCGCGCGAGGTCGTGCGCGACGCGCGTGGACAGGCTGTCGGTGCTGCGGGGGCTGGAGGTGATCAGCAGGATGCGGCTCATGAGCGTTCCTTTAGGGATAAGATGAGAACCCGGTAACTTTTGATGACTGAGTTACCAAAAAGCATGTGGAATGCTAGGGTTCGCGCCCGGGCCCCACAAGAACGCACAGGGTTGTGCCCCAGTCACATCGATGTTCCTGCCACCATGCCCCGACCCAGCGACGACGACTGCCAGATGACACGCCAGATCCTCGACCGGATCGGCGACAAATGGAGCCTCTACATCATCGCGACGCTGAACGACGGTTCGCGGCGCTTCAACGAGCTGAAACGCGAGATCGAAGGGATTTCGCAGCGCATGCTGACGCTGTCATTGCGCGGGCTGGAGCGCGACGGGCTGGTCACGCGGACGGTGTTCCCGACGATTCCGCCGCGCGTCGACTATGCGCTCACGCCGCTCGGCGCAACGCTGCTGGAGCCCGTGATGACGCTCGTCAGGTGGGCGGAGAAAAACAAGGAGCCGATCGCGCAAGCGCGCGAGCGTTTCGACGAGGCGGCCGAGGCGGCGCCGAAGCCGGGCGAGGGCGTCGTTTACCGCAGTCGCTAGGGGCGGAACGCGGCCGCCCGCCGCGTCCCCGAACGTCGCGTGCGCTCAGCGCCCCAGCGCATAGAACTCCGCATTCGGCCGCATGTTCGTCACGTTCGCGATGCGGTTGGACATGCCGAAGAAAGCCGAGATCGCCATGATGTCCCACACGTCTTCTTCGACGAAGCCGTGCGACTTGAGCGCGTCGAAGTCCGCTTCGCCCACCCGATGCGCGGCCTGTGACACCTTCATTGCGAAGTCGAGCATCGCCTTCTGCCGGGCGGTGAGATCGGCCTTGCGGTAGTTGGTGGCGACCTGGTCGGCGATCAGCGGATCCTTCGTGCGAATGCGCAGGATCGCCCCGTGCGCGATCACGCAGTACTGGCACTGGTTCGCGCTGCTGGTGGCCACGACGATCATCTCGCGCTCGGCCTTGCTCAGGTTGCCCGGCTTGTCCATCAGCGCGTCATGGTAGGCCATGAACGCGCGAAACTCGTCCGGGCGATGCGCCAGCGTCAGGAATACGTTCGGGATGAAGCCCGACTTCTCCTGGACGGTCGCAATGCGTTCGCGAATGTCCTCGGGCAAGTCTTCGAGCGCGGGCACGGGAAAGCGGCTGATGGGGGCGGTGTGTGCGGCGGTCATGAGGTCTCCTGGATAACGTGGCGCGGGCGTACTCGCTGCGCGAGCCGCCGTCCGAATGAAGCAGCGTGGGTGATCGTCAGCGGCGTCACGCGTTGACGTCGACGACGACGCGGCCGCGCACCTTGCCGTTGATCAATTCCCCGGCAAGTGGGATGACGTCGCCCAGGCCGACCTGGTGGCTGATCGCGCCCAGCTTCCCGACGTCGAGGTCGGACGCGAGCCGGCGCCACGCTTCCAGGCGGTCGGCGCGCGGGCACATGACGCTGTCGATCCCGACGAGCGTGACGCCGCGCAGGATGAACGGCATGACCGTCGCGGGGAAATCGAAGCCCGCGGCCAGGCCGCAGGCGGTCACGACGCCGCGGTAGCGCGTGGTCGCGCACACGTTGGCGAGCACGTGGCTGCCTGCCACGTCGACCGCGCCGGCCCAGCGTTCCTTGCCCAGCGGCTTGCCGGGCTCGCAGAATTGCGACCGTTCGAGGATCTCCGCCGCGCCGAGCTGCCGCAGGTAGTCGGCATCGGCGGGGCGGCCCGTCACTGCGACCACGCGATATCCCAGCTTGGAGAGGATGGCGGTGGCGACGCTGCCCACCCCGCCTGCCGCGCCGGTCACCACGATCTCACCGTCGTCCGGGCGCACGCCGTGTCGCTCCAGCGCCATCACGCACAGCATCGCGGTGTAGCCCGCCGTGCCGATGGCCATCGCCTGTTGCGGAGAAAAGGCGGACGGCAGCGGCACCAGCCAGTCGCCGTCGACGCGGGCCTTCTGCGCGAGGCCGCCCCAATGCGTTTCGCCGACGCCCCAGCCGTTGAGCACGACCTGATCGCCGGGGCGATAGTCCGGGTGCGTGCTCGCTTCGACTTCGCCAACCAGATCGATGCCGGGCACCATCGGGAACTTGCGGACCACCGGGCTTTTGCCGGTGATCGCCAGCCCGTCCTTGTAGTTCAGTGTCGAATAGCCCACGCGTACCGTCACGTTGCCGGCGGGCAACTGCGCGTCGTCCAGCGTCTGGAGCCGGGCCTGCTGGCCGGTTTCATGCCTGTCGATCACGATGCCTTGAAACATGTGTCCTCCTTTCTAGACCGATCGTCTAGTTAATGGCAAAAAAATTCAGCGGTGCGGGAGTCCATTGAAGAAGAACTGCGCGAACAGGGTCAGTGGTTTGTCGCTGCGCTCCAGCTTCGCGCGCAGCACGGCGCCTTCCCAGCCGATCCAGAAGAATGCGGCCAGCTCGGCGGGGTCAGCCGAACCGGCCAGTTCACCGGCTTGCTGCGCGGCGGCCAGGCATTCGGCGAGGCGCCGTTGCCAGTCCTCGAACGTGGTGCGCAGGCGTTCGCGGAAGCTTTCCGGCAGCGTGCCCATTTCCTGTCCGAGGTTACCGATCAGGCAGCCGCGGCTGTACGCGTAGCGGGCCATGCCGTCGCGGGCGTCGCCGATGAATGCGCGTACGCGCTGCAGCGGCGAGCGTGCCGGGTCGCTGAAATGGCGGTCGAGCTTGCGGGCGAAGAATTCGGCGTAGCGGTCGATCAGTTCGAGGCCGAACGCGTCCTTGCTGTCGAAGTAGTGATAGAAGGAGCCCTTCGGCACGCCGGCGCGCCCGAGGATCTCGTCGAGCCCGGTGGCGGAAAAGCCCTTTTCGGTGAGGATCTCGAGCCCGGTGCGCAACAGCATGTCACGCGTGGCGACGAGGTCGTCGTGCTGCTTGGGTGGCCTGCCGCGGCGGCGAGGCGGATCGATTCGAGCGTCCATGGCGGAATAATAGACCGTTCGTCTCGAAAATCAATGGGTCGTGTGCGGAGCCGGTCGGACGGGCCGTCGCGTCGGCGCTGCGCTGCGGGTGTCACGCCCCGGCCCGCGCGTGGCGTCGTGCGAACGTGTCCGCGGTCAGGCGACGAACGGTGCGTCGACCTGGATCCTGCCTGTGTCAAGGCGGCGATCAGCTGCCGTACATGTGCTCGCAGAGCGCGACACTCGCGCCCAGCTTCCGCGACAGATCGGCGGCCGCATCCAGCTGCGGTCGATCCAGCTCGCCCGACTCGTGCGCGACACTGAGGCGGGATGCCGGACCGGAAAGCGTCAGCGCCGCCATGAACTTGTCGCCGGCGCCGAAGACCGGCACCGCGAACGCTGCCGTGTGCACATCGCGCGCACCCGCGGTGAAGAGGGGGAGTGCCGGCGGTTTGTCATAGATCGGTTCGCCGAGCCCCCAGAAACGGATCACCTGGCTGATGGCCGTGTCGTCGAGCGGCAGCATCGTCCCCGCGAGCCGCGTTTCACGCAGGCCTTCGGACGGCTCGACCCGAAACAGGCAAAGCCGCTGCCCGTTGTCGTGCACGTAGTACGATGCGCTTTCTTTCGTGAGCGCGGCCAGCGCATGCAGCGCCGGTTCCACCACCGTGGATAGATGGAAAGACTGCTCGTACAGCTTGCCGAGGTACAGCACGCGGTGCCCCAGCGAATAGTTGCCGGACTGCGCGCGCACGACATAGCCCATTCGCTCAAGCGAGTTCATCAGCCGATAGACCGTCGTCTTGTGCATGCCGGATGCCTGCGACAGCGTCGCGAGCGATTGCGATTCGGCGCCGGGCTTGAAGCAGTCCAGCAGCGCAAGCGCCTTTTCCACGGCAACGACCCCGTCGTTTCCCATTTCTTCTCTCCCGTCGACATTCACTCGGAATTGTACAGAGTAAAACGCTGGTTTACCACGTAAAAGGGTAAACGCCAGTGCCCTGACGCATGCCCTCTGGTTATAGTGATTTCACCATGTACACCAGTGTTGTACAGAGTACAACGCACAACCCGAGGTCGAATCATGAGCAACCCATCCGCCAGCACTTCTCCGATCACTCGCGACATCGAACGCGTCTCGCCGGAACTCGTTCAGGCGGCCGCGCGCTACCAGGCCGCGATCCTGGCCGACGTCGCGGGCCGTCGCGGCACGGTGCATGGCCGTGTGCGGCCGTTGTCGCCGAAGATGAAGGTCGCCGGCCCCGCGGTCACGGTCGAAGTCCGCGCGGGCGACAACCTGGCGATCCATGCGGCGCTCGCCGTCGCGAAGCCGGGCGACGTCGTCGTGGTCGACGGCAAGGGCGACATCTCGTGCGCGCTGCTCGGCGAAATCATGGCGGCGCAGGCGAAGGCGAGCGGCATCGCCGGCATCGTCATCGACGGCGCGGTGCGCGACGCGCACGAACTGGCCAACGGCGACTATCCGATCTTCTCGGCCGGCCTCAATCCGTGCGGCCCGACCAAAAGCATCGCGGGGCGCGTGAATGCGCCGATCTCGCTGGGCGGCACGGCGGTGAATCCGGGCGACCTGGTGGTCGGCGACGCCGACGGCGTCGTCGTCATTGCGCGCGCCGACGTCGCGCGTATCGTCGATCTGGCGCAGAAGAAGCTCGACGTCGAAACCGCGCGCATCGCAGCGATCCACAAGGGCGACCTTCGTCCGGGCTGGGTCGAGAAGGAGTTGCGCGCAGCCGGCATGCTGGCCGAAGGCGAGGCACTGTGATGCAGGCCGCTTCGCACAAGCCCGTGGTCCTGGTGACCGCCGCCGACCTCGCGCCGCAAGCGCTCGAGATGCTTGCGCAGTTCGACGTCGTGTTCGCCGGCAAGCAACCGACCGAGGACGACATCGTGGCGCTCTGCGCCCAGCACAAGCCGGTCGCGATCGTCGTCCGGTACGGCAAGATCAACGCCCGCATCATGGACGCCGCCGAAAACCTGCGGGTGATTTCGAAGCACGGCAGCGGCATCGACGTGATCGATCAGGACGCCGCTGCCGTGCGCGGCATCGCGGTGCGCGCCGCGGTCGGCGCGAATGCGGCCGCCGTCGCCGAGCACGCCTGGGCGCTGCTGCTCGCGTGTGCGAAGTCGGTTCCGCAGCTCGATATCCGCATGCGCGAAGGCCATTGGGACAAGTCGACGCACAAGTCCGTCGAGCTCGACGGGCGCACGCTCGGCCTCGTCGGGCTCGGTGCGATCGGCCGGCGCGTGGCCGCGATCGGCGCGGCGTTCGGCATGAAGGTGCTCGCATTCGATCCGTTCGCGAAGGAAGCGCCCGCCGGCGTGAAGCTCGTGCCGCTCGACACGCTGTACGCGGACTCGGACGTCGTGTCGCTGCATTGTCCGTTGACGGCCGACAACCGCCGGATGCTCGACCGCGACACGCTCGCGCGTTTCAAGCGCGGGGCGATTCTCGTCAATACCGCGCGCGGCGGCCTGATCGACGAAGCCGCGCTTGCCGACGCGCTGGCGAGCGGCCACGTGCGTGCGGCCGGGCTCGACAGCTTCGACGTCGAGCCGATGACGGTGCCGCACCCGTTCCAGCAGATCCCCAACGTGATCCTGTCTCCGCACATCGGCGGCGTGAGCGATGCCGCGTACGTGAACATGGGCAAGGGCGCGGCCGCCAACATCCTCGCGGTGCTCGACGAACGCGCGCACAGCGCGGCTTGAACCCAGGACATCGAGGTACGCATGTTTTATCTGACGAACCCCGACGTGCGCGAAGCCGACGTGTTCACGCGCATGCCGGAAAAGTTTCGCAAGCCGGACGTCCGCACGGAATGGGCGCGCGCGAATCGCGGCGGCATGGTCACGGATTCCTTTCTCGAAGGGCCGGTCTGGGATCCGGACGGCTATCTGTTCGTGACCGACATTCCGCACGGGCGCATCTTCCGCATTTCGCCGTCGGGCGACTGGGAGCTCGTCGTCGAATACGACGGCGAGCCCAACGGGATGAAGCGCTTCGACGCAGCGCACCTGATCATCACCGACTACCGGAACGGCCTGATGCTGCTCGATATCGAGCGCGGTGAAATTCGCCCCTATCTCGAGCGCCGCAACACCGAGCGCTTCAAGGGCGTGAACGACCTGACGTTCGACTCGGCCGGCAACCTTTATTTCACCGACCAGGGGCAGACCGGGCTGCACGATCCGACGGGCCGCGTGTATCGGCTCTCGCCCGACGGCAAGCTCGACATGCTGGTCGGTACCTGCCCGAGCCCGAACGGGCTCGTCCTGTCACGCGACGAGAAGGTGCTGTTCGTCGCGATGACGCGCGGCAATGCGGTGTGGCGCATGCCGCTGCAGGCCGACGGATCGGTCACCAAGGTCAGCCCGTTCTTCACGTCCCACGGGCCGAGCGGCCCCGACGGTCTCACCGTCGATCTCGAAGGCCGCCTGTTCGTCGCGAATCCGGGGCTCGGCCGCGTGTGGGTGCTCAACCACTGCGCGGAGCCCGTCGAGATCCTGACCGGGCCGAAAGGGGCATCGCTCACGAGCGTGTGCTTTGGCGGCGCCGACATGAAGACGCTCTTCATCACCGAATCGACGTCCGGTTCGGTCCTGAAAGCGGACATGCGCATTGCCGGCCCGTTGCCGAAACAGGCCGCGAACAAGGACTGAAACCCGCGAACCGGGAAGCCGCTCACCGGTTTCCCGCCCGTATGCCGAAAGATCGCGCCGCCAGTCGCGCGACGAAGGAGACAAGCATGACCATTTCGCACGCGCTGCGTGCCGGCGATGACGCACCGCGTGCCGACGCATCGTCCGTGGAGCGCCTGGGCGGCGATGATTACGCGGCCAGCGAGCGCACGCTCGCGAAGGCGTTCCGGCGCATTCTGCCGTTCATCTTCGTCTGCTACGTGATCAGCTATCTCGACAGGACCAACGTCGGTTTTGCCGCGCTCACGATGAACAAGGACCTCGGTCTGACGGCCGAGCAGTTCGGTGTCGGTGCCGGCCTGTTCTTCATCGGCTACTTCCTGTTCGAGATTCCGAGCAACCTGATCATGCAGAAGGTCGGGGCGCGCGTGTGGATCGCGAGAATCATGATCACGTGGGGCCTGTTCTCGATGGCGACGGCGTTCGTCACCGGACCGAAAAGCTTTGCGGCGGCGCGCTTTCTGCTCGGGCTCGCCGAGGCGGGGTTCACGCCCGGCATCTACCTGTATTTCACGCACTGGTTTCCCGGCAAGTGGCGCGCGAAGGTGACGGCCGCGTTCCTCGTCGGCATCCCCGTCGCGAACATGATCGGCTCGCCGATTTCCGGTGCGCTGCTCGAACTCGGCGGCCTGCACGGGCTGCGCAGCTGGCAGTGGCTGCTGCTGATCGAAGGCGTACCGGCCGTGATGCTCGGCATCGCGTGCCTGTTCGTGCTGGCCGACCGTCCCGAGAAAGCCGCGTGGCTCAGTGACGAAGAGAAGGCGTCGCTCGCGAAGCGCCTCGCGTTCGAGCAGCGCGACATCGGCGCGAAGCACGGCAGCAAACTGCGCGACGCGATGACGAACTGGCGCGTGTTCGTGCTCGCGTTCATCAACTTCTGCGGGATCGTCGGCTCGCTCGGCGTCGGCTTGTGGATGCCGCAGATCATCAAGCAGTTCGGCGTCGAACACGCGGTGGTCGGCTGGCTGACGGCCATTCCGTATGCGATCGGTGCCGGTGTGATGCTCTGGTGGGCGCGTCTTGCCAATCGCGCGGCCAACCACATTCCGTATGTCGCCGGTGCGCTGGCGGTTGCCGCCGTGGCGTTGTGCGCGAGCGCCTTCATTCATGCGCCGGTTTTCAAGCTGATCGCACTGTGCGTCACGGTGAGCGGGATCCTCGCGTTCCAGGCGACGTACTGGGCCATCCCGTCGGGATTCCTCACCGGCCGTGCCGCCGCGGGCGGACTCGCGCTGATCGTGTCGGTCGGCAATCTCGGCGGCTTCGTCGGGCCGTCGCTGATCGGCGCGCTCAAGCAATTCTCCGGCGGCTTCACCGCGCCGCTCATCGCCGTGTCGGGTGTGCTGCTGCTCGGCGCGTTGACCATCGCGTGGCTCGGCGATCCGGGCTCGGGCGCCGGCGAAGCGCCTGTCGCCCGCGAACCGTGAATTTTCCTTCGTCAGCCGCACCCATAAAAAACAGTTTGGAGACTCCATGTTGTCGAATCAGGCCAGCCGCAATACCCGCCCCACATCCCGCTTCATGCTCGGCGTCATCACGGTCGCGAGCGCGACTTCGTGGTGCGGCGGCGCCCATGCAGAAAGCAGCGTCACGCTGTACGGCATTGCCGACGTCGGCATCGAGCACATCAACAACACGAGCACCGGCGGCGCGCAGACGCGCGAAGCGTCGGGCAATCTGTCCGGTTCGCGCTGGGGACTGAAGGGCGTCGAGGATCTCGGCGGCGGCATGAAGGCCATTTTCCAGCTGGAAGACGGCTTCAACATCAATGACGGCACGACCGCGCAGTCGACGAAAGGCCTCGGTTCGAATGCCGCCACGACGTCGCGGATTTTCGGCCGGCAGGCGTGGGTCGGGCTGGCGTACCGGGGCCAGCAACTGACGTTCGGCCGCCAGAATGCGCTCTTCTACGAACAGGCCGTGGCCTTCGACCCGATGGGCGCGTCGTCGCGGTATTCGTTGCTGTCGCTCGACTACGCGGCGGCCGCGCGTATCGACAATTCAGCGAAGTACACCGGCGTGTTCGGTCCGCTGACGGCGCAGGCCATGTACAGCACCCGCTACGACACCGGGTACGGCGCCGAGGTGCCGGGCGCGCAACTCACCGGCCGCTTCTTCAGCGGGGCGCTGACCTTCGCGCAAGGGCCGCTCGCCGCGAGCGTGTCGTACGAGCAGCGCAACAGCAACACCGTCGCGACGAACACGGGCACCGAGCGTCGCGCGACGGCCGCCGCGTCGTATGCGATCGGGCCGGTGAAGGGATTCGCCGGCTATCGCTACCTCCATGCGTCGAACGCGTTCCTGCCGGCGAACCCGATCCGTGTCGCGAACGGTTCCGAAGCCAGTGCGGCGAACCTGTACTGGGCCGGCGCGCAATACGCGGTGTCGCCGGCGTTCGTGGTCACGGCAACCGCCTATTACCAGGACGTGCATTCGACCAGCGCCGACCCGTGGCTCGCCGTGCTGTGTGCCGACTATCTGCTGTCGAAGCGCACCGATATCTATGCGACGGCCGGTTTCGCGCGCAACAAGGGCGGTTCCGCGCTCGGCGTGAACGGCTACGGCACGGTCGCACCCGATCACAACCAGACGGGCGTGGTGATCGGCATGCGCCAGAAGTTCTAAGGCGAGCGCGATGCAGACCGTTCACGCGCCCCATCTTCCCGTCAGGCCCGAGTGGCTCGCCTTGCGCGACGAGCCGGTGCTCGAACCCGAGCTGGCCATCGTCGACGCCCATCATCACCTGTGGGATCGACAGACCGGTCGCTATCTCGCGGACGAGTTCGGTGCGGACGTGCGCAGCGGACATCGGATCGTGTCGACGGTCTACGTGCAGTGCCGCTCGATGTTGCGTGCGAGCGGGCCGGAAGCGTTCAAGCCGGTGGGCGAAGTGCAATTCGCGAGCGGCGTCGCCGCGATGTTCGACAGCGGCGCGTACGGCCCCACGCGATGCTGCGAGGCCATCGTCGGCGGCGCCGATCTGTCGCTCGGCGCGGAACTCGACGCGGTGCTCGACACGATGCTGCAGGTGTCCGGCGGGCGACTGCGCGGGATTCGCAATCCGCTCGCGTGGCATGCGAGCCCCGACGTGCGGTCGAGCCCGGTGACGCCGCCGCGCGACCGGATGTCGGATCCGGCTTTCCGGCGGGGCGTGGCGACGCTCGGTCGCTACGGGCTGTCGCTCGACACGTGGGTCTATCACACGCAGCTCGACGACCTGCACGAACTCGCGCGCGCATGCGAGCACGTCACCGTCGTCATCGACCATTTCGGCGGCCCGCTCGGCGTGGGTCCCCATGCCGGCCAGCGCGCGGAAGTCCATGCGCAATGGAAGCGGCAACTCGCGCGTCTCGCCGCGTTGCCGAACACGCGCATGAAGCTCGGCGGCGCGGGCATGACCGTGTTCGGCTTCGACTTCGCCGCGCGCGACCTGCCGCCATCGTCGCAGGAACTGGCGGCGGCGTGGCAGCCGTATTTCGACACGTGTGTCGAACACTTCGGCGTCGAACGCTGCATGTTCGAAAGCAACTTCCCCGTCGACAAGGGGATGTTCGGCTATCGCGTGCTGTGGAACGCCTTCAAACGACTCGCGTCCGCGATGTCGGCCGATGAAAAGGCTGCGCTGTTCAGCCGGACGGCCGCATCGACGTATCGCATCACGCTTCCCGGAGACAACCCATGAAGACGAGTGCAACCGTGGCGACGCAGGACATGACGTCCGCAGCCGCGGAAAAAGGGCTCACGCGCGTGACCGGTATCGAGTGGCGTTCGCTGTCGCTCGCGGGGCTCGGCTGGACGTTCGAGAGCTACGATTCGTTCCTGTTGTCGCTGCTGCTGCCGACGCTCGCGCTGCAGTTCGGGCTGAGCAAGGCGCAGCTCGGCATGTTCACGAGCGTCACGGCGGCCGGACAGATCGTCGGCGGCATCCTGTTCGGCTTCGTGTCGGACCGGATCGGGCGCGTGCGCACCGCGCTGCTCTGCGTCGGCATCTACTCGCTGTTTTCCGGCCTGATCGCATTCGCGCCCGACGCGCACGCGTTCGCCACGTTGCGCTTTTTCGGCGCGCTCGGCATGGGCGGAACCTGGACCGCCGGCGCGGCGCTCATCGCGGAGACCTGGCACCCGAGCCGGCGCGGCAAGGGCGGCGCGCTGATGCAGATGGGCTTGCCGATCGGCGCGATTCTCGCGATCGCGATCTCGGGCATCGTCGGCGCCGCGCATGGCGGACTGGCCGGCGACAGCTGGCGTCTGCTGTTCCTGATCGGCGCGTCGCCGTTCTTCATTCTGTTCTGGGTTGCGCGCAAGACGCCGGAATCGCCGATCTGGCTCGAACGCCGGCACGCGAAGTCGCCGGCCCGCAAGCGCGACACGGCAAGTCGCGAGAAGCTGAACGTGCGCGGCCTGCTCACCGCTTTCTGCTTCATCTTCTTTCTGCAGTACCTCTACTGGGGCGTATTCACGTGGACGCCGACGTTCCTCATCACGGTAAAGCACCTCGACTTCGTGCATAGCCTGAAGTTCGTGCTGGCGCTTCAGTTCGGTGCGATCGCCGGGTTCCTGCTGTTCTCGGCATGGGTCGACCGGCTCGGCCGGCGGCCGATGTTCCTGGCCTACCTGCTGGTCGGTGCGCTGGCCGTCGGCGTGTACATCGTGTCGGCGAATCCGTTGCTGCTGATGGCCGCGATCTTTCTGACCGGCTTCAGCGTGAACGGCATCTTCGCGGGTGCCGGCCCGTTCCTCGCGGAAATCATCGGCAACACGGCATCGCGCGGGTTCTTCATGGGCCTCGCGTACAACGGCGGCCGGCTCGGCGGTTTCATCGCGCCGTTGGTCATCGGTGCGCTGGCGTCGACGTCGGGCGGCTTCGTGCTTGGACTCGCGACGACGATCGTCGCGTTCATCGCCGCGGCGGCGGTCGTGCTGTTCGCGCCCGAAACGCGCGGAAAGGCGCTGTCATGAACGTGGCAACGCAGGCGGGGTGGGTGAACAGGCTGTTTCCTGCGCTGTCGGAGGCGTCGCTGCGGCGCTACCTGAGCGGGCAGGTCGCGTCGGTGCTCGGCAGCTGGACGCAGAACGTCACGCTGAATCTGCTGATCTATCACCTGTCCGGCTCGGCGGCGATCCTCGCGCTGCTCAACTTCCTGCTGTACGGGCCGCAGCTGATCGTCGCGCCGGTGGCGGGCTCCCGCATCGGCTCGGCCAACGCGCGCCGCGTGACGTTATGCGTGTTGACGACGTCGCTGCTGCTGACGGGCAGCCTCTTCACGTTGTCGCTGCTCGGCCTGCTCGGCGTGAAGCTGATCCTCGCGCATGCGCTGGCGATCGGCGTGTCGAGCGCGGTGGAAACGCCGGCGCGGCAGGTGCTGCTGCTGACGAGCCTGCAGGATGCGACCCATACCTCCAACGCGGTCGCGATGAACACGATGGTCTACAACGTCGGGCGCATGGTCGGCCCGACCATCGCCGGCGTCGTCTATCCGACGCTGGGCCCCAGGACGTCGTTCGCGATCTATGCGCTCGCGCTGTGCTTCATGGCGGCGTGCGTGCGGTCGATCCGGGCGGCGACGGCGGACCGCCCGTCGCGCGCGGAGAGCGGCCTGCGCGACGCGGTCGGCTACGTGCTGTCCGATGCGTTCTCGGCCCGCTATCTGCCGATTCTCGCGTGCATCGGCCTGTTCGCCGGCAGCTACCAGACGCTCGTGCCGCTGCTCGCGGACCAGGGCTTTCACGACGCGGCGCGCTTTACCGGCGTGTTCTTCGCGTGCGCCGGCGCCGGGTCGTTGAGCGCGGCGGTGCTGCTGTCGTCGGCGCTCGGGCCGCGTGCGTCGCACCGGTTCATCGCGTATGCGCCGTGGACGGCCGTCGGCGCGCTGGCCGTGCTGGCCGCGACCACCGATGCGGCGGGATCGATCCCCGCGTTCTATGCACTCGGCTTCAGCCTCACGTTCGCGGCCACGTCGACGAACGCGACCATTCAGCGCCAGTGTCCGGATCACGTGCGCGGGGGGCTCGTCGGGATGTACGGCATGGCCTACAACGGCACGATGCCGTTCGGTTATCTGCTCGTCGGCAGCGCATCCGAGGCGCTCGGTGTGCGACACACCTTCGCCGCCATGGCCGCCGTGCTCGCGTGCGGCGTCATCGCGGTCATCGCGTGGCAACGGTTCACAGAAACGCGCTCAGGCGCACAATAAACGGAGACAACATGCACACCGGTTTCATGGAAGCGTCCGCGATCGAGCGCCGGACCATACGCAAGGTCGTCTGGCGACTCATTCCCTTTTTGATGATCTGCTACCTGCTTGCCTTCATCGACCGGGGCAACGTCGGGATGGCGTCGCTGCAGATGAACCATGACCTCGGGATGTCGGCGCAGGTCTTCGGTTTCGGCAGCAGCCTGTTCTTCATTTCATACTTCTTTTGCGAAGTGCCGAGCAATCTCGCGCTGCAGAAATACGGCGCGCGGATCTGGATCGCGCGGATCATGATCACGTGGGGCATCGTGTCGGCGGCGACCGCGCTCGTGCACAACGCGACGACGTTCTACGTGCTGCGTTTCCTGCTGGGTGCGGCCGAGGCCGGCTTTTTCCCTGGCGTGCTGCTTTATCTGTCCTACTGGATTCCCGCGCAGTATCGTGCGCGGATCGTCGCGACGTTCATGGTCGCGATTCCGGCCGCGAGCTTCATCGGCTCGCCGATCTCCGCGCTGCTGTTGCAGATGGACGGCGTCTGGGGCCTGCGCGGATGGCACTGGCTGTTCATCCTCGAAGGCGTTCCGACCGTGCTGCTCGGCGTCGCGTGCCTGTTCGTGCTGACGAACAAGCCGGACGACGCCAGGTGGCTCGACGACGACGAGCGCGCATGGCTCACGACCGCGCTGGCCGCCGGCCACAAGACACGCAAGAAAGTGCCGTCGCTGCCGCTCACGCAGCTGTTCCGCAACCGCTACGTGCTGTGCCTCGCGCTCGTCGACACGTGCGCTTCCGCGGCAGGCAGCACGCTGTCCGTGTGGCAGCCGCAGCTGCTGAAGTCATTCGGCTTGACCGTCATGGAGACCGGCCTGCTGAATTCGGTGCCTTACGCGGTGGCCTCCGTCCTGATGGTCTACTGGGGCCGTCGCTCGGACCGCGTCGGCGAACGGCGCTGGCACACGGTCGTGCCGATGCTGCTGATCGGCGTGGGCCTGTTCGCGACGTCGCTGAGCGGATCGCTGCTGCCGACGGTCTGCATGCTCTGCGCGGTGCTGGTCGGCGCGTATTCGTTCAAGGGTCCGTTCTGGGCGCTGGCGACCGACATGCTGTCCAACAGCACCGTGGCGGCCGGGCTCGCGACGGTCAATGCGATCGCGAACCTGCTTGGCGGCGGGCTGATGGTGAACGTGTACGGGTGGGTGAAGGCGGCGACCGGCAGCTACGCGCTCGCGTTGATGCCGCTCGCGATCCTCACGCTCGTGAGCGTCGCGACGCTGCTGCTGCTCACGCGCAATCATTCGGCGGGCAAGCTGGTCGGCAAGACGGAGACCATCTGATCATGGCGCGCATCGCGAGACGCGAATTTCTCCGGATCGCCGGCGCGACGCTGGCTTCGGCTGCATTGCCGAGGTTGGCCGCGGCCGACGAAACGTGGTCGAGCGGCATCGAGCGGCCGGCGTTTCGGCTGCCCGATGGGGCGATCGACTGCCACATGCACATCTACGACGACCGCTTCCCGGTCGCGCCGGGCACGACGCTGCGCCCGCCGAATGCGACCGTCGCGCAATACCGGCGCGTGCAGACGCGCGTCGGCGTGAAGCGCAACGTGGTCGTGACGCCGTCGACGTACGGGACGGACAACCGCTGCACGCTGGCGGCGCTCGCGCGGTTCGGCGGCGACGCCCGCGGCGTGGCCGTCGTCGACGGCACCGTGAGCGACGACGAACTTCTGGCATTCGATCGTGGCGGCATCCGTGCGATCCGGTTCAACCTGAGCTATCCGGGCGCGACGACGCTCGACATGCTGGCGCCGCTCGCCGCGCGCATCGCGAACCTCGGATGGCATATCGAGCTGGTCGTGCAGGGGGCGCGGCTGCCTGAGCTGGAGCGTCACCTTGCGGTGCTGCCTTGTCCGCTCGTGATCGACCATATCGCGCATGTGCCGCAGCCCGGCGGCCTGTCGTCGGACGCGTTTCGCACCGCGCAACGCCTCGTCGAAAAGGGCCATACGTGGATCACGTTGTCGGGGCCGTACGTCGACAGCAAGACGGGCGCGCCTGCCTACGACGACGTCGCGCCGGTCGCGAAGGCGCTGATCGACATGGCGCCGGAGCGCATGCTGTGGGGCTCCGACTGGCCGCACCCGACGCAGAAGTCGGACAAGCCGGACGATGCAGGCTTGCTGGACGTGATCGCGGGCTGGATCGGGCGTGCGGACTGGCAGCAGCGGATATTCGTCACGAACCCGGCGAAGCTGTACGGATTTGCCTAGATCGAAAGCCGCGTGTCCAAACCGGGGAATCAGCACTAACCCTGATTAAAAAACCTTATCGCGGTGAAAAATTCCGCATCTTATTGAACCGATATCGGCTCGCTATAGTGGCTCGCTTTCCCGCACGCACCCGTTGCGTGCGCAGACAAACAGCAGGAGCCCCTTGATGCCCACCGATACCCGATTCACCGAAGTCGAGGATCTGATGCCCGCCGCCGGCGGGTTGCGCGAGATCCGTCACCACATCCATCACCACCCCGAACTCGCGTACGAGGAGCACGACACGGCCGCGCTCGTCGCCGAGAAGCTCGAGCAGTGGGGCTGGCAGGTGACGCGCGGGGTCGGCAAGACGGGCGTGGTCGGCACGCTGCGCGTGGGCGACGGCACGCGCAGCATCGGCATTCGCGCCGACATGGACGCGCTGCCGATCATCGAGGCGACGGGGCTGCCCTACGCGAGCGGCACGCACGGCAAGATGCACGCATGCGGCCACGACGGCCACACGACGATGCTGCTCGGCGCCGCGCAGCACCTCGCGAAGACCCGCAACTTCTCCGGCACCGTGCACCTGTATTTCCAGCCGGCGGAAGAGCATGGCGTCGACAGCGGCGCGAAGAAGATGATCGACGATGGCCTGTTCGAGCGCTTCCCGTGCGACGCGGTGTTCGGCATGCACAACCATCCGGGCGCGGCGCCCGGCGTGTTCCTGACGCGGCGCGGCCCGTTCATGTCGGCCGGCGACAAGGCGATCATCACGATCGAAGGCGTCGGCGGCCACGCGGCACGGCCGCACCTGACGGTCGACCCGGTCGTCGTCGCGGCGAGCATCGTGATGGCGCTGCAGACGATCGTCGCGCGCAACGTCGATCCGTCGCAGCCGGCGGTCGTCACGGTCGGCTCGATGCACGCGGGCACCGCGAACAACGTGATCCCGAACGGCGCGCGTCTCGAACTCAGCGTGCGCTCGTTCAGCCCCGACGTGCGCGCGCTGCTCAAGCGCCGCATCACCGAGCTGGCCGAAACGCAGGCCGCGAGCTACGGCGCAACCGCGCACGTCGAATACATCGAAGGCTATCCGGTCGTCGTCAATACGGATGCCGAAACGGATTTCGCCACGCAGGTCGCGCGCGAACTCGTCGGCGACGCGCACGTGGTCGAGCAGACCGACCTGCTGATGGGCAGCGAGGATTTCGCGTTCATGCTGCAGCAGCGGCCGGGCTCGTTCGTGCGGCTCGGCAACGGCGAAGGCGAGGACGGCTGCATGGTGCACAACCCGAAATACGACTTCAACGATCGCAACCTGCCGATCGGCGCGGCGTACTGGACGCGTCTCGTGGAGCGTTACCTGGGGCAGTGATCGCGGCGACGGCGCGCGGCCGGCGCTTCCGGCGCATTGACAGGAGAGGATAGCGATGCAGAAAGACCATCTCGCGTTGCACCCCGCGTCGACGGGCGTGGCCGAAGCCGGCGCGCCCGGCGCACCGGCCGTCACGCGGCGCGGTGCGATTGCCGCGGCCGTGATCGGCAACTGGCTGGAGTTCTTCGATTTCACCGTGTACGGCTTCTTCGCGGTGCTGATCGGCAAGCTGTTCTTCCCGTCGAGCGACCCGACCACGTCGCTGCTGCTGTCGGTCGCGACGTTCGCGGCCGGCTTCTTCACGCGGCCGCTCGGCAGCGTCGTGCTCGGCGTCTATGCGGACCGCAAGGGGCGCAAGGCGGCGCTGAACCTGACGATCATGCTGATGGCGCTCGGCACGGGCCTGATCGCGATCGCGCCGACGTATGCGCAGGTCGGCGTGGCCGCGCCGCTGCTGGTCGTGTTCGCGCGGCTGATGCAGGGCTTCTCGCAGGGCGGCGAATTCGGTGCGGCGACGTCGACGCTGCTCGAACAGGGCGGCACGTCGCGCCGCGCGTTCCGCGCGAGCTGGCAGCTCGCGACGCAGGGTGGCGCCGCGCTGATGGGCTCGGGCTTCGCGGCGCTGCTGTCGAACACGATGACGAAGGATGCGCTGGAAGGCTGGGGCTGGCGCTTGCCGTTTCTCGTCGGCGTGCTGATCGCGCCGGTCGGGATGTTCTTGCGCCGCCGGCTCGCCGACGATGCGCCCGGCGACCGCCATCACGGCATCGAACGCGGCGTGCTGCACGAGCTGTTCTCGAAGCACACGCGCACGGTGCTGCTGCTGATGCTCACGGTGATGGGCGGCACGGTGTCGACCTACATCCTGACGTTCTACATGCCGACCTACGCGATCCACACGCTCGGCCTGCCGATGAAGCTGTCGATGTTCGTCGGCGTCGCATCGGGCTGCGTGATGCTGGTCACGTGCCCGCTGTTCGGCTGGCTGTCGGACAGGCTCGGCAGCCGGCGCCTGCCGATCTTCGTCGGCCGCGGCGTGCTGGTCGCCTTGCTGTTCCCGGCGTTCTGGCTGATGAACCATCACCCGACGCTGTCGGTGATCCTGCCGCTGACCGCGCTGATGCTGCTGTTCTATTCGCTCGGCTCGGCGTCGGAAATGGCGCTGATGTGCGAGTCGTTGCCGCGCCACGTGCGCGCGACCGGCATCTCGATCGCGTATGCGCTCGCGGTGACGATCTTCGGCGGCACCGCGCAGCTGATCGCGACCTGGCTCGTGAAGACGACCGGCAGCAAGCTCGCGCCGGCCGGTTACGTGGCCGCATGCGTGGTGCTGTCGTTGATCGCGGTGGCGATGCTGCGCGAGACGGCGCGGGATTCGATCGACTGACACGCGGCGCAGCGCGGCACGACGGGCGGCCGGCGGCAATACGCGCTTACCGCCCGCGCACCACCCTCAGGTACGACGCGAGCATCGTCGCGAGTTCCTGCGCGGCGGGCGTCAGCGGCACGGCCGCGCGTTGCAGCAGGCAGATGTCCTGCGATTCGGCCTGTTCGCGCACGGGCACTTTCGCGAGCGCACCGGCGAACGGCCCGTGCCGCGTCACGGCTTCGGTTTCGAGCGACAGGCAATCGGTCTGCGTGACGAGCTGCAGCGTCTCGAACATCCCTTCGACGGTGGCGAGGATCTTCGGCGGCGGCAGGCCGTGCACGTCGAAGTACGCGAGCAGCCGGTTGACGACGGGGTCCGCGCTCAGGTTCGGCGAGCGCGTCGACACCCATGCGTAGTCGGCCAGTTCGGCCAGCGATTGCGCATGCATCGCCGGATGCCCGTTGCGGCACACGACCACCGGCGCGGAAGCACGCAGCGGCGTGACCGCGAGATCGGTCGTGTCGGTCTGCTTCGCGACGAGCGCGATCGCGAAATCGACCGCGCTTTCCCGCAGCCAGCCGATCATCATTCGTGACGTGCCGGTACGCAGGTGCACGTCGACCTTGTCGAAGCGCGCACGGAACGCGCTCAGCACCGGCGCGAACGCATCGATCAGCGGTTCGGCCACGAGGCCGAGCGTGACGGTGCCTTCGTACGCGCCGCTCAGTTGCCGGATTTCCCGCTCGACCTGCTCGCATTCGCCGAGGATCGACCCGGAGCGTGCGAGCAGCCGCTGGCCGACGGCCGTCGGCACGATCCCGCGATTGGTGCGCGTGAACAGCGTCGCGCCGAGCGTCGCCTCGAGGCTCTGCAGCTGCTGCGTGACGCCGCTCTGCGCGAGATCGAGCGCGCGTGCGGCCGCGCGCAGGCTGCCGTGCTCGACGACGGCCTGGAAGATGCGGAGCTGGGAGAGCGTGAACGCCATAGGCAAGCGCGGGGCCGGTGATCGGGAAAAGTGATCATGATAAGGCAGTGGGCGATTCCGCCGGCGGCGCGTGCGCACTACGATCGCAGGCAGTCCGGCTCGCGCCGTTTGCCCATCGTCCCGCCTTCGTCGACCATGAAACGTCCCTTCCTGCCGCTCGTTTCCCTATGCCTTGCGCTCGCGGCTGGTTCCGCGCACGCACTCGATGCGCGCCCCGTGCGCCTCGGCATCGATCCGACCTATCCGCCGATGGATTCGAAGGCGCCCGACGGCAGCCTGAAGGGCTTCGACGTCGATCTCGGCAACGAGATCTGCCGCCGCGCGCAGTTGCGCTGCCAGTGGGTCGAGCTCGAATTCTCCGGGATGATTCCCGCGCTGCAGGCGCGCAAGATCGACGCGATCCTGTCGTCGATGGCGATCACCGAGAAGCGCGAGAAGCAGATCCTGTTCTCGTCGAAGCTGTTCCGCTTCAAGTCGCGGCTCGTCGCGCGGCCCGGCAGCGGCGTCGACAGCACGACCGCATCGCTTGCGGGCAAGCGCGTCGGCGTGCAGTCGGGCACGCAGTTCGAATCGTGGGCGCTCGCGCACTGGGCGCCGGCCGGTGTCAGCGTGATGCCGTACAAGAGCCAGGACGACGTGTTCGCCGATCTCGTCAACGGCCGCCTCGACGCGGCGTTGCTCGGCACCGTGGAAGCCGACTACGGCTTCCTGCGCACGCCGAAGGGCAAGGGCTTCGCGTTCGTCGGCGCACCGCTCGACCTGGGCGATCGCGGCGTCGGCATCGGCATGCGGCAGTCGGATACGGCGCTCAAGGCGTCGATCGACGGCGCGATCGCGTCGATGCTGAAGGACGGCACGTACGACCGGATCGCGAAGCAGTATTTCGACTTCAACCCGTACGGCGACTGAGCGCCGAGCCACCTCGACGTTTCACCGGCTTCTTCGTTTTCATTTCGTTCGAGACCATCGATGCAGATTCGTACCACGCCGCTCCTGTCGCCGTCGATCGGCACGCAGCGCACGCTGACGAGCTTTCATTTCGGGCCGGCCGACACCGGCCGCAAGATCTACCTGCAGGCCGCGCTGCACGCGGACGAGACGCCCGCGATGCTCGCGGCGTTCGTGCTGAAGCAGCGTCTCGCGCAGCTCGATGCCGAAGGCCGGCTCGCGGCCGAGATCGTGCTCGTGCCGGTGGCGAACCCGGTCGGCCTCAATCATCATCTGCTCGGGCAGTTCATCGGCCGTTTCGATCTCGCGAGCGGCCGCAACTTCAATCGCGGCTTCCTGCCGCTCGCGGAGATCGCGGCACATGCGCGCGACCGGCTCGGCGACGACGGCGAGCGCAATCGCGCGATCGTGCGCGAATGCGTCGGCGTGGCGCTCGACGAGATCGTGCCGCGCACGGAGTTCGATGCGCTGCAGCTCGCGCTGCTGAAGCTGTCGCTCGACGCCGATGTGGTGATCGACCTGCATTGTTCGCTCGAAGCGGTGATGCATGTGTACACGAGCGAGACCGCATGGCCGGAAGTCGAGCCGCTCGCGCGTTATCTCGGCTCGGAGGTGTCGCTGCTCGCCGAGGATTCGGGCGGGCACGCGTTCGACGATGCGCATCACCTGCTGTGGTCGCAATTGCGGCAGCACTTGCCGGCGGGCACGCCGATGGCGGCCGGCACCGTGGCCGTGACGGTCGAGTGCCGCGGCCAGCGCGACGTGACGTACGACTATGCGGAACGCGATGCCGATGCGCTCGTCGACTATCTCGTCTGGCGCGGCGCGGTGCAGGGCGAACGCAAGCCGCTACCGCCGCTCGCCGCGCCGGCCACGCCGCTGGCCGGCAGCGAGCAGTTCCATGCGCCGGTGAGCGGGATACTCGTGCACCGCGCGGCGATCGGCGCGACGATCCGCGCCGGCGATCCGCTGTTCGACATCGTCGATCCGCTGACGGACGCGATCACGACGATTTCGAGCGGGACCGATGGCGTGTTCTACATGCGCCGCGCGATTCGGTTCGTCACGGCGGGTGCGCCGCTCGGCCGTGTGACGGGCAGGGTGGCGGTGCGCAAGGGGATGTTGCTCGGCGCGTGAGCAGCGCGGTGTCCTGCCGGTTTGCGACGCAATTTCGTTCTTGTCAAATTGACCGCGTTTCCGTGCGTCACTAAATTGTGCGGCGCGGAGTTCGCTCCGTGTTCCGTGAGAAGAACGTTGTAACCAAGTGGAGTTGATACGGGCAGCCAAGGGGCTGCCCGTTTTTTTGCGGTGTGCGTCCACGGCAACGCACTGTGGCGAAGGTCGTGAAACAGGTTGAAGACGAGCGTGCATGCTGTTCGGCAGCGATGTCAATTAGCCAGACAGTGTCTGGCTAATCTTCCCCGGCACTGGTACGCCCGAGGTGACTCGACGAACTGGCGCAGTGCTTCACGCTGCCGTGGTCGGCCTATGTGCGGCTGCCGTCGGTCAAGGACGACCAGGCCTCACCCCCGCCGCGCCACCAGCTCCGACACCGTCTGCGCGGCCTGCTGCAGCGGCCCGAGAAACTCCTTCACCATCTGCTTCGCGGTATGCCGCTGCGCGTTGCCGCTGATATTCATCGCCGCGATGATCTGCCCACGCCGGTTGCGGATCGGCGCGGACAACGACATCAGGCCCACTTCGAGTTCCTGGTCGACCACCGCCCAGCCTTGCTGGCGCACCTGCGCGATCGCCGCCTTCAGTTCGCCGAGGTCGGTGATCGTGCGCGGCGTATGCGCGCGGATGCCGCTTTGCGCGAGCGTCTCGTCGAGCTCGGCATCGTCGAGCGCGGACAGCAGCACGCGGCCCATCGACGTGCAGTACGCGGGCAACCGGCTGCCGATCGACAGGTTGATCGTCATGATCTTGCGGGTCGGCACGCGCAGCACGTAGACGATCTCGGTGCGGTCGAGCACGGCCGCCGAGCAGCTTTCGTGGATCTGCGCGGACAGCTGTTCCATCACGGGATCGGCAAGATTCCAGAACGGCATCGACGTGAGGTACGCGAAGCCGAGCTCGAGGATCTTCGGCGTGAGCCGGAACAGCCGGCCGTCGGCCTCGACGTAGCCGAGCGTCTGCAGCGTGAGCAGGATCCGGCGCGCGCCCGCGCGCGTGAGCCCGGTGGCCGAGGCGACCTCGGTGAGCGTCTGCTCCGGACGGGCCGCGTCGAATGCGCGGATCACTGCGAGGCCGCGCGCGAACGACTGGACATAGGAGTCGCCGGGTTTCGTCTGAGTGTCTTCGGTTGTCATGAGCGCCTGGAATATCGTGCAGCCGAGAAGATAGCGCATGGGGCCTGACACGCCAACCGCGCGGCGGACCGCGCGCTTGACAGGTCGTCCCCGCACTCCCTATGATGCGTTGAGCGTTCGATACACGATCTTATGTTCGTATATAGAACATTTAAGCGCATCCCGACGGGCAATGCAAGGGGCGCGCCCTGTTCATTCCCCCAGCCTGTCCTGGGACCGGAGACACTGATGACCGAAGCTTTTCTGTGTGATGCGATCCGTACGCCGATCGGGCGTTACGGTGGTGCACTGTCCGGCGTGCGCGCCGACGATCTGGGCGCGGTGCCGCTCAAGGCGCTCGTCGAGCGCAACCGTGACGTCGACTGGACGGCGATCGACGACGTGATCTACGGCTGCGCGAACCAGGCCGGCGAGGACAACCGCAACGTCGCGCGCATGTCGGCGCTGCTCGCAGGGCTGCCGCAGGGCGTGCCCGGTTCGACGATCAACCGCCTGTGCGGTTCCGGGATGGATGCGGTCGGCGTGGCCGCGCGTGCGATCAAGTCCGGCGAGGCCGCGCTGATGGTCGCGGGCGGCGTCGAGAGCATGACGCGCGCGCCGTTCGTGATGGGCAAGGCCGCGAGCGCGTTCGCGCGCCAGGCCGACATCTACGATACGACGATCGGCTGGCGCTTCGTCAATCCGCTGATGAAACAGCTGCACGGCGTCGATTCGATGCCGGAGACGGCCGAGAACGTCGCGGTCGACTACAACATCAGCCGCGCCGACCAGGACCTGTTCGCGCTGCGCAGCCAGCAGAAGGCCGCGCGCGCGCAGCAGGACGGCACGCTGGCCGAGGAAATCGTCGCGGTCACGATTGCGCAGAAGAAGGGCGATCCGCTGGTCGTATCGCGCGACGAGCATCCGCGCGAGACGTCGCTCGAAACGCTGGCGAAGCTGAAGGGCGTCGTGCGCCCGGACGGCTCGGTGACGGCCGGCAATGCGTCGGGCGTCAATGACGGCGCCGCTGCACTGCTGCTCGCGAACGAGGAAACCGCGAAGCGCTTCGGCCTGACGCCGCGCGCACGCGTGCTGGGGATCGCGACGGCCGGCGTCGCGCCGCGCGTGATGGGCATCGGCCCCGCGCCGGCCACGCAGAAGCTGCTCGCCCGGCTCGGGATGACGATCGACCAGTTCGACGTGATCGAGCTGAACGAGGCGTTCGCGTCGCAAGGTCTCGCGGTGCTGCGCATGCTCGGCGTGGCCGACGACGATCCGCGCGTGAACCCGAACGGCGGCGCGATCGCACTGGGCCATCCGCTTGGCGCGTCGGGCGCGCGTCTCGTGACGACCGCGATGTATCAGCTGCATCGCACGAACGGCCGCTTTGCGCTGTGCACGATGTGCATCGGCGTCGGCCAGGGCATCGCGATCGCGATCGAGCGCGTCTGACCTGCGCCACACGGCGAAGCGGCAGCGCACGCGCCGCTTCGCGCTATCCGAATCGATGCGCGGCACGAGGATTCTCGTGCCGCGCATCGTCGTTAACCGGCCTGCGACAACTGCTTGAGGCGCGCATCGAGCGCGTCGATCTCGGTGTCCGCGAACACTTCGACGCCATGCTCGCGCAGCAACGCCGCCGTGACACCGGCGCCCGCGTGCCGCCGGTTCTCGAAACTCCCGTCATAAATGAACGTGCTGCCGCACGACGGACTGCCGTCCGCCAGGATCGCGAAGCGGCAATCGTGCGCGCGCGCGAGGGCCAGCGCGGTGTGCGCGCCGGACACGAACGGCGCCGTCACGTCGGTGCCGTTCACGTCGACGATGCGCGCGGCGCCCGACAGCACCCGCTGCCCCGATTCGCCGTGGGCGATTTCGGCGGGCGGGCGCGGCACGCTGAAGCCGCCGGCCAGTTCGGGGCAGACGGGCACGAGACGCCCTTCGCGCTGCCACCGTTCGAGCGCCTCGTGCGCGGCGGTCTTGGCCGAGCCGTTGTAGCGGACCGGATGACCGATCACGCACATGCTGACGAGGATCCTCGGCATGGCTTGCGGCTGCGCTTCGTTCTGCAATTTCGCTCTCCGTGATGCGGCGCTAGCCGATGGCGGCCGGGGCAAAGCGGGAAATTCCACGCTTCACCCGCGCGCCGGTGCGTCAGGCCGTCGGTCCTTCCAGGTGAATGTCTTCCGGCTCGAGCGCGTACAGCGCCGGGTCGGGCGATGTGCTGACCGTGAAGCCGAGCCGCAGGTAGAAGTCGATCGTGTTCTGCGACGGCGTCGCGGACACATACAGGCGCGCAGCGCCCATCGCGCGCGCCTGCTCGCGGGCCGCGCGGTAAAGCTGCTCGCCGAGCCCGCAGCCGCGCCAGTCGTGGCTCACGTGCAGGAACTTCAACTGCAGCATGTCGCCGTGCGGGCCGAGCGGCTGGCTGTCGACGATGACCGCCGCGACGAGCCGCGCGCCGTCGAACATGCCGACGCACCAGCCGCCGCGATCGTGGCAGTCGAGCAGGATCGGCGTGTAGTGGTCGGCTTCGCCGTCGGGCCAGCCCGCGACGTCATAAAAGTCGGGAACGAGATGCAGCGTGCCGTCGCGCAGCACGTACAGGTGCTCGATGATCTCGCGCCGGTCGATGGTCCACACGAGCGGCACGTCGTCGCGTGTGAGCAGGCGGATGGACAGTGCGTCGCGTTCGGCGGCGGTGCGGCGCGTCATGCGGCCTCCCGATGCGCGGCGATCGCATACATCAGCGGCAGGCGCGGCATGTGATCGGGCGGCACCATCCGGCGGCCGTCCAGCTCGCGCATGTCGTCGAAACCCTTCCAGCCGTTCGCGTACGGATATTCGGTCAGGCGGTCGATCGCGAGCCCGGCCGATACGAGCGCGTTCACGACATCGCCGATGCCCCACATGAACTCGTAGCTCGGATGCGGGTTCGCAAAATCGACGACGCCCGGATGGTCGTGCTGCGCGCCGAGCCCCGTGCCGGATGCGGCCACGTAATCGCCGACACCTGCCGGCTCCTCGGTCGCATCGCCTTTGAAATAGTCGTAGTGCGGCGTCCAGTGTTCGTCGAAATACAGCGCGAACGGATGGAACTCGACCATCGCGAAACGGCCGCCGGGCGCGAGCAGCGCGGCGATCCCGCGGGCCCACGCGTTCAGGTCGGACAGCCAGCAGATCGCGCCGTACGACGTGAACACGCGCTCGAAGCGCTCGCCGCGCGCGGCGGCCTCGGGCATCCAGTCGAGCACGTCGGCGCGCTCGAAGCGCGCGGGCAGGCCCGCGTCGGCCGACAGTTGCCGGGCGAAGGCGATCGCTTCGTCGGAGATGTCGACGCCCGTCGCGTCCGCGCCGTCGCGCACGAGGCTCAGCGTGTCCTGCCCCGCGTTGCACTGCAGATGCAGGAGCCGCACCCCGCTGACGTCGCCGAGCAGTTCGCGTTCTTCCGGGAAGAGCGTCGAGCCGCCCGCGCGGAAAAATGCGGCCTGATCGCCTTTATGACTGTTATGCGCGACTGTCGCCGTATTCCAGGACAGCCGATTCAGTTCGTGCAATGCCTTTTTCATCGAATTCGAATACCGATTGAATGGGACAGGATAGACGGAATCGTTTCGCCGCGTGCAACGGCCGACGGCGTTGGCATGCCGTGCGGCCTGGCTGGGCGGTGCGGCGTGACAGGCGGATGAACACGCGCAGCGAATATTGCCGGATTATTTGATCGAAATCATGGCGTCCGCCGAATTGAATATTTTATGCGATCAAAGGGTAAGGTTTTTCCCCAATATGCCGACAGTAAGATGAAGACCGTCGTAAAGCGATAAACCGTTTTTCGGCTACTGAGCGTGAAGTCAGCGCGACGCGGACGTCAGATCCGCTTTTCGGAGCCTTGCATGCGCAATAACCAGCCCGTTACCCAACAGGAATTCGATTTTCCCGACGACGTCACGCTGATGTCGACGACCGACGCAGACAGCATCATCACCTACGCCAACACGACGTTCGCGCAGGTGAGCGGCTTCACGAACGAGGAACTCGTCGGCCAGCCGCACAACGCGGTGCGCCACCCGGACATGCCGCGCGAAGCGTTTGCCGACATGTGGGCGACGCTCAGGCGCGGCGAGCCATGGACCGCGCTGGTGAAGAACCGCCGCAAGAACGGCGATCACTACTGGGTGCGTGCGAACGCGATTCCGGTGATGCGAAACGGCGAGCCGCAAGGCTACATGTCGGTGCGGACGAAGGCGCCGCACGACGAGTCCGAGGCCGCCGACGCGCTGTATCGCGCGTTCCGCGAAGGCAAGGCCGGCCAGCGCCGGTTCCACAAGGGGCTGGTGATCCGTACGGGGCTGCTGCGCATCGCGTCGCTGTCGCAGACGATGTCGGTGCGCGCGCGCGTGCACTCGGCGCTGTGCGTGCTCGCGCCGGCGGTCGTTGGCGCGGGCTGGGCATGCGGGCTGGCGGGCGGCGGGCTCGCGGCGTTTGCCGGCGTGACGGTCGGCGTGGCGGCGGCGGCCGGCCTGTGGCTCGATGCGCAGATCGTGCGTCCGCTGAAGCGGCTGCACGACCAGGCGCTGAACGTCGCGACCGGCGAAAGCCGGCGTGGCGTCCGGATGAACCGTGTCGACGAGATCGGCATGACGCTGCGCACGATCAACCAGCTCGGGCTGATGTTCCGCTGGCTCGTCGACGACGTCAGCGAGCAGGTGCACAACGTGCAGCGCGCGAGCAACGAGATCGCGCAGGGCAACAACGACCTGAGCGCGCGCACCGAGCAGGCGGCGTCGAGCGTGCAGGAGACGGCCGCGTCGATGGCCGAGATGACGGCGACCGTCGACAGCAACGCGGAGACCGCGCTGCAGGCGAACCGGCTCGCGATGTCGGCGAGCGAGGCGGCCGGGCGCGGCGGGCAGGCGGTGGGCGAGGTCGTCACGACGATGAGCGACATCACGGCCAGCTCGCGCAAGATTGCCGACATCATCGGCGTGATCGACGGCATCGCGTTCCAGACCAACATCCTTGCGCTGAACGCGGCCGTGGAAGCGGCACGCGCGGGCGAGCAGGGGCGCGGCTTCGCGGTGGTCGCCGGTGAGGTGCGGGCACTCGCGCAGCGCAGCGCGAATGCGGCGAAGGAGATCAAGACGCTGATCGGCGCGAGCGTCGAGCGCGTCGAGTCGGGCGCGCGGCGCGTGGACGAGGCCGGCAAGACGATGGAGGACATCGTCGCGCAGGTGAAGCGCGTGTCGGACCTGATCGCGGAGATCAGCTCGTCGACGGCCGAGCAGAGCACGGGCGTGTCGCAGGTGGACCAGGCGGTGGTGCACCTGGACAACATCACGCAGCAGAACGCGGCGCTGGTCGAGCAGAGCACGGCGGCGTCGGAGAGCCTGAAGCAGCAGGCGACGCGGCTGGTGGATGCGGTGAACGTGTTCCGGTGAGCGTGGGGGCGCGCACGTGATGTGCGCGCCCGATCAATGCAGCATGATTGGCGTGCGCAATGCGCGTCAGGGCTTTTTTTAGCCAATCAAAAATGCGCTGATCGACGAATATTCATATTCAAGATTTCACGTTGATACATTGAAGCGCGATCGAGTAAATGGCGTTGAATGATCAGACGAATACCCGTCTAACCGTTGCCTGGCGTGGTGTTTGGTTTTATCCATAAACAAATTGTTCGGTAAAAACAAGATCATGTATTTCTAATGCATATTTACCCGAATACACCATAATGTTTTCGTGGGATTTGCCGAAAGCGCAGGGGTAAGACCAACGTGCATGCGGACAGACCGCAATGCGCGGGTCTCGAATCAATCGACAAGCGGACGCAAGATCCGTTACCCGGAGCTCCACACCATGCGCAACAACCAGCCCGTCACGCAACGCGAATTCGATTTTCCCGATGACGCGACGCTGATGTCGACCACCGACGCGAACAGCTACATCACCTACGCGAACGCGGCCTTCATCCAGGTCAGCGGATTTTCCCCCGAAGAGATCGAAGGCCAGCCGCACAACGTCGTGCGGCATCCGGACATGCCGAAGGAGGCGTTCGCCGACATGTGGGCGACGCTCAAGGGCGGCGAGCCGTGGACCGCGCTCGTGAAGAACCGCCGCAAGAACGGCGATCACTACTGGGTGCGCGCGAATGCGATTCCGGTGATGCGCAACGGCGAGCCGAAGGGCTACATGTCGGTGCGCACGAAGGCGACGCGCGACGAGATCGCGGCCGCGGAGGCGCTCTACAAGGCATTCCGCGAAGGGCAAGCCGGCAACCGGCATTTTCACAAGGGGCTGATCGTCCGCAAGGGCGTGGCCGGCTTCACGTCGCTGTTCCAGACGATGTCGGTGCGCGCGCGGCTCCATGCGTCGCTGTGCGTGCTCGCGCCGGTCGTGGTGGCCGGCGGCTGGGCGTGCGGGCTGACCGGCGCCGGGCTCGCGGCTTTTGCCGGCGTGACGGTCGGCGCTGCGGCGGCCGCGGGGCTGTGGCTCGATGCGCAGATTGCGCGCCCGCTCATGCAGTTGCGCGACGAGGCGCTGCGCGTGGCGACCGGCGAGAGCCGCAGCGGCGTGCGGATGAACCGCGTCGACGAGATCGGCATGACGCTGCGCACGATCAACCAGCTCGGGCTGATGTTCCGCTGGCTCGTCGACGACGTCAGCGAGCAGGTGCTGAACGTGCAGCGTGCGAGCAACGAGATCGCGCAGGGCAACAACGACCTGAGCGCGCGCACCGAGCAGGCGTCGACGAGCGTGCAGCAGACGGCGGCGTCGATGGCCGAGATGACGGCGACCGTGTCGAGCAACGCGGAGACGGCGCTGCAGGCGAACCAGTTGTCGGTGTCCGCGAGCGAAGCGGCGGGGCGCGGCGGGCAGGCGGTGAGCGAGGTGGTCGCGACGATGAACGACATCACGGCCAGCTCGCGCAAGATCTCGGACATCATCGGCGTGATCGACGGCATCGCGTTCCAGACCAACATCCTTGCGCTGAACGCGGCGGTGGAGGCGGCGCGGGCCGGCGATCAGGGGCGTGGTTTCGCGGTGGTTGCGGGCGAGGTGCGGGCACTCGCGCAGCGCAGCGCGAACGCGGCGAAGGAGATCAAGACGTTGATCGGTGCAAGTGTCGAGCGGGTGGAATCGGGCGCACGGATCGTCGATGGCGCGGGCAAGACGATGGAGGACATCGTCGCGCAGGTGAAGCGCGTGTCGGACCTGATCGCGGAGATCAGCTCGTCGACGGCCGAGCAGAGCACGGGCGTGTCGCAGGTCGATCAGGCGGTGGTGCACCTGGACAACATCACGCAGCAGAACGCGGCGCTGGTCGAGCAGAGCACGGCGGCGTCGGAGAGCCTGAAGCAGCAGGCGTCGCGGCTGGTGGAGGCGGTGAACGTGTTCCGGTGAGCGTGGCGTGCCTCGTTGGCCTTCACGCATGTCGACCGGCCTCATGCGTGGATCGCGCCGTTCAGTGACGAACTGAACGGCGCGATCGGCCAGGCTGGAGATTTTCCAGCCTTTCGGATTAACCGATGCTCACCCCGTGAGCTTCTGCCAGAGGCTTCAGGCCACCCGTGAAACCTTGTCCGATCGCCTTGAACTTGAACTCGTCGTTGTGGCGATACAGCTCGCCGAAGATCATGGCGGTTTCGGTGGATGCGTCTTCGGACAGGTCGTAGCGGGCGATTTCCTTGCTGTCGGCCTTGTTGACGACGCGGATATAGGCGTTGCTGACTTGACCGAACGACTGCTTGCGGGCTTCTGCGTCGTGAATCGTGACGGCGAAGACCAGCTTCTTCACGTCGGCCGCCAGACCGGCCAGCTTCACGTTGACCTGCTCGTCGTCGCCATCGCCCTGGCCGGAACGGTTGTCGCCCAGGTGCTCGATGGAACCGTCGGCGGACTTCTTGTTGTTGTAGAAGATGAAGCCGGCGTCGCTCAGGACTTTGCCGTTTTCACCGGTGACGAAGATCGAGGCGTCGAGGTCGAACTCGGTGCCGTCGGTGACGCGCGGGTCCCAGCCCAGGCCGACGACGATTTCGCTCAGGCCCGGGGCCTCTTTCGACAGGGAGACGTTACCGCCTTTGGACAGACTGACAGCCATGGTGTGATTCCTTGTTCAGGTGAGGAGACCGTTCAGAAGTTCATGCCGTAGCCGTTGGCCAGGGCACGCAGGCCGCCGGCGTAGCCTTGGCCAACGGCGCGGAATTTCCACTCGCCGCTGCTGCGGTACAACTCCGCGAAGATCATCGCGGTTTCGGTGGAGGCGTCTTCCGCCAGGTCGTAGCGGACCACCTCGGCACCGGAGGTCTCGTTCACGACGCGGATGAACGAATTGCTGACCTGGCCGAAGTTCTGCTTGCGCGCTTCCGCGTCGTGGATGGTGACCGTGAAGGCGATCTTGTCGATGTCGGCCGGAACGCGGCTCAGGTCGACCTTGATGACTTCGTCGTCGCCGTCGCCCGCGCCGGTGCGGTTGTCGCCGGTATGCTCGACGGAGCCGTCCTGGCTGCGCAACTGGTTGTAGAAGATGAAGTCGGCTTCACCGCGGACTTTGCCGTTGGCCCCCAGCAGGAACGCGCTGGCGTCCAGATCGAACTCGGCGCCATCGGTCGCGCGCGGGTCCCAGCCCAGGCCAACCAGGATTCGGGTCAGGCTCGGGTCGGCTTTGGACAGGGAGAGGTTGCCGCCTTTTTGAAGAGTCAGTGCCATGAAAAACAGCTCCTTTGGGTTGTGACGGGTTACTGATTTTCGGCTTGCGCGTCTTCCTTGTTCGGGAAGATCACGCTGGCCAGGATTCCGATTGCCAGGACCGCCATGACGATGAGCAGGCTGGTGTTCGGGGAGATGCTGATACCGTGGTGGAACAGATGGTCGGTCGCGTTCAAGCCCAGCTTCGCCGCGATGAAGAACAGCAAGACGACCACGGCCTTTTCCAGATGCACCACGTAGCGCTTCAGCGCTTCCAGCACGAAATACAGCGTGCGAAGGCCAAGAATGGCGAACAGCATCGCCGAGTAGACGATCAGCGGTTCACGGCTGACTGCGATGACCGCGGGGACCGAGTCGAACGCGAACAGGACGTCGGACACTTCGATCACGACCAGGCAGAGGAACAGCGGCGTAGCGAACAGGCCGCCTTTGGCCGCCAGGCTCATGTCCCGCTCGGCCGTCCGTGCTTCCGCCTCGAGCTGCTTGCGGCTCACGAAAAATTTGTGGCCGTGCAGCCTGGGCCATACGGGGAAGAGCTTTTTCGCGAAGCGGCAAGCAAGATGCTGCGAGTAGTCCTTCGCCTCGTCATCGTCGTCACCGCCCTTGAGCATCATGACGGCGGTCCACGCCACGATCAGCGCGAAGGCGATCTCGACCCATGGGCCGAATGCCAGCAGGCCGGTACCGATGACGACAAAGACACCGCGGAACACGATGGCCCCGATGATGCCCCAGTGCAGGATGCGGTGACGCATGCCGTCCGGGACCTTGAACCACGCGAAGATCGCCATGAAGACGAACAGGTTGTCGACGGAGAGGACCTTCTCCAGCGCATAACCGGTCAGGAACAGGCTGGCCACTTCCGCGCCGTGCTGCACGTACAGGAAGCCGGCGAATGCAACGGAGATGGCCACCCAGAATACCGACCAGATGGACGCCCGGGCGAGGGTGATCGGTTTGTCGTCGCGGTGGGTCACCATGTCCAGCACCAGGGCGGCCAGCGCCAGGCCGATGAATACCGCCATGGTCAACGGCGGGAAGCCAATGTGTGTCGTTTCCACGTTTCGGTTTCCTACAGTTCGAAGTCAACCGGGTTCAAGCCGAGCTCGAGGCAAATCAGGCGGCAAGCTGCTTTTTCCTTGTCGTCGAAATGACCGTCGGATGCGCCAATGGCACAGGCCACACGCACCAGCAAGCGTGCTTCGCCGTCCTTGCCCTTGATCTTGCCGATGGCCTTCAGCGCCTCGGCCTGGCCGATCTGGAAATCGAATTCGAACTTGCCGCAGGCGTCGTTGAACACCGCGATCACGTCGCTCAGGTTGAAGACCTTCAATTCCGGGGAATTGTTGATGAAGCCGACCATCTTCAGCTTCTCTTCGGATTTGATCTCGCCATCCGCGGCGGAGATCAGCGCGCAAGCATTGGCGGTCGCCTCCATGAACGTCCGGTTCTTGAATTTGGCGACTTCGATGGTCAAGGTTTCGCGGGCTTTGGCCGCGTTGGTTTTCAGCCAGTCGAGCATGTGTTTCCCCTCAGTGAGCGGGGCCGGACGGCCCCACCGGTCAATGGTTACTTGGAGCCTGCTTTCCAGCGCATCCCCCAGCCGTAGGCACGATCCATTTCCTCGTGTCCGGGATGGAAGTCGACTCGACGAGAGACCTTGACGGCCCCGTTCACGTTTTCAAGCAGGGCAATCGCGCACATGCCGTGGCGGCCGCCTTCCTCGTTCATGCGAACTTCGATGTCGGACTGGCCGGGCACGAAAATGGTGACGACACCATCCGTTGCCTTCCAGTTCGGCGCGCCGTCGTAGATGAACGCGAAAATCAGGATGCGTTCGATCTTGTTCCACTGTTGCCCATTGATGCGAAGCCACTCGCCATCGGCAACCGAGCCGGTGCGGTCATCTCCCATCAGCTGGATGTAGGGTGCCTCCCGCAGATCGCCGAAACGCTTGCCGAGCGCCTGCACGGCCCCTTTGAATCCGTCCTGCATTTCAAACAGGCAACCCAGGTCCAGATCGATGGCGCCGCGTTTTCCCAGGAAGCCGCCGAGCAGGCCACTCGTACCCTGGTTCCAGTTGAGGTTCACCTTGATTTCACCGAAGCCGGCAGCGGTCTTCTCCAGGCTGATGCTGGGGCGTGATTTGTCGAGCGTGACTTTGCTGAGCCGGATCGTGGACGTCGGTGCGCCAGGCGGGGCCGGTGCGAGCGCGGGCGCTGGTACGGGCGCCGGAGCCGGCGCGGGAGGGCTCTGTGTCGGGCTACCGGAAGGCGCGGCAACGTCGACGCCGAAGTGCCTGGCCAGCGGCTCCAGGCCGCCGGCAAAGCCTTGTGCGACACAGCGGAACTTCCATGCGTCCTGACGGCGGTAAAACTCCCCGAGGATCAGTGCAGTCTCATTCATCCCGGCAGTCGGGATCTGCGCCTCGATCCCGCCCGTCACGGCCAGCGCCAGCATCGAAACGCGATCGAAGGTCGCCTTGTTCTCATGGATGGTCGCGGTGAGCGCGACTTTCTCGACGGCAGGGTCGATCCGGGCGAGATCCACGGTGAACGTTGCCCGGCCGGCCGTCGTGGCGGTCAACTGAACCGCGCCGCCCAGGACGCTGGTTTGGCCGTAGAAGCACATGTCGCCATCGCCCCGGACTTTCGCCGCAGCGGTGAGCGCGAATGCGGAGATATCGATCTCCGCGCCTGGAATCGGCGCGTAGTTGATGTCCACGCGCAATTGACCGGTGGCCACCGGTGCATTGCCGCCAGGTACCAGTGTCGTCATGCTCGCACCGCCTGAATCGCCAGATTGACGAGATCGTCCGCGGTGCGGCCGTGGGTGGACTGGCCGATCGCCTTGAATTCCCAGCCGCCGCCGCCACGGCTGAGGCTGGCCATGACAACACCAGTGTGGCGGCCCTTCTCCGCGAGGTTGAAGCGCGCCAGCTCCTTGTCTTGGGCGTCGTCGAGGATGCGGCAGTAGGCGTTTTCGACTTGGTCGAACGTCTGTCCGCGGAAGCTGTTCACGGTGAACACCAGGTGCTGGATGGTGCCCGGCAGGCGCTGCAGGTCGACGTGGATGGTTTCATCGTCGCCATCGCCTTCACCCGTCAGGTTGTCGCCGGAGTGCTCGATGGCGCCGTCCCTGGATGCCAGTTGTCGGAACCAGACCAGGTCGACGGATTTCATGTCGCCGTCCAGCAGGATGCAGGACGCATCGAGGTCGATGTCGTTGCTGCCGCCGCCCAGCATCTTGGAGAAGAAGCCGCTGGGCTTTACCGGGTCCCAACCCAGGCCCAGACTAATCGAGGTCAAGCCACGGCCCGCGGTTTTTTCCAGCGAGATGCTCTGATTCTTGCTCAGGGTGAGTGCCATCTTTACGCTCCTTGTTGATCTTCAATGTTCAGTGTTCGTGCGAGGGATCGGACGGAGTCACGTTGCCGAGTCCCGGCTTGGCCAAACCGCGAGCGGGATTGCCGCCACACGGGGAAAGCGTCGCCATGACTCGTCTTGTGCGGCAGCCGCTCACTCACGGTCCGGATGCAAGTCGCCGCTGCTGCTCGGCCGACATCGCGTCGGCGGACAGCAGGCCGTGCGCCTTTGGGGGCAGCCTCATGCATTTCCACGCGCATCAGCCGGCCTCCGCCAGTCGAACGCCATGCTCGCCATTGCTCGGGGCGGTGGGCTTCACGCCGTGCCACTTGGCGCGTTCGAGGATGTTGACCGCCCACTTGTAGTGGGTTGCCGGCTCGCACATCGCGTCGTTGTGCTTGAAAACGGCAGGGGCCGCATCGTTGACGATCAGCGTGGCGCAGTTGAAGTCCTCGAGGCTCACGCGCAGCGCCTCCTGGATGATGCGGATCTGGCTCGGATGAATGGCCGTCTTCCCGACCAGGCCATGAGCGATGTCCAGTTCCAGTTCCTCGTTCAGGAGATGGGGCGTGGCGAGTTGCTCGAAGACGGGCGCGGTCAGGGCAAATCCCTGCGCCCCCATGATTCCGGCAAGCATGGGAATCACGTAGCTGAGAGGCGTGCGGTAGAGCGTGGTGGCCGGATTGCGCCGCAGACCAAGACAACCCATCAGGTCGTTGCCGCCGATGCGCAGCGCGATGATGCGTCGGTTCAGGTTCGTCTTCAGGGCCGAGCCAAGCTCCACCATTGCGCCCGGGTCGTAAACGTCGGCCGTCTCCAGTGTCGGCATGAGGTACAGGTCAGGATGACTGACCGCGTTCTCCCACGACGAAAGGGACCGCAGGGTCAACTTGGGTACGACGAACCCGTCGACGTGCTTCATCAGCGGCCAGTCGTTCAGCACCGCCGCCATCGCGGCATCACGTGGCCGAACGAACAGCAAGGGACCGGATTCGACGCGCCCACCCCGGGCGTCGATATTCATGAGGAGGGCCCGCAGGTTCACCAGCGCGCTGTCGACGTCGATTGCCGCCACCGCGTCTTCCAGACAGACCACCAGCGAGCGCAGCTCAGGGAATCGGGTGCCGGAAACCACATCCAGAATGTCGCTGCGGGTGGCCGGCATGTACAGCGTCGCGCCGAGGGCGAACGGAGAGAGGGTTTTAATCAATTCGCGCTCCGAATGATGGTGACCGCGCAGTACGGCCCCAGATCGGCGCCAGCTTCCTCCACGGTCACGCCCGCGCGTTCGGTGAGATGCAGCAGCAACTGAACATCGCTGTCATCGCGGTCACGTACCAGCACGCGATCCGGCACACGGCGCAGGACCGCTCGGGTTGCCTCGGCGATACCCGGTTTCACGCGGTTCAGGTTGCCGATGTCGAAGCGGGTTGCCAGCGCGGACACCACGTCGTCCGCGGACGCCTGGAGCGTCCGTCGCTGATCGTTGGTCCATGGAGCGGCAGGCCGGGCGCCTGCCAGCGCCCGACGTTCGGCGTCGATCCTGTCGATGAACGCGCGCGTGACATCGTGTTCGCGCAGGTGTTCGTAGACCACGCAACCATGCAGGCCGCCTTGAGCCGGCCAGATGGAGCGGGACACCAGCCCCGAAACGGTTGCACCGAGAATGCCGGACGGAATGGTCCAGTCTTGCGCGGAGGCAGCCAGCCACGCGCGGCCGCAAGGATCCGCCAGAACCACGAGGCGCGGACCTTCAGGGAAGCGCGTGTCGTCCGCGAGGGTCCGTGCGAGCTCGCCGGAAATGGCACCTTTGCCGGTCCAGCCGTCGACGAAGACGATGTTTTCGGCGCCATGCAGCCGGATGATGGCTTCCAGCGCAACCGTGTCGACCCCGCGATCGCGAATGATGCTGATCCCGTAGTGGCGGGCGTCGCGCCCCATCTCCACGAGTGCCCGGCGCAGCAGCACGCC
Organism: Burkholderia sp. AU45274; assembly: GCF_030482505.1. Taxonomy (NCBI): domain Bacteria; kingdom Pseudomonadati; phylum Pseudomonadota; class Betaproteobacteria; order Burkholderiales; family Burkholderiaceae; genus Burkholderia; species Burkholderia sp. AU45274. The sequence continues at coordinate 79,631 of NZ_JAUJQE010000007.1, read as the reverse complement.
AAGCGGCAGGCCCGCGCGCACAAACGAGACCAGCGCGATGCCCGGCCCGGTGCAAGCGGCATTCAGCGCCAGCGCCAGGGACTGCACCTCCGAAGCCATGCGGGCGCCGTTCTGCACCAGCGCGCGGGCGTAAAGGCGCTGGTGCACGTCGCTGGGCGCCTGCTCGAGGCCGATCATTTCCGAGTAGTGTTTTTGATTCGTCTGGATCAGACGTTCCTTCTCCTCGACGTCGGTCACGCTCATCCGCACGTGTTGCAGCAGGACGTGCACATCGTCGGGGGCATAGCTGCCGCTGCCGACGGTGTTCAGGCTCGCGAGGCGATTACCCATGGATCGTCCCCGTCACCCAATTCGCAAGTTGGCTGCGCGCCGGTGTCGCCCACATGTGGCAGAGGTCCATGTACCCGAGATCGGTGATGCTGTCGCCGAAGCCCAGGACCGGTCGCTCGCCGTGGATCTCACGGTCGCGGCGCAACCACTCCTGAACGGCCGCACGCTTGGCCAGCCCCGTTGGCAGGAAGGCGAGGTTGTTGCCGTTGGCGTGAACGTGCATGCCGTCCACCATGCGCCGGGACCGCACTCCGGCCAGCACCTCGGCGAGCACCGCGTCGTCGGACGCGTTGTGCTTGATCACCACGTAGTGGCGCAAGCCTTCTTCTTCCACGACCCAGCCGCGGAGTGAGTAGCCGAGTTCCTCGCCGATCGCCAGCGTGGCCTCGCACAGTGCCGGCAGTCGCTCCTGAACGCCCTGGAGAACCTCGACCATTCGCCCGTGCCAGCTTCGATCGCGTAACCCGTCGGGGCGGAGCATGACGCCGCCGTGCGAGCAGATTGCGCCTTCGGTGAAGGGAAGCATGACGCGGCCGTATGCCACCACGCTGCGCGCGGTGACCGGAACGACGTCGGCGGTGGCGAGCAGCCACGTGATGAACGCGTGCTGGACCGGGTCCATGAAGCCGTTTGGCTGACCGTGCACGTCCAGCGTGGCCGCCGTGCGCGGGACGCCTTCCGCCATCTTGCGGGCGGTCTGGAACAGGGTGTCGTCGAGGTCGACGAATGCCAGGGGGCGGTTACCGCTCATCGACAATCACCTCTGCGTTCAGTGCATCGACGAGTTCCACGGGGAGTGCCTGAGCGGGCGTTTCCGTGCAGATCAGGACCCGGTCGAACTGGCCGGGCTTCACGTTGTAGAGGAAGTTCGGCATACCGAGGCCGTAGTTGTCGGGGAACGACAGCGCGTGCTCGATCGCGTGGCCCAGGGCGATGGGGGACCGCGTGGTCGAGCTGAAGTGGACATCCGCGCCAGATCGCTCCAGGCGTTCCGCCAGCAGAAAAGGACGCCAGACGAACTCGCCGGTACCGACGACAATGACTTTCTCGCCGGGCTGGACCTGAACGTCCGGCGCAAGCGTGTCGTCCACCTCCCGGACGCCCAGACGTCCCCAGTCGTTGCGGGGCGAGAGCGGCCATTCGCCCATGGAAACGGTGCCGACGTTCGGCATGTCCGGGAGGGGCGCGGACTGATCCTCGTGGAACTGGTAGGAGCCGGTCAGCAGCGATACCGCGGTGACCGGTTCCCCGATCGCGTGACGCGCGGCACCGGCAGTCCAGTCCGTCAGGACGCAGGTGACCACTCGCTCGACGTTGCTCAGGCCTGCTGCGACCAGTGCGCGGTGCAGGTTCAGGAAGGTCTTGCCGGTGGAGGCTTCGTCGTCCACCAGGATCAGCGATCGAGCCTTCAGCATCAGGTCACGAATCTCCGGATCGACCGGCCAGTGGATCAGATGGGCGCTCGCATGGCTGTGTTCTTCCTCGAATCGAGCAAAGACGCGAGTACCCAGCGGATGCCGGGTACTGGTGAGGTACGCGCTGTCAGCGCGGCCCGCACGATAGGCGCGGTGCACGCCGGCACCGAGGCCCACCGCGGTTTCGGCCATGCCGATCACCAGTACCGGCCCGGGCAGGTCCGCCGGAATGCCGGCCGCCAGGCGCTCGAAGCTGGCCGCCATGATCGACGGGCGTACCGGGATGTGACGGCCCAGGACCTTGGATACGAAGAGGAAGGCTCGCTTGGGATTCCGGCGCTCCGCGAAACCGAACAGGTTCGCGGGAGGCAGCGCGGCGGTGTCGACTCTGATCTCGAGCAGCCCCCGCTTGAGTTGGGCGCGCAGGCACGTTGGTCCTACGTGGCTTTCCATGAACAGCATCCTCGTTGAGCGTGGCTCGAAGGCCCACGACGACCGCTTGCGCCTGGTGCGCAGTCGGTCGAACCGCGTTCGCGCCGGGCGCCAGCACCGTCGGTCCGGCATCCCGAAACCTTTCAAAATGAAATTGAATCGTATCAAATTTGAAAGATTGGTGGGTGGAGGCGTGTGCCGATGTCGCGAGGGCTTTTGTTTTTCGGTTTTGTTCGAGAAGACGGGCGTTGCGGGCGTGGCGTGGCCTGATGACGACGGTCAGCCGTTCGACCAACGCCGATGCTGTGATCGCAGTCCGGTGAAAGCGGTGAGGAGGGGGAAGGGGAGAGGAGGGGAAGAGATGACGCGGGCACGACGGAGAGAGAGGGACGCCGGCCCGCGTCGGACCGCCCGGTTCTGGCCGGGCGGTCAGGGCCTGTCGCCGAAGCGGCAGGCCCTGAACCGTCAGACGGCGAGGCAGAGGTACTTGATCACGACGTAGTCGTCGATGCCGTAGTGCGAGCCTTCGCGGCCGAGGCCCGACTGCTTCACGCCACCGAACGGCGCGACTTCGTTCGAGATCAGGCCCGTGTTCACGCCGACCATTCCGTATTCGAGCGCTTCCGCCACCTTCCACACGCGGCCGATGTCGCGGCTGTAGAAGTACGCGGCCAGGCCGAACTCGGTGTCGTTCGCGAGGCGGATCACTTCGTCGTCGCTGCCGAACTTGAACAGCGGCGCGAGCGGCCCGAACGTCTCTTCCTTCGCGACCTTCATCGCCGGCGTGACACCCGTCAGCACGGTCGGCTCGAAGAAGCCGTGGCCGAGCGCGTGGCGCTTGCCGCCCGTCACGACGGTCGCACCCTTCGCGAGCGCGTCCTCGATGTGCGCCTCGACCTTCAGCACGGCGGCTTCGTTGATCAGCGGACCTTGCGTGACGCCCGGCTCCGTGCCGCGGCCCACCTTCAGCTGGCCGACGGCTGCCGCGAGCTTCTGCGCGAACTGGTCGTACACGGCTTCATGCACGTAGAAACGGTTCGTGCACACGCAGGTCTGGCCGCTGTTGCGGTACTTCGATGCAATCGCGCCCTGCACGGCCGCATCGAGATCGGCGTCGTCGAACACGATGAACGGCGCGTTGCCGCCGAGCTCCAGCGACACCTTCTTGACCGTCGCTGCGCACTGCGACATCAGCAGGCGGCCGACCGGCGTCGAGCCGGTGAACGACAGCTTGCGCACGATCGGGTTCGACGTCAGCTCGCCGCCGATCGCCTTCGGGTCGCCCGTGACGACGCTGAACACGCCCGCCGGCACGCCCGCGCGTTCGGCCAGCACGGCCATCGCGAGCGCGGAGAACGGCGTCGCTTCGGCCGGCTTCACGACGATCGGGCAGCCTGCGGCAAGCGCCGGGCCGACCTTGCGCGTGATCATCGCCGCCGGGAAGTTCCACGGCGTGATCGCCGCGCACACGCCGATCGCTTCCTTCGTCACGACGATGCGCTTGTCGCTCGCCGGCGTCGGGATCGTGTCGCCGTACACGCGCTTGCCTTCTTCCGCGAACCACTCGAGGAACGACGCGGCATAGCCGATCTCGCCCTTCGCTTCCGCCAGCGACTTGCCCTGCTCGGTCGTCAGGATCAGCGCGAGATCGTCGGCGTTCTCCATCATCAGGTCGTGCCACTTGCGCAGGACGACCGCGCGTTCCTTCGCGGTCTTCTTGCGCCACGCCGGCCAGGCGGCGTTCGCGGCTTCGATCGCGTGACGCGTTTCGGCCGTGCCCATCGCCGGCACCGTGCCGAGCAGGCCGCCCGTCGCCGGGTTGCGGACTTCGAACGTCTCGCCGTTCGTCGCGCCTTGCCATTCGCCGTTGACGTACGCCTGCTGGCGGAACAGCGACGGGTCTTTCAGTGCCAGGGTTTCCTGAACCGTGCTCATATGAATCACCTGCTTCGAAAAGGACGGATGAAACGGCCGCCGCCGTCATGAAGACGGCGGCGGCGCATTCAGTTGATGAAGTCGACGGACACTCAGGCCGGCACGCCGACCGTTTCCTTCAGCACTTCCTCGAGGATCACGAGCGCTTCGTCGAACACGGCTTGCGGGATCGTCAGCGGGAACAGGAAGCGCACGACGTTCGAGTACACGCCGCACACGAGCAGCAGCAGGCCGCGCTCGAGCGCACGCGCCTGCACGCGCTTCGTGAATTCCGCATCGGGCTCGCCCGAGCCCGGCTTCAGGAACTCGACCGCGATCATCGCGCCCGGGCCGCGCACGTCGGCGATCTGCGGCACGTCGGCCTGCAGGGCGTTCAGCTTCGCCTTCAGCACGTCGCCGAGTTGCGTCGCGCGCTCGCACAGCTTCTCTTCGTCGATGATCTCGAGCACCGCGTGCGCCGACGCGACGGCCAGCGGGTTGCCCGCGTACGTGCCGCCCAGGCCGCCGGGCGCTGCCGCGTCCATCACGTCCGCACGGCCGACGACGCCCGACAGCGGCATGCCGCCCGCGAGGCTCTTCGCCATCGTGATCAGGTCGGCCAGTACGTCGTAGTGCTGCATCGCGAACAGCTTGCCGGTACGCGCGAAGCCCGTCTGCACTTCGTCGGCGATCAGCAGGATGCCGTGCTCGTTACAGATCTTGCGCAGTGCGCGCACGAATTCGGCCGGCGCCGGGTTGAAGCCGCCTTCGCCCTGGACCGGTTCGAAGATGATCGCGGCGACGCGCTTCGGATCGATGTCGGCCTTGAACAGCATCTCGATCGCCTTGATCGAGTCGGCGGTCGTCACGCCGTGCACGGCGTTCGGGTACGGGGCGTGGAACACGTCGCCCGGGAACGGGCCGAAGTTCAGCTTGTACGGGGCGACCTTGCCGGTCAGCGCCATGCCCATCATCGTGCGGCCGTGGAAGCCGCCCGAGAACGCGATGACGCCCGGACGGCCGGTCGCTGCACGCGCGATCTTGATCGCGTTCTCGACGGCTTCCGCGCCGGTCGTGAAGAACGCGGTCTTCTTCGGGAAATCGCCCGGCGCGCGGTCGTTGATCTTTTCAGCCAGCTCGACGTACGACGCGTACGGGACGATCTGGTACGCGGTGTGCGTGAAGTTGTTCAGCTGATCCGCGATCGCCTTGACGATCTTCGGGTGGCGGTGGCCGGTGTTCAGCACCGCGATGCCGGCGGCGAAATCGATGAAGCGGCGGCCTTCGACATCCCACAGTTCCGCGTTCTCGGCGCGGGCTGCGTAGAAATCGCACATCACGCCAACGCCGCGCGGGGTGGCGGCGTTCTTGCGGGCCTGCAGGTCGGCATTCTTCACGGTCATCTCCTTGATGTTCTGTCCGGTGAGTAGAAATCGGGCGCTTCGACCGCCCATGGAGGCGACTATAATCACATTTGGCTCTGGCAATCAGAGCCATTTCAATAAATATTCAGGAGCCAATCATGCGCGCGAGCGTGTTGTCGGACTGGCTGGCGCAGCGCCTCGTGCGCGGCGGCGAACAGCCGATCTACCGGCAGCTTCACCGGCTGCTGCAACAGGCGATCCTGTCGCGCGAACTGCCGGCCGGCACGCGTGTGCCGTCGTCGCGGCTCCTGGCTGCCGAGCTCGGGATCGCGCGCAACACGGTCACGCAGGTTTACGAGCAGCTTGCGCTCGAAGGCTACGTGAACTCGGCGACCGGCCGCGGCACGTTCGTCGCCGACAGCGCGCCGGACGAGATCGTCGGTGCGCCGACCGACGCGGCTACCACCCACGCGGCGCTCGTGCAGCCGTCCGCGCGGCGGCTGTCCGCGCGCGGCACGCGGCTCGTGGAAGGCGCCGGCGTGTCGAAACGGCAGGGCGGCGCGTTCATGCCGGGCGTGCCCGATGTGTCGCGATTTCCGGCGCGGGTGTGGACGCGGCTGCACAACAAGTACTGGCGGCGCCTGCGCCCCGACCTGCTGACCTACGCGCCGGGCGGCGGGCTCGCGCTGCTGCGCGAGGCGCTGGCCGACTACCTGCGCACGTCGCGCTCGGTGCGCTGCACGCCGGAGCAGATCGTGATCACGACCGGCATCCACCAGTCGATCGACCTCGCGGTGCGGCTGCTGACCGACCCGGGCGATGCAATCTGGACCGAGGATCCGTGCTACTGGGGCGTGCGCAGCGTGCTGAACGTGTCGGGGCTGACGACGCGGCCGATCCCGGTCGACGACGAAGGGATCGCGCCATCGCCCGCCGATCTCGCCGAACCGCCGAAGCTGATGCTGGTCACCCCGTCGCACCAGTATCCGCTCGGGATGGTGATGAGCCTCGCGCGGCGGCGGATGCTGCTCGAATACGCGCGCCAGCACGGCTGCTGGATCATCGAGGACGACTACGACAGCGAATTCCGCTACGGCAGCCGGCCGCTCGCGTCGCTGCAGGGTCTCGATACGGCCGGGCAGGTGATCTATGTCGGCAGCTTCGGCAAGACGCTGTTCCCGGGGCTGCGGGTCGGTTATCTGGTTGCGCCGGAGCCGCTCGCGGAAAGTTTCGCGACCGCCAGCGCCGAGCTGTATCGCGAAGGGCAGTTGCTGCAGCAGGCGGTGCTGGCCGAGTTCATCGCGGAAGGGCACTTCGTGTCGCACATCCGCAAGATGCGCACGTTATATGGGCAGCGCCGTGAGGTGCTGCTCGACGCGGTCGCGCAGCGCTATGGCGACACGCTGCACGCGCTCGGCAGCGATGCGGGGCTGCATCTGGTCACGCAGTTGCCGGAAGGCGTCGACGATCGCGCGGTCGCGCAGGCCGCGCTCGAACGCAATATCGTCGTGCGGCCGTTGTCGGGGTATTACGCGGATCGCGACCGTGCGGCGTCGGGGTTGCTGCTCGGTTATGCGTGCGTGCCGGAGGACGAGATCGCGACCGCGTTCGCGACGCTTGCCGAGGCGATCGACGAGCGGGCGTTTGGTCGGGTGGTCGAGGTGGCTTGAGCGGCGTATTCGGTGGCGGCATCGCGTTGCGATGCCCGCTGCGGCCATCGATACCGGACGGCGGCGTGCGCTGCGCACCGCGAAGCGCACGCGCGTTCTGCCGACCCTGCGGTGAAGCTCAATATCCGATCCACACCGCGAACGTCAGCACGACGCACGATAGCGCGAGCAGCGTGAGGAACAGCGGCAGCACGAAGCGGATCCACGCGCCGAAATCGACGCGTGCGGTGGCCAGATACGCGAGCAGCATCCCGGACGTCGGCGTGACGAGGTTCGTCAGCCCGCCGCCGAGCACGAACGCGAGCACCGACGTCTGGCCGCTCACGCCCGACAGCTGAGCGATCGGCCCGATGATCGGCATGCTGACCGCGGCCTTGCCCGACACCGACGGAATGAACACGTCGAGCACCATCTGCACGCCCATCAGCCCGTTCGCGACCCACACCGGCGACTGCCCGTCCGCGAGCCGCGTGAAGAAGTGGATCAGCGTGTCGAGCACGAGGCTGTTCTGCAGCAGCAGTTCGACGGACGCGGCGAGCCCCATCAACAGCGCCGCGAGGATCATGTTCTTCATCCCGTCGACGAACGCGTCCGCCGCGCTGCGCGAATCGAGCCCGCCGATCACGGCCGTCACGATGCTCACGAACGTATAGAACGCCGCCAGCTCGACGTTGCCCCACTTCAGTTCGCGCGTGCCGTAGATCAGCATCGCGACCGCCGCGGCGAACACGGCCAGCGTCGCCTTGTGGCGCAGCGACAGCTTCGCGGCCGCGTGCGCGGCGTGGCCGGCGGCGGTCTGCCCGGCGCGATAGCCGGTGCTGCGCACGTAGCGCAGCAGGTACAGGATGCCGATCGTCAGGAAGACGACGAACACGGCCGCGCGCAGCGCGACGCCGCTGAACAGCGGCACGCCGACGAGCGGCTGCGCGACGGCCAGCGCGAGCGGGTTCGTCACCGACGCGATATAGCCGATCTTCGCGGCGAGCGCGACCAGAGCGACCGCGAACAGGTCGGAGAGCCCCAGGCGCCGCGCGATCACGACCACCATCGGAATGATCACGAGGTACTCGGAGATGAAGCCGAGCAGCGTGCTGCCGAGCCCGATCAGGATCATCAGCATCGGTGTCAGCAGGTACGCATTGTTGCCGGTGAGCTGCAGCAGCCGGTCGATGCCCGCGTCGACCACGCCGGTGCGGCGCATCACGCCGAACATCCCGCCGACGAACATCACCATCACGATCAGCGGCGCGTTCTTCAGCAATCCTTCCGGTATCGCGACGAATGCCGAGACGACGCTCGCGGGCATCGCATGCGTGGGCGTACTGTGGCTGACTGCCGGTGCAACGAGCGTCGTGAGCGCGGTGGTCTTCGGCACCACGTGATAGGTGCCCGGCACGACGAGCCGGCCGTTGCGCTCGAAGCGGCCGGAATCGACGATCCACGTGAGTGCGATCGCGACCGCCAGCACCCACAGCATCATCACGACCGGATGCAGCATCTTGCCGTGCGGATGCGGCGCGCGGCCGGCATGGGCCGATGCGTCGCCGGTCGATGCATCGGCCGGAGCGGCGAGCGTGGTGGCGTCGGCGGCGCGTGCGCCGGCAGGGTTCGGGGAAGAGGCGGACATCGGATCCTCGTCGGAGAAGGAAGCGGGCCGTCAGGCCGGTTGTAGCGCGGCACGCGCCGGGACGTAGCCGAGTTCGGCGGAAATCGCGAGGCTGCACGCCTGCAGTCGTTCGAGATAGTCGGGAATGTCGGCGTGGCTCACGCGCACCTCGGGCCCAGTCACGCTGACCGACGCGACTGTCGCCCCCGTCAGGTCGCGCACCGGCACCGCGATCCCGACCGCGCCGGGCGTCACCTCGCCGCTGCTCACCGCGTAGCCCTTGCGCGCGACCGCGTCGAGTTCGCCGGCGAGCTTCACCGGATCGTCGGCGTGCCCGTTTCGGCGCAATTGCGCGAGAAAGTCGTCGCGCACCGGGTCGGGCGCGAATGCGAGCAGCACCTTGCCCGATGCGCCGAAATTGATCGGCCGGCGGTTGCCGACCGCGCCGACGGTGCGTACCGCGTGCGTCGTTTCGCAGCGCGCGACGCACACCGATTCGAGCCCTTCGCGCACGCGCAGCACGATGGTCTCGTTGATCGCCTGGTTGAGCGCGAGCATGTGACGGTGCGCGGCGCGCACGAGCGCGTTCTGCTGCGACGCCGCTACGCCGATCACGAACGCCTGCGGGCCGAGCGCATAGGTGGACGTGCGCGGGTCCTGCACGACGAAGCGGTGCAGTTCCAGCGTGCACAGCATCCGGTACGTGCGGGACTTGTTGATGCCGAGCTGCGATGCGAGCTCGGTCACGCCGAGGTTCGGATGCTCGGCCACGTAGGTCAGCAGCTTCAGCGCGCTGTCGACGGCGTCGACGATATAGGTCGTCATGCGGGGTCTCCCTGCGGCGCGATGCGCACGCGGACGTAATCGGCGAGTGCATCGAGATACGCATCGACCGAGCGCTTCAGCGTGGCGAAGCCCACGTGTTTCGCGAACGCGGCCTCGTCCATGTACAGCGCACGATTGAACTCGATCTGGATGCTGTGGCGCTGCCGCGCGGGATCGGCGAGCGCGGTCAGCAGGTCGCCGCCCTGGTACGGGTCGTTGATCTGCACGCGATAGCCGGCGTCGGCGAACCACTGCGCGGTCCACGCGGTGAAGGCCGGGTCCGCGGTCGTGCCGCGCCGGTCGCTGACGACGACGTCCGGCCGCCATGCGCCCGCGTCGACGTTCATCGCGTTGCCGCGCGACTTCATCGAATGGCAGTCGATATGCCACAGCGCGCCGTGCGCGGCGTGCAGCGGCTCGGCGATGCCGGCGAGCGCGCGGCGGTACGGCAGGTAGTACGCGTCGATCCGGTTGCGTACTGCTTCGAGCGACAGCTTGCGGTCGTATAGCGGCACGCCGGGCAGCGCGTCGCGACGGATCAGCCCCATCCCGCGCTGCGTGTACGGCTGCGGCGCAAGCGGCTCGGGCCACGGCTCGGCGAGCAGCGTTGCGTCGATGTCCGTTTCCGCGCGGTTCGGATCGATGTATGCGCGCGGAAACGTCGCGCCGAGCAGCGTGCCGCCGCGCGCGGGCGTGCCGGCCCACAGTTCGTCGACGTACGCGTCCCACGTCGTGCGGATCGCGTCATCGGGCGCGACGGTGGCGAAGTCCGGCGGATACGCGATGCCGCTGTGCGGCGAGTCGACGACGATCGGCAGGGCCGGCACCGTCGGCGTCGCGACGAAATACGCAGGCGATGCGCCGGCGGTCGCGTTGTTGCAATTAAACGTCAGCATGGGGATCAGGTTCTTTGCCTAGTTTCTCGAAGCGTCTCGTGCGTTTGTTTTAATCATTAAAACAGCGTATCAATATTTCACAACGACTGAAAATCGCGGTCAAGGGCTTTTTGCGATATCGGGATTGCGTGTCGAGATCGGGCTGTAATGACCGTGGTTATTGGGTGTGTTTCATTCATTGAAACGCCTGGAGATTCAGGGGTATTCCACTCCCATGTACGATTTTTGGCATCGCTTGACGCTTCAAATCGCCGAATTCGACAATGAATAAGACGATGTTTTATTAAATAAAACACGTATCGAGCGAAATAAATCGCTCCCCATATTCAATCGATAAAAGGGGTCGGAGATGAAGCGGAAAGGAATGGCGGTCGCGCTGGCGGGACTCGCAACGGCGGCGGGTGCGATGCACGCGCATGCGCAGTCGAGCGTGACGTTGTACGGCGTGGTCGATTCGGGGATCACGTACACGAACAACCAGAACGGGCATGCCGCGTGGCAGGCGACCGGCGGCAACGAGCAGGGCACGCGCTTCGGGCTGCTCGGCAAGGAGGATCTCGGCGGCGGCACGCGCGCGGTGTTCCGGCTCGAGAACGGCTTCAACATCGAGAGCGGCGCCGCGAGCCAGGGCGGCCGGCTGTTCGGGCGCCGCGCGTACGTCGGGCTGGAAAACGACCGCTGGGGCACGCTGACGATGGGTCGCCAGTACAACGCGGCGCAGGAAGTGCTGGAGCCGCTGCAGATCGGCGCGACCACCGCGCTCACGCAGTACGCGCTGCACCCGTTCGACACCGACGACCTGAACAACACGTTCCGCACCAACAATTCGGTGCAGTACCAGACGCCCACCTGGTACGGCTTGCGCGCGGTCGGCCTGTACGGCTTCTCGAATTCGACGTCGTTCGCGCAAAACCGCGTGTGGAGCATCGGCACGAGCTACGAGAACGGGCCGCTGCAACTCGGTGCGGCCTACGTGCGCGTCGATCATCCGGCGCTCGACACCACCGGCGCGGCGGCATCCGACAACTACTACACGTTCATCAAGGGCGTGACGCGCCAGCAGATCTGGGGCGCGGGCGGCGCGTATGCGTGAGGCGCCGCGACGTTCGGGCTGCTGTACACGAGTTCGCTGTTCAACCTGCAGACGGGCGGCGCGATGCGCTTCAACAACTACGAGGGCAGCGTGCGCTACCTGATGACGCCCGCGCTGCAGTTCGCGCTCGGCGAAACCTATACGCAGGTGTTCGCGTCGCAAGGGCCGAAGCCGAGTTCGCACTACCTGCAGACGAGCGTCGGTGCGCAGTATTTCCTGTCGAAGCGCACCGATATCTACGTGAACGCGTTCTACCAGCGTGCGTCGTCGAACACGGTGGCCGCGATCGAAGGCATCTCGAATCCGTCGAGCACGCGCACGCAGATCGTCGCGGTGACGGGCATCCGCCACAAGTTCTGACGCGGCGGCAGGCGCGCGGGCGCGCGCTCGTTCTGCTTACAGCCGGATCAGCGCCGCGCCCGCCACCACCAGCGCACACGCGGCGAGCCGCTGCGCGCCGGGCCGCTCGCGCATCACGAGCCAGCCGATCGCGACCGCGAAGATCGAGCTCGTTTCGCGCAGCGCCGACACCGTGCCGACCGGCAAGTACCGGTACGCGAGGATCACGATCCCGTACGCGGCGAGCGAGATCGTGCCGGCGATCGCGCCCTGCGTGAGCGCGGTGCGCGAGCCGAGCACCGCGCGCGGGCCGCCACGCACCGCGCACACCAGCACGAATTGCGGCACGCTCCACAGCACGTACACCCACGCGATGTAGCCGAGCGCGCTGCCGGATACGCGCGAGCCGATGCCGTCGCAGATCGAATAGGCGGCGATGAACACGCCCGTGAGCAGCGCGAACGGCACGCCTTCGCCGGAGAACCGGAAGCCGCGCCGCAGTGCGAGCGACATGATGCCGAACGACACGAGCGCGATGCCCGCGAAGCCGAGCGGCGTCGGCCGCTCATGCAGGATCGCGAGCGCGAGTACCGACACGAGCAGCGGAGAAATCCCGCGTGCGATCGGGTAGATCTGCCCGAATTCGCCGCTGCGATACGCGCGCGCCAGCGTGAAGCAGTACGCGACCTCGAGCACGGCCGACCCGGCGATATACGGCCACGCGGCGGGCGCCGGCGCGGGCAGCAGCGCGGCGCCGGCCGCGCCGAACACGAAATACGGCAGCGACATCGTGCCGAGCTGGACGAGCCGGTCTTCACTGACGTGGAGGAAGGCATTCCAGATCGCGTGCAGCAACGCGGAGCACAGCACGAGGCCGATGAAGAGGTGGTCCATGGACGAAGGGGCGGACAGGGGCGGGAGCGGAGGCGGCGCGATCATTATGTGGGTATCGGGCGCACTCGCAAGGAATTGTCGATAATGGCGTGTTGTTATTCACCGGATGCCGACCATGACCGAAGCCACCCAAGCCCAGCCTGCCGTTCCGCGCCTCACGAGCCTGTCACATGGCGGCGGCTGCGGCTGCAAGATCGCGCCGGGCGTGCTGTCCGAGCTGCTGAAGCGCGCGACGCCGCCCGCGCTGTTCCCGGATCTGCTGGTCGGCACCGAGACCTCCGACGACGCAGCCGTCTACCGCCTCAACGACGAGCAGGCGATCGTCGCGACCACCGACTTCTTCATGCCGATCGTCGACGATCCGTTCGACTTCGGCCGCATCGCCGCGACCAACGCGCTGTCCGACGTCTATGCGATGGGCGGCAAGCCGATCCTCGCGCTCGCGCTGGTCGGCATGCCGATCAACGTGCTGCCGCACGAAACGATCGCGGCCGTGCTGCGCGGCGGCGAATCGGTGTGCGCGGACGCCGGCATCCCGGTCGCGGGCGGCCATTCGATCGATTCGGTCGAGCCGATCTACGGGCTTGCGGCAATCGGCGTCGTGCATCCGTCGCGCGTGAAGCGCAATGCGGCCGCGCGCGCGGGCGACGTGCTCGTGCTCGGCAAGCCGCTCGGCGTCGGTGTGCTGTCCGCCGCGCTGAAGAAGAACCAGCTCGATGCCGATGGCTATGCGCAGATGGTCGCGACGACCACCAAGCTGAACCGGCCGGGCGCCGAGCTCGCCGCGCTGCCGGGCGTGCATGCGCTGACCGACGTGACGGGCTTCGGGCTGCTCGGCCATACGCTCGAGCTGGCGCGCGGCGCGCACCTCATCGCGCGCGTGCACTATGCGTCGCTGCCGTGGCTCGCGGGCGTCGAGGCGTTCGTCGCCGACGGCGTGTTCACCGGCGCGTCGGGCCGCAACTGGGCCGCATACGGCACGGACGTGCGGCTGGCCGCCACGCTGCCGCCCGTCGCGCAGGCGCTGCTGACCGATCCGCAGACGTCGGGCGGCTTGCTGGTCGCGTGCGCACCGGAGGCCGTCGACGACGTGCTCGCGTGCTTCCGTGCCGACGGCTTCGACCGCGCGGGCGTGATCGGCGAGATGGTGGACGGGCCCGCACGCGTCGACGTCGCGTGACGCTCACGCGCCACACAGGATTTTTTTTGCGGTCGCTAGAATCGATGCCTTCCATCGAAGGCATCGACGACCGATGAACGACTTCCTGTTCGGGCTGATGATCGCGCTGTCGGTCGGGCCCGTTGCGCTGATGATCGCGAACTACGGGATGCGCGCCGGCACCGCAAGCGGCGTGCGCGCGGCGGTGGGTGTCGCGATGGCCGACGGCTGCTATGCGGTCGTCGCATTCACGCTCGGTGCGATGCTCGCGAGCACGCTCGCCGCCCATCTGTCGCTGTTTCGCCTGGTCGGCGCGCTCGTGCTGCTCGCGATGGGCGCGCGGATGCTGTGGCAGGCGCTGCGGGATCGCCGCCGCACGCTCGACGGTGATGCACGGCCGCCGGGCAGCCGCCCGTTTTCATCGATGTTCTTCGTCACGCTGGCGAACCCGCTCACGATCCTGTTGTTCTACGGTTATGCAACGGCTGCCGCCGGTGCGCATCGGCACTGGCTGCTGGGTGCCGCGTGCGTGTTTGCCGGCAGCCTCGCGGGGCAGCTCGTGTTCGCATTCGGCGGCAGCGTGATCGGGCGGATCGTGAAGTCGCCGGCGTTGCTCGCGGCGAGCCATGTGGTCGCCGCGCTTGTCGTGCTGGGTTACGGGGTGGCGGGGCTGGCGCGGCTGTAGCGGTGCCGGGTGACACGCGTGCACGTGCGATTGACGTGCCGGTGTCGAGCAACCGGATAGTAATCCTGATGGTGTGTCGACGCGCGGAGACCATTTCCTTCGTCATTCCCGCGCGTACCCGACCCGCACCGACGCACCGTCGCCGTTTCGTAGTCGGGTTCCGCATCGGGCATGCGCGTTCTATACTCCGACGCGCAGTCTACGAGAGCCGTTCTCACCCAACATCATCGAAACAAGGAACGCCGATGCTGACTCGCTCCATTCTTTCCGCCGCTGCATTCTCGCTCGCAGCCTGTGCGACCGCGCCGTCGATCGCGCAGGACAACCAGGGCAACAACGCGGGCAACAATGCATTCGCCGAGACCGGTGCGCAGGGCCGCCCGGTCAAGGTCATGATCATCACGATGTTCGGTCCTGAGGGCCAGGCCTGGCTCGACCGGATCGGCCCGTGGCGCGACATCGCCGTGCCCGGCCTGTCGCCCGACTATCCGAACGTGCATTGCAACAAGCAGGACGTATGCGTGGTCACGACCGGCATGGGCTATGCGAACGCGTCGGCGACGATCATGGCGCTCACGTTCTCGCAGCGCTTCGACCTGCGTCGCACGTACTTCCTGATTTCCGGCATCGCGGGCGTCGACCCCGCGCAAGGCACGGTCGGTTCGGCCGCGTGGTCGAAATACCTGGTCGATTTCAGCCTGCAGTGGGAGCTCGATGCACGCGAGATTCCGGCCGGCTGGAATACGGGCTTCCTCGGCATCAACACGAAGAGCCCGAACGACAAGCCGCCGCTCGACTATCGCACCGAGGTGTTCCAGCTCAACCCGCAGCTGACCGACGCCGCGGTCGCGCTGTCGCGCAACGTCGTGCTCGCCGACAGCGCGCAGGCGCAGGCCGCACGCGCGAAGTTCAACTACGCGCCGGCGAACCGGCCGCCGACGGTGATCCAGTGCGACACGTCATCGGGCAACACGTGGTTCTCGGGCACGCTGATCGGCGAGCGCGCGCGCCAGTGGACGAAGATCCTGACCGACGGCAAGGGCACGTACTGCATGACCGCGCAGGAAGACAACGCGACGTATGAAGCGCTCAAGCGTGCGGCGAGCGTGAAGCGGGTCGACCTGTCGCGCGTCGCGGTGCTGCGCACCGGGTCCGATTTCGATCGGCCGTATGCGGGGCAGACGAGTGCCGACAACCTGCTGAACTACGCGGACCAGGGCGGCTTCGCCCCGGCGACCGAAAACCTGTACCGCGCGGGCAATCCGCTCGTGCAGGACATCGTGACGCACTGGGGCGAATGGCGTGACGGGGTGCCGCGCCGGTAAGTGCCGGACGACGACTCAGCCGCGATCAGTGCGCGTGCGGGGCCGAACGGAACGGCGTCCATACCGGCGTGGTGTCGTCCCAGTGATCGAGCGGCGAAGGGAGTTGATCGTTCATCATGTTCTCCTGCAACTAACTATCTAGCTGACTGACTCGGCGAGTCGTCGATGGCGGGTTCGAAACGCCGCGCGCGGGGCAACCCGTTGCGCGGCGTTGCGCGTTTACCGGCCCCCGCCGGCGAGCTGGTTGCTTTCCGGCATCGAGCGATACGGGCCTTGCGCCAGTTCGAGCCCTTGCGGATACGAGTTGGCCTTGCGCAGGTACGCGAGCGTGCCGTCCTTGCGTGCCTGCTCGACTTCCGCGTTCACTTCGGCGCGGGTACGCGGGCCGTTGTGTTGCGAGTACCACGACGTGTTGCCGTAGTCGCCGGCATGCGGGGTGCCGGAATCGGCGAAGGCCGGGGCGGACACGGCGAGCGTGAGGGCGAGGGCGGAGAGAAGATGGCGGCGGTTCATGGCGAGACTCCTGGAATGTCGGAGCTGGCGCTGAGCGCTTACTCCGGTCCCATCAAGCGGGATCTGTTCGATGCGCAACGAGGTGCGCGACAGGGTTTACTCTAGGTATCTGTTCCGTCGCGATAAATGCGGCAGATGCGAATTGAATTGTCGTGTCAGTGGAACAATCGCCATCCGTACACCCGGCAGGGTTATGCGGAAATCGCTCGAACCCGCTTGCAGCGGGCCTCGCACGGGCGCGACGACGGCGCGCGGCGACGCAGGCGGACGATTGCGTCGCCTGGCACAAAGGTTTGCTGCGGATTCGGGAAGGATCGGCTGCGCCGGGCGGGAAATGGGGCGCGGAGGCGGGGCGACACGCGGGCCTGGCAGCCCGCGTGTGCGGTTCAGTTGCTCAGTTCAGGCGCTTACGCAACCCACTCGTTGATGACCGGCGTGTCGAGCGCCGGAGCGCGTTCGGCTTCCTCGAACGTGCGCTTGCTGCACGTCGCGTCGAGGCTGCCCTTGCCGCTCAGCAGCGGGCAGCGGTCGAACACCTCGGCGATCCAGTCGACGAACACGCGCACCTTCGGCGACAGATGGCGGCTGTGCGGATACACGACCGAGATCGGCATCGGCAGCGGCTTGACGCCCGGCAGCACTTCCTTGAGCCGGCCTTCGCGCAGATGCGGCAGCACCATGAAGAGCGGCGGCTGGATCAGCCCGAAGCCTTCGATCCCGCAGGTCACGTACGCATCCGCGTCGTTGACCGACACGATGCCTTCCATCTTCATCTCGACTTCCTTGCCGTCGGTCAGGAACGTCCAGTCGATCGTGCGGCCGGTGCGGCTCGAGAAGTAGTTGACGGCCTTGTGCTGGTTCAGGTCGTCGATCGTCTGCGGCTCGCCGTGGCGCTCGAGATAGTCGGGCGACGCGACCGTCACGCATTCGAACAGGCCGACCCGGCGTGCGACGAGCGACGAGTCCTGCAGCGCACCGACGCGGATCACGCAATCGACCCCTTCCTGCAGCAGGTCGACCGGCCGGTCGGACAGGCCGAGCTGCAGGTCGATGTCCGGATAGCGCGTATGGAATTCGCACAGCGACGGAATCACGAGCAGCCGCCCGATCGAACCCGGCATGTCGATACGCAACTTTCCGTGCGGCTTCCGATTGTTCGCCTGGAAGCTCGCCTCGGTTTCCTCGACGTCCGCGAGGATCCGCACGCATCGTTCGTAGTACGCGGCGCCGTCCGGCGTGAGCGACAGCCGGCGCGTGGTCCGGTGCATCAGCCGCACACCGAGGAATGCTTCGAGATTCTGGATGATCGTCGTGACGGACGCTCGCGGCAAGCTGAGCGTTTCTGCTGCCTTGGTGAAGCTGCTTGTATCGACGACGCGAGTAAACACCTGCATGGCCTGAAGCCGGTCCATCACAACCTCCGCAATCTAATGAGCCTCCGGAACAAGAAGGCTGCGCTACCTCGTGGGTAAACGCAGCCTCGGATTGTTCGGGGGCGTTGAATTGTGTTGCCGGATTATAGGCATTTATCCCAATGTCTGCCGGACCCAGAATTCGTTCCATCTCGAAATGGATGCTGCATCGTCATGGACGCTTCTGAATTCAGCAAATTCCTGAAGGCCGCGTTGCCCGTGCAAGCCACGGCAGGCGCGGCGCTGACGGTCGCCGAAGTCGAAATTCCCGGCTACGCGCAGGACATCGTGCTGCGCCTCTACCGCCGCCCGGACAAGACCGGGTTGCCAGTAGTGCTTTATTTCCACGGCGGCGGCTTCGTGCGCGGTTCGCTCGAAGACGCCGATTTCGCCGCGCGTTTTTTAGCAGAACGCTTACCAGCGCTCGTAGTGTCGGTCGATTATTCGCTCGCGCCGGCCTTTCCTTTTCCGGCCGCGCCGGAGGATGCGTATCGCGCCGCCGTGTGGGCCGCGACGCGCGCCCGCGCGTTCGGCGGCAACCCGAAGAAGATCGGTGTCGCGGGCCACGACGCGGGCGGCCAGCTCGCGAACTGCCTCGCGTTCATCGCGCGCGATCGCGGCGAGGTGCAGATCGTCGCGCAGGCGCTGTTCGGGCCGATGCTCGACCCCAGCATGACGCGCATCGGCGACGCCGATCGTCTTTCCTCCGACATCACCCCGCGCGAATGCGCGGCCTGTTATCGCGCGTATCTGCCGCAGGCCGCCCAACGCATGCACCCGTACGCGGCGCCGCTCGAATCGGTGCGCCTCGCGGGGCTGCCGCCGACGCTCGTCGTCACCGCGCAGAACGATGTGCTGCACGTCGAGGCGGAGAAATATGCGGGCTGCCTGATCTCGTCGGGCGTGCTCACGCAGGTGATCCGCTATCCGGACATCACGCACGCCGCGCTCGCGACGCACGAAGCCGCCTTCGAGGAAGCCGTGCGCTTCTTCCAGTGCCGCTTCCAGGCGCGCCAGCCGAACCGTTCCGAATAACCAAAACCAATCCACGTTTACTGGAGATCCACATGGCCATCCTACGCACCTCCCGTTCCCGAATCGCGACAGCGGCGATCGTGACGCTCGCCGTCGTCGGCCTCGGAACGTTCGGCGCGATGCGCGTGAACGCAAACGCACCGGAGAAAGCGGCAGCACCGCTGCCCGAAGTCGACGTCGCGACCGTCGTGCCGCAGACCGTGACCGACTGGCAGAGTTATTCGGGCCGCCTCGAAGCGGTCGAGAAAGTCGACGTGCGCCCGCAGGTGTCGGGCACGATCGTCGCGGTGAACTTCAAGGACGGCGCGCTCGTGAAGAAAGGCGACGTGCTGTTCGTGATCGACCCGCGCCCGTACCAGGCCGAAACCGATCGCGCAGCCGCGCAGCTCGCGGCCGCGCAGGCGCGCAACGGCTACGCGCAGACCGACTGGCAGCGCGCGCAGCGGCTGATCGGCGACAACGCGATCGCGAAGCGCGACTACGACGAGAAGCAGAATGCGGCCCGCGAGGCGACGGCGAACCTGAAGGCCGCCGAAGCCGCGCTGGAAACGGCGCGCATCAACCTCGGCTATACGCGGATCACGGCGCCCGTGTCGGGCCGCGTGTCGCGTGCGGAAATCACGCTCGGCAACGTCGTGTCGGCCGGCGCAGCGGCCGCGCCGCTGACGACGCTGGTGTCGGTGTCGCCGATCTACGCGTCGTTCGACGCGGACGAGCAGACCTACCTGCAATACATCAACGGCGCGCGCAGCGGCCGCAAGGTGCCGGTCGAACTCGGCCTCGCGAACGAAACCGGCTACTCGCGCAGCGGCGAGATCGACTCGGTCGACAACCGGCTCGACACGTCGTCCGGCACGATCCGCGTGCGCGCGCGCTTCGACAACGCCGACGGCGCGCTCGTCCCGGGCCTGTATGCACGCGTGAAGGTGGGCGGCAGCGCGCCGCACGAGGCACTGCTCGTCGACGACGCGGCGATCAACACCGACCAGGACAAGAAGTTCGTGTTCGTCGTCGACCAGCAAGGCCGCGTGTCGTACCGCGAAGTGCAGCAGGGGATGCAGCACGGCAACCGGCGCGTGATCGTGAGCGGGCTCTCCGCCGGCGATCGCGTGGTCGTGAACGGCACGCAGCGCGTGCGCCCCGGCGAGCAGGTGAAGCCGCACATGGTCCCGATGACGGGCGGTGACGCGCCGTCCGCGCCTTTGGCGGGCAACGCGAAGCCGGCCGCCCCGGCGAAGGCGGATTCGTAAGCGGCCCGCCGCTTCGTATCCGCGTTCAACCAGACAGAGCCACACATGAACATTTCCAAATTCTTTATCGACCGGCCGATCTTCGCAGGAGTCCTATCGGTGATCATCCTGCTCGGCGGGGTGATCGCGATGTTCCTGCTGCCGATCTCCGAGTATCCGGAAGTCGTGCCGCCTTCCGTGATCGTCAAGGCGCAGTACCCGGGCGCGAACCCGAAAGTGATCGCCGAGACGGTCGCGTCGCCGCTCGAAGAGCAGATCAACGGCGTCGAGGACATGCTCTACATGCAGTCGCAGGCGAACAGCGACGGCAACATGACGATCACCGTCACGTTCAAGCTCGGCACCGATCCGGACAAGGCCACGCAGCTCGTGCAGAACCGCGTGAACCAGGCGCTGCCGCGCCTGCCGGAAGACGTGCAGCGGCTCGGCATCACGACGGTGAAGAGCTCGCCGACGCTGACGATGGTGGTCCACCTGATCTCGCCGGACAACCGTTACGACATGACCTACCTGCGCAACTACGCGCTGATCAACGTGAAGGATCGCCTGTCGCGGATCCAGGGCGTCGGCCAGGTGCAGCTGTGGGGTTCGGGCGACTACGCGATGCGCGTATGGCTCGATCCGCAGAAGGTCGCGCAGCGCGGGCTGTCGGCTGAGGACGTCGTGCAGGCGATCCGCGAGCAGAACGTGCAGGTCGCGGCCGGCGTGATCGGCGCGTCGCCGTCGCTGCCGGGCACGCCGCTGCAGTTGTCGGTGAACGCGCGCGGCCGCTTGCAGACGGAAGACGAGTTCGGCGACATCGTCGTGAAGACGACGCCGGACGGCGGCGTCACGCACCTGCGCGACATCGCGCGGATCCAGCTCGACGCGTCCGAATACGGGCTGCGCTCGCTGCTCGACAACAAGCCGGCCGTCGCGATGGCGATCAACCAGTCGCCGGGCGCGAACTCGCTGCAGATCTCGGACGAAGTGCGCAAGACGATGGCCGAGCTGAAGCAGGACATGCCGGCGGGCGTCGACTACAAGATCGTCTATGACCCGACGCAGTTCGTGCGTTCGTCGATCAAGGCCGTCGTGCACACGCTGCTCGAAGCGATCGCGCTGGTCGTGATCGTCGTGATCGTGTTCCTGCAGACCTGGCGCGCGTCGCTGATTCCGCTGATCGCGGTGCCGGTGTCGATCATCGGCACGTTCTCGCTGCTGCTCGCGTTCGGGTATTCGATCAACGCGTTGTCACTGTTCGGGATGGTGCTCGCGATCGGGATCGTGGTCGACGATGCGATCGTGGTGGTCGAGAACGTCGAGCGGAACATCGAGAGCGGGATGAACGCACGGGCGGCGACCTACAAGGCGATGCAGGAAGTGAGCGGGCCGATCATCGCGATCGCGCTGACGCTCGTCGCCGTGTTCGTGCCGCTCGCGTTCATGTCGGGCCTGACCGGCCAGTTCTACAAGCAGTTCGCGATGACCATCGCGATCTCGACGGTGATCTCGGCGTTCAACTCGCTGACGTTGTCGCCGGCGCTGTCCGCGATCCTGCTGAAGGGTCACGGCGACAAGGAAGACTGGCTCACGCGCGTGATGAACCGCGTGCTCGGCGGCTTCTTCCGCGGCTTCAACAAGGTGTTCCATCGCGGCGCGGAGAACTACGGCCGCGGCGTGCGCGGCGTGCTGTCGCGCAAGACGCTGATGCTCGGCGTGTACCTCGTGCTGGTGGGCGCGACCGTGCTCGTGTCGAAGGTCGTGCCGGGCGGCTTCGTGCCCGCGCAGGACAAGGAATACCTGATCGCGTTCGCGCAGCTGCCGAACGGCGCGTCGCTCGACCGCACCGAGAAGGTGATCCGCGACATGGGCTCGATCGCGCTGAAGCAGCCGGGCGTCGAGAGCGCCGTCGCGTTCCCGGGGCTGTCGGTGAACGGCTTCACGAACAGCTCGAGCGCGGGCATCGTGTTCGTCACACTGAAGCCGTTCTCGGAACGGCACGGCAAGGCGCTGTCGGCCGGCGCGATCGCGGGGGCGCTGAACCAGAAGTACGGCGCGATGAAGGACTCGTTCGTCGCGGTGTTCCCGCCGCCGCCGGTGCTCGGCCTCGGTACGCTGGGCGGGTTCAAGATGCAGGTGGAGGATCGCGGCGCGGTCGGCTATGCGCGGCTCGCGGATGCGACCAACGACTTCATCAAGCGCGCTCAGCAGGCGCCTGAGCTTGGCCCGTTGTTCACGAGCTACCAGATCAACGTGCCGCAGCTCAACGTCGATCTCGATCGCGTGAAGGCGAAGCAGTTGGGCGTGCCGGTGACCGACGTGTTCAACACGATGCAGGTGTATCTCGGCTCGCTGTACGTCAACGACTTCAACCGCTTCGGGCGCGTGTACCAGGTGCGTGTGCAGGCCGATGCACCGTTCCGCCAGCGTGCGGACGACATCCTGCAGTTGAAGACACGCAACGACCGTGGCGAGATGGTGCCGCTGTCGTCGCTCGTCACGGTGACGCCGACGTTCGGCCCGGAAATGGTCGTGCGCTACAACGGCTACACGGCGGCCGACATCAACGGCGGCCCGGCACCGGGCTTCTCGTCGGGCCAGGCGCAGGCCGCAATCGAGCGCATCGCGCATGAAACGCTGCCGCGCGGCGTGCGGTTCGAATGGACCGACCTCACGTACCAGCAGATTCTTGCCGGCGATTCGGCGATGTACGTGTTCCCGATCAGCGTGCTGCTCGTGTTCCTCGTGCTCGCGGCGTTGTATGAAAGCCTGACGCTGCCGCTCGCGGTGATCCTGATCGTGCCGATGAGCATTCTGTCGGCGCTGACGGGCGTGTGGCTCACGCAGGGCGACAACAACATCTTCACGCAGATCGGCTTGATGGTGCTGGTGGGGCTGTCGGCGAAGAACGCGATCCTGATCGTCGAATTCGCGCGTGAACTCGAACACGACGGCAGGACGCCGCTCGAGGCCGCGATCGAGGCGAGCCGGCTGCGGCTGCGCCCGATCCTGATGACGTCGATCGCCTTCATCATGGGTGTGGTGCCGCTCGTCACGTCGACGGGCGCCGGTTCGGAAATGCGCCATGCGATGGGGGTCGCGGTGTTCTTCGGGATGCTCGGCGTGACGCTGTTCGGGCTGATGCTGACGCCGGTGTTCTACGTCGTGCTGCGCACGCTCGCGGGCGGCAAGATCCACGTCGCCGGGAAGGACTCGGCGGGTTACGGTGTGCCGTCCCAGCACGTGCCGGCTTCGGATGCTTGAGGACAGGAAGATGAATAACTTGCACAACACGAATGGCCTGATGCGCTTCGCGAAGGTGGCGGCCGCGAGCACCCTGCTCGCGACGCTGCTCGCCGCGTGCGCGGTGGGGCCCGACTACAAGCGCCCGGATGCGCCGACGCCTGCCGCATTCAAGGAAGCGCCGACGCTTGCCGCCGGCGAGCAGGCCGGCACGTGGAAGACGGCCGAGCCGGCGGACGGCGCGCATCGCGGCGAATGGTGGAAGGTGTTCGGCGACCCGGTGCTCGATTCGCTCGAGACGCAGGCGCTCGCCGCGAACCAGAACCTGAAGGCCGCGGCTGCACGTGTCGAGGAAGCGCGCGCGGCGACGCGTTCGGCGCGCTCGCAATGGTTCCCGCAGGTCGGCGCCGGCTTCGGGCCGACGCGCGAGGGGCTGTCGTCGGCGTCACAGTTCCAGCCGCAGGGCACGGGGCCGACCAACGCGACGCTGTGGCGCGCGCAGGGCACCGTGTCGTATGAAGCCGACCTGTTCGGCCGCGTCGGCCGCAACGTCGAGGCGTCGCGTGCCGACCAGGCGCAGAGCGAAGCGCTGTTCCGCTCGGTGCAGCTCGCGCTGCAGGCGGACGTCGCGCAGAACTACTTCGAACTGCGTCAGCTCGATTCCGACCAGGACTTGTACCGCCGCACGGTGGAGTTGCGCGAGCAGGCACTGAAGCTCGTGCAGCGCCGCTTCAACGAAGGCGACATCAGCGAGCTCGACGTGTCGCGCGCGAAGAACGAGCTGGCGACCGCGCAGGCCGATGCGGTCGGCGTCGCGCGGCGGCGCGCGGCGTCCGAGCATGCGCTCGCGATCCTGCTCGGCAAGGCGCCCGCGGATTTCGCGTTCAAGGAAACGCCGATCGTGCCGGTCGCGGTGAAGGTGCCGCCGGGCCTGCCGTCCGCGCTGCTCGAGCGCCGTCCGGACGTGTCGGCGGCCGAACGCGCGATGGCGGCCGCGAACGCGCGGATCGGCCTCGCGAAGTCGGCGTACTTCCCGAAGCTCGACATCACGGGGGCATTTGGGTATGAAGCGTCGACGCTCGGCAACCTGTTCCTGTGGTCGAGCCGCACGTTCCTGCTCGGGCCGTTCGCCGGTACCGCGCTGACATTGCCGCTGTTCGACGGCGGCCGTCGTGCGGCCGGTGTGCAGCAGGCACGCGCGCAGTACGACGAGCAGGTCGCGAACTACCGGCAGCAGGTGCTCGTCGCGTTCCGCGAGGTCGAGGACAATCTCGCCGACCTGCGCCTGCTCGACGACCAGATCCGCGCACAGGATGCGGCCGTCAACGCGTCGCGTCGCGCGGCGACGTTGTCGCGCACGCAGTATCAGGAAGGCGAGGTTGCGTATCTCGACGTGATCGACAGCGAACGCTCGGTGCTGCAGTCGCAATTGCAGTCGAACCAGTTGACCGGCGCGCAGGCCGTGTCGACCGTGAACCTGATCCGCGCGCTGGGCGGCGGATGGGGGCCGGCACCGACGGCGGTGGGCGATGCGGCGACGGGCAAGGCGGAGGTCGCTGCGCGGTGATGCACCGGCCCGAGACGGGCCGACTTACCGGGTAGTCGATCGAAGAACCCCGATCCGTGGCGACGCGGATCGGGTTTTTTATTGGCGGTCAGTCAGGGCGGTCAGGCCTGTTGCTCCCGTCTGTGCGTTCCGCGATCACCACCGCGTAGCGGCCGACTGCATCGGCGATGCGCTGCGCCAGTTCCGGATCGCGCACCGCGCGCGCGAGCGTGACGCCGCCCGACAGCAGCGCAAGAAACGCGATGGCCCGATCGTCATCGGGCGGGTTATCCATTCCGGCCGACACTTCGTCAACGATCTGCCGCAGTGCCTGCTCGTAAGCGTCGCGCGTTTCGTCGTCGGCGCGCATCACTTCCGGGGACAGGCTCGGCAGCGCACAGCTTTCACCGAGCTCGCAGGTGCGTCGCGGGCCGAGGTAGAACGACACGAACGGGCGCCGCCAGCGCGCGCCATGCTCGGCCTTGAACGTCGCGACGCCTTGCCGGAGCTGGGCGAGGCCATCGAGGACGACCTGCCGGAACGCTTCGCCCTTCGTTTTGAAATGGCCGTAGAACGCGCCGTTGGTGACGCCCGCCGCCTTTGTCAGCGGACCGATGCCGGAGCCGCCATACCCCTCCTCGCGGAACAGCCGGCTCGCGGCTTCGAGGATGCGCGTACGGGTTTCCTGCTTGTGCTCGACGGAATAACGCATGACAGGCTCGCTTCAGAGCGATCACTCTTTATCTTGCATAGAGAGCGATCAGTGTCTAATGTATAGAGAGTGACTGATATTTATATCACGTCACCTGACCGATGACCTGACCAGGAGAAAGTGCGATGCCGATTACGCTGACAGTATCCGAAGGGGTTTTCACGCCGGACGACGAGGGGGCGGTGTTTGCCGAGTTGACCGATGCGCTGCTGGACGTCGAGGGGCTGACCGGGAATGCGTTCCTGGCGCCGAACGTGGTGGGCACGCTCAACGTGCTGCCGCGACACCGGACCTTCGTGCATGGGCGCGCGGAGCCTGCCGCGTTCGTCGAGCTGAAGTTGCCCGCCGTGGCGCTCGTGGCGCCCGAGCGGCAGCGGCAATTCGTCGAACGGGCGACGGCGATCGTGCTGCGCCGGGCCGGCGGGCGGCTGACGGCCGCGCAAGTGTGGGTGAATGTCGTTCATGCGGTCGACGGCGGGTGGAGCATTGCCGGGCGCCGCTACGACAACGCGGCACTCGTCGATTCGATCCAGCGTGCGGCTGCTGCTGCGCTCTGATCGCAACTAACGGTCAAGCCGTCCGGTGTTGACCGACGGCGTGGCGGCGCTCGCCGCCACGCCGCATTCGCACCCCGGTGCCGCGCGTGTCGGTTCGCGTCAAAATTACTTGAACAAACGCATCCCGGCGACCTTCGAGGCCGTGACATCGAAAGTTGCCGTGTACTCGCAATCGGCGGCGTGCCCCGACCGCTCGATCAGGCAGTCGGCGAAATCGGCCTTCGCCGATGCCACGAAAGTGCGAAGCGCTTTTCGCACTGTGTCCGCACCTTCAACGACCAATTCCTTGGTCGCGATCATCGAATCGATAATGTCCTTCATCTGCTCACGCTCGACACCGTAGCAGCGACCGAGTACCCAAACGACCTCGACCAGCGCGACCTGCGAAACGTACCCCGGCCGTTCGGCCGAAAGGCTCTCCATCAGCGCTGTCGCCTTCTTCGACTGCACGACGTCATCCTGGGCGAAGTAACGAACCAGCACGTTTTCACATCCAGCCCAATCATCGCGCGGATGCTCCCTGCTCGGCGATGGCCGGGTTCATCTCTTCGAGCGACACCGGTTTCGAGGGCTTCCTCACGATGCCCTTGAGCGACGCGAGCGAGCGTGTGGCTGGATAGACCTCGTACCGGCCCGTGGTCTCGTTGTAGCTGAATTCGATCCGGTCGCCGGACCGCAAGCCAAGCCGATTCCGCACGTCGACGGGAATCGTGACTTGGCCCTTCGAAGTGATGGTTGCAGTGGTCATGGTGATGGCTCCAATTTTCCCTGCTTTAAGGTAAGGGAATGGGAAAGACAAGGTGGAGCACGCAGGTGCTCCGTGGACCAACTGGCCACGAGATCGGTCGGCGTCACTCGCCGAGGTCGATCGTGGCGACAGCATCTAGCTACTCGCGTTCGGACGCCGCCGCCACGAACGGATACCCCCTAATTTTCGTCACCCGCCACCCGCAGCGCGCGAACCAGTTCGCTCGCCGCCTTGCCGAGCCCCGTATGCTTCGGCCGCCGCAGGTACACGGGCAGCGGCAACCCGTTGCGGATGTTCGCGAACACGAGCGGCGCGAGTTCGCCGTCGGCGACGTATCGGCCGATCATGGATTCGGGCAAATTCGCCCAGCCATGCCCGGCCTTCACGAGCGCGATCGCGGTGGCCATGTCGGTCACCTTCCACGTGCGGTTGCCGATCACCGGCCGCACGTCGGTGAGCGGCCGTTCGGGATCGGCGATCACGATCTGCCTGAAGCCCGACAACCGCTCGATCGCTTCCGGTTGCGCGCATTCGGCGATCGCCGGATGGCTCGGCGCGGCGACCGCGACGAGCGTCTCGGTCCACAGCGCGTGGATCTGCTCCTGCGGATGCAGGTCGAGCCCGCCATACGCGACACAGAGATCGACGGCGCCGCGATGCAGCGCATCGATGATCACGTCCTGCGGCGCCGTGACGATGCTGATCGCGAGCGCCGGGTATTTCGCGGCGACGGCCGTCAGCGCGCGGGCGACGGGCGTGCCGTCGAGTTCGGCGGCGAGGCCGAGCCGCAACGTATCCTCGACGCCTTCCGACAGGTGCTGCGCATGCGCGCGCAGCGCGTGCAGCCGCTCGGCGATCGAGCGCGCGTCGGGCAGCAGCGCCGCCATCGCGGCGGTCGGCGTCGGTTCGCGCGTGCCGCGGTCGAACAGCACGAGGTCGAGCTCGGCCTCGAGGTTCGCGATCGCCATGCTGATCGCCGACGGCGTGCGGCCGAGCGCCCGCGCGGCCGCGGAAAACGAGCCTTTGTCGATGACGGTCAGCAGCATGTCGATGTGGTCGCTGGTCAGCATGCACTGGCCTCCTGTCAGAAAAATTGAAAGGACCTGACTTTTGCGGACGCGCTACCCGCTGATAGTCTCGCCACCTTGTTCGATAGAAGGTGGATGGTCATGCAAGGGTGGAAGAGACGCATAGTCTACGTCGTGATGTTCGAGGTGCTCGGCATTCTGATCGCATCGTCGGTGCTCGGCATGCTGAGCGGCGCGAGCGTGGCGGCGAGCGGCCTGCTGGGCGTGATGATCTCGACGACGGGTGTCACCGTCAATTTTGTGTACAACCTCGTGTTCGAGGCTTGGGAGCGCAGGAGTGCGGCGACGACGCGCACGGTCGGACGCCGTGTGGTGCATGCGATCGGCTTCCAGGTCGCGCTCGTGACGTTCCTGATCCCGCTGATCGCGTGGTGGCTCGACGTGTCGCTGCTGCAGGCGTTCCTGTACGACGCGGTGCTGATCGTGTTCTTCCCGATCTTCACGTTCACGTACAACTGGGCGTTCGACAGCGTGTTCGGGCTGCCCGATGCGGTCACGCGCAAGGCGGAGCCGGAGCCCGCCGCGTGGTAAGCCGTGCTGAAGGAATTGCGCAGGCAGGCAGATTGACGGAACGGACGCGCCGGTCACGCACGGCGGTTGATGAAGCGGCGATGCGGCACGGATCCGCATCGTCGTTGAACAGCGAGGAGAACGGGCGGCGCGGAAACCGCCCGCGAGCGTTACGCGGCGACGAACTCGTGCACGAAGCGGTTGAACACGGCGGGGCTCGCGGCGTTCATCCCGTGCGATGCGCCGGCGACGGTCTGCCGTTGCGCATTGCCGATCCATTGCGACAGCGTGTCGACGTTGTTGCGGAACATCTTCGGGCTGCGCTGGCCGTCGATCAGCAGCGTGCGGCATGCGATGTCGCCGGCCGTGTGCTGCGAGTACGCGGGCAGCGGGTCGCGCAGCTGCTTCGGCAGCGTGCTCGCGTTGTCGATCGCCATCGTGCGGAAACGCGACGTGCTCTTCTTCCATGCGCCCGGCAGGCTCACGGAATCGACGAACATCTCGAGGCCCGATTCGACGTCGCCTTGCCCGATCAGGTTCACGGCCTGCGTGCGCAGCGCGATCGCGGCGGCCGGCAGCGCGGCTTCGCGCACGCCCGGCTGTTGCAGCGGGCCGCCCGGATCGGCGAGCGTCAGCGATTCGACGAGATGCGGATGCTGGCGCGCGACGTTGAACGCAACGCTGCCGCCGCGCGAGTGGCCGACCAGGTGCACGGGGCCGAGGTCGAGCGCGTCGATGAATTCGGCGAGCTCGTCGACGTGGTTCTGCCAGCTGAACTCGTCCTGGATGCCCGCTTCGACGGCCGGCCAGTAATGGCTGAGGCTCGGCGCGATGCAGCGGTAGTGGGCCGACAGCGACGCGAGCTGCGGATCCCAGTAGCGGTAGTCGCACAGCGAGCCGTGCACGAACACCATCGGCGCGCCGCTGCCCCGCTCGACATACGGCAGGCTGATGCCTGACGAAAGCGTCGCAAATTGCAGGTCGGGGTTCGCGAGCACGGACGGCTCGATTCGCATGTTCATGACTGAAAGACTCAAAGGTGCGTCAACACGACGCAACTATGCATCACGGCGACCTGCAAGGAAAACGCATAATTTTCATCGTGACGATCAATTTTATTGATGGCTCGGCCGGAAACCCTTGTCGTGAGGGGACGGGTGTCGATGCTTTCAATCATCTGACGATTGGTCGAGGCGCCGGAAACGCCGGAAAAGGGCGTCCGGCGACCTGCGCATCCGCGCATGGCACCTTTGGAAAACGGGAAGCAGGTACGCGAGCCGCCGAAAGCGGCCCGCGCGTCAGCGCACCGTCAACGCGGGCGCGGTCTGAAGCACGACGGGGAGGTCGTTGTCGGTCGCGAACTGCATCGCGAAATCGAACGCGTCCGCACACACGGTGCGCAATTCGTCCGACACGAACAGGCATTTGACGTTGCCGTCGACGACGGGCATCGCGAGCCGCGACAGCGCGCACGGATAGCCGGGCCGCCGTTCGCCGACGAACAGCGTGATGACGCCCGCGAGGCGTTCGGGCCAGTCGCTCGGGCGGAAGGTTTTCTGCGCGTGCGTGACGCCGCGGATCAGGTGGCCAGTGACGCGGCCGTGTTCGGTGATGTCGATGCGATCCATGCTGGAGTGCGTGTCCTCGTTCGCGTCATTCGCCGCCATCGGCCGCCGCGTCGCCGCGCGCGGGAATCCGCAGGTTGCGCAGCTTGTGATAGAGCGTTTTCTTCGGCATCCCGAGCGCTTCGCTTGCGTCCGCAACATTGCCGTTGTGACGCTGCAGCATGTCCTCGATCAGCATCCGCTCGAAATACGCGAGCTGCTCCGCGAGCGTGCCGCCCGCGGCCGGCGTGCCGCCGGACGACAGCAGGCTGTCGCCGGTCAGCCCGAGCACGAAGCGGTCGGCCACGTTCTGCAGCTCGCGCACGTTGCCGGGCCACGCGTGCGTCATCAGTTCGGACACCTGTGCAGCCGTGACGACCGGCGCCGGCTGCCCGAAGCGGCGCGCGGCCGCGAGCACGAAATGCTCGAACAGCAGCGGCACGTCCTCGCGCCGCTCGCGCAGCGGCGGCAGTTCGATCTGCGCGACGTTGAGGCGATACAGCAAGTCCGCGCGAAAGCGGCCGTCGGCCGCGAGCTCGGCAAGATCGGCCTTCGACGCGGCGACCACGCGGCAGTCGACCGGAATCAGCTCGTTCGCGCCGAGCCGCTCGACCACGCGCTCCTGCAGCACGCGCAGCATCTTGACCTGCAGTGGAATCGGCATCGTCTCGATCTCGTCGAGGAACAGTGTGCCGCCGTCCGCCCATTCGATCTTGCCGATGCGTTTCTTGATCGCGCCGGTGAACGCGCCGGCTTCATGGCCGAACAGTTCGCTCTCGAAGACCTGCTCAGGCAGGCCGCCGCAGTTCAGCGCGACGAAATGCGCGTCGCGCCGGCCGCCGAAGTCGTGCAGGCTGCGCGCGATCAGTTCCTTGCCGGTGCCCGTCTCGCCGGTGATCAGCACCGACACCGACGTATCGGCGAGGCGCAGGATCTTCTTGCGCACGTCGGCCATCGCGGGCGACTTGCCGAGCACGAACGCCTCGATGCCCTGCCAGTTGTTCAGCGCCGCGCGCAGCCCCTGGACCTCGAGCGTCAGGCGGCGCTTCTCGACCGCGCGCGCGACGCGCCCCGCGATCACGTCCGACGAGAACGGCTTCTCGATGAAGTCGTACGCGCCGACCTGCATCGCGCCGACGGCCGTCGAGATGTCGGCATGGCCGCTGATCAGCACGACCGGGATCTGCGCGTCGATGGCCATCACGCGATCGAGCAGCTGCAGCCCGTCGATGCCCGGCATCCGCACGTCCGACACGATCACGACCGGCGCGCCGGGCGCGACGTGATGCAGCGCGTCGGCGGCCGACGCGAACGCGTCCACTGCGAATCCGGCAAGCGCGACCGCCTGCTCGACGCCGATCCGGACGTTTTCATCGTCCTCGACGACCAGCACCCGAATCTCATCTTCCATGCTCTGTCCTTTGCAGCGTGGCCGCCGCGAATTCGATACTGAACTGCGCGCCGCCTTCGTCGCGGTTCGTCGCGGCGATCTTCGCGCCGAACGCCTCGACGATGCGCGACGTGATCGCGAGGCCGAGCCCGAGGCCCTGGCCGCGCGGCTTGGTCGTGACGAACGGCTCGAACAGATGCGGCAGCACGTCGGGCGCGATGCCCGCGCCGCTGTCGGCCACCGTGAAGCGCACGCGGCCGGCTTCGTCCGGCCCGGCGGCCTCGATGACGATACGGCGCACGCTCGCGTCGTGCACCGCGTCGAGCGCATTGCCGAGCAGGTTCACGATCACCTGCTGCAACTGGCTCGATTCGGCCGACACGGCGGTGCCCGGCGCGATGTTCACGTCGAGCTGCACGCCTTCGTCGCGGATCCGCGCATCGTAGATGAGCCGCGCATGCGCGACGGCCTCGTTCAACGACACCGCGACGCGCTCGACGTCCGGCTTGCGCGCGAAGGTCTTCAGCTCGCCGGTGAGCACCGCCATGCTGTCGACGAGCTTGCCGATCCGTTCGAGATTGGCGAGCGCCGGCGCGGGCTGGCCGCGCTCGAAGAACGTGCGCGCGTTGTCGCACAGCGTGCGGATCGCGACGAGCGGCTGGTTCAGCTCGTGCGTGAGGCCGGCGGCCATCTGCCCGAGCACCGCGAGCTTGCCCGCATGCACGACTTCCTGCTGCGATGCGCGCAGCCGCTGCTCGGTGCGCTCGCGCTCGACGATCTCGCGCTGCATCCGTTCGTTCGCGGCCGTCAGCGCGGCCGTGCGCTGCGCGACGGTCAGCTCGAGCTGGTCGTTCGCGCGCCGCAGCGCGTCCTGCGCGTTCAGCCGCGCGACGATCGCCCGGCGGCGCTGGATCGCGTAGCCGGCGAGCAGCGCGGCGATCAGGAACGCGCCGGTGACGAACACGAAGGCCGTCTGCTGCTGGCGCCGCGCGCCCGCGATGTCGAGCAGCACCATCAGAGAATCGCCGGCCTGCGGCGCGGGGCGCGACATCACGAGATAGCGCGTGGTGCGGCCGCTGTGGCGCGTATCGGGGAAGGTGCCGAACCACGCGGCCGCGCTGCGGTCGCCGATATGGCGGTACGGCAGCGCGTCGACCGTGCGGCCCGCGTATTGCCGCGACGCCTGGATGTCGCGCTGCTGCTGCGCGGTGATCGGGCGCAGCGCGGTGAATTTCCAGGCGGGTTCGGTCGAGATCACGACCACGCCGTTGCTGTCGACGACCATCGCGGCGACGCCCGGCGCGCGCCACGCCGATTCGAGCGAATCGACGCTGATCTTCACGGCGGCCACGCCGATCGGCACGCCTTCGTCGCGCACCGCGCTGGCGAAGTAGACGCCCGGCACGCCGGTGTTGGTGCCGATGCCGAAGAAGCGGCCGCTGCCGCGCGCGAGCGCGTCCTTGAAGTACGGCCGGTACGACACGTTGGTGCCGACGAAGCTGAGCGTCTCGTTCCAGTTGCTGGCGGCGATCACGTCGCCCTGCAGGTCGATCACGTCGACCGCGCCGCTGCCCGCGTCGCGGTTCACGGCTTCGAGGTAGGTGTCGACCGTGTGCACGAGTTCGGGAGCGTCATGCGGCGCGGCTTTCAGCATCGTGCGCACGCCGTCCTGCCGCGCGACCAGGCCGGGCAGGATCTCGAAGCGGCCGAGCTCGCTCTTCAGGCTCGACGCATACAGGTCGAGCCGGTGCGCGCCGGTTTCCTCGAGCGCGTCGATCGCGCGTTCCCACGCGAAATCGACGGCCGCGGCCGCCACGCACACATACAGCACGCCGGCCGATGCCCAGCCCCACCACGGGATGCCCTTGAAGCTCTTCTGCACGTTCGCCCTCATCGAAGCCCGCAATCGTCCGCACGGCGTGACGCCCGAAACGACACCCCGAACGACGCGCGCCGCGCGCCGGCTGGGCCGGCGGCGGCGCGTGCGAAGCGGCCTGCGCGACGGTGCGCGCGGCGGCGCGTCATCCGAAGTGGGCGACCAGGATCAGCGTGACCGTGACGACGATCGCGCCGCCGATCCGCGTCGCGATCTGCGCGAACGGCATCAGCTGCATCCGGTTCGCGGCGGTCAGGATCGCGACGTCGCCGGTGCCGCCTTGCCCGCTGTGGCAGGCGTTCACGATTGCGGTGTCGATAGGGTACATCTTCATCAGGCGGCCGACCACGAAACCGGTGCCCATCAGCGTCGCGACGGTCGACACGATGGTGACGACGTTGACGATCGTGAACGCGGCGGTCAGCTTGTCCCACGGCGTCATCGCGACGCCGATCGCGAACAGCAGCGGGTACGTGACGGCGGTCGAGAAGAACTTGTAGACGACGAACGCGCCTTCCTGCAGCGGCGGCGACACCGCGCGCGCGAGCTTCACGAGCACCGCGAGGAACAGCATCGCAACCGGCGCGGGCAGGCCGAACAGCTTGTGCGCCATCAGGCCGACCAGGTACAGCGTGATCGCGGTGATGCCGGCGCCCGCGATGTGCGAAACGTCGACGTGGCCGCGGATTTCCTCGTTCTCGGGCGTCATGTCGCCCGATTCGCCGACCTGCAGGCGGCCGTTGCCGGTCAGGTGCGGGAAGCGCTTGCCGAGCATGTCGAGCGCGCCCGACAGGATGATCGCGGTCAGGCTGCCGAGCATCACCGGCGGCAGCACCATCGCGAACATTTCGCCTTGCGGCAGGTGCATCAGTTCCGAATAGCCGATCGACAGCGGAATCGCGCCTTCGCCGACGCCGCCGGCCATGATCGGCACGACGATGTACAGCAGCGTGTGGCGTGCGCCGAGGCCGAGCGCGGTGCCGACCGCCGTGCCGACGATCGCGGCCGCGACCGAGCCGGCCGCGAGCGGGATGAAGATCTTCACGAAGCCCTGGATCAGCACGCGGCGATCCATGCTCAGGATGCTGCCGACGATGATCGACGCGATGAACAGGTACAGGAAGTTGGTCGACTTCGTGAACTCGACGGTCAGGTTCAGCACCGGCTTCGGCAGCACGTGGTAGTACGTGAGCGCCGACGGCACGAAGGTCGCGAAGATCGCGGCCGCGCCGATGTTGCGCAAGAGCGGCAGGCGCTTGCCCAGTTCCGCGCAGGTGAAGCCGAAGAACGCGAGCACCGCGATCGCCATCGAGATCTCGCCGGGCACCTTGCCGGTCACCGAGAAGCCGACGATCAGCGCGAGCAGGATGAAGTAGACGGGCAGCGGAATGATGCCGATGCGGATTTCCATCAGTTTCCACCAGCCTTCCGGCCAGAAGCGCGCGCGCGGGGCGGCGACGGCGTCGGAAACCGGCTCCGGATGGGACGGGGTATGGATAGAGGTCTGCAAGACGTGTCTCCTGATGTTGGTATGCCTGCATGGCTTCGCGGCATCGTGTGCCGTCTATTACGCAACCCCCGTGCCAGAAATCCGGCCTGTCGGAATATTTTTAATGCATTGATTTATAAGGGGTTTGTTTCGTCTGCGGAAAGGGAGTCCCGGCCCGCTGGCCGAGATTTCGGAATTCGCGCGGCGCCCAGGCCGAGATTTCGGCCTGGCGGCCGGCCGGGCAGCCGGTCAGGCCGCCGATCCCGCATGGCCGCCCGCCATATCGCCGCGCGCGATTTTCTTCGCACAATCGCTTCGTAGACCGCCCCCGCGCCGCTCTCTATCATCGGCTGATCTTTTCCGATGCGTTTGACCTCTGTCCGGAGAACGCCCGTGCGTTCGCCGCGGCGTCGCTCATCCATCGATACCGTCTTTGGACAGGAGAGTGGTTTCCATGCTGCATGCCGTTTTTTCCGCCCGCTTTTCCGCCGGCCGCATCGCGCGCCTGCTGGCTGCCGCCGTGCTTGGCGTCGCCTTGCTCAATGGCGCGCACGCGGACACCGCGCCGCTGAAGGTCGGCATCTCGACCAGCCCGCAGATCGAGGCGCTGAAGGTCGCCGCGAAGGAAGCGAAGGCGCAGGGGCTCGACGTGAAGATCGTCGAGTTCACCGACTGGAATACGCCGAACGCGGCGCTCGCGAACAAGGACATCGACGTCAACTACTTCCAGCACATCCCGTTCCTCGAGAACGCGAACAAGCAGGGCGGCTACAACTTCGTGTCGATCGCGCCCGGCACGATCATGAAGATCGGCCTCTATTCGAAGAAGGTGAAAAGCTTCAGCGAGCTGAAGGACGGCGCGAAAGTCGCGATCGCGAACGATCCGGTGAACGGCGGGCGCGGGCTGCTGTTGCTGCAGCGCGCGGGGCTCATCACGCTGAAGCCGGGTGCCGACTACCGCGCGACGACGCATGACATCGTCGCGAACCCGAAGCACCTGAAGATCATCCCGCTCGAAGCGTCGCAGCTCGCGCGCTCACTCGACGACGTCGATCTCGCGCAGGGCTACCCGAGCTTCATCAAGCTCGCCGGCACGACCGACCCGAACAGCGCGCTGCTGTTCGACGGCACCGAGAACAAGATCTTCGCGATCCAGTGGGTCGTGCGGCCGGACAGCGTGAACGATCCGCGCATCCGCAAGTTCATCTCGATCTATC
Source organism: Burkholderia sp. AU45274 (assembly GCF_030482505.1). Classification (NCBI taxonomy): domain Bacteria; kingdom Pseudomonadati; phylum Pseudomonadota; class Betaproteobacteria; order Burkholderiales; family Burkholderiaceae; genus Burkholderia; species Burkholderia sp. AU45274. Next base: position 43,512 of record NZ_JAUJQE010000007.1, on the reverse strand, counting down.
AGCACTCGCCTGCGGTGCGCAAGGCGCTCGACAACGCGTTCGGCTCGCTGTACGCGATCGCGTGGTGACGGAGGCGGGCATGACGACGGCGAACCGCAAGAAAATCCTGCTCAACGCGTTCAACATGAACTGCGTCGGGCACATCAACCACGGGCTGTGGACGCATCCGCGCGACCGCTCCGCGCACTACACCGATCTCGACTACTGGGCCGACCTCGCGAAGACGCTCGAACGCGGCAAGTTCGACGGGATCTTCCTCGCGGACATCGTCGGCGTGTACGACGTGTTCGGCGGCGGCCCCGACGCCGCGCTGCGCGAATCGGTGCAGGTGCCGGTCAACGATCCGCTGCTGCTCGTGCCCGCGATGGCGCAGGTCACGCGGCACCTCGGCTTCGGCGTGACCGCGAACCTCACCTACGAGCCGCCTTACCTGTTCGCGCGCCGCATGTCGACGCTCGATCACCTGACGAAAGGGCGCGTGGGCTGGAACATCGTCACCGGCTATCTCGATAGCGCCGCGCGCGGGATGGGCCTCGCGCAGCAGATCGGCCACGACGACCGCTACGAGCGCGCGGACGACTACATGGACGTCGTCTACAAGCTGTGGGAACAGAGCTGGGACGACGATGCGGTGATCCGCGACGCGCAGGCGCGCGTGTTCGCGCAGCCGGGCAAGGTGCGGCGCGTGAAGCACGACGGGCCGTTCTATTCGATCGACGCGATTCATCTGAGCGAGCCGTCGCTGCAGCGCACGCCGGTGCTGTACCAGGCCGGTTCGTCCGCGCGCGGCGTCGAGTTCGCCGGCCGTCACGCGGAATGCGTGTTCGTGAACGGGCAGAGCAAGGCCGCCGCGCGCGCGGCGACACTCGACATTCGCGCCGCCGCCGCACGGCAGGGCCGCGACCCGGCGTCGATCAAGATCTTTGCCGGCGTGAGCGTCGTGACGGCCGAGACTGAATTGCTTGCCCGCGAGAAGTTCGACGAGTACCGGCGCTATGCGAGCGCCGAGGCCGGTCTCGCGCATTTCGCGAGCTCGACCGGCATCGACTTCGCGAAGTACGGACTCGACGAACCGATTTCGTACGTGAAGACCGATTCGATCCAGTCGGCCGTCGACGCGATCTCGCGCAAGAGCACGACCGGCACGTGGACCGTGCGCCGCATGCTCGAACAGATGTCGCTCGGCGGCCGCTATGCGCCGATCGTCGGCTCGCCGTCGCAGGTCGCGGACGAACTGCAGTCGTGGATCGACGAGACCGGCATCGACGGCTTCAACCTGACGCGCACCGTGATGCCCGAGTCGTTCGAGGATTTCGTCGACTGGGTCGTGCCCGAGCTGCAGAACCGCGGCGTCTACAAGGAAGACTACGATCCCGCGCCGACGCTGCGCGAGAAGCTGTTCGGCGCGGGCCCGCGCCTGCCCGCGTGGCATACCGGCGCGCAGCACCGGCCGGGCGCCGCCGTGCACGCCGAATCCGCGCATCCCGCGCATGTCTGAACGTGACGGAGCGAAGCGATGACGCAATTGTTCGATACGCTGGGTTTCATTGAGACGTCGGCAGTACGTGCGGGAGCCGAGGCAACGGCACATGACGAAGCGGCCGCGTCGGCCGAATCGACCCGCGCCGGCGCCGCCGTATCGCTGGAGCAGGTCGGCAAGGTGTTCGCGACGCCGCGCGGCCAGGCTGCCGCGCTGCGCGACGTGACGCTCGACGTGCGGCGCGGCGAGGTTTTCGGGATCATCGGCCGCAGCGGCGCCGGCAAGTCGACGCTGCTGCGGCTCGTGAACGGCCTCGAGCGGCCGAGCTCGGGCCGCGTGCGCGTGCAGGGCGTCGACGTCGGCGCGCTCGACGAGAACGGGCTCGTCGCGTTGCGGCGCCGCACCGGGATGGTGTTCCAGCATTTCAACCTGCTGTCCGCGAAGACGGTGTTCGAGAACGTCGCGCTGCCGCTGAAGATCGCCGGCGTGCCGAAGGCCGAGCGCGTGCGCAAGGTCGAGGCGCTGCTCGACCTCGTCGGGCTCGCCGCGAAGCGCGACGCGTATCCGGCCAGCCTGTCGGGCGGGCAGAAGCAGCGCGTCGGCATTGCCCGCGCGCTCGTGCACGATCCGGAGGTGCTGCTGTGCGACGAGGCGACGTCGGCGCTCGATCCCGAGACGACGCAGTCGATCCTCGCGCTGCTCGCCGACATCAACCGTCGCCTCGGGCTGACGATCGTGCTGATCACGCACGAGATGGAAGTGATCCGCGCGGTGTGCGACACGGTCGCGGTAATCGAGCAGGGCGAAGTCGTCGAAACGGGCCCCGTGTGGCGCGTGTTCGGCGATCCGCGCCACGGCGCGACGCGCGCGCTGCTCAGCACGCTCGTGCACGACCTGCCGGCCGAACTGGCCGCGCGCGTGCAGCCGTTGCCGGCACAAGCCGCGTTGCCTGAAGGCGCGCAGGTCGTGCTCGACGTCCGCTATACGGGCGAGAGCGGCGGCGAGCCGGATGTCGGCGCGCTTGCAGTGACGCTCGGCGGCTCGGTGCGGTTCCTGCACGGCGGGATCGAGCGCATCCAGGGGCACGCACAGGGGCGGCTCGTGATCGCGGCGGCACTGCGTGCGGACGACGCCGGCCAATCGACCGCCCGCGGCGGCGCGGTTGCCGCGCTGCTCGAACGCGCGCGTCGCCACGCGAATCACGCGGAGGTGCTCGGCTATGTTTGACCTCTGGTGGCCCGAACTGCTCGACGCGATCCGCGACACGTTGTCGATGGTCGCAGCGTCGGCCGTGATTGCCGCGCTGATCGGCATCCCGCTCGCGGTGATCCTCGTGACGACCGCGCCCGGCGGCATCTACGAGCGGCGCGGCGTGAACGCGGTGCTCGGCGCGCTCGTCAACGTGTTCCGCTCGACGCCGTTCATCATCCTGCTCGTCGCGCTGTTGCCGTTCACGCGCGTGCTGATCGGCACGACGATCGGCGTCTGGGCAGCCGTCGTGCCGCTGTCGATCGCCGCGATCCCGTTCTTCGCGCGGATCGCCGAGGTGAGCCTGCGCGAAGTCGACCGCGGGCTGATCGAGGCCGCGCTCGCGATGGGTGCGAAGCGCCGCCACATCGTGTGGCACGTGCTGCTGCCCGAAGCGCTGCCCGGCATGCTCGGCGGCTTCACCATTACCGTCGTCGCGCTGATCGGCTCGACGGCGATGGCGGGCGCCGTCGGCGCGGGCGGCCTCGGCGATCTCGCGATCCGCTATGGCTACCAGCGTTTCGACACCACCGTCATGGCGACTGTGATCGTGATCCTGATCGCGCTCGTCTCGGCCGTGCAAATCACGGGCGACCGCCTGGTCCGACGCGTGACCCGGCGTACCTGAGCGACGCCACAAGCGTCTGCTCGCTTCATTCATGATCCTGAGAGAAAGAAACCTATGACCTTGCCCATCGGCGCGCCGCGCGAATGGAACGGACAATTCGAGGAAGCGCTGTTTCTCGACGTGGCGCGACGCCATCGTCCTGACTTCCCGGCGAAGCTCGCCACGCCGCCGCGCGAGCCGCGCAACGACGACGAACTGGCCGCCGTCGCCGACTACTACACGAAGATGGCGTCGCATGACCTGTTCATCGTGCAGGTCGTCGCGAAGGCGATCGACACGCTGTTCCGCGACGATCCCCATTTCCAGCTGATCCTGTCGCGCCAGCTCGGCGACGACGGCGCGCACGCGGTGATCGGCCGCGAACGCGTGACCGAACTGACGGGGCGTGATCCGCTGCCGGAAGTCGACCGGCTCGTCGCCGCGCACTGGGCGCGCATCGGCGACATCGCGGTGCGCGACATGGCCGGCTTTCTCGCGTTCGAATGGCATTACGAGCTGCACATCCTCGCGAAGCTGTGGATCCAGCGCAAGACCGGCCGCATCGGCGATTCCGCGATGCGCGAGCACGGCGAGAACCGGATCCGGCCGGACGAGGAATGGCATCGCGTGCAGATCGTCCAGTGGTGGTTCGACACGCTGAAGGCGCTGCCGGCAGCCGAGCGTGACGCGTTGATCGATCGCGTGATCGCGGCCGACGAGGAAACGCAGGCGCGGCTCGACGGTTACCTGCACGACGAGTACGCGCATACCGCACACGTGTTCGGCGCGGATATCGCCGAATACCGCGCGATCTACGACGACTGGCGGCGCGAGATCCTGTCGCGGCTGACCGGCCGCACGCTCGACGCGCTGGTGCCGCTGTCGGGTGAAGCGGTTGCGCAGGAAGCCGTCGCATGAACGATCCACGCGGCCCGGCGACCTTTGCGCCCGATACCGATGCCCCGGCCTTCGACCACGTCGCGCTGGCGCGCGCGATCGACGCGTTGCGCACCACGGCCGCCGCGCGCGACCGCGCGGGCGGTCATGCGGCGCAGGAGAAGCAGTGGCTCGCCGATGCGGGCCTGCTGACGCTCGCGGTGCCGCGTGCGTTCGGCGGGCACGAAGCCGCGTGGCCCGAGACCTACGATGCGATCCGGCAGATCGCGCGCGTCGACAGCGCGCTCGCGCATCTCGTCGGGTTCCAGTGCCTGCAGGTGGTGAGCGTCGACGTGTGGGGCAACGCCGCGCAGCGCGAGCGCTACCTGCGTGGCACGGTCGAGCAGCAATGGTGGTGGGGCAACGCGGTCAATCCGCTCGACACGCGGCTCGTGGCCACGGCCACGCCTGACGGCGGCTACCGGCTCGATGGCGTGAAGGGCTTCTGTTCGGGCACGCGCGGCTCGCAGCGGATGACGGTGTCCGCGCACGATCCGGACACCGGCCGCACCGTGTTCGGCGTGGTGCCGACCGATCGCGCGGGGATCACGGTCAACGAAGACTGGGATCCGATCGGCCAGCGCCAGACCGACAGCGGCAGCGTGCGCTTCGACGGCGTGACGCTTGCGGCGGACGAGGTGCTGCACCGTTCCGAGACGCCGCCGACCCCGCGCGCGACGCTGCGCACGCTCGTGTCGCAGCTCGTGCTGACCAACCTGTTCGTCGGGCTCGCGGAAGGCGCGCTGGCGGAAGCGCGCGACTACGTGCTGAAGCATGGCCGCCCGTGGATCCAGTCGGAGGTCGCGCAGGCGAGCGACGATCCGTACACGCTGCAGCGCTTCGGCGACATGCGGGTGCGGGCGATCGCCGCGGCGGCGCTGGCCGATCGCGCGGCCGCCGCGTTGCAGCGTGCCTGGGCGCGGCAGGATGCGCTGACCGCCGACGAGCGCGCCGAGGTGGCGCTCGCGGTATCGGAGGCGAAGATCGTCGCGCAGCGCGCGGCGCTCGAGAACGGCGAGGCGCTGTTCGACGCCTGCGGCGCACGCGCGACAGCCGCGTCGCTCGGCCTCGACCGCTTCTGGCGGAACGCGCGCACGCATACGCTGCACGATCCGCTCGACTACCGGTTGCGGGATGTGGGCCGGTTCGCGCTGACGGCCGAGTTGCCGCTGGCGTCGCTCTATACATGACGGCGTGATGCCGGAGCGGCGCGGTCCGCTCCGGACAAAACCTAACCGGCATGCTGGACGTTTGAAATGATATGTTATATCGTTGCGATACCATGTATCACTCGATGATCGTCCACTCTCCTCCCGGAATCGCCCGATGAGCCCCGCACTCTCCCCGTCTACGCGGCTTCCCGTGACCGTCCTGTCCGGCTTCCTCGGCGCCGGCAAGACGACGCTGCTCAACCACATCCTGAACAATCGCGAGGGCCGGCGCGTCGCGGTCATCGTCAACGACATGTCCGAGGTCAACATCGACGCCGCGCTCGTGCGCGACGGCGGCGCGGGGCTGTCGCGCACCGACGAGAAGCTGGTCGAGATGAGCAACGGCTGCATCTGCTGCACGCTGCGCGAGGATCTGCTGATCGAGGTCGACCGGCTCGCGCGCGACGGGCGGTTCGACCAGCTCGTGATCGAATCGACCGGCATCTCGGAGCCGCTGCCGGTGGCCGAGACGTTCACGTTCGAAGGCGAGGACGGCCGCAGCCTCGGCGAAGTCGCGCGGCTCGACACGATGGTGACGGTGGTCGACGCGTTCAATTTCCTGCGCGACTACGCGTCGCGCGACAGCCTGCAGTCGCGCGGCGAATCGATGGGCGAGGAAGATGCGCGCACGGTCGTCGATCTGCTGATCGACCAGATCGAGTTCTGCGACGTGATCGTGATCAACAAGATCGACCTGATCGATGCAAGCGCGCGCGAGCGGCTGGTCGCGCTGCTGCGTGGCTTGAACCCGCGCGCACGGATCGAGATCGCCGAATTCGGCAAGGTGCCGCTCGAGCGCGTGCTCGACACCGGCCTGTTCGACTTCGACGCGGCGTCGCGCGCGCCGGGCTGGCTGCAGGAGATGCGCGGCACGCACACGCCCGAGACCGACGAATACGGCATTCGCAGCTTCGTCTATCGCGCGCGCCGGCCGTTCCATCCGCAGCGTTTCTTCGAGCTCGTCGAAAGCGAATGGCCGGGCGTCGTCCGTTCGAAGGGGTTCTTCTGGCTCGCCACCCACCCGACAGTCGCCGGCTCGTGGTCGCAGGCCGGCGCGGTCGCGCGGCACGGGCCGGCCGGCTACTGGTGGGCGGCCACGCCGCCCGAGCGCTGGCCGCAGGACGCGGAAGCCGTCGCGCAGATCCGCGCGCGCTGGGACGAGCACGTCGGCGATGCGCGGCAGGAACTCGTGCTGATCGGCATGGACATGGACGAGCCCGCGCTGCGCGCGCGCTTCGACGCGTGTCTGCTGACCGACGCCGAGATGGCCACCGGCCCCGAACACTGGACCACGTGGGACAACCCGTTTCACGACTGGCCCTGACCTGAACGCGCTTCCTGCATCGATCCGGATGGAGAAGGCGCTCCACCGGATCCCGAGCATGAACGCACCCCTTCCCGATATTTCCCTGACCGATGCCGCGCCGGGCGGCCGCCCGCTCGAATGGGTCGGCATGCAGGGCATCGACCTGCCCGTTGCCGTGGCCGAGCCCGGCTGCCGGCGCGACGTGCATGCGCGCGCCGACGTGCAGGTCGATCTGCCTGCGCCGCACGTGAAGGGCATCCACATGTCGCGGCTGTACCGGCTGCTCGACGGGCTCGATGTTGGCGCGGCGCTGTCGCCGGCCGGCCTTCAGCGGGTGCTGCACGCGATGGTCGACAGCCATCGCGACTGCGACACGCGCAGCGCGCGGCTCCGGTTGCGCTTCGACTTGCTGGCGCGCCGCGCCGCGCTGGTGACCGACGGGCTGGCCGGATGGAAAGCCTATCCGGTCCGGCTCGACGCGACGCTGACCGGCTCCCGGTTCGAGCTGCGCGCGCAGGTGACGGTCGTCTATTCGTCGACGTGCCCGTGCTCGGCCGCGCTGTCGCGGCACTGGGTCGAGCAGGCGTTCCTGGCGGCATTCGGCCGCGACGATCGCGTGGAGCCGGCGGCAGTCGCCGCGTGGCTGAAGCGGCACGCGACGGCGGCCACGCCGCACAGCCAGCGCAGCGAAGCCGTCGTCAGCGTGGCGCTGCCCGACGATGGCGCGACGCTGGGGCTGATCGACCTGATCGATCGCATCGAGCATGCGCTCGGCACGCCGGTGCAGACGGCTGTCAAGCGCGCGGACGAGCAGGCCTTCGCGGTGCTGAACGGCGGCAACCTGATGTTCGTCGAGGATGCCGCGCGCCGGGTCCAGGCCGCGCTGGACGGCCACCATGCGACCCCGCACGTGCACGTGCGCCATCTGGAAAGCCTGCATCCGCACGATGCGGTGGCCTGGGCCGCGCCGGTGCGCGAAGGCGCCGACGCATGCTGATCCGCAAGCTGTTCCGCTTCGAGAACGCGCACGTCGTGCGCGGCTGCAGCACGCGGCGCTGCTCGCATTCGATCCATGGTCATTCGTACCGCGTCGAGCTGCTGCTGGAAGCGCACGCGCTGGATCACGGGCAGATGATCTACGACTTCGGGCTGCTCAAGGGCGACGTGCGCGACCTGATCGACGCGTTCGATCACGCCGTGACGCTGTGGTCGGATGACGACCCGTGCTATGTCGAGAGCATGCGCCGGCATTCCGAGCGCTGGGTGCTGCTGCCCGTGTCGCCGAGCGCGGAGCAGTTCTCGCGCGTGTTCTTTCGCCTCGTCGATGCGGCACTGTCCAGCACCCGCATGACGAACGGCGAAGCTGACGTGCGGCTGCATTCGATCATCGTTCACGAGACCGAGACCGGTTACGCGCAGTGCTTTCGCGACGATGCGTTCAACCCGCGCATGGGCCGCATCGACCTGGACGACATCGTGTTCGCGCCGGCCATCGCCGGACAGTGGCGCGATCCGGGCCTGTTCGAGCGGATCAAGCGCGGCCGCCCAGTTTCAAGGCAGGAATCCTGATGATCAGAAAGAACCCGCGCGGCGACCTGCCGCAGATCCACCCGAGCGCCTTCGTCGATCCGACCGCCATTCTGTGCGGCCTCGTGATCGTCGAGGAGAACGTGTTCATCGGCCCGTACGCGGTGATCCGCGCCGACGAAACGGATGCCGGCGGCCGGATCGCGCCGATCGTGATCGGTGCGCATTCGAACATCCAGGACGGCGTGGTGATCCATTCGAAGTCGGGCGCGAGCGTCACCATCGGCCAGCACACGTCGATCGCGCATCGCGCGATCGTCCACGGGCCGTGCAAGGTCGGCAACGGCGTGTTCGTCGGCTTCAACAGCGTGCTGTTCAACTGCACCATCGACGATGGCTGCGTGGTGCGCTACAACGCGGTCGTCGACGGCTGCCATCTGCCGCCGGGTTTCTACGTGCGTTCGACCGAGCGCATCGGGCCGGAAACCGATCTCGCCGCGTTGCCGCAGGTGACGGCCGACGCGAGCGATTTCTCCGAGGACGTTGCACGCACGAACAATGCGCTGGTGCTGGGCTACAAGCACATCCAGAACGAGTTCTGAGTCATGGACGAGCCCATCCGACGTGAAGCGGGCGCGAGCGACGCGCTGAAGCGACGTCACGCCGACCTGCTCGTGCATGGCGGCACCGCGATGACACCCAACGGGGCCGAGCGGACCGACATCGCGTGCGTGGGCGGCCGTGTCGTTGCGCTGGGCGCGTTGCACGGCACGTGGAGCGCCGACGTCCTGCTGGATGCCGGCGGCCTGCACGTGTTGCCGGGCGTCGTCGACAGCCAGGTGCATTTCCGCGAACCGGGCTTGACGCACAAGGAGACCCTCGAGGCCGGCACGCGCGGCGCGGTGCTCGGCGGCGTCACGACGATCTTCGAGATGCCCAACACGCATCCGCTGACGCTGACCGCGCAGGATCTGCAGGCCAAGCTGGATCTTGCGCGCGGCCGTGCATGGTGCGACTACGCGTTCTACATCGGCGGCTCGGCCGCGAACGCCGAACGGCTGCCGGTACTCGAAAACCTGCCGGGCTGCGCGGGGGTGAAGGTCTTCATGGGCAGTTCGTTCGGTGACCTGCTGGCCGACGACGAAGCCGTGTTGCGCCGGATCGTGCGCAACGGGCGGCGGCGCATGGCCGTGCACGCGGAAGACGAGGCGCGGCTGCGCGAACGCCGGGGGCTAGTCGAAGCGAGCGGCGACGTGCGGGACCATCCTCGCTGGCGCGACGAGGAAAGCGCGCTGGCCGCGACGCGGCGCATCGTCGGGCTGGCTGCCGAGACGGGCCGCCGGCTGCATGTGCTGCACGTGTCCACCGCCGGCGAAATGGCGTTCCTCGCGCGGCACCGGCATCACGTGACGGTCGAGGTCACGCCGCATCACCTGAGCCTGTACGCGCCCGATTGCTACGAGCGGCTCGGCACGTTCGCGCAGATGAATCCGCCGGTGCGCGAGCGGCATCATCAGGACGCGCTGTGGCAGGCCGTTCGCGATGGCGTGATCGACGTGATCGGCAGCGATCACGCGCCGCATACGCGCGACGAAAAACGCCGGCCCTATCCGCAGTCGCCGAGCGGGATGACCGGCGTGCAGACGCTGCTGCCGTTGATGCTCGATCACGTGCATGCGGGCCGCCTGAGCCTCGCGCGGCTGGTCGACCTGACGAGCGCCGGGCCGGCGCGGATCTTCGGCATCGCGGGGAAAGGGCGCATTGCGGCCGGCTACGATGCCGATTTCAGCATCGTCGACCTGCGTGCTCGTCGCATCATCCGGGACGAATGGATTGCCAGCGTGAGCGGCTGGACACCCTATGACGGGTGCGCGGTCACAGGCTGGCCAGTGCATACGGTCGTGCGCGGGCAGGTCGTGGTGCGCGATGGTGCGCTGAACGGGGAGCCGGCAGGGCAGGCCGTGACGTTTCTGGATGCGGCAGAGTAGCGACGCGCTCCCCCTTCAGTGCGTGCGGTTCCGGATAAGCACGTAAGCCCTCCCCGAAGGTGCCTGCACGACCGAGGTGTCGTCGGCGATCGTGCCGTCGGACTTGCTGACGGCCGGCTGGCCCGGTGCAGGTGTAAAGACCCATGCGCCGGGATACTTTTCGCGAAGCCCGCGCCGGACGGACGAAACCCGGGTTCCGGCGGGGTAGGTGATGTCGCCGACGCGTGCGGCGCGCGCCAGGGTGGTGGAGTCGAACGCGAGCACGCGATGTTGCCGGTCGAGATTCAGCGTCGGGTGCCGCAAAGACAGCCTGTCCAGCTCGAACACGAAGCCTTCGGCGACATCGACGCGCCAATAGTCGTTGTCGTGCAGGCCGTCGCCATAAGTGGTCGTGCTCCTCCTCAGGGTCGAGCCGGCCGGGATGACCGAGTCGCCTGCCCGGTTGCCTTCGCCCAGACGGCACAGCCAGAGCGTTTTGATTCGCGCATCGTTGCGCAGGACGATCCTCATCGGTTCGCCGCCGGCATCGCACGTCCAGCCGTCGAGTGTCCGGGGTCCGGTGATGACAAGCGCCAGCGCCGTGAGCATGGTGGGGTGCTGGTTGTTCCACGGTGCTTCGTCGTCGAATTCCGACCCGGCCGTCAGCGCCGCGGCGGATATTCCGTAGACGCTGACCGCGTGCGGAAATTCGGCGGCCGTAAGCGACGACATGTCTCCCGCGGTATAGAGCGACAGTCTGGTCGCGGGCGGCATGTCGATACCCAGCAGGCGGGTGGACTTTTCGAGTACCGGATGCTTCGCGGCCTCCGTCTTTCTGGATTCCAGCTCGATCTGCAGATAGCCGACGGCCAGCGCAACAAACAGGCTGCCCGCCCAACACAGCACGCCGAGCAAAACGGACCAGCGGATCCGATGCGCGCCAAACGCTCGCCGTGCGCGTGGAAACACGGCCAGCGCGACGGTCCAGACCAGCACCGATACGGCGGCCAGAAACGAAATGCCGAGAACGATGAAGAAGGTGCCGGAGAAAATCGGAGCGGGAATCATTGGAGCAGCGAGTGCCCGGATGGAATTGTCATTGGCGTTGCCCCGGCGCCCGGGGGAAGACCGGCATCGTCAACGGAAGGTTGCCACGGGCCGTCTGGCCCGGCAGCAAACGACCTTGCACCGTCCGGCACGGATGGCGCCCATTGTAGTGTGCAAATGCAATTGTCCGACGGGAGCGAGGCGTGAGTCATATGCACCTCGTTGCTGCCGTGCATTGCGCCCGACGAGCAACTGGCCGTGACGTTTCTGGATGCCTAGATCGGCAGGCGAACCGTCTGCTTGATGCGCTTCAGCGGAATCTCGGTTTCGACGTTGCGGACGCCTTCGATCTGCGTGAGCGTCTCCATCTGGAAGCGCTGGTAGTCGTCGAGATCGCGCGCGATCACGCGCAGCAGATAGTCGTAGCTGCCGGCCATCAGGTGGCATTCGAGTACTTCGGGCGCTTGCTCCATCTCGCGTGCGAAGTGTTCGACCGTCTTCTTGTCCTGGCGCTCCAACGTGACGCGCACGAACGCGGTGAATCGCAGGTCGACGGCAGCCGGGTTCAAGAGTGCGACATATGCGTCGATCACGCCTTGTTCCTCGAGCAGATGAACGCGGCGCAGGCATGGCGTGGGCGACAGCCCGGCCTGTTGCGCGAGTTCGGCATTCGTCTGGTTCGAATTCCGTTGCAATGCACGCAGAATGCGCCGGTCGATCGCGTCCAGTTTGATTGGCATTTTTTGCTACCAGAAGCTTGAAAACTAGAGATTAGCTCCAAATCGCGGATTTCACGTAGCCAAATACGCATCCAATCTCCACGGAAGGGCACCGATAATCTGAAGACCGGCCGGGCGATTCTCGTCTGCCGGCTATCCCTTCAGGAGCGCTCCCATGTCACATCTATCCTGGCTGCCATTCATCGCAACGTCGCTTCTGATCATCGTCACGCCGGGTCAGGACATGGTGCTCGTGATGTCGCGCACGCTGTCCGGCGGCACGCGCGCGGGCCTCGTGACGGCCGTGGGCGTCAGCGTCGGGCTGCTCGTTCATACGATGCTCGCGATGCTCGGTCTGGGCGCGCTTCTTCAGGCATCCGAATGGCTGTTCACGGCGCTGAAGGTGATCGGTGCGCTGTATCTGTTGTACCTTGGCATCACGTTGCTGCGGTCGTCGGGCGAACTGACGCTCGCGAGCGGCCGCGACGGTGCGCAGGCATCGCGGCTTCGCACGTTCGCGCAAGGCGCGCTGTCCAACGTGTCGAATCCGAAGGTTGCGCTCTTCTATCTGGCGTTCCTGCCGCAATTCGTGCCGGCGGGCACCGCGCATCCGATGCTGTCGCTGTTCGTGCTGGGCGCGACGTTTGCCGGCCTGACGTTTCTCGTCAAGGGGCCGGTCGCGTTGTTCGCGGGCCTGCTGTCTGCATCGATCCGCCGCAATCCGCGCATCCTGACGCGCATGCATCGCGTCAGCGGGATGGTGCTGCTGGGGCTCGGCGTGAAGCTGGCGCTCGAGCGCCGCTGATCGCGGCCGCGGCGCCGGCGCGCCTGCCGGCTTTATTCCGCCGGCAACGCGTCCGCCAGCGCCCGCATTGCGTCCACCGTCTCCGGGTTCGCCGGAAAGAACGCCTCGATCGCGAGTTCCGACAGCGTCACGTCGACCGGCGTGCCGAACACCGTCGTCGTGCTGAAGAACGTCAGTTCGCCGGCCGCCGTGCGCAGCCGCAGCGGCACGGCGATCTCCGCGAAGTCGGTGCGCGCGTGCGTGTCGTCGGGCTGGCCGGCCGGCGCCGGATACGCGGCGAGTTCGTCACGCAGCGTGTGCAGCGTGCGGTCGCCGCTCGCATCGATCTGCCGCTGCAACCGATGCAGGATGTGCGCGCGCCATTCGTGCCAGTTGACGATCTGCGACGCGAGCCCGTCCGGATGCAGGCTTAGCCGCAGCACGTTGACGGGCGGCTGCAGCAACGCCGGGTCGGCCTGCGCGACCAGCGCACCGAGCATCCGGTTCGCCGCGAGCAGCGTCCAGTGGCGGTCCACGGCGAGCGCCGGATAAGGCTCGTGGCCGCGCAGCACGGCTTCGACCGCATGGCGCGCGGCATCCAGTTGCGGATCCGAAAACGGCCGTTCGCGGAACAGCGGCGCGAAGCCGGCCGCGACGAGCAGCGCATTGCGCTCGCGCAGCGGCACGTCGAGACGCTCGGCGAGATGCAGCACCATCTCGCGGCTCGGCTGCGCGCGACCCGATTCGACGAAGCTGAGGTGGCGCGCGGAGACGTCCGCGTCGAGCGCAAGCGCCATCTGGCTCAGTCGCCGGCGTTGCCGCCACGTGCGCAGCAGCGGGCCGATGCCTGGCGCGCGGCCGGCGGACGGGGAGGGCGAATGGAGGGCGGCGGTCGGGTTCATGTGGCAGATGATAGGCAATCCCGCGCACCTTGGGCATTACCTCGGACGTAAGCATCGCGCCGTTCCCCGGGCGTGTCACCGCGCTGCGTTACCATAGCCCCCGTGCCAACTGAGAGACGACGCCGGACCCGCGATTGAAAACGCCTGGGCCGGTGCCGTGCATATTTACGACAAGGCATTCCAGGGGAATCCAACAATGAAAAAACTTGCCGTCCGGCTCGCCTGCGTGGCGACGCTCGCATTCGCCGCGACCACCAGCCACGCGCAGACCGAAGCTGCACAGGTGGAAATGAGGGCCGCCGCCGCGGCCGCCAACGACGCGGTCGTGAAGGGCCCGACCGACATCGACGTAAAACACGAAGCCGTGCTGAAGCTGAAAGCCGGCGAATCGTTCGTGCCGGCTGCCGAAGCCGGCCGCTACCTGCGTTCGATGGGCAACTCGATCGACGAATCCAAGCTGGTCGGCCTCGTGCTGCCCGACGATCCCGATGCCGACTGGATCTCGGTCGTGTCGTTCGAGCCGAGCGGCTATATCCGCGACGACGACGCGAAGGACTGGAAGCCCGACGAGTTGCTGAAGAGCCTGCAGTCCGGCACCGAGGAAGACAACCCGGGGCGCAAGGAGCGCGGTCTTCCGGAGACCGAGGTGGTCGGCTGGGCGAAGGCGCCCGCGTACGACGCGGCCACGCACCGGCTCGTGTGGTCGGCGATCATCCGCGACAAGGGCGCGGCCCCGAACGCCGAGAACGACGGCGTGAACTACCGGACGCTCGTGCTCGGCCGTGACGGCTACCTGTCGCTGACGATGGCGTCGACGCTTGCCGACCTGCCGAAGTACAAGGCGTCGGCCGACGAGCTGCTGTCGAACATCCGCTTCAACGACGGCAAGCGCTATGCCGATTTCAACAAGTCGACCGACCACGTCGCCGAGTACGGCCTCGCGGCGTTGATCGTCGGCGTCGGCGCGAAGAAGCTCGGCCTGCTCGCGCTGATCGGCGCGTTCGCGGTGAAGTTCTTCAAGATCGGCGCGGTCGCGCTGCTGGCCGGTGGTGCGGCACTGAAGCGCTTCTTCGGGCGCAAGCCGAAGGCGGCCGCGGTGCCGGCCGTTGCAGAGGCATCCAGCGTATCCGATGCGTCCGGCACGGAGCGTAAGGAATGACGAAGCTGTTGCTGCTGATCTTCGGCGGCCTCAAGCTCGGCAAGGTGCTCATGTCGGCGGGCACCATGCTGGCGTCGATCGCGGTCTACGCGCTGTTCTACGGCTGGCGGTTCGCCGCCGGTTTCGTGGCGCTGCTGCTGGTGCACGAGGCCGGCCACTACATCGCCGCGCAGCGGCGCGGGCTCGACGTCGGGCTGCCGACCTTCATCCCGTTCGTCGGCGCGTGGATCCAGCTGAAGGAGATGCCGCACGACGCGGAAACCGAAGCGTACGTCGGGCTCGCCGGGCCGTTCGTCGGCACGCTCGGCGCGCTGGCCTGCTACGCGGCCGCGCGCCACACCGACAGCAACCTGCTGCTCGCGCTGTCGTACACGGGCTTCTTCCTGAATCTGTTCAACATGATTCCGCTGTCGCCGTTCGACGGCGGCCGGATCACCGCGGTGCTGTCGCCGCGCATCTGGTTCGCGGGCGTGCCGGTGCTGATCGCGCTGTTCGTGTACCGCCCGAGCCCGTTGCTGATCGTGATGGCGATCCTCGCGCTGCCGCAACTGAAGCGTGCGTGGCGCTACGACCCCGACGCGCCGGAGAACCGCGTGTACTACGCGACGTCGATCGAGACGAAGACGACGTACGCGCTCTGCTACGTGGGCCTGCTCGCGTTCCTCGCGCTGATGACGTCCGGCGTGCACGACATGCTGCGCGTCGCGCATTCGTCGATCTGACAGCGGATATCTGAGGTCGAATGCAACAACGTCGGCCGTTTTCATGCGGCCGCCGTCGTTTTGTCTTGAAGCCGAACGTCAGGCGTCGCGATGACGCAGTTCGACGCGTTTGATGTCCTTCACGATCACGAGATAGCTGAACACGGTGACGAGCGCGTTCAGCCCGACGAACACGAGCGCGCCGTTGAACGCGCCGCTCGCGCCGACGAGGTAGCCGATCGCGATCGGCGCGATGATGCCGGCCGTGTTGCCGAACATGTTGAACAGGCTGCCCGACAGGCCGATCGCTTCCTTCGGCGCGGTATCCGCAACGACGGCCCAGCCCAGCGAGCCGATCCCCTTGCCGAAGAACGACACGGCCATCAGCACGATCACCAGTACTTCGCTGTCGACGTAGTTGCAGCCGATGATGACCATCGACAGCGCCATCCCGCCGACGATCGGGATCTTGCGCGCGAGCGTGAGCGACACGCCGCGGCGGATCAGCCCGTCCGACAGCATCCCGCCGAGCACGCCGCCGAGGAACCCGCAGATCGCGGGCAGCGACGTCATGAAGCCGGCCTTCAGCAGCGACATGCCGCGCGCCTGCACGAGATAGATCGGGAACCACGTGAGGAAGAAGTACGTGAGCACGTTCACGCAGTACTGGCCGAGGTACACGCCGATCAGCATCCGGTTCGACAGCAGCTGGCGCACGTAGTGCCAGCCGGCCACGCGGCTGCTTTCGGAGCGCGCGCCGTTGCTGCTGCGTGCAGCGGTGCGCACGAGGCCGCCGCCTTGCTCGATATGCTCGAGTTCCGCGCGGTTCACGGCCGGATGGTCGGCCGGATCCTTCATGACCCGCAGCCACAGGAACGCGAGCGCGATGCCGGCGAGGCCGAGCCACAGGTACACCTGGTGCCAGCCATACGCATGCGTGAGCCACGCCATCAGCGGCGAGAACACCACGGCCGCGAAGTACTGCGCGGCGTTGAAGATCGCCGACGCGGTGCCGCGTTCGGCGGTCGGGAACCAGCTCGCGACAACCTTCGCGTTCGCCGGAAAGGCCGGGGCTTCGGCGATGCCGACCGCGAAGCGCATCGCGAACAGCGCGGCGACCGCGAACGCGGCGCTGCCGCCGAGGCCGATCGTGCTCTGCAGCAGCGTGAACGCCGACCACAGGAAGATGCTGGCCGCATACACGCGCCGCGCGCCGAAGCGGTCGAGCAGCCAGCCGCTCGGCAGTTGCGCGAGCACGTACGCCCAGCTGAACGCCGAGAAGATGTAGCCCATCGTCACCGGATCGATGCCGAACGCCTTGCGGATCGGCGTGCCGGTGATCGACAGCGTTGCGCGGTCCGCATAGTTGAGCGTCGTGACGACGAACAGCATCGCCAGGATCCAGTAGCGCACGGCGGTCCGGCGCGCGGTGCGCGCGAGGTCGAGCGGAAGCTCGCGAGAAGGGGTTTGATTAGGCACTTTAATGTATGTCGTCGTATGACTTGGCGACAGTTTATTGGCAATAATCAGACGCAGAAACCTCGGGTTTTCCCTCTGGATGGTGGCGTGAAAGGGTAAAAATCCCAGATATTGGCCGGTGAAATAAGGATTTTGCGCGTGGCGGCACCCGCCCGACAATTGACGTGAATATTGATGCTCAGTGGGCGGACATCATATCTGTTGAGCTACAATGAACGATCTATTTTCGAACCACGGAGCACACCCCATGCAACTGACTGGAGAGATGCTGATCGGCGCCGAAGCGGTCGCCGGCTCGGCCGGTACCTTGCGCGCGTTCGACCCGTCGAAGGGCGAGCCGATCGACGCGCCGGCGTTCGGCGTTGCGGCGCAGGCGGACGTCGAGCGCGCATGCGAACTCGCGCGCGATGCGTTCGACGCGTACCGCGCGCAGCCGCTCGCGGCCCGCGCGGCGTTTCTCGACGCGATCGCGGATGAAATCGTCGCGCTCGGCGACGTGCTGATCGAGCGCGCGCACGCCGAAACGGGCCTGCCCGTCGCGCGGCTGCAGGGCGAGCGCGGCCGCACCGTCGGCCAGCTCCGGCTGTTCGCGCGCGTCGTGCGCGACGGGCGCTTCCTCGCCGCGTCGATCGATCCCGCGCAGCCGGCGCGCACGCCGCTGCCGCGTTCGGACCTGCGGCTGCAGAAAGTCGGGCTTGGGCCCGTCGTCGTGTTCGGGGCGAGCAATTTCCCGCTCGCGTTCTCGGTGGCCGGCGGCGATACGGCGTCGGCGCTCGCGGCCGGCTGCCCGGTGATCGTGAAGGCGCACGAGGCGCACCTCGGCACGTCCGAGCTGGTCGGCCGCGCGATCCGCGCCGCCGTCGCGAAAACCGGCATGCCGGCCGGCGTGTTCTCGCTGCTGGTCGGCCCCGGCCGCGTGATCGGCGCGGCGCTCGTCAGCCATCCGGCGGTCCAGGCGGTCGGCTTCACGGGGTCGCGGCAGGGCGGCATGGCGCTCGTGCAGCTCGCGAACGCGCGCCCGCAGCCGATTCCCGTTTACGCGGAAATGAGCAGCATCAACCCCGTCGTGCTGTTCCCGGCGGCGCTTGCCGCGCGCGGCGACGCGATCGCGACGGGCTTCGTCGATTCGCTGACGCTGGGCGTCGGCCAGTTCTGCACCAACCCGGGCCTCGTGCTCGCGATCGACGGCCCCGATCTCGACCGCTTCGAAACCGTCGCCGCGCAGGCGCTCGCGAAGAAGCCGGCCGGCGTGATGCTCACGCGCGGCATCGCCGATGCGTATCGCAACGGCCGCGGCAAGCTGGCCGAACTGCCGGGCGTGCGCGAAATCGGCGCGGGCGAGGCGGCGCAGACCGACTGCCAGGCCGGCGGTGCACTGTACGAAGTCGGTGCGCAGGCATTTCTCGCCGAGCCGGCGTTCAGCCATGAGGTGTTCGGGCCGGCGTCGCTGATCGTGCGTTGTCGCGATCTCGACGAAGTCGCGCGCGTGCTCGAAGCGCTCGAAGGCCAGCTGACGGCCACGCTGCAGATGGACGCCGACGACAAGCCGCTCGCGCGCCGGCTGCTGCCGGTCCTCGAACGCAAGGCGGGCCGTCTGCTGGTCAACGGCTACCCGACCGGCGTCGAGGTGTGCGACGCGATGGTGCACGGCGGGCCGTTCCCGGCCACGTCGAATCCGGCCGTCACGTCGGTCGGCGCGACGGCGATCGAGCGCTTCCTGCGGCCCGTGTGCTACCAGGATTTCCCGGACGATCTGCTGCCGGAAGGGTTGCAGGAAAGCAATCCGCTCGCGATTCCGCGGCTGCGGGACGGGAAGGCGGAGTAATCGGCCCGCACGGCTGATGGCGTCATGACGGCGGTCAATGCGCCGATTGCGTGCCTGAAATCGGAAAGGCGGAGGTAGCCGGTCGGCTGCTTCCGCCTTTTTTGCGTGCTTCGGAAGCTGTCGGAGAACGGGTGCATGCCACCCCGGCAGACTTTCGCCGCCCCCGCTTTTCTCCTACAGTACCGAAGCCCCGGGTCGACCGACCTGCGGGCGAAGCCTGAGAGATCCAGAAAAAGTCTAAAAGGGTACCGAATCCATGAATATCAACAAACGTGGCGACCACCTGTTCGCGGCCGGATTGTGGAAAGCGATCGGCGACGTCGCGAAATCCGTGCGCACCCAGATCGGCCAGTACAGCGAAGGACGCGTGCTCGCGAATGCACTGCTGGAATTCCAGCGCGACCTGGGCGGCAGCGAATTCGACATCACGATCAACCAGGGGCGGCTCGTCACGGGTTCCGACGCGCATTCGCTCGTGTTCGGTCAAGCCGTTCGCCGTTTCCGGCAGGACATGGAAGCGCTGGTGTTCGCGCTCCAGTACCGGCGCGGCATCGATGAACGCGATCCGGGCTTGCGCACCGAAGCGTTGATGCAGGCGAACAGCCAGCTCGCGACCGCGAAGCAGTCGGCGACGATCACGGTCGGCCGGTTCTTCGACGCGGTCGTTGACCGTGACGTACTGGGGCAGATCCTTGGCAGCGAATCGAATTCGCGCGCGCGATCGGGTGCGCAGGACCAGATCGAGGCGACACGCGTCAAGCTGGGGAACGTGCGTTACCGGATCGTCGGGGTCATCGCGCAGATGTGACGGTGGCGACACGCATTGCGGCGGATGCGTGCGTCATCGCGGAAAGCGCGCAAAAGGTCGCGGCCGGCGAATGCCGGCCGCGATGTAGCACTGCCGGCGCGCGGTGCCAATGAAGACATGCGCCGCCGACGAACACCGCTTATTGCGGCCCCATCTTCTTGATCAGCACGTCGAGCTCCGCCGCTTCTGCATCGGTGAGATCGACGAGCGGCGCACGCACTGGGCCTGCGTCATGGCCGACGAGCTTCGCGCCCGCCTTCACGATGCTGACCGCATAGCCCGCGCGGCGATTGCGGATCTTCAGGTACGGCAGGAAGAATTCGTCGATCAGGCGGCCGACCGTGACGTGGTCGTCCTTCGCGATCGCTTCGTAGAATGCCATCGCCGTCTTCGGGATGAAGTTGAACACCGCCGACGAATACACCGGCACGCCGAGCGCCTTGTATGCGGCCGCATAGACTTCGGCCGTCGGCAGGCCGCCGAGGTACGCGAAACGGTCGCCGAGGCGGCGGCGGATCGTCACCATGCTTTCGATTTCGCCCACGCCGTCCTTGAAGCCGATCAGGTTCGGGCAACGATCGGCGAGGCGCTCGAGCATGTCGGCGTTCAGCTTCGAATTCGCGCGGTTGTACACCACGACACCGATCTTCAGCGCACGGCACACCTGCTCGACGTGGTCGGCGATCCCTTCCTGGCTGGCTTCGGTCAGGTAATGCGGCATCAGCAGCACGCCGCTCGCGCCGAGGCGCTCGGCCTCCTGCGCATATTCGATCGCGACGCGCGTCGCGCCGCCCGCGCCGGCGAGGATCGGCACCTTGCCCTTGCAGGTTTCCGTCGCGACACGGATCACGTCCGAATACTCGCGCTGCGTGAGCGAGAAGAATTCACCGGTGCCGCCGGCCGCGAACAGCGCGCTCGCACCGTACGGCGCGAGCCATTCCAGGCGCTCGGCATAGGTGGACGGGCGGAAGCTGCCGTCGGCGTCGAAATCCGTCAGCGGAAACGACAGCAGGCCGTGGGAAATGATCTGTTTGAGTTCTTGCGGTGAGGTCATGGTTGGGTCGTCCGTCTAGCGCGAGTGCTGGGTTCGTTGGGAACGGCATACGAGCCACATTGGCGATGTCGTTGTATGTCATCGTACAACGAGGGGAGGGGCGACGCAAGCGGTTTGCGGGTCGATAAATAGTAGGGTCTTTCCGGATAAGGGTTTACGCAGCATCGCCGAGCAAGGTCGAATGTCGTATGATGACTAACGATATGGCCGATAGCCTCCAGGAATTCCGATGACTGCTTCCCCGCTCTATATCCGTGTGCATCCGGACGACAACGTCGCGATCGTCGTCAACGACGGCGGCCTGCCCGAGGGCGCGACGTTCGCCGACGGGCTGACGCTGCGCGAAGGCGTGCCGCAGGGGCACAAGGTTGCGCTGGTCGATCTCGCGGCCGGCGACCCGATCGTCCGCTACAACGTGGTGATCGGCTATGCGCTGGTCGAGCTGCGCCGCGGCAGCTGGGTCAACGAACGCACGATGCGCATGCCCGAGCCGCCGGGGCTTGACGACCTGCCGCTCGCAACCCGCGCCGCGCCGCCGCTGCCGCCGCTCGAAGGCTATACGTTCGAGGGCTTCCGCAATGCCGACGGCTCGGTCGGCACGCGCAACATCCTCGCGATCACGACGACCGTGCAGTGCGTGTCGGGCGTCGTCGAGCACGCGGTGAAGCGGATCAAGGCCGAGCTGCTGCCGCGCTACCCGAACGTCGACGACGTGGTCGGGCTCGAGCACACGTACGGTTGCGGCGTGGCGATCGACGCGCCCGACGCCGACATCCCGATCCGCACGCTGCGCAACATCAGCCTGAATCCGAACTTCGGCGGCGAGGTGATGACCGTGAGTCTCGGCTGCGAGAAGCTGCAGCCGGAGCGCCTGCTGCCGCCCGGCACGATTCCGGTCGCGGCCGACGGTGCGACCGACAACGGCGGCGTGGTGTGCCTGCAGGACGCCGCGCACGTCGGCTTCAACTCGATGATCGACTCGATCATGACGATGGCCGAATCTCATCTCGAGCGGCTCAACCGCCGCCGCCGCGAGACGTGCCCGGCATCGGATCTCGTCGTCGGCGTGCAGTGCGGCGGCAGCGATGCGTTCTCGGGGCTCACCGCGAACCCGGCCGTCGGCTTCGCGGCCGACCTGCTGGTGCGCGTGGGCGCGACGATCATGTTCTCCGAGGTGACGGAAGTGCGCGATGGGGTCGCGCAGCTCACGTCGCGCGCGGCGAACGAGGACGTGGCGCGCGAGATCATCCGCGAGATGGACTGGTACGACCGCTACCTGCAGCGCGGCCGCGTCGACCGCAGCGCGAACACGACGCCCGGCAACAAGAAGGGTGGCCTGTCGAACATCGTCGAGAAGGCGATGGGCTCGATCGTGAAGTCGGGCAGCGCGCCGATCGCCGGCGTCGTGCGTCCCGGCGATCGCGCGAAGCAGAAGGGGCTGCTGTACGCGGCGACACCCGCGAGCGACTTCATCTGCGGCACGCTGCAGCTCGCGGCCGGGATGAACCTGCACATCTTCACGACCGGCCGCGGCACGCCGTACGGTCTCGCGCAGGTGCCGGTGATCAAGGTCGCGACGCGCAGCGACCTCGCGCGCCGCTGGCACGACCTGATGGATCTCGACGCGGGGCAGATTGCAACCGGCGCGGCCACGATCGAGGACACCGGCTGGGCACTGTTCCGGCTGATGCTCGATGTCGCGAGCGGCAAGCGCCGCACGTGGGCCGAGCGGTGGAAGCTCGCGAATGCGCTGACGCTGTTCAATCCGGCGCCGGTGACCTGACACGCGCGGCCGTTGCCGCCGGACGAAGCGGGCGCCCGAGGGCGCCCGTTTTCATTGCGGTGGAGCACGTGTCGGCTGGATGTCCACGATGAGGAGAACTGATGCATGGCGGCCCACGTCCGGCGTGCGGAGCAGCCATGGGCTCGAAGCGACCGGCGCGATTTCCTTACCCCGCACGTAATCGACTGCCCGCGCGCGGCCGGCGACGATGACTGCACGCGAACACGCAACACGCCACGTTCGCGACATCGTCCTCTCATCGACACTAGGAGCCTCGCCATGAACACCGCCCAATCCGCTTCTTCCGTTCACGCCGACCTGATCGACCGCTACTTCGACGCCTGGAACGAACCCGACGTCGCGCGCCGCCGTGCGCTGATCGACGCGACCTACGCGAGCGACGCGGCCTATCGCGATCCGCTGATGGCCGGCGACGGCCACGCGGGCATCGACGCGATGATCGCGGCCGTGCAGGCGCGTTTCCCCGCATTCCGCTTCCGCCGCACGACCGACGTCGACGGCTTCGGCCAGCACCTGAGGTTCTCGTGGGCGCTCGTGTCGCCCGACGGCGCGGCGATCGTGAAGGGCTCGGACTTCGGCACCGTTGACGCGTCGGGCCGCCTCGCGTCAGTGACGGGTTTCATCGACGAAATGCCGGCCGCGGCGTCGTGACGCGAGCGACGCATGCGCAGCGGCCACCGGGATCGGGTAACGTTATGCGATTCGTTCCTGATCCCGGAGACTAGCCGACATGCTGAAGAATCTCGACCCGCTGCTGCACGCCGACATCCTGCACACGCTGCGCGCGATGGGCCACGGTGACGAAATCGCGATCTGCGATGCGAATTTCCCGGCGGAATCCGTCGCGGAGCACACGGTGGTCGGCCGCGCGTTGCGGATCGACGGCGCCGATTCGGCGCGCGTCGCGCGCGCGGTGCTGTCCGTGCTGCCGCTCGACACGTTCGTCGACACCCCCGCGTGGCGGATGGAAGTCGTCGGCGATGCGGCGGCGGTGCCGCCCGTGCAGCGCGAAGTGCAGGCCGAGATCGACCATGCGGAGGGGCGCGCGGTGCCGCTCGCGGGCATCGACCGGTTCGCGTTCTACGAGCGCGCGCAGCAGGCCTACGCGGTGATCGTCACCGGCGAGCTGCGCGGCTACGGCTGCTTCATCTTCAAGAAGGGCGTGTTGTTGAGCGACGCGGGCTAAACGCCTTTTCATCCCGCCGCCTTCGGGCCGCGCGGCCGCCGCCGTGTAAAGATTTGCTACAACCTTTTTCTTGGACACGGCCGAAACTCTGTCTATGCTGGCCCATTTGCCGCGGGCCCCGCAGGGTCGCGCGGCGCCGAACCACCCGGGTGTGCCCCGAGCGGCCGGCCGAATTGCATACGAGGAGAGAGGCATGACGCGTTCCGTCGATTCCGGCGTCATTTTTTTCGCGCGCCTGGCGCTGGCGGCGTTGTTCCTGTGGGGCGGCGTGATGAAGCTGCTCGGCTACGGGGATTTCATCGGCTACCTGCATGGGCTGAACGTGCCGTATCCGCAGGTGATCGGGCCGATCGTCGTCGCGATCGAGGGGCTCGGCGGGCTGCTGCTGATCGTCGGCTACAAGGTGAAGCCGCTCGCGCTGCTGATGGCGTTCTACACGGTCGCGACCGCGATGGTCGGGCACAATTTCTGGGACGCGACGGACGCCGCGGTCCAGCACGACATGGTGATCCATTTCTGGAAGAACATCGCGATCGCCGGCGGTTTCCTGCTGCTGTTCGTCACCGGCGCCGGCGGCGCGAGCATCGACGGCCTGCGTCGGCCGAGTACGACGTACGGCAGCCTGCGCTGATCGCACGCACGCCGTTGCGCTGAAGCAAAACAAAAGGGCCGAATCCCGCGGGATTCGGCCCTTTGTTCATGGAGCGCGTGCATTCGGTCATTCAACGCGGTGCTGGACGCCACCGCACGCGCATCGTCGCCGCTCAGTGCGGCGAATCCTCCTTCGCATCCTTCGAGAACTGCACGGCGATCGCGCCGACCACGCAGATCGCCGCGACATACACCACCGGTGCGAGCGGATTCGACTTCATCATCAGCGACACGATCACCGGCGTGAGGCCGCCGAAGATCGCATACGCGACGTTGTACGAGAACGAGATGCCCGAGAAGCGCACGACGGCCGGGAAGCTCTTGACCATCACGAACGGCACCGCGCCGATCGTGCCGACCATGAAGCCCGCGATTCCGTAGTAGAGCGGCAGCGTCGACGCGTCGGCCGCGACTTGCACGAACAGCAGGTAGTAGCACGCGGCCAGCCCGATGCCGCCGATGCCGAGCACGCGCTTCGCGCCGATCCAGCCCGCGAGCGAACCCGCGGTGATGCAGCCGGCCGTCAGGCACAGCGTCGCGACGCTGTTCGCGAACAGCGTCGTCGCGGGTGTCAGGTGGAACTGCTTCTGCAGCAGCGCGGGCGTCATCAGGATCACGACGACGATCGCGGCCGACAGCATCCACGTGAGCAACATCGACACGATCACCGCGCGGCCGTGGTCGCGCAGCACGGCCTTCAGCGGAATCTCGGCCGCGAGCGCCTTCTTCGCCTTCATCTCGGCGAACACCGGCGTCTCGTGCAGCCAGCGGCGCAGGTACACCGAGAACAGGCCGAACACGCCGCCGAGCAGGAACGGGATGCGCCACGCGAACGCGCCGACTTCGGCGCTCGAGTAGCGGCTGTTGATGCCGGCGGCCACCAGCGAGCCGAGCAGGATGCCGGCCGTCAGGCCCGCGGTCAGCGTGCCGCACGCATAGCCGATGTGGCGCGACGGCACGTGCTCGGACACGAACACCCATGCGCCCGGCACTTCGCCGCCGACGGCCGCGCCCTGCAGCACGCGGAACAGCAGCAGCAACACCGGCGCGAGGATGCCGATCGTGTCGTAGGTCGGCAGCAGGCCCATCAGCAGCGTCGGCACGGACATCATCAGCACGCTCAGCGTGAACATCCGCTTGCGGCCGAACAGGTCGCCGAAGTGCGCCATGATCACGCCGCCGAGCGGACGCGCGAGATAGCCGGCCGCGAAGATGCCGAACGTCTGCAACTGGCGCAGCCAGTCGGGAATGTCGTGCGGGAAGAACAGTTGCCCAATCGCCGGCGCGAAGAACACGAAGATGATGAAGTCGTAGAACTCGAGGGCGCCGCCGAGTGCGGCAAGGCCAAGGGTCTTGTAGTCGCTGCGCGTGAGCGCGCGTTCGGCGGCGCGAGGCACGCCGCTCAATTCGGAAGCTTGCATGGTCAGGACGATTGGTTTTCGAATAGTGTTGTCGGTGCTGCGTCTCCAGGGCCCGCTTTTCGGCATGGACTGACAAGGCGCGGCTTGCGTCGTCGAAGCGTGCCGCGTGCCGGGTGAGGCACGAAACACGCGCCGCCGCACCGGGATGGGGCGCGGCGGAGACGAAGCGTCAAAGCGGGTGGGGGGATTCTACAGGAGCGCGAAATGCACGCGCGTGGGTGCGCGCCGAGGAACGGTTCGGACCGTGAAGCCGAAGCAGACGCAGAAGCGCGCGCGGCGCGGGCGGCCGGTGAGCCGCTGACGCGCCGCGCGGGGCAGGGTTTTGCGTATCAGTTGCCGGCGATCGTATCGACCGGCTTGAACGCGCCGTGCTCGACCTTGTAGATCGTCACCGGCGCATCCCTCAGGTCGCCTTTCGTGTCGTACGCGATGCTGGGGGCCGACACGCCCTTGACCGACACCTTGCCGAGATACGGCGTGTACACCTTCGGGTCGGTCGAGTTCGCGTCCTTCATCGCGGTGAGCAGCGCGATCGTGCCGTCGTACGAGTACGGCGAGTAGGTGACCACGTCTTCGTTGAAGCGCGCCTTGTAGCGTGCCGCGTAGCCGGCGAAGCCCGGCATCTTCTCCTTCGGCAGCCCGCCCATGTAGACGATCGCGCCTTCGGCCGCGTCGCCGCCGACCTTCAGGAACGTCGGCGAGCGCGACATCTCGCCCGTCACGAACGCCGACTTCATCCCGAGCTGGCGCATCTTGCGGATCATCGGCGACGATTGCGCGTCGCCGCCGCCGTAGAAGATCGCGTCCGGGTTCATCCCCTTGAGGTTGGTCAGGATCGCGGAGAAATCGAGTGCCTTGTCGTTCGTGAAATCGCGCTTGATGATCGTGCCGCCCGCCGCTTCGACGGCCTTCGCGAATTCGTCGGCGATGCCCTGGCCGTAGGCCGTGCGGTCGTCGATGATCGCGATGCGCTTGAAGCGCAGCGTCTTCACCGCGTACGTGCCGACGATGCGGCCCGCCTGCGCGTCGCTCGTCAGCAGCCGGTAGGTCGTCTTGTAGCCGCGCGCCGTGTATTGCGGCGACGTGGCCATCGAGATCTGCGGCAGCCCCGCGCGATCGTACAGGTCGGACGCGGGAATGCTCGTGCCCGAGTTGAAGTGCCCGATGATCCCGCGGACGTTGTCGTCGATCAGCCGCTGCGCGACGGTCGTGCCGGTGCGCGGGTCGGCCTGGTCGTCCTGCGAGTCGAGCTGGAACGTGACGGGCTTGCCGCCGATCGTCGGACGCGTCGCGTTGAAATCGGCGATCGCGAGCTGCACGCCCTTCTGCATGTCCGTGCCGTAGTTCGACTGCGGGCCGGTCAGCGGTGCGGCGAAACCGATCTTGACGACGTCGGCGGCCATGGCGTGCGCGCCCGACAGTGCGCAGGCAGCGGCCAGCGCGACGTGCGATACCTTCAGCTTCACTTTCACTTCCCCTTGATGGCGTGGTTGGGCCGCCGCCGGCTGGCGGGCCGGCGCCGGTAAACCGGGCGAGACGGTTCGGTCGGCAGGCCGATGCGAGGGCCATGCGTGCGTGCCGCGTGCTGCCCGGGCTGTGCCGGAATCGGCGCACCTGATGGCCGATTCCGCAGGCCATGCATGCCGATTGCTGCCGCGGCGTGAGGTCGTCTCGTGACCGTGAAGCGAAGTCTAGATAGCGAAAATGCGTGCGTCTTGCGCGTTCGATGCGCGGCCGGCGACGATATCGGCATATCGTCGATAACCCTGATATATGCCGAAATCGTCACGCCGAATGCGCAAACGCGCCAAGACGCTGCACGTTCGCATTTTTATGCTGGCGAGTTCGGGCGTACGGTGCCGGTGTGCGAATGCGCAGTCCGCGCGTGGCGTGTCGGCACCGACGCACGCGGGGTGGCTGCGTCGACACAAGCGGATTCGCGGCGGGCCGCCGCACGCTCGACGCAGTGGTTGCGCGCGCAACCTATGTCGCATGACGATGCCGGCCGATCGGCGGTACGTTGCGACGGCCGCCGCCAACTTGCCCGCCTTTGCGATCGGCGCGACGCGATCGAAGGGGCGCTTCTATAATCGACGCCATCTGCCACTCGCATTGCGGTTGCCGGGATGACGCCCTTGCTTGCCGTACCGCCCATGAGCCTGTCCGAACCGTTGCGCTACCAGCCCGACAACGCCGATTTCGGCGCGATGCTTGCGCACTTCCGCCTGCTCGAACCGGTGTTCGATGCACTGCCGGACGTCGCGTTCTTCGTGAAGGATGCGGGCGGCCGCTACGCGATCGTCAATCGCACGCTGGCGATGCGCTGCGGCTACAAGGACAAGCGCGACCTGCTCGGCAAGACGGCCGACGAAGTGTTTCCGCGCCGCTTCGGCCGCAGCTATTTCGAGCAGGACATGGCGACGATCAACGCCGGCCAGCAACTGGTGGACCAGCTCGAACTGCACCTGTATCCGGGCCGTCAGCCGGGCTGGTGCCTGACCTGCAAGGAGCCGCTGCGCGACGCCGCGGGCAGGGTGGTCGGCCTCGCGGGCATCTCGCGCGACCTGAAGGCGCACGAGGGATCGCACCCGGCGTACAGCCGGCTCGCCGACGTCGTCCAGCACATCCAGGATCACTACGTGCAGCCGCTGAACCTGAAGCAGCTCGCGCAGATGGCGGGGATGTCGGTCGCGCAGCTCGAACGCTACTTCCACAAGGTGTTCCACCTGACGCCGCGCCAGGTGCTGCTGAAGACGCGGCTCGACGCGGCCACCGCGCTGCTCGTCACGCACGACAAGGTGACCGACGTCGCGGCGCTATGCGGCTATACGGATCACAGCGCGTTCACGCGCCAGTTCAAGGCGACGGTCGGCGTCACGCCGACGGAATACCGGTTGATGCTGCAGGAGCGGGCAGGGTGACGCGACACGCCGGCAGGGCCGGCGAGTCGCTGGGAATCGGGGTGATGCGGGAAAACGCGAAAGGGATGAAAACGGCGGCTCAGCGGTAGCCGAGCCCTTTCAGGACGGCGGTGCCGTCTTCGGTCAGCCGGAAGCTGGGTGCCGTTTCGGTGTCGAGCTTGACCATCTCGACGAGACCGGCTTCCTGCAGCGCAGGCAGTTCGGGTTTGGCATTGGCGCCGATCGGTGCGTGCAGCAGCACGAGCAGCGTCGCGATTTCATGATGACTGAGCAGGCGGCGCAGCATCGTCTTCTTTGCAGGGGGCGCGGCCGGGCGGCCCGCGGGTGCTTCTACGGCGCTCATCGCTTTCCTCCTTTTCGAGATAACCATCGGGTACTGGCTGCGGATGGTGCCGTCGAAGACTTAAGCGATTCTTAAAACCGCACGGGGCGACGGGATGCTGCGCTGCGGTATGGGTTACGGGATGTAACGCCATATGGGAAGCGGTTTCCGGCCCGATCGCGGCGAGCCGCGCGGGCGGGGGCGCGGCCGAGCGATTCACCACGATGGTGCGCGCAGGACGCGGCCCTTTGAAGCAGCCGCGGGCCGCGAATGTGATGCGCCCCTTGAATCCCGGTCGGCTTCCTTCCGTTACTTCCTGCGCTGCGCCTGTGCGGCGAGCCGCACGGCCGCATTCGTCGCGCCGTAGCCGTCGTATCCGCCGCGCCGCTCGACGATCTCGAGCGAGAAGCGGTTGTCGACCAATTCTGTATACGCGTGCAGGAATTCGCCGCCGTGCTCGTCGCGGTCGTACAGCAGGTGATGCGTGCTCAGCGTGTCGATCAGCTCGTCCGGCAGCGCGTAGCGCGCGGCGAGATCGTCGTAGTAGTTCGGCGGAATGCGCAGGAACGGAATGCCGTCGGCCGCGAACGCGGCGATCGTCTTCACGATGTCGTCCGTGCGGAACGCGACGTGGTTCAGCCCCGTGCCGTGGTAGCGGTCGAGCGATTCGGCGACCGCCGTGTGCCGGTCGACCGACGCGTTCAGCGCGATCCGCACCGAGCCGTCGGCGCTGCGCACCGCGCGGCTGCGCATCAGCCCGTACGGGTCGGGCACGAGCCAGCTGCGTTCCGCCTCGAAGCCGAATGCCGTCTTGAAGAACAGGATCCACGTATCGAGCGCATCGGCCGGCAGCGCAAGGCATACGTGGTCGATACCCGTGAGCGGGCCGACTTCGCTCGGGCCGTCGATGTCGGTCAGCACGAAATCCGATTCGTACAGCGTCGGCGCGTTCGGCGCTTCGTCGACGAAGTATTCGAGGCTGCCGTCCGGCGCCTGCACGCTCGGCAGCACGCGCTCGTTCGGCCCGACGCGGCCGGAGAACGGCGCATAGCCGAAGCCGGCCGCGCGTTCGAACGCCACTTTCGCGTCGTCGACACGGAATGCCGATGCGCACAGCGACAGCCCGTGCTGCTGGAAGAACGCATCGGCGAACGAGTCGCGCTCCGCATTCAGCACGATCGACGCGGCGCCGTGCTGGAACAGCGTCACGTCCTTCGAGCGATGGCGGCCCGCGAGCCGGAAGCGCATCCGGCCGAGCCATTCACCGACGGTCGCCGCCGCCTGCGCGTCGACCGCGAATTCGATGAACTGGAACCCGACGTGCGCCGGCGGCGCGGGCGGCGCGAACAGCGGTTGGCCGGCGGCCGGTGCGCGGCCGTCCTGCGCGAGCCGCTCGCGCGTCAGTTCTTCCAGATAAAGCAGCGAACGATGCCCGTCGGCGGCGGTGATCGCGGTCGGCGCGGCGCGGAAGCCGTCGTTGAAGATCTCGAGCGACAGCGGCCCCGTATAGCCCGACTGGATCACGCGCGCGGTGAAGCGTGCGAGGTCGAAGTCGCCCTGGCCCGGGAACGAGCGGAAATGGCGGCTCCATTCGAGCACGTCCATCACGAGCTTCGGCGCATCGGCGATCTGCACGAACGCGATCCGGTCGCCGGGGATGTCCGCGATCGCGTCCGGCGAATCGTCGAGCGACAGCGTGTGGAAGCTGTCGAGCGCCAGGCCGAGGTGCGGGCTGTTCACGGCATTCACGAGTTTCCACGCATGGCCGTAGCGCTTCACGACGCGGCCCCACGCGAGCGCTTCGTACGCGGCGACCACGCCGGCCTGCCGCGCGGCTTCGGCGAGCGCGCCGAGCTGGTCGACGAGCAGCCCGTCATTCGCGATCGTGTCGGCCGACACGTTGCTGCACACCAGGATGCGGTCGGTGCCGAGCCCATGCATCACGTCGAACTTGCGCTTGATCCGGTCGAGGTTGCGGGCGAGCTGGGCCGCGCTTACCCCCTCGAAGTCGCGAAACGGCTGGAACAGCACGATGTCGAGGCCGAGATCGGCGGCCATGCGCCGGACGTCGGCCGGCGATCCATCGAAGTAGACGAGGTCGTTTTCGAAGATTTCGACGCCGTCGAAGCCTGCGGCCTGGACGGCGGCGAGTTTCTCGGCGAGCGTGCCGGACAGTGACACGGTGGCGATCGAGCGCTGCATGGGCGATTCCTGAGGATGAGCGGGCATGGCGTCGGCCGAACCGACCCTGAATGAACCAGTCATTGAGTTCCTGACGGGCGCCATATCCCGAATTTACTAGGCTGGTGATGCATATTGTACAAACTAACTAGGTGGTACAAATTAGCGAAAACCCGAAAAGACAGCCCGCTTGCACGGGCGCACACTAGCGCCACATTCCGATGTCTTCGGGGCGGCGCCGATCGTGGTCCGCCCCTGTTTCAGGAGCAGAAACACGATGAGCAAGCACAAGGTGCTCGTGCTGAACGGCCCGAACCTGAATTTGTTGGGCACACGCGAGCCCCATATTTACGGCGCGGAAACGCTCGCCGATGTCGAGCAGCGCTGCCGTACGGCGGGCGAGGCGCTCGGGCTGGAAATCGACTTCCGCCAGTCGAACGCCGAGCACCAGCTGATCGACTGGCTGCATGCCGCGCGTCATGACACGCACGGCATCGTGATCAACCCGGCCGCCTATACGCATACGTCGGTGGCGCTGGCCGATGCGCTTTCCGCGATCGCGAAGCCGGTGATCGAAGTGCATATCTCGAACGTGCATCGCCGCGAGGCGTTCCGGCACCATTCCTATGTGTCGGCGCTCGCCGAAGCCGTGATCTGCGGCTGCGGCACCGAAGGCTACGTGTTCGCGCTGCAGCGTCTGGCGACGCTGTTCGCGCAGGGAGCCGCGCGATGAGCCGCCCGTCGTTTCTGATCGGCCTGATCGGCCAGGGCATCGGCGGCTCGCTGTCGCCCGCGATGCACGAGGAAGAAGGCTTCCGCCAGGGGTTCGGCTATGTCTACCGGCGCATCGATCTCGACGTGCTGGGCGTGACCGTCGACGCGCTGCCGCAACTGCTCGACGCCGCGCAGCGGATGGGCTTCAACGGGCTGAACATCACGCATCCGTGCAAGCAGCGCGTGATCGAGCACCTCGATGAATTGTCGGACGATGCGCGCGCGCTCGGCGCGGTGAACACCGTGCTGTTCAAGGACGGCAAGCGGATCGGCCACAACACCGACTGGTCGGGTTTCGCGAAATCGTTCCGCCGCGGGTTGCCCGGCGCGTCGCTCGAACGCGTCGTCCAACTCGGCGCGGGCGGCGCGGGCGCGGCCGTGGCGCACGCAGCGCTGCAGATGGGCGCGGCCGAACTGACGATTTTCGATGTCGACGGTACGCGCGCCGCCGCGCTCGCGGCCGAGCTGCAGCAGCGCTTCCCGGCGGCCCGCGTCGTGCAGGGCGACGATCTCGCGGCCTCGATGCGCGCCGCGACGGGCCTGATCCACTGCACGCCCACCGGCATGGCCAAGCATCCGGGCCTGCCGCTGCCGGCCGAACTGCTCGACGCGGGCATGTGGGTGGCCGACATCGTGTACTTCCCGCTCGAAACCGAACTGATCCACGCGGCGCGCGCGGCCGGTTGCGCCACGCTGCCGGGCGGCGGGATGGCCGTCTACCAGGCGGTCGACGCGTTCGAGATCTTCACCGGACGCACGCCCGACGCCGAGCGGATGTTCGAACACTTTCAGTCGCTCGTCGCGCGCTGACCCCTTCCATAAAGAGAGACCAGGAGACGACCATGCAGCACACCACCCACACGAGCGCCGCGCCGGCGCAGGCGTCCGGCACCGTCCGGCGCACTTCGGCGCGCTACAAGATTCTCGCGCTGCTCGCGATCGGCACGATGATCAACTATCTCGACCGCACCGTGCTGGGGGTGGCTGCGCCTCAGCTCACCAAGGAGCTCGGCATCAACGCGGCCGTGATGGGCATCATGTTTTCCGCATTTTCGTGGACGTATGTCGCGATGCAGGTTCCCGGCGGCCTGTTCCTCGACCGCTTCGGCAGCAAGATCACCTATTACTGGTCGATGACGCTGTGGTCGTTGTGCACGTTCCTGCAAGGCTTCGTGCCGGGCGTCGCGACGCTGCTCGCGTGCCGGCTCGGCCTCGGGGTGACGGAAGCGCCGTGCTTCCCGACCAACAGCCGCGTCGTCGCGACGTGGTTCCCGCAGAACGAGCGTGCGATGGCGACGGGGACCTACACCGTCGGCGAGTACATCGGCCTCGCGTTCTTCAGCCCGGTGCTGTTCGCGCTGATGGGGGCGTTCGGCTGGCGCTCGCTGTTCTGGGTCGTCGGCGCGGTGGGTATCGTGTTCGGCCTGGTCTGGTGGAAGTTCTATCACGAGCCGCGCAACCATCCGGGTGCGAATTCGGAGGAGCTGGCCTATATCGAGGCGGGCGGCGGTCTCGTACACGGTGCGCGCAAGAGCGGCGACAAGGGCGACAAGCCGGCGCAGGCCAAGTTCAGCTGGTCGATGGTCGGCAAACTGGTGAAGAAGCGCCAGCTCGCGGGCATCTGCCTCGGCCAGTTCGCCGGCAACTCGACGCTCGTGTTCTTCCTGACCTGGTTCCCGACCTACCTCGCCACCGAACGCCACATGGGCTGGCTGAAGATCGGCTTCTTCGCGGTGATGCCGTTCATCGCCGCGTCGGTCGGCGTGATGTTCGGCGGGATCTTCTCCGACTGGCTGCTGCGTCGCGGCAAGTCCGCGAACCTCGCGCGCAAGCTGCCGATCATCGCGGGCCTGCTGCTCGCATCGACGATCATTCTCGCGAACTACGTGCAGAGCAACGAAGCCGTGATCGCGATCATGTCGGTCGCATTCTTCGCGCAGGGGATGGCCGCCCTTGGCTGGACGCTCGTGTCGGACATCGCGCCGGACGGCCTGCTCGGCGTCACGGGCGGCATCTTCAACTTCGCGGCGAACCTGGCGGGCATCGTCACGCCGCTCGTGGTCGGCTTCATCGTCGCGTCGACCGGCTCGTTCGTCGGCGCGCTCGTGTTCATCGGCGTGATCGCGCTGGTCGGTGCAGCGTCGTACATCTTCGTGGTCGGCGACATCAAGCGGATCGAGCTGTAAGCACCGGCTCCACGCAGATCCTGTGCGTTAGCCCGGCAGCCGCAAGGCCGCCGGGCTTTTTTGCGTGGTACGGCGCTTATGCGCGCTGCACTGCGATGCCGAGCGATTCGACCGCCTGCGCAATGGCCGCGACCGCGCGGCGGATATCGTTCGAGTCGATCGCGCCGATGCAGCCGACACGGAACGTCTCGAGCTGCGTGAGCTTGCCCGGATACAGGATGAAGCCCGCGTCGCGCACCGCGTCGTAGAAGCGGCGGAAATCGTAGGCCGGGTGGTCGGGCGCGTGGAACGTGACGATCACCGGCGCCTGCACGCTCGGATCGAGGAACGGCGTGAAGCCGAGCGCGTGCATCGACTCGACCAGCGTCCGGCAGTTGTCCACATAGCGCGCGCCGCGCGCCGGCTGGCCGCCTTCGGCGAGATACTGGTCGAGCGCGGCGCGCAGCGCGGCGATCACATGCGTCGGCGGCGTGAAGCGCCACTGGCCCGTCTTGCGCAGGTACGCATATTGATCGTGCAGATCGAGCGCGAGCGACGGCGAGTTGCCTTCGCTCGCGTCGAGCGCGTCGCGTCGCACGATCGCGAACCCCATCCCCGGCACGCCTTCCAGGCATTTGCCGCTCGCCGAGATCAGCGCATCGATGCCGCTGCCGGCCAGCGTGATCGGCAGCGCGCCGAACGAGCTCATCGCGTCGACGATCAGCCGCTTGCCGTGGCGCCGGCACACGGCGGCGATGTCGTCGAGCGGGTTCAGGATGCCGGCGCTCGTCTCCAGATGCACCTGCGCGACGTGCGTGATGCGTGGCTCGCGTGCGAACGCGGCTTCGAGCGCGGCCGGATCGACGGCCGCGTCCTCGCCGAACGGCAAGGCGATCGCTTCGATACCGAGCCGGCCGAGGATCTTCAGGATGCGCGCGCAGTACGCGCCGTTGTCGGGCACCAGCACGACGCCGTCACGCGGCACCAGCGTGCCGAGCGCGGCTTCGACCGAGAACGTGCCGCTGCCCTGCATCGGCACGCACACGTATTCATCGCCGCCGTGCGCGATCGCGACGAGATCGGCGCAGACGCTGGCCGTCAGTTGATTGAACGCGGCATCCCACGAGCCCCAGTCGTGTTGCATTGCGTGGCGGGTTGTGGCGGACGTGGTGAGCGGGCCAGGCGTAAGAAGAATCGGATCGGACATGGTTTTCCTCTGCAAAGATCGGAAGAAACGCCGGGCGGCATTTCTGAATGACTTGCATGATATTGGCAAAATGTGTCATTTTTTGGAAATTGCCGCATTCGTCACGGGTTTGTCATCGAACGCTGTGATCCTTCGCTTGCCGCGCGAAACCTAACCTCGGCGCGGTAGCGAGGCGGGCCGTCGCTCGGCCTTGCCCGGAGATAACAGGAGAGCCGGATCGTGCCCCGGCCATTTGGTGTTCCGCCTACGGAGAAGTCAGATGACACTGCAGAAACCCTCGCGCGCCGCTGCCGGCGCGTTCCGCAAGCTTGCGCTGGCCGCCAGCGTCGCCGGCCTGATGGGCGCCGCGCTGCCCGCACATGCGGCGAACGCGGTCGTGCTGTATACGGCAGACGGCCTTGAGAACCTCTATCGCGATGTACTGCCGGCTTTCGAGAAGAAGGAAGGCGTCAAGGTCAACATCGTGACGGCGGGCAGCGGTGAAGTCGTCAACCGCGCGAACATCGAGAAGAACTCCCCGAAGGCCGACGTGATCGTCACGCTGCCGCCGTTCATTCAGCAAGCTGGCCAGATGGGCCTGCTGCAGCCGTACCAGAGCGTGAACTACAAGAACGTGCCGGCCATCGCGAAGGCTGAAGACGGCACGTGGGCAACGTTCGTGAACAACTACTTCTCGTTCGCGATCAACCCGGACGTCGTGAAGAGCCAGCCGAAGACGTTCGCCGACCTGCTCGCGCCGGCCTACGCCGGCAAGGTCGCGTACTCGAACCCGGCCACCGCCGGCGACGGGATGGCCGTGCTGATCCTGACGACGTCGCTGATGGGCGAGGACAAGGCGTTCGACTACCTCGCGAAGCTGTCGCAGAGCGTGAAGTTCCACACGAAGGGCACGGGCTACCTGAACGTGCTGCTGTCGCGTAACGAAATCAGCGTCGCGAACGGCGACCTGCAAATGGACCTCGACGATGCCGAACACGGCGCGCTGTCCGTCAAGCCGATCTTCCTGGCCGCGAAGGAAGGCGACCAGCCGACCACGTTCCAGCTCCCGTACGGCATCGGCCTGATCAAGAGCGGCCCGAACCAGGACGCCGGCAAGAAGCTGATCGACTACCTGATGTCGACGGACGTGCAGTCGAAGGTGCCTGACATGTACGGCATCCCGGGCCGCACGGACGTGCCGCTGGCCGGCAAGAACGGCGAAGCGGTCAAGAAGGCGATCGCGGGCGTGAAGCTGATCCCGGTCGACTGGACCCAGGTGATGGCGAAGAAGCCGGTGTGGATCGAGCGCTGGAAGAAGGACGTGATCGGCAGCTCGGGCAAGCAGCTCGACGTCGTCAAGCCGAAGTGATCGGCGCACGCCGCCTGTATTTGTGAGCAAGAGGATGAACCCGGTGGAAACCGCCCTGACCCATCCCGGCGCATTCGGCGCCGCCGAACCGCAGGCTACGCTGCGGTCCGGCGCGCCGGGCGGCGTGCAGATCGAACACCTGAGCGTGCGCTACGGCGCACGCACGGTGCTGGAAGATCTGTCGCTGTCGATCGGTGCCGGTGAATTTCTGACCGTGCTCGGCAAGAGCGGCTGCGGCAAGACCACGCTGCTGCGCTTCATCGCCGGGTTCGTGAAGGCCGACGGCCTGACCGGCACGCTGACCGTTGCCGGACGCGACCTGACCTATGCGCCGCCGCACAAGCGCAATCTTGGTCTGCTGTTCCAGAATTACGCGCTGTTCCCGCACCTGACGGTGTTCGAGAACGTCGCATTCGGGCTGCGCGCACGCGGCATGGCGTCGTCGGAAGTGACGCGCCGCGTCGCCGATGCGCTGAAGCTCGTGCAGCTCGGCGATGCGGGCCATCACCTGCCCGCGCAACTGTCGGGCGGGATGCAGCAGCGCGTCGCGCTGGCGCGCGCGCTCGTGATCGAGCCGGACGTGCTGCTGCTCGACGAGCCGCTGTCGGCGCTCGACGCCAACCTGCGCGCCTCGGTGCGCAGCGAACTGAAGGCGCTGCACGAGCGCCTGCCGAACCTGACCGTCGTCTGCGTCACGCATGACCGCGACGATGCACTCGTGCTGTCCGATCGCGCGCTGCTGATGCGCGACGGCCACATCGCGCAACTCGGCACGCCGCAGCAGCTGTACGACGCGCCGCAGGACGGCTACGTCGCACGCTATCTCGGCCCGGCGAACCTGCTGCCGCCGCACGTGATCTTCCCGCTCGGCGATCCGCGCCACGAAGTGCGCGGCAAGGTGGCCTGCGTGCGCCCCGAGCGCCTGACCCTGATGCCGCCCGCCGCAGGCGGGCTGCACGGCACGGTGTCGTCGGTCGAATGGCAAGGCGCGGACCTGTCGATCGCGGTCACGATCGATGCGGCGCCCGACGAGCCGGTGCGCGTCACGATGCAACGCGGCCGCGGTGCGGCTCCCGAGCGCGGTGCGCGCGTTTCCCTGCATTGCGAGGCAGACGATGTCGTCCTTATCGAGCCCTGAAGCCGGCCTGCCGCCGCACGTGCTCGCGTCGGCCGCTGCGCACGCTGCCGCCGCGCGGCGCCGCAAGCGCATGGGCGACCTGCACCTGGCCGCGCTCGCGATCGTCCTGCTCGGACCGCTCGTCGTCTATCCGCTGGTGCGGCTCGTGCTGCTGAGCGTGTCGGGCGACCATGGGCTGAGTTTCGCCGCGTACCGCACGTTCTTCGGCAACCCCGATACGCGCAGCGTGCTGCTGACCACACTCGGCGTGCTGTTCGCGAGCGCCGGCACCGCGTCGGTGCTCGGCGTGCTGCTGGCCGCGCTGCTGTTCTTCAAGCCGTTTCCGGGCGCGTCGCTCGTCACGCGTTTCCTGGAACTGTACGTCGCGTTCCCGTCGTTCCTCGTCGCGTTCACGCTGATCTTCCTGTACGGCTCGCAAGGCTCGATCAGCATCGCGCTGCAGCACCTGTTCCATCTCGAGAATCCGCCGCTCGATTTCCTGTTCGGCATCGGCGGCGTGATTCTCGCGCAGACCGTGTTCTATACGCCGTTCGTCGTGCGCCCGACGCTCGCGTCGTTCGCGACGCTCGACCTGCGGCTGATCGAAGCCGCGCGCAGTCTCGGCGCGTCCGGCTGGATGCTGGCACGTCGCGTCGTGCTGCCGATCGCGTGGCCGGGCATCGCCGCCGGTACCGTGCTGTGTTTCCTGCTGACGCTGAACGAATTCGGGATTCTGCTCGTGCTCGGCAGCGCGCGGCTCGTGACGCTGCCGGTTGCGATCTACAGCAGCGCGACGGTCGACCTGGACCTGCCGACCGCGTCGGCAGGCGCGGTCGTGATGCTCGCGCTGTCGCTGGCGCTGTATGCGGTTTATCGCCGGGTGAACCGGCGTGCGACGGGAGGGAACGATGTCCGCTGAATTCCGTATCGGGCAAGCCGTGCCGCGCCACCAGATCGGCTGGGGCGACACGGTGCTCAAGCATGCGTCGCGCGCGGCGCTCGCGCTGGCCGCGTTCGCGTGCTTCTGGCTGTTCGTGTTGCCGGTCATCGTCGTCGCGCTGTCGAGCGTGTCGACGCAGTGGTCGGGCACGATTCTGCCGGCCGGCTACAGCCTGCGCTGGTTCGAGCGGCTCGGGTCGCCGGAATACGATGCGCTGCTGACGAGCCTGGAAATCGGCTTCGGCGTGTCGGCGGTCGGCACGATTCTCGGGCTGTGGCTCGCGCTGGCGCTCGAGGGACGTGACCGGCGCGGCCTTGGCGCGGTGGTCGACGCGCTCGTGATGGTGCCGAACGGTGTGCCTAGCGTTGTACTGGGGCTCGCGGTGCTGATCGCGTATCACCAGAAGCCGGTCGACCTGTCGAGCTCGGCGGCGATCGTCGTGCTCGTGCAGCTCGCGCTGATCTTGCCGTTCTGCTATCGCTGCGCGGCCGCCGCGCTGCGTCCGGAACTGACCGTGCTGCGCGAAGCGGCGGCAAGCCTCGGTGCCCCGCCCGCGATGGTGCTGCACCGCGTGCTGCTGCCGCAGCTCGTGCCGGTGCTGCGCGCGAGCCTCGCGCTCGGTTTCGCGCTGTCGCTCGGTGAGCTCGGCGCGACGCTGACGGTTTATCCGCCCGGCTTCGCCACCGTGCCGATCGTCGTGATCGGCCAGGTGGAGCGCGGGTATTACCTTCCGGCATCGGCACTGTCGCTGCTGATGCTCGGCGCGTCGCTCGCGGCGCTGCTACTGATCGCTGCGCGCGTGCCGCGCGGCAAGCGGGTGGCATCATGAACGCCGCGTTCGCCTTGCGCCAGCCTGGTGAAGCGTCGGCGGCCGGCGCATCGACGGGGCTCGCGGGACGTTCCGTCGACGTCAACGGCCGGCATTACCGGCTGCCGGTCGAGCCGACCGTCGTCGTCTGCGTCGACGGCTGCGAGTACGACTATCTCGAACGGGCGGTGGCAGCGGGCGTCGCGCCGTTCATCGGCCGGATGATCGCGGAAGGCACGGCCTGGCGCGCCGACTGCGTCGTGCCGACCTTCACCAACCCGAACAACCTGTCGATCGTCTGCGGCGTGCCGCCGTCGGTCCACGGGATCTGCGGCAACTATTTCTGGGATCCGGCCGCCGACGGCGGGCGCGGTGCCGAAGTCATGATGAACGACCCGGCCTACCTGCGGGCCGGCACGCTGCTCGCGGCGGCGTCCGACGCCGGTGCGCGGGTCGCCGTCGTGACGGCGAAGGACAAGCTGCGCCGGCTGCTCGGCTGGCAGCTGAACGGCATCTGCTTTTCGGCCGAGAAGGCTGCGCAGGCGAATCTCGCGGAAAACGGGATCGTCGACGTACTCGACTGGGTCGGCCTGCCGTCGCCGGACGTCTATAGCGCGGCGTTGTCCGAATTCGTGTTCGCGGCCGGCGTGCGGCTTGCGCAGACGCGCCAGGTCGACCTGATGTACCTGTCGACCACCGATTACGTACAGCACAAGTGCGAGCCGGGGAGTGCCGGCGCGAACGCGTTCTACGCGATGATGGATGGCTACCTTGCGCAGCTCGACGCGCTCGGCTGGGCGATCGGCCTCACGGCCGACCACGGGATGAACGCCAAGCACGATCCCGCGACGGGCCGGCCGAACGTCATCTATCTGCAGGACGCATTCGACGGCTGGTACGGCGCGCAGGCCGCGCGCGTGATCCTGCCGATCACGGATCCGTACGTCGTGCACCACGGCGCGCTTGGCTCGTTTGCGACCGTCTATCTGGCGCCTGGCGTGGACCGCGCCGAGGCGATGTGGCGCGTCGGCGGCCTCGACGGCGTCGAGCTCGTGCTCGACAACGCGGAAGCCGCCGCCCGTTTCGAGCTGCCGGCCGACCGGATCGGCGATCTCGTCGTAATCGGCCGCCGTGACATGACGCTCGGCACGCGCGAGCGCGAACACGATCTGTCGGGCCTCACGGTGCCGCTGCGTTCGCATGGCGGCGTGTCGGAGCAGGAAGTGCCGCTGCTGTTCAATCGCCGTATCGAGCCGGCCGATCCCGCGCGTCGCCCGCGCAACTTCGACGTGTTCGATTTCGTGCTGAACCGGGTCGCGACATGATGGCTCATCCCCGACACGATCACCCGGCGTTTCGTGCAGAGGCGCTGCGCTGGTGCGGCACGCGCGCGACGCGGGAACGCACGCTCGACGTCATGGACCCTTACACGGGCACGCGCGTCGGGACGGTGCCGCTGGCGAGCGTCGACGATGTGCGCGCGGCATTCGACTATGCGATGGCGTACCGGCCGAAGCTCACGCGGTACGAGCGTTCGCAGATCCTCGAGCGTGCGGCCGCGCTGCTGCGCGAGCGCACCGAGGAAGCGTCCGACCTGATCACGCTCGAATCGGGGCTGTCGAAACAGGACTCGCGCTACGAGATCGGCCGCGTGGCCGACGTGTTGAAGTTTGCGGCGGTCGAGTCGCTGCGCGACGACGCGCAGAGTTTCTCGTGCGACCTGACGCCCCACGGCAAGGCGCGCCGCGTGTTCTCGCAGCGGCAGCCGCTCGACGGTGTGATCGTCGCGATCACGCCGTTCAATCATCCGATGAACCAGGTGGCGCACAAGATCGCGCCGGCGATCGCGACCAACAACCGCGTGATCGTGAAGCCGTCGGAGAAGGTGCCGCTGTCGGCGTTCTACCTGGCCGACCTGCTGTATGAAGCCGGGCTGCCGGAGCCGATGCTGCAGGTGCTGACCGGCGATCCGCGCGAGATCGCGGACGAACTCGTCACGCATCCGCATGCGTCGCTGATTACGTT
Source organism: Burkholderia sp. AU45274 (assembly GCF_030482505.1). Taxonomy (NCBI): domain Bacteria; kingdom Pseudomonadati; phylum Pseudomonadota; class Betaproteobacteria; order Burkholderiales; family Burkholderiaceae; genus Burkholderia; species Burkholderia sp. AU45274. The sequence continues at coordinate 1,882 of NZ_JAUJQE010000007.1, read as the reverse complement.
TACGGGCGGCGTGGCGATCGGCAAGGCGATTGCCGCGCGGGCCGGCTACCGCCGCATCGTGCTGGAACTGGGCGGCAACGATCCGCTGATCGTGCTCGACGATGCCGATCTCGACCGCGCGACGTCGCTGGCCGTGCTCGGCTCGTACCGGAATTCGGGCCAGCGCTGCACGGCCGTCAAGCGGATGCTGGTGCAGCGTTCGATCGCGCCGGCGTTTACCGAGTTGCTCGTCGAGAAGACGCATGCATGGAAGTACGGCGATCCGTTCGATCCCGCGAACGAAATGGGCACGGTGATCGACGAGGAAGCGGCGCGGCTGTTCGAGGCGCGAGTGGAAGAGGCGGTCGCGCAGGGAGCGCGCCTGCTGACCGGCAACGTGCGGCGCGGCGCGCTGTATGCGCCGACCGTGCTCGACAACGTCGATCCGTCGATGACGCTCGTGCGCGAGGAGACCTTCGGGCCGGTCTCGCCGGTGATCACGTTCGACACGATCGACGACGCGATCCGGATCAGCAACGGGACGGCGTTCGGGCTGTCGTCGGGCGTCTGTACCGACAGCACGGCGGCGGTCGTGCGGTTCGTGAACGAGCTGAACGTCGGCACGGTGAATGTATGGGAAGTGCCCGGCTACCGGATCGAGCTGTCACCGTTCGGCGGGATCAAGGATTCGGGGCTCGGTTACAAGGAAGGCGTTCAGGAGGCGATGAAGAGCTTCACGAACCTGAAGACGTTTTCGCTGCCTTGGGAGTGAATGAATGGCATTGACGGTGGAAGAGATCCACGGGCTGTATCGCGAGCATGGCCATGTGGCCTATAGCGGCGAGCCGGTCACGCAGCTCGAGCATGCATTGCAGAGCGGATTGCTGGCCGAAGAGGCGGGGGCGGACGAAGCGCTGGTCGCGGCGGCGTTCCTGCATGACCTCGGGCATCTGCTGAATCGCCAGGGCGAGACGCCGAGCGCGCGCGGGATCGACGATCTGCATCAGTATTACGTGCTGCCGTTCCTGCGGCCGCTGTTTTCCGACGCGGTGCTGGAGCCGATCCGGCTGCACGTCGACGCGAAGCGCTGCCTGTGCCGCACGGACGCCGGCTACTTCGAGAGCCTGTCGCCGGACTCGGTGCGCAGCCTCGCGCTGCAGGGCGGCATCTTCAGTGAAGAGGAGACGGCGGCGTTCCTGCAGCGCCCGTTCGCGGAGGACGCGCTGCGCCTGCGCCGCTGGGACGATACGGCGAAGGAGGAAGGCAAGGCGACGCCGGATCTCGATCACTATATGGAGATCGTCGCGCGCCAGGTGCGCGCGGCCTGACGGTTGGGCTGCTTCCATATAAGGCCCCGCACGCGGCAGCGTGCGGGGCCTTATATTTTTTGAGAAACCCCTTGCGCAGATCGAAGAGGCTGCCTACAATCACGCCTCTTTCGCGCTAACGGAAACGCGGCGCGGGAGAAGGGAAGCAGGGCGGGTGGTGCGCAGCAGTCTGAAGCGCGCAGCTGGCCTGGAAGTTGAGCCCCGCAGTCGCAACGATGCAGTAAAAAAGTTGTTGACGAACTGCGAAACACGGTTCATAATCTCGCTTCTCTGCTGCTGAAAACGCAGCGCTGCTGGGAAACACGAAGTTCCTCGCAGAATGCTCTTTAAAAATTAACAGCCGATAAGTGTGGGCGCTTGATGAAAGCGAGCTGATCCTCGGATCAGATAGCGAAAGTATCAAGAGTCTCACACTAAAGTAAGTCAGGTTTATGAAGTGATTCATATTCCTGTCAGCTTTGAGTGAGCGACCGGTTCTTAACTGAACCGAAAACAGTAACAGGTTTAAACTGAAGAGTTTGATCCTGGCTCAGATTGAACGCTGGCGGCATGCCTTACACATGCAAGTCGAACGG